>CBDFHB010000001.1:0-663546 GCA_965247365.1 Candidatus Marinacidobacterales bacterium
CTCTGATTCCGTTTCGGTGCTCGGCTCAGCATCAGACGACTTGGAGTCCTCCTCGATTCGGTCGAGGACTTCGTCGATTTCCATCTGACGGTCCTCCTCCGTGAGTGGGCGGGTTTCGACGATTTCTCCGGTGTCGAGTCTCACGATCTCCACGCACGAGATCTCCACGCACGAGTTGTCCGAGGCGAATCGGGCCTCCACGAGTACGCTCTGGACGGCCTCGCCCTTGCGAACCTCGAAAGCCAGCTTTTTCAGCCGCCCCCGTATCTCTACCAGGCCCTCTTTCATCTCTTTGAGCTTCCCCCGCGCCTCGTCCTTCACCTCGTCGATCTCAAGCTCGACGCGGGCGGCGAGGAGAGCGCTGGCGGCCATCTCCTGGCCATGCTCGACGACTTGCTCCCTATCGAGCTTCACCGGTAGTTGTTTTTCGTATTGCCTACTCATAGGTCCTCCTTCCGTATTCGGCTAGTAAAAGTGCTTCGGCCATGCCGTCGTCATCCTTCCGCGAGCGCTCGGTACGCTTCAGGCTCGCGTTAGGAAACAACCGCTTGGCGGCGACGATCGACTTTTGCTTCGTGTCCGCGCCCGTGGTTCCCGCGTGCATGACTTTCTGCCACGTTCTAGGGCGAACGCCTTGGTGCGCGATACGTAGAGCCGTCAGCATCCAGAGCCAGCCTTCCGAGATGCCACGGTTGTATTGCGCCAGCGAGCCCGCTTTCACGTTAGGCGGGAGCGGACCCGACTGTTCCACCGTGGCGAACAGCGCGGCGAGCGGGCCTTGCTCGAAAAGCCACTCACGGAGCGCGGGCAGGTCGTACTGGTTCTTACCTTTCGCTGACGGAACCAGCGGGACGGGCCACGCGCCGCAATCCAATCCCTGGCTGCCGATGCCGGTGGAGACGGTTCGAATCGACGCGAGCGCGCCCTTCAAGCCGGGGTCAATCCCGATGAAAATCAAAACGGGATCTCCTCCTGCGGCTCTTCTTGCGCCGGTTCCTCCTGGGCCGGTGTTTCCTTGAGCCTGTCGCTCGTCCATGCACGGCCCGCTTTACGCTCCGGCTTCAACCACAGCGCTTTCGACTTCCCATAGGCGCACGAGCACGGGCGCATGCACGGCAAGCCCGCCCAGCGGGAACGTTCCACGTAGACAGAGTGGACGAGGCCGAGCCCTCCGCACGCCCGGCACTCTCCCTGCTCCAACGCTTGACCGAACCGCCAGCTCTCGACTTTGCGGATCACGGCCCGGATCTCCACCGGAAGCGGCCAACTTTTCTCCGTGGTGTCTTTTGCGTACCATTTCACCGCCTGCTCTAGATTAGAGTCGGAGACGTCCCCGAAGGCGTCGTTCCATGCCTTTTCCGTCTCGCGTTGCGGTAGCGTCGAGCGGCCCAGCGCACCTCGCAGGTATCCGATGGCATTGCTGACGGCTTCTTCGCTGGCCATCACGTCTCCTTCCGGATGCGTCTTCCCTCGGCATCGACAAGCCCCTTCTCGCGGTTGATGCGATCTCGTTCCCGCGCCTCTTCGAGCCGTCGAGCGTCGTCCTCGCGCTGCATTTGCTCGAACGGCTTCGCGCCGCCGACTTCGCCTCCGCCTTTCGGCCGGTGACGATTCGCGTGCTTCGCCTTTCGCTCGTCTTTCGGAAACAGGCGGTGTAGCAGCCATCGCTGCGCGGTCAAGCGTTTTCGCTCTGATGGCGCGCACGTGCTGTGCCAGTTCGAAAGCCGCCGGAGGTCGTCTTGCCAGGTTTCACCACTCCGCTCGAGCTGCGCCGTTCTCTCTGGGAACCGTTTCGCCAGCTCAACGTCAATTTCCGCTACCCAACCGAGCGAATCGTCCGGTTCAAACCACACGAGATCCGATGGCTCTTTTGCGTCGCGGGGGTGTTTGCCGATGGGGGCGGAGCCCGCATCGGAATCGCCTCTCTGAGTTACTGGAACACTCAGGAGTTTCTTAGAAAGCTTGTTCTCTTTGTTAGTTATGGGGAGTAATTGGGGAGTAATAGGGGAATCGTAATGGGGGCCAGACGTGGAATCTGATAGGGGAGGGTTTCCGGTGACGCTCTGATAAGCGTCGTAGTTCAAAACACTTAATAATGTATAGCCATTGGGACCGGCCTTGGTCGTTTGGATGAGGAGCATGCGGGCACGTTCGAGACCACGCAAAAACCCGCGAATCGTCTTCCGATCCCACTGCCAGAGCTCGGCAAGCCTCGCTTGGGAGGTCAGGATCTGTCCTCTTTCGATGACAAGCACCGCGCTCGAACGTTTCAGTTGCACCGTGTGACGCTTGTACGCCACGGACAGAAGCAGGTCGACCCATGCCTGGCCGGGAGTAAACCGCTCCCTGTACCAGAGCGGATTCTGCTGGATGCGGCGGTGGAGACAGATCCATCCTTCCGGCAAAAACACGCGCGTTTCCTCCTTTCGGCCGGGGTGCGACACCACGATGGTGGCGCTCATGGGCCCATCGCCTCCCGAATCGACTCCAAGGCGTCGTGCCCGAGAGCGCTCAGCCGGTACTCGTTGACCTTCCTCGCGTTCGCCTCCACGTGAAACGTCGTCCGTCGCGCACCGGTCGGCTCGAACCATGGGTGCTGAAACAGCGACCCGGGCCAGTTGCGCGCCCAGCCGAGATAAATGCCCCGCTCCTCCAGGTACTCGCGCACGTGCGAGACGGTACAGGCCCCGTACCGCCCGAGAACCCTCAGCGCGGCCCAGCGCGCGATCTTGATCTCTTCGCGGCATTTTTCGGCGGCCAGCGCCTTAAGACGTTTCTTTTCCGCTTCCGCGTCTTCGGCTTTCGCCTTCCACGACGCGAGTCGGCACGGGTCGGAGCAGAACTTCTGTTTGTAGCGCGGGCGGCGTATAAGCTTTCCGCAATAGCGGCAGAGGGTAGACCTCGTCTTCCCCTTCAAAGGCGTGTGAGAAGCCAAAAGAACGCGTTCTAAGGGCTGTTCTGTCGAGGCCTCGCCACAGAAATCGAGCCTTCGCTGTATCGTCATCGCCACCACCACATCCAGACGACGATAAGCAGCGTTGCCCAGCCCACCACGTTCAGCGTGACGAGAAACACGTCGAAGCTGTCGAGGGTCCGGCGATCGTCGCGTGTCCTCACTGGCTCTCACTCACCCCATCAAAGAGATCGGTGGCTTTACCCATTCGCCTTTTCAGTCGGGAACGTAGCCGTCGCCGTAGCCGTCGCCGTAGCCGTCGCCGTCGCCGTAGCCGTAGCCGTAGCCGTAGCCGTCGCCGTAGCCGTAGCCGTCGCCTTTAGCCGTGCTGATATCGGAGAGCCTGAGCTTGCCGAAGATCAAAGACTCCAGCGGCTCGATCTTGGCTTCCAACTGCCGTGCGAGATACGGTGCGTTTTGCTCCACCCACATCAAATCGTCCTGCTTGACCGCAACCAACGGCATACCGACCGTGTAGCGGGAGAGGCGCTCCGCGCAGGCTCCATGGAACCGCGCCTGCTCTAGCATCTCTTGGGTGATCGTGGGCTCTTCTAGCTCCACGGTGCCGACTCCCAACACTTCACCGCTTCGTCACTGACCCGCAGGACCGCCGTCACGCCGTGCAGGCGCATACTCTCCACGCTCGGCCCTACCCGACTTCCGGGCATTGGCCCCATCGATGCGAGACCCATGAAACCTTTCGTGTCTTCGGACCAGTAAAGGACATTCCGTGCTTTCGTCAGCGTGACGATCTCCCCTGCTGATTCGGAGGAGTCGAAATATCCAAAGAACACGCCGCGATGCTCGGTGGTGACAAGAATCGGAGTACCTTTTTCTGCTATTGACATTCGTTTTTTTCTCCTTTCTTTATTTCCTCTGGTCCTTTTACGGCAAACCACGCCGTCCTTATCCCCTCGCCTTGGCGAGCGCGGCGCGAGCGAGTTGCTTTGCGGAGGCCCGCGATCGACAGGCTGGGCAGTTAGCGCCAGCCGTACCTTGCTTATCCCAATGCGAATAATGACTATCGTTCGCAGCCACCGATGCTTCCAGCGCCTCGTACATTTCCGGCGCGGCGGCGATCAGGCGGGCGTTGGCGACAACCTCCTTCGGAGTTCGGGTCGTAATCAGGCAATCGGCTACGGTGTCCTCGTCCGCCGCCATCACCTGCTCGTGGTTGTATTCGGGGTCGGTGGCCCACGGCCCGGGCGTGAATCTCTCTATCCGTTTCATGCGGACACCTCGGCTTCGTTAGGCGACGGGATGACGACGCCGTGCTCGACCCCGAGCCGGATACACGAATCGACGTAAGCGGCGAACTGGGCAGTGCCGCAATCGGGTGTGCGCTTCCGTCTCGGCGAGTCCGTGATAGGGCAGTCGTCGACGATGCGCAGGAACTTCATCGCCAAGACCTCGTGCATCTCTTCTTTCTCGTAGCCGAATTCCTCGGCGAGCAACGCAACAACGACGCCCCAGTAGTACCGATTGGCTTGATTGGAGCGCTGCGTCCGTACGCGCCGGACGACGACTTCGACAGGCTTGCTCTTGAACCTCGCCAAGTGGCGTTGAAACGTCAGTGGCGAGTCGAGCCGCAAGCTCCCGGCTTCCGTCACGGTGGCGGTGAAGATCGGTGTCATCGCGATCGCGTCTCCTTGTCCATGAAACGCCACTGCCAGATACGCCGCGCCGCACGGAAGACCTCCACGAGCGCGCGGCACCGAGACGGCGGAATCGGCCGCGCCTCGAGCTTGTCTTTGAGTGTCTTGGGCAGCCGGAGAATCAGCCCCCAGGCGTTTTCATCGAGCAGGCCGCGCTCGATCGCCATGTGGCGGTAGGTGGCCACCTGGATGTCGTGCTCGGGATACAAGGCTTTTGAGCTCTTCCAATCCGTGACTGCGGCAACGCGGCGCTTCTTCGGCACGAGCACGTAGATATCGAGCTCACAGCAGATCGCATCCGTCGAGCCCGCCGCGTCAAGCTCCTCGCTATACAGACGCTCCTCGGCGTGTGTCGCCTTGAGCTGAACTTCCCGGCGCCAGTCTTCAAACGCGGCGACAGCCCAGCGCGCCGGCTCCGATGTCTCGGGCTCGTCGCCGCGAGGCAGACCGAGCTCGCCAAGAAGACGCCACTCGATATACCCATGCGCTTCGTTCCCGACGCTGATAGCGTCTTGCGAGACGCGCTTGTGGGCTTTCGTCGTTGGGAGAGCAAGGTCGAGGCGGCTGCGAAACTCATCCGCGCCCACCGCCTCGCCACTCAGGCTTTCGTAGACGGTGTTCGCCGTCTCGACGCACAGTTCGCGTTCCATCTTCGCCGCCCAAGGAATCAACGCGGGCTTGCTCAGCACGCCGAGCACGTTGGTCACCGACGGCATCTCGCGTCCGGTGGTCGAGTGCTTGTAGTGCCGGCCTTTACCCGGCACCTCAAGCCGCCTGAGCTCAGCCATCCGACTCTTCCTCCGCCGCCCGCGCAGCCTCAAGGAGAAGATCAACAACCTCCCGCTTTTTTCGGGCTGGGTTGTCGTTCCAGGTGGCGAGATTGATTTCGCCGAAGGGGGATACCTCGGAGCCTCGATTTTTGAGGAGGTCGCACAGCACATCGAGGGATGACAAACCTCTTCTTTTTCCTTCGGCGTAGACCGCTCCAATAATGCAGAACGAGGCGGCGTCGGGGTCGCGGAACGAGGTTCTAGTGCCATCGGCCAAGCGAGCTAACGCGTCTTGCGTCCAACCTTTGTCCACGAGATCGGCAGCCCTTCTCAGGACGTCGTAAGTTTTCATCTCAGCCATCCGCTCCCGGCTCCTCTTTGCCGGAGTCCTTTTCGGGCTCCGTGGCGAGGTCCATTACGGGTTCCCATTGCTCGATCACGCCGCGCACCCGCCCGAAATCTCCCGATGGAATCTCCTTGGTCTCCTCGAAACCGAGGGACCTGAGCACGTCTCGCATGATTTGATCTCGGGTGGAACCCGTCTTTTCGGCGCGCGCCAGCGCGTACTCCCACAGTTGTTTGCCCTGGTCTCCCGTGATGGTGCTCGGCCCTGCTGGTTGCGCGGTGCGGCCAGACGCTCCACCGTTTCGCGTGTTGGGATGGCCGCCTCTACCGGTGCCGATGTCCATATCCTCCACGTCTTGGGTGAAGCTGTCGCTCGCAGCGGTTGCCGTCAGAGTGGCGTCCACGAAGGCCCGCTTCTTCGCCATCTTGAGCACGGTGTTGTAGGTGTCAGCGATGTCGGGGTTCTCCTTGCGCCCCACTTCCTGGCCGACAATGCGGTGGTCGCCAGCGGCGAAATTCTCACCGCAGCCTCCGATCTTGGCGAAGCAATACCAGCCCTTGTCGCCGGTCTTGCTCCGCTTGATAAAGTCACCGCTGCATTTGGGACACAGCCGCTCGGCCTTCCGCCAGCGGTACTTCGATTCCATCGTCGAGCAAAGCCCGACGCCTTCGCCGACGTGGACGCCCGAGTTCTCGAGCTCGCAACAGACGGTGTACTCGCGATGGTCGCCCGGAAGGTCGATGCGCTTGACGTGAAAGCGCGGCACGAGCCGGAACATGAAGCACAGCTTTTGCGCGCCCGGCTGGAGAAGCGTCGGCTTCGGCTTGCTCTTGCCCGTGTTCGTGCCGGGGATGACGCCGTAGTGCTCGTCCTCGGTGAGCGCGCTCTTCATGAGCTGCTGAACCTTTTCCATTTGGGCAACGACTTCTTCGACGCTGCGCTCTTCGCTTTGTCGCGCTAGAGCGGTTGGAGCGGCGAGCTTGGGATCGTCGTTTATGTCTACGACTTCCATATCTCTAGCTTCGGGGGTACTCATCGGTCAGCTCTCCTTTCATTTTCGGTAGTGGTGGTGAGCTCTTCGAGCGTCAGAGGCTCGGCGCAGCCGCAATGCTCGTCACATGACGCGCACGTGATGCAGAGCACCGGAGCCGAACAGCTATCCGTCGAGTGAGGGTCGGGAGACATCATTTGCTGGCAGCCTCTCTCCATCTCCCTTTCGACTTCGGCGATAACTCGCCTGCTGACAGTCGGCGCTTGACCGGTAGCCTCCGATTTGACCGTCGGGTCAATCCGGCCGATGAAGAGATCGAGAATGTCGAGCCGCAGATCCACGGCGTGTTGGGTCTTGCTGCAGTGGGCCTTGCCTCTCGCCAATGCGAAGTGGCCCTTTTCGTGCTCGTAACTCCAATCACAGCCGGAGGCGCGACAGAGGGCCTTGTACCGTGGCTGTCCGTCGCCCTCGTCCAGAAGGTTCTTGACGGTGGGTTCGTTCGTGCTTAGAGCTCCGCTCATGCCGCCCTCCAGTAGCCATAGACGCAGCGGGTACCGTCGCGCGTCGGGTCGTAGGTGTCGTGAATCACGCCGTCGATGACGGCGCACACATGCTTCGACACCGCTACCACGAGGCGTCCCGATGGCAGCTCGTCGCCGCGCAGATGCACTCGGCAGCCCGAACCGATGAACATGGTCGGCGTCCAGAGCCAGCCGAGGCCCGCCATGAGGCGGCGGGTCGTCGGCCTGCGGATGCCGGTGCGGGCAGACCCTTTCTTGGTCCGTCGCTTCGTAATGCGTTCGGCGGCGCCGTACTGGTTCACAAGACCGTAGGATTCGCGGTAGGACATCCCGGTAGCTATGGCTATCGCCCGAGTGACACAGTCGCCGGTTACGCCGCGGAATCCTGCCTCGTCGCGTCCGCCATTGTCGTAGATCCACGCTGGACGAAAACCCTTGACGGTGGGTTCGTTCGTGCTTAGAATGGACACAGTTTTCTCCTTTCTTTCAGTCGTTCGTTAGTTGGGAGACAGAGCCGGGTTAGCGCCCGGCTCGTTCCTTTTCTGAGCCCTTCGGCTCGACATCTCCCGAGCCCGGAGCCCGGATTCGAACCGGGGACCTCCGGGTGTATGAGCCCCGGCGAGCTAGCCGCTGCTCCACTCCGCTTTTGAAGATCGGCGAGCCGGCCTCCTTCAAGCGCACTTGCCCGCTCGTGTGCCGCTCGGTGCGTCTTGGAGACGCACTTATCGAAAACTGTTTTGGGTGAAAAAGTACCGTTTAGAAAAGTGTGTCCAGAATGTGCATGTTCTGAAGGGCCGAAAACCCAAGGAAAATGCACATTTCGGAGTGTGTCAAAACAAGCACCTACAACAATCTGATTCCAAAGAAGTAATACGCGCGATTCAAAAAAATGCCAAAGTTCGTGAGTTCGCCGTGCAGGCGGGGCGCTCCCCACAGCGGATTGGCTCGACACATGTCTCGGATCAGTTCGCGCACTTCCGGAGCGACGCGCGGTCGACCTGGCCCACGTTTCCGACTCTTCCGAGTCCAATAGCGTCTGAACCCCGCGCGGTGCCACCGGACAACCGTCCCGGGTTTCACGATGACGAGTACGTTGTCCCAGTCGGTCCAGATTTTGCGCAACAGAACCCAGAAACCACGGTCCAGAGCCGACAGCCGCGGCCGTTTCACCGAACGCTGGAGGACGGCGAGTTGCTGGCGCAGAGCGAGATTCTCAAGGGCCAGTGAGCGGCGCGTGTTGAAAGCGGAGGTGAGTGCGCACAGAAATGACCAAATCATGCGGGGATACTGCCGCCGGCGTACGAGAAAAATCAAGACGGACCTTGCCGGACGAATAAATGGAAGGGACAGCGTCCGTTTTGTGAAAGTGAGGCGCCCTAGCAACGTCCCTCGTGAAAGGCTTCTATGAAACGATCGCGAAAGCAGACGCCACCAGCAGGATTGTCCGCCGAGGCTCGAAAGTTTTTTCGGGACATGGCGCAGACGTACACGATCGACGACTGCGCGGGCGCGCTACTGCTTGCGCGCGCTTGTGAGGCACTCGATCGCATGCGGCAAGCCCAACGAGCGATCAAACAACGAGTCGTAGTCCCCGACAAGAAGGGCTCGATCAAAGCGCACCCTGGCTGCGCCGTCGAAAAAGAAGCGCACCGGCAATTGCTCGAAGCACTTCGAATGCTGAACCTAGATCTCGAACCCGTCAAGTCGATCGGCCGTCCGCCAGGGAGTTAGCAATGCCAACGAAACGAAGGAAACGAACGCGAGGGACTCGAGCGAAAACTCCTGCGTGGATGATCGAGTATTTCCGGAGCGGCGAATCCACGAGCGGCAACGGACTCGATGTTTTTGAATTGTTCACGAGGATCAACGGCGGTGAGCGTCCGCCGCAGTGGGACGAAATACGGAAGAAGCTGGTTGAGGACTACATCGCGAAGCATCCGGGCGCGCGCCCATTTTTGTGGTGGCGTCTCGATGCGCCGAACGTTGAGCTCGTCGAGCATGAGGAGCTCGAGCCCACAGTCGTCATGCGACGGAGAATCGGCGGCTCGGGTTCGCTCGTCGGCGATCCTCGCTGGAGCTTCGGTGTCCCTCGGTTCGTGGACGCCGCCGATCCGCCTCGCGCGAACGATCTGCCGACGTTCGAATCTCAGGCATCGTTTCTTCGACGCCACCGTCTGCTTCGCGTGTCCGAGAAGCGCAGGCTAAAGAAGCGAGACTTCGAGCCTGAAACAGTCGAGATCGATCCCGTGGCGCTCGACGGCCACGAATACAAAAAGGAGCAATCATGAACATGTACAAAATCACCACGCAGTGCGTCGCGAGCGCGAACGCTTTGCTCGACTTAGCTATCAGTTACTTCCCGTCGCGACAATCGAAGGAGCCGGTTGGTTGGCCAGCGGTCCAGGTCAAGATCGCTACGCCGATCGCCGCCGCCTTGGCGATACGCAACAGCGACGGGAAGATCGTAGGCGTCGCCGAGATCGACGCGCATCGCATCCCGCGGGATCTCATCCAGAACGTCCGGCAGTTTCTAGAGCTCGCGCTCCAAGGCATGGACGAGAGCGCGGTGAAAGAGATCGTCGACAACGAGCCCATAGTTTGTATCGACACGATCACGGAGCGTGTGGTGCTAGTCGTTGACGACGTGTTGATCGTTCCTCGTTCGGATCTTGCGAAACCATCGCCCGAAACGTTACACTGAAAGGGTGAAGTAACCGCGTCGGCATCACCGGCTCCGTAGAGTCCGGTTCGAGCCGATGCGAAGCTCCTCAACGGGCTCCGTCGAGCACCGCGCAGGAGACCGAATAACTTTTTCGGTTGCCTCGGAGTGTGCTCGTCCCGCCTTTGGGCCCGGCCCGATCCGATGGCGACCTCTAGAGAGGTTCAGACCAATGGATAAAGAAAAACGCCTAATAGCGGAGCAGTCCAAGCTGAAGGCCGAAGAGGCCCAGCTATTGGCTACGCTCGACGCCGCCGATCGAGGCCCCACGCCCGACGAAGTCAAGCGAAGTCGTGTTATCGATGCGCGGCTCAATTTCATCGCTCGCGAGCTCGCCGGCCCGGACAACTCTTGGATGAACGATCTGGGGAAGTTCGGGATACCGACGCGCGCCGAGCTCGACGCGACGCGGCCACGTCGGCCCGTACCCGGCGAGCGCCCGACCTTCGCAGAGCTTTTTCCGAACGTCGAGCTCAGCGACAACGGCTTCGCGGATCTCGAACAGTACCTCGGGACAGTTCACAGCGGACTCGCCGACAATCGTTTGTATGCCGCGCAGCGGGATCTCGACTCCGAGCGCAGGTGGCTTCGCTCTCGAAGTTCCAACACGTTATGATCTAGGCTAGTAAAAGGGGGAGAACGATGAGAGCAAAGACGAGTATCGAAACGATGCGATCTAGTCCAGCTGTGTTCAGGGTGGGTTTGGGCCTCGCCCTTGCTGCGGCGCTAGTGGTTCAAACCGGTCTGGCCGGGGCGCAGGACGAGAAGGAAGAGAAGATCCGGGAAACCTATCGGGCGCTCGCCGTGTCTTCAGTGACCATGAACCGCACGCGGATCACGATCAGCATCGACCGCTGGACGACCGACAAGGAGCATAACCAGCTCATCACAACGCTCGTGGAGAAGGGGTCTGAGGGTCTTCGCGATGCGCTTATGAAACAGGAAGACGCGGGCTTCGTCCACTTTCTCAGTACCGAGACCGTCGAAGAGCTGACGCCGGGCATCACCAACTCGGCACCTTCCGGCAGCGCTTCAAGCGTCCGCTTGGGCTATGCCCGCGAGATCCGAGTGGAGGGCAAACGCATCATCCGACTGGCCACCGGTCGGCCCATCTGGTCTTTTAGTGAATTTGTTCCGGAAGGTATTCCGGAATTTCGTGATACTCGCGATGTCGAACGGAGTATTACGGAAATGGTAAGTACTCCGGGAAGTATTACGGGCCTGGGGGATCCTGAGCGGAACCACCCGTTCAGCCTGATCGTGCTCCGCCTAGACGAAAACAACGAAGGGGAAGGCACGTTCTGCGTGGCCGTCCAGATGAAGTACGACAAGAAGAAAGCCACGCTTGGTTTGGAGAACTTAGCGCAGGACCGCGTGCATCTCACCCGGGTAGCCAAGACCAATTGACGTAATGGCTCCGCCTTTTTCCAGGCCAACCCGTATGCACCGTGCCGTCGATAAGTGCGAAGGACTCCCTATATGAAGGAGCCTTCCCGCCCCGAATTTCGTCTTACATGGGTGTTTGGCGTAGTGGGCAAGGAAGCCGGACTCGCCTGGGGAGTGAGGGGCGGGCTCGGCTTACGTGGTCAGCATACGTTTCACCCTCACTCGAGTAACCACACCGGCAACGCGCGGGGGAGCCGTGGGCACGTTCCGTCGGTCGAAACGAGCCCTACCACGTCCCCTTCGCCGTTCAGGATCGGCGAGCCTGACATACCAGGCGCAAAATCGAAGTCGTCGGCAAAGATGCCACCATCACGGTACCCGGCAACGCGCCGGTAATGCTCGCCGAGTACTTTGCGCCACTCGCCGGCCAGGTCCAAGATTTGTACCGCCTCGTCGACCTTTACCGCCTCTGGCGGCACCTGTACCGTCTCGCCGAATGCTAGAGGCGGTATCGCCTCGATGAACTCGCAGTACTGCACGCACTCGTCGTACAGCACTTGCGAGTCGGGCTCACCCAACAGGGCTACGTCGGCGATGGGATCCGCAAACAGACACTCCACCGAGAGCGTAGGCTTGCCGTCTAGCGCACCGAAGGAAAAGGAATAGGAAAAATCACGCTGGTCGAGTGCGCGAAAGAGAGTCGAAAGTTCGTTTACGGGGGGGCTGTGCGCCGTGATTGGTGAAGGTAGTAGCGCTCTGAGGGATTGTTGAGCGACTAGCGGGACGAAAGGAGGGGTTGTTCCGTGAAGCGGACGCAGGAAGATCGTTTCAACGAGGGCGAGACAAGCTCGGCTCTCGCGCGGAGGAAAAGGGAGTCAAAGTTCTAGGAGGGAGGAGCGCGAGCGTCACGTCGGTTCAAGTGGTCCACAATTCTAGCAATCACCTTGGGCTCAGTGATGAAGGCAAGGACGCGAAAACTTCCGCCGCATTCGCAAAGGAGCGGGTCGGTCTTGAAAACCCTCTGAATCAAATTTGCCCATCGTTTTCTGAGAGCTGCTCGGGCTTTTCGAGAAAGCTCGGGCTCATGAGTTTTGGCGTCGCGCACGTCGGGAGATTCAGGTTCAATTTTGAGATTGTCCTGATTTCTCAGAGCACGCGCCCTGGAGGAATAGAAACCATAGTAATGGATGTTATGTTTTCTAGGCTCTGGGATCTGGACGATGACGCGAGCGATAAATTCGAAGGCATCGAGGGTCTCCCCGTCGGGATGACTCAACAAAGGGTCGTCGTGCGAGGATTTTCCATGGTAGAAAAGGGTGCGCGCGCCGGGGGTCCAATGGATGCGGGACAAAGAGAGTGGGCACCTTAACATGTAGCGGCCGATTCTCTCGAGTCCTTCGGAGTCTTGAGGCCAAACGGTGGGAGACGTGTCGACCGAGAAACCTGAATGTCGAAACGAATCGAGTAGCTCTATGCGTTCGTCACCCAAGAGGTCTTTTCTCTTCAGCAAGCGCATGATCTTGAAGCGAAACAATTTTTCCGCAGCGTTGGTGTCGATATAAAGAACCGGGAGCCATTGTCCCCGAGCATTCCAAACACCTCTGGATGCAAGGCAGTGGCAATGGGGATGGGGTTGCAACACCGAGCCAAAGGTCTGAGGGACACAGACGACGCCGGGCCGAGCGCTGTGGTCGCCTGTGGCTTCGCCCATCAACTCGGGGATGGTTTCATAGGCGAGCCGTGCGAGCTCGGAGAGAAGCTCACGATTTCTCATGAAAAAGGGCCGCAGCATTTTTGGCACGGTGAAGGTCCACATGGTGTGCCCGACGTTTTCGAGCAGCTCGTCTTTGAGAAAGGCGGCGAAAGCAGCGGCACGTTTCGCATCACATGACGGACAGACACCCCTTTGTTTGCAACTGAGCATGAGCAAGCGCTCGCTTCCACATGCATCGCATTTGAGTCGAGCGAACCCCGCTTCCGCGACTCCACAATCTAGGTAACGAGCCACAACCGTGTCGACGAAGCCTCTCCAAAAGCCGTATCTTTTTTCGAATCGCTCCTCCCAGATGGCCTTGACATCTTCGTAGTAGGCCTCGAGGAGCTGATACAAGGCAGTGGCCCGAGCGTTGCGGGGGCGATAGAGAGCGGGCGGCTCGAGAGTTTGGCACGAGGGGGCGAGGCCCATAGGGCCTTTCGGTGGGCGAAGACCATGCCATCGAGGGTGCGCTCCTAGGAGGAGGCGTCAAAACGACGTCAAAACGAAGTGTCATCAGGCAGTTGAGCCCATGACTCCGCCGTGTCGTAAACTTGCTCTCTAGGCGATTGGCTACGTCCCGTGAACCTTCGAAAGGTGTCCAGCTCATCCGCATCGAGTGGGAGTCCGAAGAGAGACTTATGGATGATTTGCCAGCTGCGCCAGGAGGGTTCATTCAATCCCGAGCATTTTAGGATTTGGCTGTCGTTGATTGACTCGATGATATTGATCAAATAGGGCTAATCCTCTTGTCCATAACTCTTCAGTAGCTCCATCGGATTGATCTTCTTGACTTCCCTTTCCAGACCTAGGCTCTTCAGTGTAGAAGCTTCGAGCGCGGCCAGTCGTGCAAACAGGGTCATGGCTTCGGAAACATCCATCTCGCCTTCCCCTAGTTGCCTAAATACGAGTAACCAGCCAACACGAGCCATGGCGCAAATCTCGATCATCCTCGTTTGAGCATTGGAGGCCTCGGGTTTGTCTGCGAGCAGATCAATTTCGCATCGCTTATAAATCGTGAGCAACTCCTGGTCCTCGTCTCGAATCAGAGCACGGCGCTTTATCCAGCTCCGGACAGGATTCCGGCTGGCGTTTAGGTTAGATTTCGGTGCTCCCTTGCTCATTTCAGATTATTTCCAAATTAATGCCAAATTTGGCTCGCACTTCCTCCAAGATCACTCATTTCACTCATTTCGTATCTATCTAACAACTATTAAGCGCTAAAGCATACAAACCTATATGTGATATATATTTATAGCATACAATGGCCAAACAAAGCAAGAAATAGACAATTCAAAAGCATTCAAATAGTCATAGCGGTTAAGGTATATTATGCGGGATCTAGTCCATCGTATGAGATCGCTAGATCACACAAAACCCCTATGAATACTGGAGAAATTTGTCAGACGGAGCTTTTGCGCCTGCCTCTCGGCTAAGCTCCATAATTCTCAGAACGCGGGATTGAACGTCGATATCGAGGCAGAGTGCGCTCGTGCGAGCGTGATCTAGAGGTTTCGCGCCTGCCTACCAGCTACTCTCCATTTTTCTCAGAACGCGGGATTGAACGTCGATATCGAGCAAGTGCGGGCTCGTGAGGGTGATCTGAGAGGTTTCGCGCCTGCCTACCAGCTACTCTCCATTTTTCTCAGAACGAGGGTTTGTACGTCGGATCTAGGGCAAGGTGGCGTGCGTGTGAGGGCTAGCTGCGCTCGTGTGAGGGGGATCGGCGTCCGCTGCTTCAAACGAGATCGAGAAGCTGCTCGATTTCCGAGAAGTCCCACTCAAGAAGTACCGAAACCGTTTCATCGGCGACCACCTCGTTCCAGGCTCGGAGTCGGGTCCTGGCCTGAGCGATATTAGCCTGGGCTTCCCGCTCTTCGGCGAGTAGCTGCGCTTCTAACCGGGCGAAGGCCGTGTCTCCGACCGCCGTACGATGGTATCGAAGATGGTATCGGAAGTATCCCCGACTGACCTTCAACTCCATGAGTTTGGCGTCGACCTGCGTCCGACCGATGACATGGTGCACGTAGCGCCCGATGTTCTGGATCACCTGCTTCGCCGCGATCTCTCCGTACACTAGGGAAAACCCATCAAGCAACGCGGGCTGGGTGGCCTTCCGGCCCTTTCCAAAGTCCAGGATCTCGACGTTCTTGACGCCTCTCAATCCTCTGTAAATAGAATCGTAGACCCCGGCCGATTGGCGAAGCTTTTTGATGTCATTGAAGTCGACCGAAAACGGTTTGAGTTTTCGCATGAAGTTGCCATCAGCGACTTTCTGCTGACTGAAACGATCGCTATAGATGCGTCCACCTAGCCGGTCTATCACCAAGTCGTAGATCCCGTTCTCAGCGATCATCAGGAGTCGCAGTCCACCTCTTACCGCTAGGATTTGATCCCCAATCCTCTGGACTTCGTCGTAGGGGCGGAACATGGTGGCGAAGTTGAACATCAAATCGCTGACCACCGGGTCGAGAGGAGCGACGTTCACGAGATGGCCGAGCGCCTCTGCATATTTCTCCAGCCTTAGCTCGTTGTAGCGCGGCCCATCCACGTGCTCGAGCTTCGCTCCACCCGCCCAGACCGGGTCCATGATCCGTCGGAGCTCCTCCAGCCCCTCGATACCCTCCC
Source organism: Candidatus Marinacidobacterales bacterium (assembly GCA_965247365.1). GTDB lineage: Bacteria > Acidobacteriota > Vicinamibacteria > Marinacidobacterales > SMYC01 > CBDFHB01. Next base: position 15,723 of record CBDFHB010000001.1, read on the forward strand.
CCGAGCGCGGCAACGCCACCCAATTCGCCCAGTTCATGTATTTCTGGTACCTTGCCTGGGCACTAGAAATTCTCCATTTCACGGGCCATGTGAAGCTAAGCGGAAAGTCTTTAATAGGGAAGAAGTCTTTATCTCCTCCACCAAAGCTGAAGAAATATCCACTGGAATCGATCGGCTCAATGCGGCGCGACGCTTCCAGGAATTGCCCTTGATAGATGGCAAGCTGAACGTCCAAGAGCGCCTGTTGCTTGGCGGTTAGGGTGAGGCTTTCGAGCGCCTTTCGCGCCGCGAAGACGTCGTAGGCTTGGAGCGCCTCGCCGAGCTCTTTTTTTGCGCGTTCACTCTCATCGGTCCTTTTGACCAGTGCTCGAATCTTCTTCGCGTAACTATCGGCGGTGCCGTCGCCAGCCGCCGCACTGGCCAGAACGGCTAGCTCCTGTTCGGCGTCGGCCCGTCTTTCTAGCCTGAGCAATGCTATGGCCCGGACGGCCCTCGCCTTGTGATCGGTGGGGTGCGACCGAAGATGAGTCCCCAGCGCCTTCTCCGCTTCCTCATACTTGCCAGAACGATAGAACTCTTGCGCGATATTGTAGATCGTCGAAACCTTAGGACGCGGCCCGCGATTTGCGCTCAAATCAAGCAAACCCTCGATGACGGCGTTCGACACACCGGCTTCCTTCAGGAACAGCATCTCGTCGGCAGTCAGCTCGAACGCGAGACCGTCGCCATGAACCTTCTTCAGAATGATGTCGTCGCTGAAGCCGGCTCCAACGAAGCGTACAATGTCGTCTCTGGTGACCGGCTGTGCCAGTACGACTCCCGACACAGAAAAAAGCGCGAACAGCACCGCGACTATCACTCCGGGTTTCGATTTCGTCATTTTATTCCTCTGGACCCTAGTTCGGACTCCCTACACCAAATAGAGCCAACAAAATGAGATGGTTGGCGCCTTGTCTCATTGTCTCAGGGCCGCGGCGGCGGTATTTGGATGGAGGAGTTCGGACAGGAACAACTGACGTTCTGCGCGGTGAGCTCGAGCGTGCTTTTCGCACTACAGACGTTGCCGAGGGCGTTCATAGCATCTTGTATGGCTGACCTATCGTTAGACAATCGCTGAAGTGCTCCGATGCCGCTTGAGGGAGTTCTCCACCATCTCTAGCACTTCGTCAGCGTGCTGGGAAGTGAAGTCGTTCTCCCCGATCTGCTCGAAATTCTGGGCCAGGCTCCAGGCGGTCCCCAGCTTTCCCGCGAGCGCACTGCCGGCACAATTCATAGCACTTGTAAGGAAGCTCGCGAAGCTATTGTAGATCGTGAAAGTACAGTTGTCCACCGAGCCGCCGATACTGATGCAGTCGCTCGCGAGCGCAACGACCCAATCAGCGCTAGCGGCGGCAACGCAGTCCGTGACTCCCCAATTCAGGCCGGGCGCAATACGACTTCTTACCACCGTAATTATGCCGGGCGATCTCCAAGGTCATGATCAACATGGCCTCGGCGGTTTCCTCGGGTGGAGAGTCGTTGCAACAGTTCGCCTCCGTTGCTGGCATGAGCGGCCAGGACTTCGCGCGTGTGTTCCGCGACGATGCCGCCGCGGCGATCAATTCCTTTGTCGTCGGGCTCGGCGATATGCAGGACAGCGGCGGTGACGTGCTCGGTACGCTTGCCGCGATGGGGATTGAGGAAGTCCGCATGCGCGATGCGCTCCTGCGTGCTGCGAGTGCTGGCGACCTGCTCAGTGAAGCCCTCGATTTGCAGGGCAATGCGTGGACCGAAAACACAGCGCTAGCCGAGGAAGCCCGGAAGCGCTACGAGACCTTCTCCTCGCAGCTGACGATCTTCTGGAACCGTCTCAAAGATATCGGTATCACGCTCGGTACATCGCTGTTGCCGGTGTTCCGGGACGCGCTCGACGCCGCCCAGCCGTTGGTGGACGTGATCGAGAAAGCGGCGAACGCATTTGCTTGGCTCCCGAAGCCCATCCGATTGGTTACCGTCGGACTAGTGGGTTTGGCAGCGGCCGTGGGGCCTGTGTTGATCGGATTTAAGGGGCTAACGGCAACCCTGTTAGTCAATGCGGCTGCGGCCAAAGCCAACGCGGCCGCTCATGCGGCGGGTAGCGCGGCCTTCATTGTTAGCCAGTCTCGCTTGGGGAACTTCGTTCACCTGTTACCCAAATTCTCGACCAAGACCATCCAGGGCCGCGATGCGATGGGCCGGTTCACCCAAGGCGTGCGCGTGTTCAATAAGGAATTTATTACTGCGCCGGGGAAAATCGCACGGTTTAGCGGGGTGCTCGCGTCCGCGGGCAAATCGGCGGCGGCGGGCTTTGCCGGCTATGCAGCGGTAGCTGCCGGAACGATCGCCGCCGGATTCAAGCTCGGAAACGTTCTTAGCGATCTGGCAGTGGCATATAGAAGCGAAGCCGATGCCATCGACCAAGCGATTCAGAAGCAAGGTCTATTCAAGGCCGGCCTTTCGCTGATCCCCGACATTCTTGCCCGGGCTGGTCAAGGACTTAAGTCGGCGGCTTCGAGCGCCCTAGATTTTGCCAAGTCACTGTCCAAGTCAATGGCTGATACTGCCAAGTCTCTCGTTCCCGATACCCTTATCAAATTCGGCCAGACAGCGAAATCGGTATTTAGCGATGTATTTATTGGCGGCTCCATCGATTTTTTGCAAGGGAAACTTCAGAAGCTCTCGGATGCACTCTTCGGAGTGAAACGCAACGCCGAAGGTCTCGTAGATACGTCGTTGATCCCGCTGTCCGCTCAGGATCTGCAGCTTCTCGATAAAGCGATCGAAAAGCTCGGGCGGATGTTCGCCCAAACCCCGGCAGGCGTGAAGAAAGCCGTTTCAGCGATGAACGAATACAACAAGAGTCTTCGTGAATCGGGCCTTGCCGAGCAAGCTAAGAATCTTCGACAGAGCGTGACGGCGCTGCTCGACGCGAAAGACAAGACGGATCTTCTCTCGCGGGCGTCTTCGCTGGCCGGGGTGGAAATCACGGAGCAGGCAAAAGCTCTGGAGGTGCTGCGACAAGCCGCCGCGAAAGCTGCCGAAGAGCAGAGGAAGGCCGCGTCCGACCAGATGCTCCAATCCTTCGAGGCACTGACCTTTGAAGGGATGGCGCAGCAAGCGCAGCTAGTGGACAAGGCGCTCGGCCGGTTGAAAGGCACGCTTCCCATCGAGGAAATGCGCAGGCTCCGGGACGAGTGGGAGCCTTGGCTCTCAAGGCTTGGCGTAACGGCGCCAGCACTGGAAAAGGTCATCGCCGAAGCCAACCGGATGCGGGATGCCCTGGCGCAAATCAAAGTGCCGGAGCTTGACTGGAGTGAGGTCACGGAGGGATTGGAAGAGCTCTTCCCCGTGAGCGAAAAGCTCCCAAAGCATCTCCTCACCCTTGGCGCTGGGCTGTCCAATACCGAGCGAGCGGCGCTCGGGATGCCGCCCGTCCTCGAGACGATGAGCGAGAAGACCGAGAGCTTTGGCAAGGCTCTCCAGGGAACGTCCGTCTTACTCAATTCTTTCGAAAGCAATCTCGGGAAAGCCTTTGGCGGCGCCGCCAGCTTTGCCCAGGGGGGCGACAAGCTATTTGGAAAGGGGCTTGGTGGGTTCAAAGATAAATTCCAGAAGCAGATCGGCGGGGAGGCCGTCACGAGCTTTGGTTCGATCTTCTCTGGCCTTCCCAAAGCCCTCCCTGCGATCGGCCAGATGGTGGGCCCGGCGATCGAGTTACTGGGCATGCTGTTCAAACCGAAGTGGAAGAAGCTGGGGGAGCAAGGCGCGCGTCTCTTCGGCAAGGAGTTTTCCGAAAAGCTGAGCAAAGAGCTTCTGAAATCTCAAAAGGCCCTCGGCTCGTTCAAAAACGCCGTGGCGGCGAACATCGGCGATATCGCTCAAGAGGTCGGGGTGAACACGAAGAACCTCGGCCAGACGCTCCGATCGCTCGACATCCTGATTGGGATGGTGGAGAACAGGACGTTGCGGTGGGCGGACGCCGCCGAGCAGATGGACAAAGCCTTCGGTCCCATCAAAGACCGTCTGATCGAGATGGGGACAGAGGGGGTGTTCCAGCTGGGCCGTCTGATCGAGCGGATGCGCGAGCTGGGCAAGGTGTCCGCCGACGTCCAGGCGTTCATCCAGGAAAAGGCGAAGTCGGCAGTCGAAGCCATGATGGCCTACTTCGAGAATCTGGCAAAGCAAGAGGATCTGACGGCGGAGCGGGCCCGAGAGCTCGTGGGTGTCGTGGCGACGGCGTTCCAGGCGGCGATCGCGGCGGGAGGCGGACTCTTGGGCGCGGTGCAACAGCTCGGCCCCGCCTTCGGCGAAGTGATTCAGAAGCTGCGCGGCGTGCTCGGCGACGACAACCCGCTGCTGAACCAGGTAACGAGGTTCTACAACTTCGTCTCGAACAACCAGGAGCAGCTGGCCGCGATCTCGTCGCTCGGGACGGCGTTCAAAGAGCTGGCCTCGATCGGGCTCATCAACGCGGCGAACATCGGGGACTTCGCGGGCACCTTCCAGGCGGAGTTCGACAAGATCCTGGCGTCGACCCAGGACCAAACGGCGGCGATGGCGGCGATGGGCCCGCAGATCGGGCTTCTCCTGGAATCGTACCGGGAGCTCGGCATGCAAGGCCCTCCGTGGCTGGAGGAGATGGCGGGCAAGGCGAAGGAAGCCGGAGCGAACCTGACGCCTCCGGAAGGCACGATCGATGTCTTCCGCGATATCCGGGACATGCTGGGCGAGCTGGTGGACGCGTTCAAGGGAGTGAGCGCCGAGGCCCGCCGTGCCAGTGCGGCCATGGGAGGAATGGGAGGACCTGGCGGCTTTCCCGATGGCCTTGGCAACGGCGGCAATGACCACATGTATGGAGCTCGAGGTCTCGATGTTCTGGTGGGCGGCCCGCTCGGGCCGGTGGATTTCACGGCGGGCGAGATGGGAATGGAGCGGGTCTTTATCGAGCCTCTTGATGGGGACGACGGAAGCAGAAGGGGTGCGCTCGCGGACGACGGTTTGGGCGGTGGCGGCTCGCGGACGATCAACGTGACAAACCAGTTCGTGCTCGATGGAGCCGTCATCGGAACGACGAAAGAGCTCGCCGAGGCCTTTGCGCCGGTCGTGACCCGAGCCCTACGAGACGACCCGAACGTGCAGCGCGAGGTCAAACGCATCACCGAGTGAGAACATCATGGGTACAGCTGTCAGCGCCGATCTCCAGACCGAACTTGATGGCCAGCGCCGCGTCTTCCCGGTGTTCGAGGTAACTCTAGATGGAACCGAGTACCGATTCGCGAAGGCCGCTATCGCCTCTACGAGCAAAGGCGTCTATTCGCCATACATCCAGAGCATCGCGTCGTTCTCAACGAGTATCGGGTTCCCATCGCTCGGCCTAGGTCAGCCGCGAGTCAACGTCAGCCTTTACGACCAGGAGCGAGTTCTTCAGAAGGCCCACGGCGGGCCTGCCGGCGGACACGTGATGGGGTCGACGGCGAGGATCTGGTATCGCAGCGATTTCGTCGCAGCCGGGGAGCACTACAAGGCCGTCGATGGTGTCCTCGTGGATTTTGGCGGCCGAGACAGGATGCTCGAATACGCCATCGGTCCCGATGCGCTTCCGCTGCAAGGCCTGCTGAAGATCCCGAAGCTCACGAGGCTGGACTTCCCCGACATACCGCAGGACAACGTCCAGGGGCAACTGGTGCTCGGCGAGTTCGATAGCACCGGAATCGAGAATGCGACGGGACAGGTCGAAGCCATTTGGGCCGACGAGGCGAACGACCGCTGGTTTCAAAGCTGGGGACACATGCTATCGACCACGCAGGTCTGGAAGAACGGAACGAAGGACACTGCGAACTGGACACAGAAGAGGGTGCTCGCGAACGGCAAGCCGTGGACGTGCATCGAATACACGGGCAGCTCTGCTCCGACGATTTCGGATACGGTGACGTTCGACTGCCTCGGGCTCGACAAGAATGGAGATGCCACGAGCACGCTCCTTCAAGACCCTGCCGAAGTCCTCGAGGTCATCCTCGTCAACTTCGTCTATAACGAGTGGCCCGAGGGGGCTCAGCTCGGAAGCGGCACGGCCCCCGGCTATCGTTGGTTGGCGGTGACGGCCGCGCCAGTGGAGCACGCCGCCGCTCTCGCGGCCGACGTAGTCCTCGGCTACAACAACCACATCTTCTCCGGTATCCTGACGTCCAACGATACGGTGTCGAACTTCCTTGACACCTGGATCAACACCTTCCGCTATCCGCTGTTCTGGACCGACCAGCTGAAGATAGCCGTCGGGACTCTTTGGTATGGAGTCCGGGACATCTACCCGTCCGCGGTGATCCGTCAAGACGAGCGCGACGTAATCGGCATTTCGGTGGAGACCATCGGAGAGGATCGCAGGAGCGCCCTCGTCGTCGACTACTTGATGAACGGCGCCACCGGGTCTTTTACGGAGGCGCTCAGCCTGAAGAACAAGGCATTGCCGTACAACGTGTCGACCTCTCTCCAGTACACGTATGGCGCAGGGCGTCGGGTCTGAGCGATGGCCGGCACCGCGACGAAGATCCTCCGCCCGACGGCCGACGCAGGCAGCGGTTCGGCCACGGTCCCGGCGTGGACCCTCGGAGCCGGCGCGACCAAGGTAGCGGCGGTCGATCCTGGAGACCCAGTCAGCCACGACAACGACACCAGCTATATCGTCACCGACTCGCGCAACATCGGCTTCGAGCAACGCTTCGGGATCGACCCGACCTTCGCGGAGCGGATGGCGCTGGTCACCGAGGTGCGCGCTCACGCCCGTGTCCGTGACGAGGGCACGACGGTCATCTCAAACAAGCTGCGCGTCGTGCTCGGAACAAGCAACGTGCTCAGCAGCACATTTTCAACGGCGGGCACGTCGTGGACCGCCGGGGGGAACAACGTCTCTCAGGCGATGGCGCGCCCTGGCGGCGGAGACTGGACCGAGGACGACTTCCGCGACTCCACCTTCCGGTTGGGCATCGTTTGCCCGTCCCAGGTGCCCGTGATGAGGTGCACTTCCTTGTGGCTTGAGGTGGACTACGTCCCCGCGGTACTCACCGTCGAACCCCACCGAGAAGTCGGGTCTAGAGAGCTCCGGCTTCTCCAGCACGAGCCCGAGGTCTATACCGTAAAGCTGCCGTTGAAATTCTTGAGCCTCGGCCTCACGGACATGGTGCGCCTGGCTCACGACTCGGTCTTTGCGTCAGCGTCGGTGCTGAGCGCTCTCTCAAACCATATGCTGACAGATAAGTGGCGTCAGACACCATGCTTCGTGCTCGAACGCACGCTCAACTTCGACGACGACACGGTCACGCTGAAGCTTTTGAACGCGATTCCGTGTCTGGCGATGTTTTGGTCGACATTCACGACACCGGACGACGTCAACGACGACATGGACGGGATGCCGCTCATCCACGTCGGTCAGGAGTTGGGCGTCGCGCGCACGACGAGGGGGTACATCCCTCACCCGAGCTCGGCGAGGAGCATCACCCGCCTTTCGGACGTTTCGCCCATCACCGAGAAACGGAACCACAAGGGGACGCTCTGTGAGCTCGGGGCACAGAATGACATTCAAGATTCGGTCTTCTCACACGACTTTGGGGGAGGCACGCCTTGGACGAAGGTGGCCTCAACAGGGTCCATTGTCACGAGCACGACAAAGCTTCTATACGAGAACACGAGCGTCACGGATCGGTCCTGCCACATCACCAAGGGCACTGGCGACACCTACATCGAGCAGAGCTGGACTCACGGTGGCGGCGATTCTCGTGTCTCGATGTGGTTCAAAGAAGCATCCGGCAACGGCAACTGGGCCTATCAGCGCCCCAATGGTAACTGGTGGAACGACTCTACCCAGAGCTGGAGCGCCACGCTCGTCTGGAATGCTTCGAGCGGCGCGACGGACGACTGGTTCCGCGTTGTCAGCAAGAAGATAACGGGGCTCGCGGCCGGCACGGCGACCGTGCGCTTTGGTCTCAACGCAGGCTTCACCAACAACGAGCTGTTCATCGGCAGCGTCAACCATATCGAGGACGATGCCATCTATTCGGACATTCCGACGGACGAAAACGGCGACCTGGTCGCCAAGGCGGGCACGACGACGACGACCACGGACGCGGATGAGATTGACTACTCGCTGGACAACGGCGGCGTCCTAGACGAGCGCCAAGTGATGCACCCGAGCCGGATCGCACACCGCTTCACAATGGAAGCGGAACAGGACAGCGATGGCATCGTCGAGGGTGCTGCGAACGGGAACATTCTCGGGACGTGGACATGGGGCTCTGGCGTGACGGACTACGACCAGCTCGTGGTCGAGAAGAGCAGCGGGCAGGTCCGCGTCGCCTACGAGCGCGTGGTCAGCTCTACGAGCCAAGGGAAGGCATTTAAGAACATCACGCTTGTTCGCGGCCAGGTGTATGAGATCGCGGTCACGGTAACCAGCGCTTCCGGAGGCGAGCTCGGGAAGGCGGCCCTGAGCTGTACCGTCTATGTGGACGAGGTGGCCGGAAGCGATGTCACGTTCTCCAACGAGCACAGCTCGAGCCAGCAAGAAACGCATTTCTATCCTGGGTGCGGCCCCGCCGGGCTCTCGAAGCGCCCAGCGATGAATTGGATTCGAAACCTCGAAATCTTGCAACGTGTGCTCCCAGCGGAAGAGATAGGAGCGAGACGCTAGTGCGAGAACTTGGGAGTCTGCGACAAAAACTGCTCCGCGCTCTCGTGGGATTGGCGAGGGTGCGAGAGCGAGAAAAGGTTCTGGAGGAGCAGCTCGCGCAGTTGCGCGACGACATCGCCACTCTCCGCGTTCGAGTGAATGAGCACGAGCGACGGGTCACCACACTGGAAGGTGGTTAATGAGCGAAGGCTTCTTTCTTTCCGGTCTAGCTTCGAACGCGTGCGTTCAGGCTCAAAGCGTGACGGTCTCATCCGAGGACGCGTTATTTCCAAAGGCGCATCTACAAACCGGAAAACCCTGGGAGCGCTTTCGCTTTTCTTCTGCCGCGGCGAATCCGAAGATGGAGTTCGACTGCAATATCATCGCGAATCCGAGCTACGAGTTGGACCCCGATCTAACCTCACCTCCTACAGGCTGGAAAATCCCGACGGGAGGTGGCACTCCAGACGTGAGTACGGCTGAGTTCAACGAAGGGACAAAATCGCTTCGTCTCAATCTTGCCAACGAGGCGGCGTACCAGGACCGCGAAGTCCGGCTCGGCGGGACGTACCGGCACACGGTCGCACTCCGAGGCGACGGGACCAACATCGTCAGCGCCTACGTTCTGGATTTGATTGCGGGTAAGTGGCTTCAGTCTGGTGGGGCGTGGACAACGACAAAAACCGCGTGGGCAACGAGGTCAGCGGCGACCTTTGCGGACAGCTCTATCACACTGACGCTCGAGGATCCGGTCGCGGGTCATTCCGGCCCGGGCCGCGTTCGAATCCTCTTCGACCGACCTGCCTCCACCACAGCCGCAGCCTACGTTGATTCGGTCTATCTGTGGCCCAAGATCACGTGTGCGGCCTTGATCCACCATACGATTCCTACGGGCTTCCCCATCGCGGTGGAATCGGCAGATGATGCCGCCTTCACCTCGAACCTCAATGACCATGGAGACCTGCCCGCTAGGCGATTTCGTACTTACATGATCCTTGCGGGACCCGCGACTCCGCAGAGGTTCTGGAGATTTCTCATTACTGGGACCCCATACGATCTTTTCCTCCCTTGGATTGGGCAGCCAGTACTAGGAGAACGTGAAACCTTTCTCACCCGGCCGAGCTATGGACTTGTCACCATCCGAGAGGTGCCCAAGTCGGGGACAGAAGAGCTCCCCGTTTCGCTGGCGGAAGCACCACGATATCGGTTCGATATGTCATGGGAGAACACCGCCTACAGTGCTTACCAGCAAATCGCGGAAAAGATGCTGGGGGCTTGTTTTTTCGGAGATGAGCCCATTTTGCTTGTCGCGGATACAACACAATCGGAAATGGTCTACGGTCGCGGCGCCAGCATGAGCTCCATTGCGCCGAGATGGGTCTTCATTGATCAAGTGAAGTACTCGCTATCGGTTCAGGACGACCCCTATAGCGTGGTTACCAGATGAAACGGCCGCTTATGGAGTTGACGGACGACGAGCTTCAGGAGCATTACCGTCGTCATCTCAAAAGTCTTGAGACGATTCTAAAAGAGCTTGCAAGACGAAGAGTCGATAGAGAGTGTAGTAAAATAGAGCGCGAATCGGTCACCTCGTAAGAAACGACACCGCCGATTCGAAGCGCATCAGAAGCGACCACCCCGCCTTAAAGCGGCACCGTCGTAAACCGAAAGGAATGCGACGGATGCAAAAACGCCTTTTCCTAATTCGCTTTTTCTACTCCTCCTCTGCGCGGCGCCGGTTCTAACTTCTCTAGGACGAGGAGATGTTCGGCGTGGAGCGAGTGATGGAGTCAGCTCAAGGGGTTTTCTCTGCCTTGGAATCGCTCCGCGCCGGACTAACTCGAGAAGTAGATGAGAACCATCAGGCCCGGTTCCTGAGTGCACCAGTCAGGAGTCGGGCCCGGGTGCGGCGACGATGGATGAAGTCGCGGACGAAACGTATGAGGGCAAACAGATGATGTGGATGAAGACGACGATGGGGCTCGCGTGCTCACTCGCGGTGGCCGCTTTCGTTTTGGCGGCACAGCTCAAAGAGGCGGCCGAGGTGGCCACCGCGGTCGTTCACGGCACGGCCAACTCCGCGCCGGTGCTGCTGCTGTTTGTGCTCGTGGTCGGCCTTCTCGTTTTGGTGGTGTGGATGTTTCTTCGCCACCTGGCGCGCCAAGGCGACCGGCTGGTCACCATGATCGAGCAGAACAACAGCTCGAACGAGCGTACCGCCGGGGTGCTGGGGAAGGCTAGCGGCGCTCTCGAGCGCAACACGATCGTTCTCGAAAGGTTGGAGAGGCGGCTTTAAAACTGAGGAGGAACCAAAAATGAATAGACAGAGGTTGGAGACGGGCACGGACCGTGTTCTCACGTGGATCGTGGCGCGGCCGCGCACGGCGTTGGTGCTGGGCGTTGTAGCTATCGTGCTCTTCGTCGCCGGAGTCATCGTCGGCGCTCGGGTCTGGTAGCGATGCTCCAAGCACTGTTTGGAGGAAAGGCCGTCCTGACGGCGGCGGAGGGGGTCGCCAAGATCATCGACCGCTTCGTCGAGACGGATGATGAAAAGCAGGCGGCCGAGATGATCAAGGCGAAGCTCATGCTGCAACCGTCGCTCGCCCAGGTCGAACTCAACAAGATCGAAGCGGGTCACCGGAGCATCTTCGTTGCGGGCTGGCGTCCCTTTATCGGCTGGGTGTGCGGCTTTGGTCTCGCCTGGCACTACATTTTCCGTGACGTGGCGATGTGGGTGTGCAGCATGTGGTGGACTGACGTGGTGCCTCCAGAGCTGCTCGGCACGGGGGAGCTGATAACGATCGTCTTGGGGATGCTTGGCCTCGGAGTCTTCAGGACCGCCGAGAAAGTCGCTGGCAGAGCCAAGTGAGCCGCGTCTTGAAAGCACCGGGCGCGCCTTTGTACTGGCGTGACTCCGCGGACGGGCAAGTGCTCGTCTGCCGAGAGTGCGAGCGGGTGACCGGAGACTCGGCGGCATCGTGTCGCGTGACGCTCGTCCGTATCCAGGGAGCCGTGCATGCGTATTGCGAGCGTTGCGGAGCGAAGCAGAGGCTCAACGGCTTCGAGCTGGCCACGGAGGAAAACCATGAGTGACGAGACGGGTACCGAGCGCGTTGTCCCGTGGCCAGGAACGGACTTGGATAAGGGACCGTCGCCCCGCCTGTCGTGGCGCGAGCTCGGCTGTCGCGACGGCACACCCTACCCCGAGGAATGGAGACGCTCCCGCGCTCTCGTGCTCGCGCGGGTGTTCGAGAGGATCCGGGCGTATGTCGGCGGCCCCATCCAAGTGAACTCCGCGTACCGGACGCGAGAGTACAACGCTCAAGTCGGCGGCTCCCGGAACAGCCAGCACATCGAAGGTCGAGCGCTCGACCTCGCCGTTCCCGGAGATCTCGCTCTTTTCGAGTTCCAGGCCATCGTCTTGCCCTTCGCCCGTTGGGGCGGCTCTCCTCTCCGAGGCCTCGGGGTCTATCCGTCTTTCATCCACATCGACACACGGCCATCCCCACGCTTGGTCCGCTGGCAAGGAAAGCGCGTGCAAGCCGAGCTGGTGAGAACCGCTTGAACCTAAAAGGAGGTTGTACATGAGAGGAAAACTGAAACGCCTGGTGAGATTCACGTTGATTATCGCTGGGCTCACGTGCACCGCGGGCAACGCCGCCGCGGCGGAAGACCCACCCGTCCAAGCCGGGCCGCTCGACTTCCACGTCGTTCCCGCTATCGGCGCCGGGGTGTTCGTCGAAGACTCGGACGCCGAAAGCTCCGTCACGAACAACGGCTACTTTCTCGTGCGTATTCCGGCCTTCGTCTTTCCGCGGCTTAATGACGCCTCGGCCGGTGTTCAGGTCGAGCTCAGCAATGCCCCGAGGCTCCGAGGCGTCGATTACTCGGTCTTGAGCTATGCGCGGATCAAGCTCGCGGGCAACACCTACACAGGCGCGAACGTCCGACTGTTTCATGGCGCAGCTAAAGCAGGGGGAGAGTTTTCCTTGCGCGCCATGCCCGTCGTCGGACTTCGTTTGCTGAGCGTAGCGAATCACATACCGATCTTTTTCGAGGTCGAGTTTTTCCGTGACCGCCGCCCCGTCAAAGCGGCGCTCATTCTCACGTGGAAGTAAGGAGAAAGCAGTGAAGCTCGTTTTGGTCGAGTGGATCGATTCTCACTCCGGTCGCGGTTGGCAAGATATCGACCGGATTGAAGAGGCCGCAGAGCCGCTTTATTGCCGTTCGGTCGGCTGGCTGGTCGCGGAGAACAAAGACTGCAAAGTCCTGGTTCCACATGTTGCGGGAGAGCGTAACGGAGCCGCTGTCTTGCAAGGCTCGGGCGATATGACGATCCCGGTAAAGGCCATCGTCAAATCGAAAGTGCTCAGAGATGCCTAGCGCTTGCCTCTCTTTGACTTTTTCGTGTCGCCATACCCCGGCTTCGGAATGCGCTCAACAACCGTTGTTGATGGGCGACGCTTCGCGTCTTTGACGGTCATGAACCGCCCAGTTTTCGCGTCTCTTCCGTGTTGGAGCGGTGGTCATAGCGATCACCTAGAAAAAGGAGAAAAGAAGAAATGAATTCACTCATCCGTATCGTGCTCTTCAGCGTGCTCATCTCATTGGGAGCGTTCGCCTGCACCGAGGTGACTCAAACCATCCAACCATCGGGGGTCGACGTCAGTGTTGCCACTCCCAGCTCGGACTCTGGGCCCAACGAGACGTCCTCTGGGACGAACGGGACCATCACCCTGGAGCCATCGAGCATCGAGGTCCAGGTCGGGAAGAATGTCGCCGTCATGGTCATTGTCCGGGACGCCAACGGTGTCGAGGTGCCGAGCGAGAACATCTCGGTCAGTATCATCGACAAGACGTTCGTCCGGCTCGTCGAGATCGACAACCGCATTATCACGTTCGGAGGTCTTGCGGCGGGACAGACGTCCATCCTCATCAGCGCTTCTGGGCTTCAGGCGTGGACGACACGGTTGAACTGCGTGTCGAAGTGGATGGCGACGTCATCCCCGGGTCTCCGAGATCTGCCGTGCCCGACCGGTTCACCGATCTGCTCCGAGATCATGCATCCACAGATGAGCAGCAACAAACCGAGGGCGAGAGCAAACTGGAGACGACGCGCCGTCCGGTTCTCTCTAGTCTTTCTCATGGATCACCTGTTGCATCGTTGCGCTACGGTTGTTTTGGGAATCCTGATTAGTGTAGCAAGAAAGCTCAGCGCCGGCGACGGTGGACGGTCGCGACACCCGCGATGGTGGCAACGCCGCCCAGGAGCGAGAGGGCGCCTGGCCGTTCGCCCAGCACGATCCAGCCGAGAATGAGTGCCAGGACGGGAACGAGATAGAGAAAGGTCACGGCTCGAGACACGGAGATGCGCTGGACGACGTGGGCCCAGCTCAAATAGCCGATAGCCGAGGGGCCGACTCCCAATGCCACTACGACCAAAGTCGGAGTCCAGGGCACGGTCCGAATAGTCGCAACGAGCTGGGGCCCAAAGACTCCTAGCAGAAAACATCCACAAAGACTGGAGGCCGTCGTGAGCTCGAGCACGCGAAACCGCCTCAAGAGGCGCTTTTGCTCGATGAAGTACACGGCCTGCAGAACCGCCGCTAGAAGAATCCAGAGGGCGCCGGTAGAAAGCTCGAGGCGATCCGATGCGCCGAGAGAGACGAGCGCTGCGCCCAGGAACGCGACGGCGATACCGAAGATGGCGCGGGCGGGCAGCCTTTCGCCGAGCATCAGGGTGGCAAGGACCACGGTGAAGATGGGGGTCGTATTGACGAGAAGGCTCGCCGCACCGGCGCTCACCGTTTGCTCGCCGATATTGAGGGCAACGTGGTAGCCGAAGACACCGGTCGCACCCATGACGAGAACTCCGATCGCCTCGCGGGACGAAACACTCGTCACCCGCGCTCGACCTGTCGCGAAGGTATAGGCGATGAGGAGAGTCGAGGCGATGAGGAACCGGAGAAGAGCGAGGGTGCCAGGTGGATAGGTGGCGATGGCGTAACGGATACCGACGAAGGCCGAAGCCCACAACAGGACCGTGACCCCGACGCCCATAATAAGGGTCCGGTCCCGGCGGGATGTTTCGGGGCTCAACGAAGATAGCATACCCACTATCGGCCGATCGTGTACACTTTTACTGGACCCTTTACATTCGGGAGAGAACTATGACGACGTCGGATCGAGACGCGCCCCAAGACTCGAACACGCTGGCCGAGGTGCTCGGAAGCCGCTACGAGGTCGTCGAAAAGCTCGGAGCGGGAGCTTTCGGCGAGGTCTACGAGGCGCAAGACTCCGTGCTCGGCCGTGGCGTGGCCATCAAGCGTATCCGTCTCGACGCCTTTGCGGAAGGCCAGCAACTCGAAGAGGTCAAGAAACGTTTCATCAACGAAGCGCGGATCGCAGCGCAGCTCAGGCATCCGAACATCGTCACTACCCACGACATCGTGGACTCATCCAAATCCAGCTTCATCGTCATGGAGCTCGTCAAAGGTCGAACGCTCCAATCGCTTCTCCAGTCGAAACGTCGGCTGAGCGTCGAAGAGACCGCAGACCTTCTCGAACAGGCCGCCGAGGCGCTCGACTACGCCCACGGCCAGAAGGTCGTCCATCGAGACGTGAAGCCAGCCAATTTGATGATCGAGCCGAGCGGCCACCTCAAAGTGATGGATTTCGGGATCGCCAAAGCCGAGTCGTCAGGTCACGTCACCGCGACGGGAACGGTTCTAGGGACCCCGTTCTACATGTCGCCGGAGCAGGCCAAGGGACAACCGGTGGATGGTCGCTCGGACCTCTTCTCGCTCGGGTGCATCGCCTACGAGTGTCTGTCCGGGGACCGTCCGTTCCAGGCCGACCAGATTACGGCGATCCTTCTCAAGATCGTGAACGAGGATCCGCCACCCATGTCCGAGAGTTTGGGGTTGCCACCGGCCATCGGTGACGTGCTGAAACGGGCCCTCGACAAGGATCCGAGCCGGAGGTTTCAGAGCGGCGCCGAGCTCGTTGCCGCGTTGCGCGCCGCGGGCTCGGGTCTTGCGGCGGCGCCCACGGCGGGTGTGACGGCTCTGTCTTCGCCACCGCCCGAGCGCGGGTCCGCTTCGGCGACCGTTCGCGCGGCCGAGCTCCCCCAGATGCGACGCTGGCTCCCAGCGGCCGCCGCCATCGCAGTGGTGGCCGTTCTCGGGTTCTGGGTGACGAGCGGGTCCACGCGGGATGGCGAGGAAGACACCGAAGCGGAGCCGGTCACTGCCGTCGAGAGCGCAGAAAGCGAAACGGCCGCGCCCTCGTCTCTCGTCGTCGTCGAGGAGGTCGGGTTTTTCGGGCGTCTCGTGGGTGCGGATCCAAAGCTCCGCATCACGATTCCCGAAGGGACCGCTTTCTCGGGGCGCCTCGAGGGCTCGCTTTCCTCGGAGACGGCGCGGGCGGGTGAGCCCTTCGCCGCGATCACGACGGCGCCCATCTCAATCGAGAGTCACGAAGCCGTCGCCGCGGGGAGTCGCATCGAAGGGCACGTCGCGCACGCCGAGAGCGCCGGCAAGGTATCCGGGACGGGCGAGATCACCCTCGAGTTCGATCGCATCGTTACGCCTGCCGGGGTCGAGATCGCTATCGACGTGGAGCCCTTCCGCCAGGTCGCACGGACGACGAGGAAGAAGGACGCCGCCAAAGTCGGAGGTGCCACCGGGATTGGCGCTCTAGTCGGTGGACTCATCGGAGGCAAGAAGGGTGCCGCCGTCGGCGGAGCGGTCGGTGCCGGCGCGGGAACGGGCGCCGTCCTCGCGACGAAGGGCGAAGAGGTGGTTCTTTCCGAGGGCACCGAGCTCGCAATCGAGCTCGCGGCACCTGTCGAAGTGACGGTCGAGCAAGAATCGGAGTAACCTACTTCTCGTCCACCACGGGATTCAACAGCGTACCGACGCCGGTAATCTCGACCTCCACGACATCGCTCGCCTTCAAGAAGATTGGGGGATTCCGCCGAGAACCTACGCCGCCGGGGGTTCCGGTGCTGATCACATCGCCGGGCCTCAGTGGGTAGATGGTCGAAAGGTAGTGGATGAGCGTCTCGATCCGAAACGTCATGTCCGAGATCGACGTACGCTGGAGCTCGTCGCCATTGACCCGGGTCGATAGGATCTGCGCGTAGGGGTTTTCGAGCTCGTCCGCCGTAACGAGCCAGGGACCAAAAGCTCCCGTTCGGTAGAAGTTCTTGCCCGGGCCGAACTGGCTCGTGTGTCGCTGCCAGTCCCGCACCGAGCCGTCGTTGTAACAGGAGTAGCCGGCGACGTGGCGCATCGCCTCGCCCTCGGCGATGTGACGGCCGGGCTTGCCGATGATGACAGCGAGCTCGCCCTCGTAGTCGAGCTTGGTGGAAGCTTTCGGTCGTACGATGGCCTCGCGATGCGCCACCTGACTCGCCGCGATGCGCATGAAGAGCGTCGGATATTCGGTTGGCTCCCGGCCCGTTTCCTTCCGGTGAGCGTCGTAATTGATTCCGACGCACCAGATAGCTGGGGGCTCGGGGATGACGGGAAGCAGAGTGACTTCGTCGAGGCGACCATCCGGATCCGCACCCTCGGTCGCCGCGCGGACGCGCGCGAGACCCTCCTCCCCGAGCTCGAGAAGGCCCACCACGCTTCGTGGCAGATCGGGCGCACGCTTTGCCAGGGTGACGAAGCCGTCTTCGTCCACCATCCGCCCGATGCCGGCGCCTTCGTTCGTTCGGTAGGAGATTAGCCTCACGTGCTTCTCCCTCTTTTCGGACTGACTACTGCAGTCCCTCGATCTCTCCGTTGACGAGATCGACGTTCTCGGCACGGGGTTTCCGCGGGAGGCCGGGCATCCGCATGATGTCCCCCGTCAAGACGACGACGAATCCGGCGCCGGCATTGATCTGAAGACCGCGCACCGTCACTTCGAAATCCTTCGGGCGCCCGCGAAGCTTGGGATCGTCGGAGAGCGAGTTCTGGGTCTTGGCGATACAGACGGGGAGCTCGCCGTAGCCGAGGCGCTCCACGTCCGCGAGGTTTCGTTCTGCCTCTTTCGTGAAGGCAACGTCTCGAGCGCCGTAAATCTTTTGTGCGATCTTTCGGATCTTCTCGAGCATCGGCTCATCCAGCTCGTAGCAATGGGCGAGCGGCGTGCTATTCGTCGCGTGCTCCATGACGGCTCGCGCCAGGTCCGCCGCGCCGTCACCTCCCTTGGCATGGTGATCGGAAAGCGCAAAGGGAACACCAAGCTTCTCACAGCGTTCGCGTACCACCGCGATCTCCTCGTCCGTATCGGCTCCGAAACGGTTGAGCGCGACCACGACGGGTTTTTGGAAATGCTCGAGGCTCTCGACGTGTTTTTCCAGGTTGGGAAGACCCCTTTCGACGGCGGATGCATCGGGTGTTTTCAGGTCGTCCTTTTCCCGGCCTCCGTGCATCTTGAGCGCACGCACCGTGGCGACGAGCACGACCCCCGCGGGGTTGAGAGCGGCCTCGCGGCACTTGATGTCGAAAAATTTCTCGGCCCCAAGATCGAAGCCGAAACCGGCTTCGGTGATGGTCCAATCGGCGAGGCGGAGCGAGGTCTTGGTCGCGAGAACGCTGTTGCAGCCGTGCGCGATATTGGCGAACGGCCCGCCATGGATGAGAGCGGGCACGCCTTCGAGCGTCTGCACCAGGTTCGGCTGGAGAGCGTCCTGCAGAAGAGCGAGCATGGCGCCCGTAACCCCGAGCTTGTCCGCCGTGACGGGGACTTTGTCGTGGGTAAAACCGACGAGAATGCGATTGATCCGCTTTCTCAAATCCTCCTCGTTCTCGGTGAGGCACAAGATCGCCATGATCTCCGAGGCCGCGGTGATGTCGAAGCCGGTCTCGCGTGGTATGCCCTGCAAGGGTCCGCCGAGCCCCGCGGTGATGTGTCGGAGCGAGCGGTCGTTCATGTCGATGACGCGCTTCCACACGGTGCGCCGGGGATCGAGGCCGAGCTTGTTTCCGAAATGGAGATGGTTGTCGATCGCGGCCGACAGAAGGTTGTGGGCAGAGGTAATGGCATGAAAGTCACCCGTGAAATGGAGGTTGATACGCTCCATCGGATAGACCTGACTCAGGCCGCCTCCCGTCGCGCCACCCTTGATGCCCATACAGGGTCCGAGGGAAGGCTCGCGGAGGGCGAGACAGACCGACTCCCCGAGCTTTGCCAGTCCCTGAGCGAGTCCGATGCTGGTGGTGGTCTTTCCCTCACCTGCCGGGGTCGGCGTAATGGCCGAGACGAGAACGAGGCTTCCGTTCTTCCCGCGCTTCGAAGAGAGCACCGAGCGGTCGACCTTCGCGATGTACTTTCCATAGGGAAGCCATTCAGACTCGTCGAGGCCCAGCTTGGCGGCAATCTCGCCAATCGGCTTCGGACTAATGGAGCGGGAAATCTCGATATCTGTTTTCATCAATTGACCTCAAGTGACTTTCATTCAGGGGTTTGTTTGAGTCGCGTTCATGAGCGCGTGGACTTTGTCTCGATAGAGATCGATGAGCCGTTTCGTCATCGGACCCGGCGCCCCGTCCCCGATGACCCGTGCGTCGATTCGTACGATGGGAACGACCTCGCGGGCCGAGGCCGTGATGAAGACTTCGTCGGCCCCGAGGAGATCGCCGGGCCGCAACGTCTCCTCTCTTAGATCGATTCCGGCTACCCCTGCGATCTCGAGCAGGAGCTCTCTCGTGATCCCCTCCAGAATCCCGGCCGAAAGGGGGGGTGTTCTGACGGTGCCGCGGCTGACCGCGAAGATGTTGGACATGGAGCCTTCGCAGACTTCTCCTCTCGGGTTGTTCATCAGGGCCTCGTAGGCGTCCTTCTCGTGAGCCTTTCGAAGCGCCATCAGGTTGTTGACGAGGCTCGAGGACTTGATGCGTGGGTCCAGGTTGCCGGGAGCGGCGCGCATGATATCGACGAAGACGGCGCTCGCGCCCTCGCGATAGAGACCCTCAGGATAGGATGGTAGCGGCCGGACGATGACGACGATCGTGGGCTCGTGAGCTGAGCCGACGCGGTAGTCGATCGCTCCGACTCCGGCCGAAGCGACGATGCGGATCGCAGACTCGTCGTTGGACGCTGCTTCGGTGGTCTCGAGGACCCTTTTGGCAAGGCGTTCATCGGTGAGCTCGTAATGGATGTCGAGAGCTTCGGCGGATTCCCGCAAACGTTTCAAGTGGCGCTCGAGGAGAAACGGAGCGCCATCGTAGGTGCGCACGGTCTCGTAGACGCTCGCTCCGAACAGGAACCCCTGATCCCGCGGGGACAAGAGCCGATCTTCTTCCGATCCGAGCTGGCCGTTGACGTTGACACGAATGGGCAGTTTCAGCCTCCAAGCCACAAACTCGTCATTATCTAACGCCGAAGCGTCTCAGGAAAGCCCGAGAATGGACAACTCGGGCAACCCTCGCTATTCTGTCACGGGTCAGGAGTTACACCATGCGCTCGAAGGCCCTTTCGGCGGTGGTTCTCGCGGTTGTGGGGACGCCTTTTGTCCTGGCGCAGATTACCTACGAAGAGCTCTATCGGGAGCCGTCACCCGGATACAACTTCGCCTTCGCGCGAGTTCAGTTCAACTCCTATCGTGCCCGCCGGAGGCCGGGCTGGGCACACGACTACCCGAGGGCAGAACGAAACCTATTGCGGATCTTGCGCGAGGTCACCGGCGTCTATACCTCTTCGGAGAAGCACACCGTCGTTCGTCTGGACAGCCCCGACATCATGCGATACCCGGTTCTCTACTTCAGCGAGCCGGGCAGCTGGACGATTACTCCCGAGGAGGCGAAGAACTTTCGAAACTATCTCCTCCGAGGCGGATTCGCCATCATCGACGACTTCGACGGTCCGTGGGACTGGCAGACGCTCGAAAGCTCCATGGCACAGGTGCTCCCCGGCCGGCACTTCGAGCTATTGACCATCGACGAGCCCATCTTCCAGAGCTTCTTTCACATACCGGACCTCGATACGGAGGCGCCCATGGACTTCGCGGGGCCGCCGACGTTTCACGGCCTTCGTGACGACGCGGGGCGGATCCAGGTGATCGCGAACTTCAACAACGATATCGGGGACTTCTGGGAGTGGTCGGACGAGGGCTGGTATCCCATCGATCTCACGAACGAGGGCTACAAGTTCGGGATCAACTACGTCATTTACGCGCTCACGCACTAAACCGGAAGTTGTAAAGTTTGCCTCTAGTTACTGAGATCGCTTCTTCCACTCGCGGTTGAACCGCTTACGCGACGCGAAAGATTTCTGCGTTCCGACGCCCGTTGTAGACAAGGCCGCGTAGAGGTTGGCCCGTCGAAGGGCCTCGGGCTCGGAAAAGCCCTCGCCCAGGAACACGGCGAAGCTTCCGATGAACGCATCTCCCGCGCCGGTGGAGTCGACCATCTCGACCTGGAAGGAGGGCACGAGCACCATCCCGTCCTTGCTGGCAACGAGCGCGCCGCGCTCGCCGAGCGTCAGGATGACGCGCTTCAATCCCTTCGAAAGCATGATTTCCGCCGAGGCCTTTGCTTGGTCAACTGTTCCGACCGGCATGCCGGTGATGGTCTTCGCCTCGCTCTCGTTGGGGATGAAGTAATCGACGCTCTTTATCATCTCGAGGTCGAGGGGCGCCGCGGGGGCGGGGTTGAGGATCACGGGGATCTCGTGTCGCTTCGCGAGGTGGATCGTGTGATAGACGGTCCGGATCGGGATCTCGAGCTGCAGCACGATCATATCGGCGCGCTTCAACAGTGAAGCGGCTTCGTCCACGCCCTTCGGCGTCAAGCGGTCGTTGGCGCCCTTGACGACGAGAATTCGGTTCTGGCCGGACTTTTCGACGAAGATGGGCGCAACTCCGCTCGAAACGCCTTTGACTGGTTTGACGTGGCGGGCTCCGATGCCCAGTGCCTTGAAGTTCCCGATCGTCGCGGGCCCGAAGAGATCGTCGCCAACCCTGGCGACCATATGAGCTTTGGCCCCGCAGTATGCGGCGGCGACGGCTTGATTCGCGCCCTTCCCACCGAAGCCGAGGTCGAAGCGCTCACCGAAGATCGTCTCGCCTGGACGGGGAAAGGTATCGCTAAAAGTGGTGAGGTCGACGTTCGCGCTTCCGACGACGACGATGCGAGCTCTCTTCTTGGCCATAGACTGCCGGGTGAATGTAGCATAGGCGTTCGTAACCACGAAAAGGAACGCATCATGAGCAAGATCCCCGTCATCCTCGGCTGCGGGAGGCCCCTCGTGGTGATGGGCCTCGACGTGACCCACCAGGTCCTCGTGACCCCTCCGAGGCTCGAGGCCATCGGCGCCCTGGGGACGAGAGTCGGACGAAACCGGATCTGTTCCGGACGAAACGCGTCAATATCGAAGTGGAGACGGCCTCCGAGCTCACGATGGGAGAGATTCGAGGGAGACGCTAGCCGATGCCTGACGCTTCGTCGATCGTCTCTTCCCCGATTTCGAGCTGCTCGACGGTGAGGGGCTTGCTGAAGAGATAGCCCTGGGCGAGATCGAAACCGACCGTTCCGCAAACCTCGGCCTCGTGCTCTTTCTCGATCCCCTCCGCAATGGGCTTCGCATTGACTTCCTTCGCCGCGGCCATGAGCATCGCCAGGAGGCGCCGCTTGGACGGGGGAGCTTTGACGATATCCTTCACTAGACTGATATCGAACTTGAGGTAGTCGGGAGGTACCTCGGCGAGCTGCAGGAAGCGCTCGCCGAGCCCGAAGTCGTCGAGTGCGAGAAAAATGTCCAGCTTCGTCAGGTGCTCTCTGAGCTCGGCGAGCAATCTAGGGTCTCCGAGAGCGTCTTCGTGAATCTCGAGAGCGAGTGGCGTGTCGGGATCGATGTCGCGTACTTGCCGCAAGGAATCCACGAGCTCGTCGTCCCCGATCTCGGAAGGATGGGTGTTGAGGAACAACAGCGGGAGATCTCTCCGCGTTTCGCGAACGATCTCGATCGCTTTCTTGCGAAACAGCCGGCTGAGCTCGACCTCCCGGCCTGCCGCCTCCGCGACACGGAACAGCTCCGTGGGATTCGCTGGGAGGTTCTCGTGAAGTCCGCGGCCAAGCACCTCGTAGGCCATGACGTTGTGGTCATAGAGCGAAACGATGGGCTGGAAGACGGCGGTGGCCATGCGCTTGTCGAGAAGCTCGACAAGCTCCCGTCCGCCTCCCACGAACTGCCGCGAGAGCTCGAGTCGGCCCAGGGCGAGAGTGCCACGCTCGGCGGTCTCGTCGTCGTCGTGTCTCTCCTCCCCCGATCCCTTGCATCCCAGTCTGAACTCGAACTCCGCGAAATGCAGGATGTCGCCCTCCTGCACAAGCGCGCTCGTCACTTGTTTCCGGTTAACGAAGGTTCCGTTCGTGCTTCCGAGGTCGCGGAGCATGAGGTCGTCGCCATCGAGATAGATCTCCGCGTGCCGTTTCGAAACGGAGTGAAAGGGCAGCGTCAGATCGAGCCCATCCAGACGACCGACGCGAAAGGGTAACGAGGGGATCGTCACGCGCTCGAGGCTCTTGCCACCGTCGACGGTGCTTTCAAGGTACCAGCGAAGCGCGCGCTGTTCCCCGGATGGTGTCTCGGCCATGGATGACTCTGATGTCACGATTCCGGCAGCTTGGGAAACGACCCCGAAGAAATTTCCCAAGCGTCGGTAAACTCGATTGTACGTTGAGCCCTTTCAGTATGAAGGAATCCACTCCATGTTTCTAGCATCTTCTTAGACGCCCGCAACGTTATGTGGAATAGCGACTTAGCGCCGCTTCGTCTGGGAACCCCGGAATGACGCATGTCCCGCCACGTGGGCTTGTCAGTCACGCTGCGATTATGGACACTAGTTTCATGACGCTCATCCGGTCGACGTTCCCTTGGCTCGTCTCGTGCCTCGTGGCCTGTCGCCCCGGCGGCGAGGTGGAACCTCTGCGATTTCAGGGTGAAACGATGGGCACGAGATATACGGTGCAAATCGCGGAGGCCCTGTCCGAAAGTGACCGCATCGCGACCGCCCGTACGATCGAAAAATCGCTCGAGAACGTCAATCGCAAAATGTCGAGCTACCTCGACGACTCCGAGCTCTCACGGCTCAATCGAACCGGGGCCGGCGAGTCGATCACGGTCTCGCCGGAGACTTTCGACGTCTTCCTCGAGTCGCAGCGCATCAGCGAGCTCACCGAAGGAGCTTTCGATGTGACGGTCGCGCCACTCGTTGCCCTCTGGGGGTTCGGCCCCGAACGCACCCCGCTCACTCCGCCCTCGCAGGACATGCTGGAGGAGGTGAGAGCCCGTGTGGGCTATGGAAAGCTTCTCATCGACGACGATGCCCGAACGATTACGAAGTCCATCGATGGGGTCGAGTGCGACCTCTCCGCCATCGCGAAGGGCTACGCGGTCGATCGAGTCGCCGAGCGACTCGAGGAGAAGGGGATCCGGAGCTATATGGTCGAGGTTGGGGGCGAGGTCCGGACCCTCGGGAAGAACGCGAAGGGCGAATTGTGGCGGGTCGGGATCGAGAGGCCAGTGCCAGGGACTCGAGCTTTGTATCGCGTCGTTCCTTTGAGTGGTCTTTCGATGGCGACCTCCGGCGACTACCGCAACTTCTACGAAGTCGAAGGCAAGCTCTATTCTCATCTCATCGACCCGCGACGCGCCCGGCCCGTCGAGCATCATCTCGCCTCGGTGAGCGTCATCGATGAAACCTGTATGCGAGCTGATGGCCTGGCGTCGGGACTTCTCGTGCTCGGCCCCGAAGAAGGCTTCGAGCTCGCGGCACGGCAGGATCTCACCGCATTGTTCCTCATCCGTACGGAGAGCGGAGAGATCGTGGAAAAGACGACGCCGGCGTTCGAGCAGTTCCTTTCCGGCGTGACTAGAATGGAGCCATGACGGTCTTTCTTCTGGTGCTCGGCGTCATGGGGTTGGTCATGCTCATTATGGCGGTGGGCGTTATCTTCGACCGACCTTGCCTGCGTGGCTCCTGTGGCGGGCCGGAAATCTCCGGACCCGATGGTAAGCCGTTTTCCTGCGCTACGTGCCCCAACCGTCGAAGCAACGCCACGAGCTCTTGAGCTTCGATGGTGACCCTCATCCTAATGCTGCCGCTTCTCGCCCTTTTGACGGGCGTCGTCGTCCACAGGCTTCTCTGTCGAATCGAGCGGCGACGTCATGGGCCACCGGGCAAGCTCGTCGACATCGGTGGCTATCGGCTTCACGTGCGCGAATCGGGCGAGGGCGGACCCACGGTCCTCCTCGACTCGGCACTGGCGGGGACGACGCTGAGCTGGTCTTCGATCCAACCTGAAGTGGCGTGCTTCACCCGGGTTGTGAGCTACGACCGCGCGGGCTTCGGCTGGAGCGATCGAGGTCCCAACGCGCGGCGCGTCGACATCATGGCGGAAGAGCTCTCGAGGCTGCTCGATGCCGACGGTCGAAGCCCCTATGTTCTCGTCGGCCATTCTTACGGAGGCTGGATCGCGAGGGCATTGGCGGCTAGCCGTCCCGACCACGTGGCGGGGATGGTGCTCGTCGACGTGCCGCATCCCAGGGAGTGGAGCGACCCCACCGAGAAACAGCGGCGCCGCGTGGCGAGAGGCGCTCGAATGGCGAGAGGCGCCTCGTGGCTCGCACCGTTCGGCCTCACGCGCCTCGTCTATCGCTTCACGAGCGGTACCGGCAAAAACGAGCGCCTGGCGCGCCTCGTTGGGCGGGTGGCTGCGCCGCTTCGGCCGACGCTCCGAACGTTCTGGGTGCGACGCCAGACTCTCGAAGCCCTCGCGAGCCAAATCGAAAACGCTCCGGAGAGTGCTCGCCTGGTCCTCTCGGAAAGTCAGTCACTTGCCGACAAACCGCTTGTCGTCCTGACGGCCGCGAAACCGACCCAGGAGCGTCGTCACGACCAAGAGGAAGTCACCGCGTTGAGCGCCCGGGGACGGCACCGTGTCGCGAAGAAGGCCGATCATTGGATCCCGCTCGACGAGCCCGAGCTCATCGTGGAGGCGGTGCGCGGTGTGGTCGAAGAAGTGAGGAGGGATCAGGGCTAGCTAAGCTAGTGCTCACTCGGCTCTTCGCCTCGCTCGCGGCCGCGCTCCTCGCTCGGGCCTTCTCCGGCCCGTTCGGGCCGTGCTCGCTCCGCTCGCGCAGGGTGCAGACGACTTTTTCAGCACCCTGCTAGGGCGCTTGCCTTCTGCGTCGGAGGATGAAAGGCAGTAGCGTCAGCAGAAGGAACCAGTGAGCCTGGTCCATGACGGCTTTCCCGTAGCGGGCGGCCGTCTCTTCGAAGAAGCGACGCGCGATGTCGTCGTTCGCGTGCTCCGCGATGGCCGACCCCCCGACGGCGATCTCCCTGGCGAAAGCCGCCCCACCCAGCGCCGCCTTCCAGGCGATCGCGCATCCACCCATCGCGACAAAACCAACGGCGAGCCCGCCGAGGGCCATCCCCGCGCCCACCGCGAGTCCGGCAAGGCTAACGATGCCAATACCGATACCGCCGATTGCGATGCCTCCGAAAGCGAGGCCACCGACGGAAATGACAATGCCGAAGGAGATATCGCCGACCGCGATCCATCCAATCGCGACGCCGCGTCGCACGTGGCCGTCGACGATCCGGGCCCTCGCGACGTGGACGAGAGGGATGCCGAGTATCTCGGTTTGGGATCGATAGCTCACGGATTCATGATCAGTGGCGATGGGCGCGTTTTCAAGTGACCGATAGCTCGTCAGAGAAAGACGAGAGTGATGAAAAGAGCGTAGGCCAAAAGGAGAAAGCAGCCCTCCCAGCGCGCGAGCTTACGGCCCGTATAGAGGAACGCGGCCATGGAGAGCGTGAACACCATGAGCATGGGCAGCTCGAAATGAAGAAGGCTGCCACGGACCGCAATGGGGCGGATGGTGGCGGAAAGACCGAGGGCCCCTAGGATATTGAAGAGGTTGCTGCCCACGATGTTTCCGACCACCAGGTCGGCTTCCCTTCTCAGTCCGGCCACGACGGAGGTAGCAAGCTCCGGAAGGGACGTTCCAACGGCAACGAGCGTGATGCCAATGACCAGCTCGGACAACCCCATGACTCGCGCCAGCGTGACGGCACCCTTGACGAGAAGCTGAGCGCCGCCGAGCAGTACGGCGAGACCGGCGGCGGTCGTGACCAGACTCCGGACGAGCGCCCTCCTGTCGATCGCTGTCGTCGTCGAAGACTCGGCTGCCGAGGATTTGGCCCACCGAAACGATAGCCAATTGAAGATGATCAGTAATCCGAGAAACGAAACTCCGGCGAATTGGTCGAGCTCGAGCCGAAAGGCGTAGAAGAACAGGAGGGAGCTGACGGCGATCATGATTGGAAGTTCGCGGTTCAGGATCGAGCGCGCAACGGGGAGGGGGGTTACGATCGCCGCCGCTCCGAGTATCAGCCCGATGTTCGCGATATTGCTGCCGATCACGTTTCCGAGCGCCACTTCTGCATGGCCCTCGACCGCCGCGACGACGCTGGCCACGATCTCCGGCGCGGACGTTCCGTAGGCGACGACGGTAAGTCCGATGATGAGAGGGCTCAGTCCGAGCTCCTTGGCGAACCGGGTGGCGCCGCGAACGAGGACGTCCGCACCGAGGCCGAGACCCAAGAGACCGAAAAACGTGAAGAGTCCGGCGGTTGCGGTGCTCAATCAGACGGTCACGGTGATGGGAGTGGGTTGCTTAGTCACGGCGCAGTTACGGCAGATGGGCTCGCCGCCGCTACCTCCACGATCCCAGGAGCGCTCGCGATGGGCGCGACGAAGGCGATCGAAGTTCTCGCTCGCCCAAGCCTGCTGGATCGTTAGAGGAACGGAGGCACCCTCTGGAGTGACCGAGCCGCCGTCGATCTCGAGCGTGAATCCCTGGCAGCAGGGCATGGTGTGCTTGCCGTCCCAGGTCACGACCATGCGTCGGAACGGATCGGGACATTGGAACTCTTGCGCCGTGAGCTGTTCCCACTCCGCGGCCTTCCAATCGTGAGAAGCGCCCGCCGGGAAATAGCACTCGCTGATGGACATCCAGTCGACACCCATCTCGCCTTTCCAGAAGCTTTCCATCCGCCCGCTATCGACGTCGGAGGCGTTGACAATGGTGCGAACGACGGAGGCGCGGATGCGACAGTCAGGAGCACCCTTGCCTTCGGCGCGAGCTTCGACGGCGCTCCGAACCGAATGCAGCAGGATGTCCCACTCGCCACCGACACGTTGTCGATCGTAGCTCTCCTGGTCACAGGCGTCGACGGAGAACATCAAGTCGGTAATCCCCGCATCGACGAGCTCTGTGAAGAGCCTCGGATTCGTGCGTGCCCCGCCGTTTCCGTTGGTGTTCATCATGATGTCGGGAAAACCGAGCTCGGCCGCTCGGCGCACGAAGGAGACGATCTCGGGATGGAGCGAAGGCTCGCCGCGGTAATTGAGCTTGATAGAGCTCACACCCATGTCGGCGCACTGCTGCAGAAGGCTCTCGTAGAGCTTCGGATCCATATAGCCGCGCTTGTAGGTATGCTCGTCGAAGCCCAGCTTGCGAATGTGCTCGTGGGTCCAGATCTGGCAAAAACCCTGAGGGTTCTCCTCCGTGCTCCCGCATCGCAGATCGCAGACCGCGACCGACTCGAGGTCGACGTGGACGGGATGATCGGAAGCATCGAGCTTTTCACCGCGGCGATCCCACTCCCGGCGGTAGGCTTCATAGCGCGCGCTCCGGCTCGAGGGGGTCGCTCCCAGAACGCGAAACGTTGGGTCTTGACTCATCGCCGCTTATTCTAACGTAGCTGACTCGGGTATATGGGACTGGGTTATAATTCTCCCTTGGCTTCCACGGGATGGGCATCCCGGAGGGGTGCAGGAGTGGCTTATTTGGCTAGCCCGGAAAGCTAGTGTACCGGCAACGGTACCGTGGGTTCGAATCCCACCCCCTCCGCCAGCAAGTCTTTGTTTCCAAAGTAATTTCGAGACGGATTCGCACTGTCAGGTGATTTCCCGGAGGTCTGCGGGGTTCCCGGCGGCCTGGCCGGCGGGCGCGGAACCGTAGATCAGGCAGGGGGGCGGAGAAGCAGCTCCGTCGGGGGCGTGATTCTCTGCTACCCGATTCGGCGGTTCGCGTTCGGTGGTTGCTGAGCCTCAGCCGAAGCCCAGCAGCGTCCGTTGATCAGCCCAGGAGAGGGGAAGATGCGTGCGTTTGATCAGCGCTTCAGCGGTCAACTGCGGCGGCTGCGTGCCGGCAAGGATCGCCTCTACGATGTCGGGGGCGAGGAAGGCCAACGGCATCAGCCTGGACACGTAGCGGGGGGTGACCCCCGCCGCCTTGGCGATCTCGCCCGTCGATTGAGCCCGCCCGGCAGCCAGCTCATCGAACCAGCGATGGGCGCGAGCGAGCGCCTTGACCAGGGCGGCATCGGGTTTGTCGGACTCGCCGCCGGCTCCCTCAAGCACCAGCTTCATCTCCACGCCGCGCCGCCGGATGCGAAGGGGAACCTCTTGACGGATGGAAAGCGCCGCGCCCGCAGCGAAGCGTGACAGAGTCATATCCAGGGCAATGCCCCGCACGCCGAGTTCCACGCGCCGCACCAGGGTGAGCGGGTCCCCGCTCCATCTGCCCACGGACGCCAGCAGTTCCTCGACACGATTGGCCTGCACTGCAGTCTCCCGCGCCGCATGGACTAGAGCGGCTCGATCCGCCAACAGCCTTGCCCCGGCGTCCCGGACGGCTCGCTCGAGCTCCCCGGCGGGCAGACGCCAGTCTTTCGGAGGCGGGGGGCCATCCCCGACGGTTCCGCCGAGCAGGTGTCTCGAGACATAGTAGCGATAGCGGCGTCCCGATTTGACGGCATGGGTGGGGGTGAGCGGGTGGCCCGCTTCATCGAACAGCTTGCCGAGGAGCGGGCTCGGCTCGGTCCGCCGACCGCCGCCAATCCGAGCGGGCGCTTTGGAGGCCAGGCCGGCCTGAACGGCATCCCAGATCCGTCTGTCGACGATGGGCTCGTGCAGGCCCGGGTAGGTCTTTCCCCGGTGCGCGATGCGGCCCACATAGACCGGATTGCCGAGCAGCTTGTAGATATGACCGCGGCTGAGAGGTCGGCCGCCGCGCATCCTGCCGTCCGCGCCGGGCCGGACCTTGGTCGTCAGCCCCCGCCGGTCGGCTTCGGCCTTGACGCGGCGCACGGTGCCAAGCCGCAGATAGAGCCGGAAGATGGTCCGCACGGTCTCGGCTTCCGCCTCGTTGATCGTCAGTGTCCGGCCCTTGGCCTCATACCCCAGCGGGACGTTGCCGCCCATCCACAGGCCTTTCTTCTTGGAGGCGGCGATCTTGTCCCGGATGCGCTCGCCCGTGACCTCGCGCTCGAACTGGGCGAAGGACAGCAGCATGTTGAGGGTCAGCCGGCCCATTGAGGTGGTGGTGTTGAACTGCTGGGTGACCGAGACAAAGCAAACACCACAGGCATCGAAGACCTCCACGATCTTCGCGAAGTCAGCGAGCGACCGGGTCAACCGGTCCACCTTGTAGACGACAACCGTGTCGATCCTGCTGAACCGGATGTCGGCCAACAATCGGTCCAGCGCCGGCCGGTCCACCGAGCCGCCGGAGTAGCCGCCATCGTCGTAGCGGCCGCGCACTAGTTTCCAGCCTTCGCCCGCCTGACTACGGATATAGGCTTCACAGGCCTCGCGCTGGGCGTCGAGGGAGTTGAAGTCTTGCTCTAGCCCTTCCTCGGTGGACTTGCGCGTGTAGATGGCGCAGTGCACCAGACCGCGGTGCGCCGGCTTGGTGCCGGTTTTCGCGTTAACCATTGGTCTCCTTCGATGTACGCCGATCCTTCCCTTTTTGCCCGCTCAAGCCGAAAAAGCGGGGGCCGGACCAGCGCGTGCCGGTGATCTCGCGGGCGACCGCCGAGAGCGACGCATAGGTTTCGCCGCGATACCGCACGCCGGCCTCCAGCACGATCGCTTCGTGGGTGACGCCGTGCCAGGCGCGCAGCAGCCGGGTGCCGGACTTGAGTTTCACTGGCGCGACCGGCGGCTGCTTCCCGGCCTCGAGCGCCTCCGATGCCCGAGCCAGGCGCCGCCGGAGGGCTGGCGTCCAACCGCCCAATGCCTGTTCCTGCAAGCGCTGGGCGATGGCTCGTGTCAAGAGTGCGCGTCCGAGACGGGCGGGCGGGGGCGCGCCGTAGAGCGTACGCCACCGGTCCTTCAAGGCATCAAGAGGCAGGTCCGTCAAACTGGTCAACGCCGCCGAAAGGTTAGTGGCCGACACGTTGGAACGTCCGTCGGTAGGCGGCGTCTTTCGATGTCCGGTTGGCACCATCGCTACACCTCAACCCGGATGCAGGTCGTCTCATCTCGCGCAATGCTGGCTCCGGGAGGCCTTGGCAAATGTTGCTGAAACATGGCCGGTCCATTCGGGCGGAGTGCGAGCCATTCGCGGCTGGAGAACCGAACTCGGCCGTGTGCCGGGAGGGTTAGTGGCCGACACGTTGGAACGTCCGTCGGTAGGCGGCGTCTTTCGATGTCCGGTTGGCACCATCGCTACACCTCAACCCGGATGCAGGTCGTCTCATCTCGCGCAATGCTGGCTCCGGGAGGCCTTGGCAAATGTTGCTGAAACATGGCCGGTCCATTCGGGCGGAGTGCGAGCCATTCGCGGCTGGAGAACCGAACTCGGCCGTGTGCCGGGAGGATGAAACCGTGGCGCATGCCCCCATTGACGCTCTTCCACCTGCCGAAGTCCACTCCGAAAGCCGGCGCGGGCGGGCCAAGAACGAGGGCACGCCTATTCGCAGGTTCCGCCGAAATCCACTCTATGTCATGTCCGAGCGTGAATTCTCAATCGATGTACCTATAAGCGCCTAGGCGATGTGGCGCGGCAGCAACCGGCACACGGGTGCGTATGGGGTGAGTAATCTTGATCCGCTGTGTTAGTCCGACACCCAAAGCTCGTTCGGTCGCGTCGCGTTGAAGTCGCGCTCGATGAGGTTCGTCTTGAAGCGACGACCCGGACCGTGCCCTGAAGCCATGGTGGCGAACGTCGTCCCCTATCGGGCTCCCCAACCGGATGCCGTAAGCGGGACTGAAGCCGAAGGATCTGGTCTTGATGCGCGCGCATCGCGCTGGCCCTGCAGTCGGACGGCTGGTGGGTGCGCTCGGAAATCGTGTGGGCGAAACCGAACCCGAACCCTATGTCCGAAAGTGCCAGGGACCGACCCACAGCAGCGCACGAGAAAATCTTCCTGCTGACAAAGAACGCGCGCTACTTCTATGACGCCGACGCCGTCCGAGAACCCAGCAAAGGCAGCCGGGTTACGAGCGCGGCGAAATCCACTGGTCGAAGTAACGGCGGACGCCGGAAGAGGACCGACAAACAGCGCGGCCATTCCCGCAGGCGGATCCAACTCGTTAGGCCGGATACGCCTTTACTTCTTCGTCACTGGCTGCTTCGGCCCAGCAGGCGCCGTTCGATGTTTGTCCCGTGCTCTCCAGCCAGCGGCCACCGCTCGCAACGAGGCCAGATCTTCGTCGCTCAGCAGGGACAGGTCGGGCCGGACCGGAACCTCCTCGACCTCCTCAAGCTTCTCGGGCACGTGTTTCTCGATGAGCTGGAGCAGCTTGATCAGATCGTTGACCGACCCGTTAAGCGCTTTCGATACCGTACTCTCCACGAGCGCTTCGAACACGGTCACCTTCCGAGGTTTCCCGTTCTCGCGGAGAATCACTTGACGCTCGATGATCTCCCGTACCACCGAACCCTTGTTCTTGCGTCCCTTGGGACGGCCCGCCGGGTTGCCCGAGCGGCCTTTCGAGAATCGGGCCTGCTTCGGCGGTTTGCCGTAGCCGACCTCGTACTCCTCTCCCATGCCGATTCCCCTATTCCAGCTCGGTGAACTTCCGTCCGCTGCTCGCGTGCACCGGCTCCTCGCCGGTGTAGCCGTGGAACCGCTTGAGCGTCGTGTCGACGTATTTCGGGTCCACTTCGAGACCGAAGCCGCGCCGCCCCGACCGCTCCGCCGCGAGCAGCGTGGTGCCCGAGCCCAAAAAGGCGTCGAGCACGATGCCGCCGCGGCGCGAGCAGTCGAGAATCGCGTCTTCGACCAGCGCCACCGGCTTGACCGTAGGGTGCAGGGACAACTCTTGGTCGCGGTCCGTGCCGAAGGTGTTTACGCCGGCGTAATCCCAGACGTTGGTGCGGTAGCGTCCGTGCGCCCCCAGCTCGACGTTGTTGATGTGCGGCCCCCGGCCGGCCTTGAACACGGCGACCAGCTCGTGCTTGGAGCGGTACAGCGAGCCCATGCCCCCGTTGGTTTTGTTCCACACGCAGATGTTCTTCAGCTCGTCGTAAACCCGGCGTCCCGCCGTCAGCAGCTCGAACAGGTGCCGCCAGTCCATGCACACGAAGTGGATGGCGCCGTCTCGACTGTGCGATGCCAACTGGCCCAGCACGGTCTCGAGGAACGTTGTGAACTCGGCTTCCGACATCTCCCCCGCCGCCATGGCGAACTCAGCGTGCGTCACCGAGCCGAGACCGCGGGCGTGGCCGTCGATGGGCACGTTGTACGGCGGGTCGGTGAACACCATCTGCGCGGTCTCGCCGTCCATTAGGCGGCCATAGGCTTCCGTCCGGGTCGCGTCCGCGCACAACAGGCGATGTCGGCCGAGCTGCCACAGCTCGCCGGGCTTGGCGATCGGCGGTGTCGCGTCGTCGAGCTCGGGCAACCGGTCGGCTTCGTCCTCGCTCCCAGAGCCGTTCAGCCCGGCGATGAGCGTGTCGATTTCAGCCGTCGCGAAACCGGTGACCTCGACATCGAAGTCGATATCGAGCGTGGTAAGCGCTTGCAACTCCACCGCCAGCAGCTCCTCGTCCCAGCCTGCAAGCTCTGCCAGTCGGTTGTCCGCGATGGCATACGCTCGCTTCTGCGCCTCGCTCAGCTCGCCCACGCGGAGCGTGGGAACCTGACGGAGGCCGAGCCGCTTCGCCGCCTCGAGCCGGCCGTGACCCGCCATCACTCCACCCGCCTCGTCGACCAGGATTGGATTGATGAATCCAAACGCACGGATGCTCTCAGTGATCCGCCGGATTTGCCGTGGACTATGGGTCCGCGGATTGTGCGCGTTGGGCTTGAGGGCCGAGACCGCCCGATAGACAACCGACGGTTGCCGGGGTGAGCGGATCGTCTCGCTCATGTCATTCCTCGGCGAGCCGCAGCGGGCCGTTCACCGCGAACTCGAGCGACGCGGGCGTAAATCCGCGAATCGACCCCGTACTTCTTTGGGTGAGCGTCGACCTCGCGGATGCCTTCCAAGTGGAGCGTCGTCTCGTGACGTTCCGCCATCGTCCCCTCGAAGAGCTTCGCTAGGTCCGGGTCGTTCTCGAAGTCGAACGCGAAGCTGAGCTCGAGGCCGGCTATGTGAGGATTGGACGTGTCGGTCACTTCTAGCATCACGTAACTCCCGACTGCTTCCAGCCCGGGGATGCAGCCGAGACCCCCCACTTGTCCGAGCTCAGAGGGTCGGACGCGCACGCCGACGATCTTGCTTCGAGCCTCTTGCTCTTTCGCCATGCTGCCTCCTCCGTTCAACGCAAGAATAGCGTGATTGAATAACAATGTAAAACTGTCACTACAATTTTGAGCGCTCACATGACCGATCACGTTTAGTTGCGGCCTGTTTCCTGTCACGGTAGACTCTTCTTCATTATGATGACCGCCAACGACCGCCTCCAGCTGGCGATCAATTTCCTAAACGCCAACCTAGATACGGATCGAGAGGGAGATTTGCTCAACGCGAGGGATGACTTGATCGATTTCATCTACCTGCCAAAGGCTGACAGCATCGACGTTGAGGCTGGAAGAGTGAGTATCGATTGGCCGACCCATGTTCCTGGTAAGAAGCCGTTCGATCCGGCCAAGGATGAGCTCAAGGCGATACAGCACGACGGGCGCCAACTTTTTGGACAGCTGATCCGCATGCAGGATGATCACCGACAAGCAGACAAGGACGAGAGCTGGCCCTCGAGGAAGCTCCAACGACAAGAGATAACAGCCTCCTGGCTGCTCGTCCCGGCGGGACCGCGAGAAGACCGGAGGACCTTTGCGTTCGCGGACGCACCAAGCCTTCGCGACGGTTTCCTAACGCTTCTACTTTACCTCGCATTGACGCATAGCACGGGCGACATCAGAGCCTGCCCGGTTTGTGGCAAGCTCTTCGTGCGGACCGGCCGCCGGGAGTATGACTCGCCGCGCTGCGCCAGCATCGCGAGCTCCCGCGCGAACCGGGCGAAGCGCAAGAGGGAAGCGGATGAACGCAAGCGGCAGGCACGTACGGCACGGAAGAAATGACGAACCGAGCCCCCGACGATGGCATTCTAACCCACAGAAAACAAAGTGCACCTCAAGACAAAGAGAAAACCATGAAATTCATGACCTCCACTCTTGATATTCGTCATCGCAAAGGGGGCTTTTGCACCAAACTGGGCGCAGGCAAGTTCAGAGATTTATATCAGCGTTGATCTGGGAGTCAACTTTTCCTCTAGTGTCGAATTCGAGGGAGATAGCAACGATGTGGCCAGCCATTGCGATGCCTTGCTTAATCCGAATCTCGATGGGTGTACCCCCAATGATTTTCGGTACACCGGCGATTTTGTGTCGGACTGGTTCAGCGATTTCGACGGCGGGCGGGGCCATTTTGGCAGGAGCGACGGTGGCTACAGTTTTGCAGAGCAATACGCGATCAAGCGTATCGCCTCTACACCCTCGCGCTCGCAGGGGCGCCCGAGATGGGGGCGATGAACCGACTGCGCGAGGCCCGCGCCCTCAGACCGGTCGCTCGCTGGCAGCTCGGGGCCGCGTATCGTCTCGCGGGTCTGCCCGACGCCGCGGACGACCTCGTGCGCGATGTGACGACGATGGTCACTCACAGCGGCCGTCATGACCCGACGTGAGGCTCGGCGCTCCGAAACCGCGCCATCGTGCTCTCAAGCTTGGTAACGCTCGGACGGCGCGCCGACGCCGATCAGCTCGCGCTTGCGATCTCGGAGCAGCTCGCATCAAACCGCTGGCACAGCACACAATCGGTCTCGTACGCGTTGATGTCGCTCGCGAGCTTCGCCAGGGGTTCGGACATCGGAACGCCGGTGTTCGAGTACACGGCGGGACGAGCGTCGAGCGCACGAGTCACCATGGATGCTCCCGTCGAAACCTACCCGCTCGCCGTTCCCGATAGCGGCTCGGCGTTCTCGATTCGAAACACGGCGGCTCGCGTCCTCTACGCGAACATCGCCGTGGTGGGCACACCGGAGCGCGGCGTCGAGCAAGCTTCGGCGGAGGGTTTGCGCGTCAAGGTCCGCTACCGCGATCTCGACGGCAACACCGTGAACGTGGGCCGCCTGCGCCAAGGCGAAGACTTTATCGCTGATGTGAGCGTCACCAACGAGGGTGATGCCAACCTCGCCGATTTAGCCCTCAGCCAGATCCTTCCGTCGGGCTGGGAGATCTTGAACACGCGACTCGACACCGAAGAAGGTCTCGTCGACGCCACCGCCGAGCTCGACTACGTGAGGGAAGACGCCTGCTCGCCATCTATCACGCGTTCGGAGATCCGGCTCTCCGGGTGAAGTGACTGCAGCGTCCCAGGTCCTGGAAGATCATTTGCATCTCGCGATGTCGCTCTCGCATGACGGAGGGCGAGAACTCGAGAACCTCCTCGCCGCGGTAGACGACCGAGCCCGACGGCGTCGTTTTGAATTGGACGGAAGAACTGAAGCGCCTCGTCCCGACGGATGGCTGAGATCTCGATTGGATGAGATTCTCAGTTGCCGGTAGGATCAACGATTCGCAGGTCTCGGAACCGAGCAAAATCCCGGTCGGTTGTGCAAATGCTCGCGCCGTTCTCGATAGCCAACGCTGCGAGAGCAGCATCCGTGACGAGAGGGCCTGTGACCTGCCCCTCCAACAGCAAGTTGCTGAGAATCTCCCAGTGACGCTCCCCCGGTACGATGAGTCGAACTACCGGGACATCGAACCACGAAGCAACGGTTACGCTCGCTTCCTTCATACTGACTGATTCGAAGAAACGCCCAGATAGTGAGCCACGGCAAGCCTGTGGGTTCCGGAAATTCTGGCGTCTGAATTCCGGAAATTCTGGCCACTTGAGTTTTACAGTCTAGGGTGGCCAGATTTTCCGGAAAGGATGTGGTCAGAATTTTCGGAACCCGCAAGCACCATTCGGGCTCAGGCTCGGGCTCGTTTACCGGCACGGAACTCGTCGATCTCAGGTTTACCTGGCTAGAGTCTAAGCTTAAACTATAATGCGCAAACGGGTTAGAGCTTTGCCACCAAATAGTCAAGGGGCACTACCAAACACCGCGTGAACGATCGGACAGCCTCTCGAAACCTCGCCCGAAACGGACCCCCGAAACATAGTCCGGTCCGACCGCGACAATGGTTGACAACTGGTCGATAGTACTCTATAATATAGATAACTCTGGGAGGTTTAATATGGATAGATCCTCGATCCAATCTGATCTTAGCTACGTTCGCGGCGCGGTGGACAAATCGGGCAAGCTCCATTCCCCGAGGGCAATCTACTGGATGTGGGCGTTGATCGTCGCCGTCGGGTTCCCACTCGCCGATCTTGCGCCGGGTTACGTAGGTTTGTACTGGATGGTGATGGGGCCGCTCGGCGGCATCCTCAGCGGGATCATGGGATACATGTACGACCGCCGCGTTGGACAGCTCGATCGCGCGCATGGAATCAAACAGGGGCTCCACTGGGGAACGATGATGGTGACGATCTTCGCTACGATCATCCTCGGCATGACCGGTGCGATCGAGTGGAACCAGCTTCATCGCGTAATACTGCTGATTCTTGCGCTCGGCTATCTGCTCGCAGGCGTGCACTTTGAACGGCCGCTGGCTTGGGTGGGGCTCGTGATGTTCGGCGGTTATTTCGTTACGATGCTGGTTCATGCTTATGTATGGACCATCGTCGGCGCGCTTGTCGCCATTGCCCTGGTAATCGCCGGATTCTCCGGGGGCCGTCGTGCCGCAGCGTGACGCGGGCACCTCCATATGGAGCGAGCTGGACGGGTTCGAGCGTCTGCTCGAGCACCGGTCGCGACTCGGGATCTGCGTGCTGCTGGCCAGGCGCGACAGTATGTCCTTTGCGCGCTTGAAGGAACTCCTCGATGAAACCGACGGCGCACTCGGTGCGCATCTCAAGAAGCTGGAGGAAGCCGGGTTCATCACAGTACGCAAGGCCTACAAGGATCGTAAGCCGATCTCTTGGTACACGCTGCGTAAACCTGGACGCAAGCGCCTCGCGTCGCACCTCGATTCTCTGCAGAAGCTCATCGGCAAAGACTCCGTGGCGGTGTCAGACTGATGACGGAGAAAAAACGGGAACGATCTTGACGTTGTACTCTCTCTCGAAAGGCTGAAGGGCGCGCGAGGCCGACGCCCGCGTGCTGACCGAGGAGTACCTGGGGGACGACCCGCTCGGCGTGGTCATGCGGGTGAACGCCGTCCGGCGGCACCTGACGCCGCGCCAGCGGGCGGATCTGTTCGTGGCGGCGCGGCAGGCCCTGGAAGCGGCCGGGGTGAGGCGCCGAGATGCGAACCGCCCAGAGCGGGAGGTTGGAACAAATGTTCCAACCTCATCCGACACCGAACGGTGGCACTGCGGCCCGTGTGGACACCTCAACAGCGGCGGCCTCCAGTGTGCCGCGTGCGGACATGTGCCGACCTGGGCGAAGAAGCGGCTGGCGAAGACCGACGATCAGGCAGCGGCCGAGGCGTTGCCTGAAATCAGGCAACGCCAGACGACGCCCTCGAATCGTGAGGGCGCGCAGCTGATCGGCGTCTCACCAGACACGGTGGACCGCGCCGAGCAGCGGCTCCAGGTCGATCCCGAGGCGTCGGCCGCCACGCGCGCGGTCCCGGCGCGCCCCTCGAAGGTCGAGCAGCTGGAAGCCACCATCGAGCAGTTGCGCCAGGACAACACCGTGTTGCGGCAGGCGAACGCGACGCGGCGCTGGCGGAGAAGCGGCTGCTGAAGGACGCCGCGTCGCCCTCGATGCAGGTCCACCTGCGCGAGCTCACCGGTCAGCGGGCCCGCATCGAGGCGCTCCAGGCCGAGCACAGCCAGCTGCGCATCCGGTACGAGGACACGATTCGGCGGCTGCGAGCCGAGATCCGCCAGCTCACGAAGGGCCGGGCCACATGACGGTGCTGCGCGACTACCAGGCGGCGGCGGTCGAGGATCTCCGGGCCCACATCCGGTCGGGCGATCGACGGCTGCTGGTGTGTGCGCCGACCGGCAGCGGCAAGACGGAGCTGGCCATGGCGATGATCCACCGCGCGGTCGCGCGTGGCCACCGCGTGGCCTTTCTGGTCGAGCGCCTGGTGCTCATCGAGCAGACCGTGGCGCGGCTCGCCGCCGCCGGGATTCCGACGGGCGTGCAGCAGGCCGGACACTCGGGCGGCTCGCTCTATCCGGTGCAGCTGTGCTCGCAGCAGACGCTCGAAGCCCGCGATCGGTGGCCCACCGCCGAGCTCGTCATTGTCGACGAATGTCACGTCCAGCGCCGGTGCGTCACCCAGTGGCTGCGGCATGGCCTCACCGACCGGCAGGTCGTGATTGGGCTGACGGCGACGCCGTTCGCGCGCGGATTGGGGACGACCTATGAGCGGCTGGTGACGGTGCGGACGACGAACGCGCTGATTGACGAGGGCTGGCTGATTCCGTTACGGGTGTTCGCCGCGACGCCGATCGACATGACCGGCGCGACGACCGATGCCAAGACCGGCGAGTGGCGCGAGAAAGATTTGACCGAGCGGGGCCGGCGGATCGTCGGCGACATCGTCTCGACGTGGGTGACCCGGACGCGCGCGATCTGGGGCGGGCCGGTCAAGACGCTGGTCTTTTCGGCGACGGTGGCGCACGGCGCGGACCTCTGTGCGGCGTTCACGGCGGCGGGCTACCGGTTCGCCCAGGTGAGCTATCAGGACGGGCACGGCCGCGAACGGACCGATCGCATCGAGCAGTTCCGGCGCGGCGATCTCGACGGGCTGATCAGTGTCGACGTCTTGACCCGCGGCTTCGATGTGCCGGACGTGCTCTGCCTGGTCGACGCCCACCCCTACGCCCAGGCGCTCGGGGCGTACCTGCAGCAGCTCGGGCGGGTCATGCGGCCCGCGCACAGCCCAGGCGGCCGCGGGCGAAGTGGGCGTCGTGCTCGACCACGCCGAGAACTATCTCCGCTTCTACGCCGACCTCCAGACGTTCTACCGGAACGGCCTGGCGGCGCTGGTGACCGACAACGAGCCCGATCTGGTGCGCACGCCAGCCGACCGGACGCGCGACCCCTGGGCGTGCCGGTGTGGGGTCCTCAGCGACTGGACGGTCGAGCGGTGTCCGGCGTGCGGGACCGATCGGCCCGTCGCGCAGCCGCTGGACGCCGGGCGGGCCGGCGCGGGCAACGGGTCGGGGATTGACGTCATCGACGGCGAGACCGAGGAGGTCGACGGCGTCGGGCGGCTCGCGGGCGACTGGCGCGAGGACCGGGAGGCGGCCTGGCGGCAGCTGTGCGCGATCGCCGTGGCGCGGCAGCAGGTGAAAGGCACGTGGGATGCCACTCGGGCGAAGAAGTTCGCGCTCGCGCAGTACAAGCAGCTCTATGGCGAGTGGCCGCCCTGGGGGATTCGGTTCGCGCCCGCGGCCACGATTCTGCCGGCGGCGCATCGCTGGGTGGCCTCGCGGCTGATCGCCTTCGCGAAGGCGACGCAGCGGAACGCGGAGCGCGTCGCATGAGCGAGCTGCGGGCCACACAGATCGAGTGGCGACCAGCGTGGGTGATAGCCCGCGCGGCGCACCTGGCGCGGCTGCATGCGGCCGTGGTCGGCTGCCGGGACCCGCTGATCCGCGCGCTGCTGGACGAGATTCGGCGGCTCCTGCGCTGGCGGCGCTATGCCGAGGCCGAGCGCCAGGGCCTCCTGGAGGCGCTCCGTTCGTGATCCCGGTGTAGACGGGATTCCCGACGTGGTCAACGGAGGAATCTCCCTCGTGCGTGGCGACTTCACGGGCGCCGGGCTCTCCGCTGCAGCCCGCACTACCCTTCCTTGGCACAGTGGCGAATGCCACTAGAATCGCGCCGGTTCAGACCTTGCCCAAGGAACACAATTGGGTCGGGCGCCGTAAATCTCCCGATTTCCCTAAATCGTGAAAATGCCCCAGCGTTTCGGGCACAAGAATTTCTACCGTCGCCGCGTGGCGGACGGACGGATGCTCGTCTGTCTTCAGTGCGAGCGGGACACGAACGAGCCCGCGGTGGCGAGCAAGCTCTCCATCGTCTACGAAAGAGATGCGCCCGGCGGCGAGCTGCCTCTCGTCTTCGTCTATTGCGCCCGGTGCGGCGCGAAAGAGCGGCTCGTCGTGTGAGCTCGGAATGACTGAGCCGCTTCAAGCCGTTGAGCCGGCCATGCCGGTCGCCGTCATCATAGGCGGCAAGCGGTGTCTCGCAGCACGCATCATCGCCCGCATCGAAGCGATACCCCACCGCTGTTACGCCGAGCCATTCGTCGGAATGGGCGGGGTGTTCTTGCGCCGACCGAAGCGGCCTCCGTTCGAGATCATCAACGATATCAACGGCGATATCGTCAATCTCTTCCGTGTGATGCGCGAGCACCCCGAGGAGCTCATCCGCCAGTTCGACTTCGCGCTCTCGTCAAGAGCGGAGTACGAGAGCCTTCGAGAGCTCCGTTCTGAAGCGCTCACCGACATCCAGCGCGCGGCCCGCTTCGCCTATCTTCAGCGCCTTTCGGCGAGAGGGCGCATGGGGTCGCGTTCCTTTTCTATATCTACAACCCGTCCCGCAGGGTTCAGGCCTCAGTTCGTTCGCCGTCTCATTGAGCGAGCCCATAGGCGGCTCAAGCGCGTTCATATCGAATGCCGCGACTGGGAGAGGTTCATAGAGGATCACGACAGGCCATCCACGCTTTTCTATCTCGACCCGCCGTACTTCGGCCACGGCCACGAGACGGATTACGGCAAGGGAATCTTCGAGAGGGCAGACTTCGAGCGCATGGCGATGGTGCTCCGAAACTTGAAGGGCCGGTTCCTTCTTTCGCTCAATGACCGCCCCGAGATCCGTAAGCTCTTCCAAGGCTTCGAGAGGGAGGAGGTCGAGCTCAACTACAGCGCGAACTATGCGAAAACGCCGGCGAAGGAGCTGTTGATCGCGGGGTGATTTGAGTTCGACCATTGATTGAGTCCTACCCTACCAAGACGGCACCGCAGTAA
Organism: Candidatus Marinacidobacterales bacterium; assembly: GCA_965247365.1. Classification (GTDB taxonomy): domain Bacteria; phylum Acidobacteriota; class Vicinamibacteria; order Marinacidobacterales; family SMYC01; genus CBDFHB01. Next base: position 57,687 of record CBDFHB010000001.1, read on the forward strand.
CGCTCTAGCGTGAAAAAACTAGGCCACTCCACACTGCCCTCTACCCTTGACTTCCGAGCGGCAGGATGGCAGGCTCCCGCTCCCCAAAACGGGGAGAAAGGATCTCACTCATGGCAACCCCAGGAAAGAAAAGAAAGCTCAAGGACGGTACCATCGTTTACGACGTTTCCTACTACCAGTCGGACGGCAAGCGAAGGTCGAAAACCTTCTACTCAGCGGCCGCCGCGCGCCTGTTCCACGCGGAGAAGGTGCAGGACAATCGCAGGCGCAGAGCAGGGGGCACCGTCCGCTCCGGCGATATCTCGTTTCGGGGCTACGCCGCCCGGCACCTCACGTTCGCGTCGGTTTCCTGGCGCGAACGGACGCTGCTCCACCACGAATCGTGCTTGCGGAATCATTTGCTGCCTCGCTTCGGCGACAAGTGGATGAGCGAGCTCGCCCGCGACGAGATCAAGACCTTTCTCGTCGAGCTCAATGCCCAAATCAATCCGAGGACCGGAAAACGAAGATACCGGCCCAGATCTCTCAAGAACGTCCTCAAGAGACTGAACGTCATTCTCAACGCGGCCGTGGACGATGGAGTGATCGACGCGAATCCAGCGGCGCGGGTCGGAAAGGTCTTCCGGCCGAAGGACGACGAGCCCCGACCCGAGCTGTCTTTCACTGAACACGAGCTGTACCGTGTCTTGAAGTGCTGCAAGGAGACGCACTACCACTGCTTTCCGTTGTTCCTTCTCATGGCCCGCACCGGGCTCCGCTCGGGAGAGGCCCTCGCCCTCGAGTGGCACAACGTAGAATTCGTCAAGCGACGGTTCCACGTCGTTCAGGCGCTCGGCGTCAAGGGGGGCATTCAGAAGACGAAGACGGATCAGCACCGTACCGTTGACATGAGCCAGGAGCTCGCCGCCGTGCTCACTCGCCACCGCAACGAGCAGGTTGCGGCTTCGCACGCTCACGGGCGCGTCGCGCCTTCGCTGGTCTTCCCCGACATCAAGCAGCGCCACACGGCGTACCACGTGAAACGCATCCTCGACCGCTTAGAGATGCAGCGTCACTACCATCCTCACTCCTTCCGTCACACGTTCGCGAGGTTGCTCCTTGAGCGGGGGGTTCGCGTCGAGGACGTCCAGCGCCGAATGGGTCACGTCGATATCCATGTCACCAACGGCCTGTATGGACGCCACGCCGACCTCAGTGGGACGGCCGCAGTCGATCAGCTGGATCAGAATTTACTTGACCTTCCAGACGTCGATTTGGTAGGAACAGGGACACAATGAGACCGCTTAGATCATCGGCGGGTGGTTTGAATAGGATTTTTTTTCGGGGAATGCCGCGCGATCCAATTTTTTCGGTTTTCCTCGTTAGCCCATTGTTTCTCGCCGGTTAGAGCCATCGTCCAGCGCCGATTGCCATTGTCTCTTAGCTCATTCCCCTAATTGGTCCAAATGAGTCTGACACGAAACATGGACCCCTACCTGACGCCCAAGTGATGCCGGCGGAGGTCAACGGCATCTCCCAGTCCCTACTTTGACTTTCGGCTGGTTGTCTCCTCGGACAGGACCCAATGTTCGGGGTCGAGCTCCACCTTTTTGGGCCGCATCGGAAGCTTGATCGCGAAAGGTGTCGACGGTCCCAAAGCCTGCAGCGTGCCGCGCGCCCTGCGGTCGCCATCAAAGGCGAATACGACCGGTAGAGGCATGAACCAGTGTTCGGGTGCGTTTTCCTGATAGAGAGTGCCTACTACAGACACAGCACCGTCTGACTGGTTCTCTAGCTTGTATTCCATACGGTAGGTCGGCAAAGGAGTGTCGTAAACCCATTGGGCGAAGAACCAATTCAGATCCTGAAGTCGGTAAGCTTGCGCAATCGGGGTTTTTTTAAGGGAATTATAAGTAACGCTTGACGCGGCAGCAAGCCCTGTCGTATAGTCCCACCTGCCGAACGAATCGCGGCGCAGTCCGACATCGGGCTGCCCGCCGAATACAAGACTTCTTTGAAGAAATAGGCGGGGACTCGTGGTGTATCCGCGATTCGTTCGGCGACTGGCCCGATGACCAATGAAGGCTATCGGGGTTCCTCTGTGAAGGAGAAGTCGTCAATAAAAAGTAGTATAGCAGTTGTAGCAATTATTGCTCTCTCCCTGAGTACGGTCGGCGCAGCATTTGAACAAACCGACGCAACCTTCAAGAAGTCGCGAGTGTTAGATCGGGAAGGAAAAGAGAAGAAGGCAGAGATGGTCTTCGGAGAAAACGGTTTAACGATTCACAGGAAAGGCCGCCGCGACGAAGTGTATTCGGTTATTCCATACGAGGGAATCACCTCACTGCTGTACGAACGCGCTAAAAGCGCTCGCCTGAAATCAGCTCTCTTGCTCTCACCCATCGTGCTGTTCTCAAAGGGCAAAAAGCACTGGTTGACCATCCAATGGACCGACGATGACAAACGCGATGCGGCGGTCCTCAAGCTGGACAAGAAGGAGTATCGAGCAATCCTGGGCGAGATCGACGCACGCACTGATGTCGAGCTGGTAAGAGTAGAGTCAGAATAGAAAGCGGGCGGCGTTAGAAGCAGTCAAAAACCAAGAAAGGAGGTGATGAAGAGATGGCACGACCACATTATCGACGTCGAAAAGGTGGTTACGATACTTGGCACTTTTGCACCAATTGTAGCAATTGGCCAACTAGTGACTACGAAGACAAGTGGAGCAAGCCGACGGATGGCGAGTTCTGCAACGAGTGTCAGGCTAAAGAGCGGGATTCCAACTGCTCTTGACCGATCAAGCTGACTGCTCTGTTGACTCTTAGATTCATTGAAACAGATCGGCCAGCGAACCATATCTCTGTGAAGGCCGTCGCAAAGTCGATACCCTTTGCGGCGGCTTCTTCATCGAAGCAATACAGACAGACGGCAAGCGTTTGATAATTTTGAGGCACGATGGCCTGCCACAATTCGTCGGGAACGTGGAAGTCGAACTTATCAGGCTGCCCACACATCTTGCAGGTCTGCTGCATGGCAGACCGAAGCCTCGGTAGAGGACGAACGGCTGGACACGAACTCACAGGGAGAAATATAGCACGATGAGAAAGCCGATGATAATCGCAGAGCGTGATCTAAAAGGCGCAACGCCGGAGAGCTTGGCCCGCGCGCTTCTACGACCTGGCCCCAGAGCTAAGGCCGTTGTCCGCGATGAGATCCCGGTAGAGCAACCGGTGGCCGACCATGCTGGCGACGGTGTCGAGCATCTGGTCGAGCGTTCCTAGATCGCGGATGTTGTGCTTCGAGGCAAATTCTTGAATGTATTTGTCTAGGTGTTTCGGGCTGATTTTGTGAAAAACGCCTTTGTGCGCCCGCTTGAGCGTAGCCCAGAAGCTCTCGATCCCGTTCGTGTGAGCTTGCTGGCGGACGTACTCGCCAACCGAGTGCCGCACGGCTTCTCTGTCTCTTGTGAGCCCGGAATAAGCGATGGCGTCGTCGGTGTAGACCTTCGCGGCCGGCGCTGAGTTGTCGAGGACGAAGCCTTGGAGAGTGGGTGCGTCGGTATTTTCGACGACCTTGGCCCGGACCTTATTGCTCTGACGGTCCTTCATCCCCACGACTGCCGTCTTGCCGACGGTGCCGCGGCCCTTGATGACTTGCTCGCGTTTGTGCGCGTGCATGTTTCTGGCTTTGCCGCCGAAATACGATTCGTCAACCTCGACCGGCCCGCCGAAGGGTGCCCCACCGTTAGAGCCCCATGCCTGACGGATTCGGTGCAGCATGAACCATGCCGCAGCTTGCGAGACACCGATATCTCTGTGGAGCTTCATCGAGGACACGCCCTTGAGGCTGGTTAGGCAAAGGTAGATCGCGATGACCCATTTGCGGAGCTTGATCTTCGAGTGAGCAATAGGCGTGGCGGTGCGGACGCTGAAGTACGAACGGCAGTCGGTGCACCAGTACGGCATAGGCTTTCCGTTTGGGACTTCGGAGGTTCTGAGGCTTCCGCAGTGTCCGCAGCACCGCTGGCCGTGCCAGATCACATCCTCGAACCAAAGGGTCGCAGCCTCTTCGGTAGGAAACATGTCCATTAGCTGAACAACGGTAATACCTTCGCGGTGGGCTCGTCCTGGCGCTCTGTGCATCATGAGAACAGGATACACAAATTCAGCTAGCTTGTCAAGCGTTACTTATAATTCCCTTTTTTAAAGTGTTCATTCGCTACCGCGATGAAATCCTCCGTGCTCGCCGAGCCGTTTCGATACCGGTCCACGAAGTCGGCCATCATGTCGAAAAAGGGTTGGCCTTTTGCCCGTCGAAGGGTCCGTGAACAAGAAATGTAGCATGCGCAGCACGAGTGCTCCCTTGTTGTAGACCAACGTTGTGTAGGCGCCATACGTTTTGCGGGTGCTCACTCGGTGCCCCAGGGTGAGCGGGCCGACGTCGTTCAGCCTGCCCCTGCCCTCCAGATTCTTGAGGGATCGGCGCGCCCTCCGAATCAAGTCCCGCTTGGCTTTGTGGCTGTCTCTGAGCCCGGTGTAAAAGATGGCGGAGTACTCGGCGAACCCTTCGCTCAACCACTGGTCGCGGTAAGAGCGCCAGGCCACGATGTTCCCCCACCACTGATGAGCCGTTTCATGAGCGATGAAGCTAAAAACGTGTTTGCTCGCCGTGTCGGCTTTCGGCATCACTAGCATCGAGGCGAATCCTTGTCCGAAAGGACGCGGATGTTGGACGCCACCGAGTCGTGAGTAAGGGTATTCACCAAAAAGAGTCTGAAAAAAAGTCAAAGCGTTCATCATTTCGGCAACAACGAAATCTTCTTTGAGTCTAGTATTCTCTAGGGGGTAGAACTCAACGGTTACTTCCTTTCCTTCGCCGGCCCACGGTTCCGTGTGGCGCTCGAAACGTCCAACAGCGAAAGTCGTGAGCGCAACTTGGTTGTCGATCTTCCACTGCGTTACCATGTCCGAGTCGCTTCCAGGCATGCGCTCGTGGCGCACCAAGACTCCGCCGGAGATCACCTGGTCCCGCTTATCGTGAAGGTACGTCATGTCGAAAGTCGAGCGCTCAAGATAGCCGTGGCGAGGGTACCATTGGCTGTTCGACAGCGGATAGTAGCCGTGGGTGTCCAACCCCGTGTTGAAGTCGGACATATAGTCCCCCTCCAGCTCCAACACGACACTGAAGTTGTCGCCCGCCGCGAGGGGGCTTGGTAGATAGAGTGTCAGCCCCTCCTCCCAATCTTCCTGAACTGCCATGACTGGCGTACCGTCGCTCAACCGGGCCGAGCTTACCCGAAGAGCCTTCTTGAGGCGGTCGGACCACCTTTCGGACAGCGACTCATTGAGGCGGAGGGGGATAGCATGGAGATCGTCAACCCGCGATTCCAGCTCCATCCGGGCCTTGAGCTTCATACTCTTCTCGGGGTCGCGGACGTCGACGTTCAACTCGTAGTGCCTGGTGGAAACTAGGTCGAATTTATCGCTGTATTGGACCTTGCCGCGGTCATAGTCCTGCTGGCTGTAGAAGGCCATCCATTCTTCGTCTACGCCGGACCTCCGCCCAAAGATCAAGCCTTTTTCGCCAGCGTTGATTTGGAACGTGACGGTTGGAATCCGGCCTTGGTGGTCCACGAGCGCAGTGAAGCGATCCCGCTTGCCCTTATCGAACTGGACGATGAAAAAGCCTGGTGACTCCTTGTTTAGAATAGAACACGCCAACCGGGAAGAGACGTTGACTCCAGACGCTTTCAGGGAGCGTCTTTCGAAATCCGCTGCCAGCTCCAACGCCTCGGGAGCAGGTCGAGCTTGTATCGAAGCCCCTTCTCCGATGATTTGGAACGTGTCATCCGTGAAGCGTGAAGCGCAACACGGCCGTCTTGAAGTCCGACTCTACGGAATCTCTTCTCAAGATCAGGCGCAGCCGTTTGCGCTCGATCTCGTTGGGAGCCAAGGCGCGAAAGTCTCCCTGCCCGATGAAAACGGCGCCCCGGACCTGACCCCGAACGGGCGTTTCGAAATAGAACGTGCCGTTGAAGCGCATCTCCAGACGGTCGCGCCTGAGTGTCAAGTTTTGAACACGCACACTGGCACCGCTTAGCTCGAATTTCTTGAGCGCGTGGTAAACGCCAACGGTCGGCTCGGAATGTTGATCCTGACCAACTGCGGGAGAGACTCGGGTTCCATAGCAAAGAGCCGCGAGTGCGACAACCGAGATCTTTCGCGAAATGTAGTGTGTGGTCTTCATTTATTCACCTGGACAGCGTCTTAGAGCGGCTAACGAAGGAGTTGCAAGGACGAATGTAGCGGCTTGTGATGAGGGGGGTCAAGCTATAGGAAGGCTCGTAACTCATTTGATGCCCTTCCTGACAAGAGGGTAACACTCCATTCCGGAGACATGGGTAAACTTTTCCCTTCCTAGGGAGGGCAAAGTGCCATGGAAGGAGTGCAACAAAGTGGAAGAACGTCTCCGGTTCGTCGCTCGATTGCTCGATGGTGAAAAGATGGCGGTCCTGTGCCGCGAGTTCGCTATTTCCCGAAAGACTGGCTACAAAATCTTCAACCGGTACAAGGACAGCGGCCTGGAAGGGCTGACCGATCGCTCTCGGCGGCCCTACCGACACGCCAACCAACTTCCGTTCCAAGTGGAGAATCTCATTGTTCAGCTGAAAAAGGAAAAGCCAAGCTGGGGAGCACCGAAGATCCGCGAACGGCTGCGGCGGCTACACCCGGATGTCCACACCCCAGCCAATAGCACCGTCCATGCGGTGCTCGACCGGAATGGCCTCGTCAGGCGCCGCCGACGTCGACGCCACAAGGCTCAAGGTACCGCCCTGTCCAAGCCGCGCCAGCCCAACGAGCTGTGGTGTGCCGACTACAAAGGCGAGTTTATGCTGGCCGACCGACGCTACTGCTACCCGTTGACCATCACCGACTTTGCAAGCCGCTATCTGATCGCTTGTGATGCTCTGGCCACCACCAAAGAAGGCTACGCTTTCACCGTGTTTGAGCGGGCTTTCAAGGACTTCGGCTTGCCAAAGGCGATCCGGACCGACAATGGCGTTCCCTTCTCATGCGCCAATGCCCTGTTCGGTCTTAGCCGCCTCTCCGTATGGTGGCTGCGCCTAGGCATCGACATCGAACGCATCAGGCCCGGTCATCCGCAGCAAAACGGCCGGCACGAACGCATGCACCTGACTTTGAAGATCGAAGCCACCAAGCCCGCCGGAGACAACTTCCTACAGCAGCAGGCCAGGTTCGACGACTTCATCGATTGCTTCAACAACGACAGGCCTCATCAGGCTCTCGGAATGCAGTTCCCAGCCGAACGCTATCAGCGCTCCTCAAGACCCTACCGGGGTTTGCAGGAGCTCGAATACCCGTTCCATGACAGGACGATTACCGTCACTCGTTGTGGGCGTATCTGCTTCGACCGGCTCAAGATCAACCTCAGCACCGTCTTCGCCGGTCAAAACGTCGGCATCAAGCAGGTCGATGACAAAATATGGCTCGTCACTTTCATGCAATACGATCTTGGATACTTCGATCACGAGACCACACGGCTCGAGCCTATCGAAAATCCATTTCGGACAAGGGTGTTACCTATGTCTCCGGTATAAACTGTAACCCTTGTCTCCGGAATGGACCCACTGCTGTTTGGGGTGGGTGATGGGTTTCGAACCCACAACCCCCGGAACCACAATCCGGTGCTCTACCCTTGGCAGGCAATTTTCCGATTTGCCGGCTCGGACATCGCCATCATGCGCGAGTTCCGGGAGCGCTTCGGCGAGAGCGAGCGCGTCGATCTGGAGACGACATTCCGGTGCGCCGACCGGATAGCCGATCTCGCAACGAAATTCGTGCTGAGCAACCCTGCGCAGATCCGCAAGAACGTCGCTTCGGTACGGCGGACAGATGGCCCTTGCGTGTACATCGGTCTTTCCGGAGAGGATAGCCCCGATCTCCTGGGAGAGGCTCTGAAGACGATAGCCGCGACGGCCAATAGCGACGATCCACCTGCCGTTTTGCTCTTGGGCCGGTACAGGCACTCCCGGCCTGAGAACATGGCCGCTCTGGCGAGGGAACATCCCGACCTTCGCCTCTCCTACATGACCGTGCACCGTTCAAAGGGGCTCGAGGCTGACTACGTCGTGGTGCTTGACCTGTGTTCGGGAAAGTATGGCTTCCCCGCCGAGATCGCTGATGATCCGCTACTCGATCTCGTTCTTGCCGCGCCCGAGGGACATCCGAACGCCGAGGAGCGACGCCTTTTCTATGTCGCCATAACCCGTGCCAAGCTCGGCGTCTTTCTTCTTGCCGATGGCGGAGCGCCTTCTGTATTCGTCACGGTCGCTGAGAAGGCGCGGCCGATGGCGTACATGGACCTTCGTTAACCCCATCCGTTGCAACGCCAAATCGAGAGTGTTCTGGACGTGGGCCGTGCCCATCGTGGGCGAGAGCATCCAGGCGATGATGAAACGTGAGGAGTCGTCCATCACCGTCGACAAGTAGTACCAACCCCAGCCCACGACCTGTAGGTGAGTGAAGTCCACAGAGCTCGTGCACACGCCGAGTCGGATACTTGAAGCTCTCCGAGGCTTGGAGCAACACGTAGGCCGGACTGGTGATCAAGTCCTGTTCTTTCAGAATCCGGTAAACCGTTGATTTTGAAACGAAATAGCGTTCGATATCGGTGTAACGACAGGCCAGCTTGCGCGGTGACAGCTCGGTGCGCTCGAGTGCGAGCTGGACCAAGGCCTCGCGTACACCCTCGGGCTCGGGCACTGCGTTCTAATCGGATTCTTCCACTAGGCAGATGATCTCGAGGAAGTCCTTACTCCAGCAGTAGTACAGATTCGACGCGATCCCTTCGTGGCGGCACAGTTCCTTGATGCTTTGCTCGCCACGAAGTCCTTCCAGCACGACCCGAATCTTCTCTTCAGCTGAAAATCGGCGACAGGTCTTGCGACGGATCTCGCGAACCCTCACCTCAGCGGAACGCTCCTTCTTGCTCATCAGACACTCTCCTATCCGGGTTCCACCCCCGGCGAAGTGGCTCTTAGTTCGTTCCGCTAAATGGTCCAAACGAGTATGACGGGAAACAACTAGGTGCACGATGCACGTCCGAATCAACGCGGCGAGAAAAACCGCTTCGATCGCTTCGGGGAAACGTTAGACGCCGGTCGGAATAACTCTCAGTCCGTGCCGCCCGTGGTCGCCATGAGCTCCGACATGCCGACCTCGATGACCGAGCGAAGCCAGTCTTCAAATTCGCCGTGTGGCGCGAAACCTTTTCCGTAACGATAGTCGAGCCCCTCGAGATAGTGTTCCGCGGGGCCTTGACCTGTCGTGCGGACGGGCATGACGAGGGCCGTGCCATCACCCTTCGACGCCGTCTCGACGTCAGCGCGGATCGCCGCGATCGCAGCCTCACGTTTGTCGGGCCAGTCTTCACGCCACGTGTGGTACCGGATGTCTCGAAAGGGTGCTCCGCTCAGATCGCGAATCTCGTCCGCTAACCCAGCGAGGATCTCGAGCCAACGATCGTTGACGGTGTCGTTGCCAGATCCGTGTCCGAGAAGGATGAGGGTTTCTTTGCGCGGGTCGGTGCTGATCTCGTCGAGCCGGTCGACCAGCGCCGAAGCGAGCTGCGGGCTCCCTGCAACGCCCCCGACGGTATGAAAGACGAGACTACTGCGAACCCTTGCGGGGAATCCTCGCGTTTCAGGCGTCAGCCCAAGGACGTATCGCGCTTTCTTGTGGAAGCTGTCTTTCATAAAGAAGATGCGAACCAAAAGCGCGGCCCGCATCCCACGCTCCTCGAGCTGCTTCGCTGCACGGGAGATGAGCATTGGGTCGACCATACTGAACGCGTCCGCGGTGACGTACTCGCCGCGAATCGGTTCGATACCGCGGCGCATCGTCTCGTTCCAATTGAAGCTCGCACCGTGCGGCACGAGGATGACGCCGATGTTCTGTTTGCTCAGCGGCCGGTATTGGTTCGTGCTCTTGCGAAGCCAGATCCTGATGTTGTCGTGCGGCAACACCCCGGCGCCGTCCGCGACGACTTCCGGAACTTTGGCCATTCTCATCTTCAGGAAGCTCCACTCGGACATCATATTGGTGTATTTCATTCCGAGACTGAACGGCACGATGACGGGGCGCTCTCTCGCCGACACGATCGAGGAGAGATCGTTCATGAGTGCGTCGACCGCCGCATCACGAGCGTCATCGGACGCGCCGTCTTGCATCACGTGAACGCGGCTTCCGGCCAGACCGTATTTGCGGGCGGCCCTTGCCGCGAGGGGCTCGAGGTCCTCTCGTATACGAGACGTCGACTCCTCCGAGTGAGCGCCGGCCGTGATCACGACGAGGGTCGCATCGTCAGCCGTGGAGGGCGCCAGTGCGCCGACCCGATCGAAAAGAATCTCTTCTGCGAGGTAGCTCTCGCCCAGCGGAGCGGCCATCGTTATCGGTGGTCCGTCCAACCCATCGAGCGCCTTTCGCGCCGTGTCGAAGAGAGTATCGTTTTCGGACAAGAACAACGGCAGCGCGATGACGCGATCAGGGTCGTGCTGGGCGATCAAGGAGTCCCACACACCCTGCAAGTTCTCATCGGCCCGCTCGCGTGTCACGAACAAGAGACCTGCTTCTACACCCGAGTCGCTAAATGCTCCGAAGGCGTCGCGCACTTCTTCGTTTCCTAGAAATCCGCGGTCCGGCGCCATGAGCAGGAACACGGTCCGCGAAGCGTCGGGGGTCGCCGCGGCGGGTAAGCTCACGCCGAGGCATACGCAAATAGACGTGAGCGATCGAGTTAGCTGTCTCTTCATCAGGTAGTAGCCTTTCTGAAAGTGAATTTTAATATCAAAATACCAGGCGGATCTTTAAGTCAATCGTCGTTGAAGAGACTTAGCAGGAACGGCGCGAAGAGCATTCGCCGTGGCCAATGTCGGCGCGCGGGCACCGACCCATCGACAGCTCGGTGTAAACGGTCTTCAAGACTCTCGGTGCGTGGGCCTCACTGAGATCACGACTTTCCTTTGTGCCGGCTATCACCGAACAACTGCATGGCATCCCGCACGTCGGAAAGCGTTAGCGGTCCGTCGATCACACACTCGATAAGGTGCTTCGCGAGGCCGTCTGGCGCAATCGCCGAACGCCCGCCGTGGCCGTGGCCGCAGTGACATCGTTTTGACGGTCCCAGTGACTCGAGGTGCAACTAGGGCCGGGATCGCAAGCCCGATGCCGACGCTCCCGAGAAGGGACCCCTGCAGCACGGGGGCGGGCGGGGGATTGCCCGCCCGCCCCCGTCCGGTAGGATGCGAGGCTACTGGCGACGGCGGGTTGCAGCTACCCGTCTGGTTCTTTCGCATCGCTACCAACCCACCGACAGTGACGTAACGACGTTGATGCCGGGGTTCGAGTACCGGTCGATTGCCGGATCGTCCGCAAGGCGGCCGCGCACGTTGGCCCATTCGAAGTACTTCTGGTCGGTCAGGTTGAGCACGCCGACCCGCAGGATCACGTCGCTGCCGAGATGGACCCAGGCGGTCAGGTCCAAGACCGCATAGCTCTCCGGTGCGAAGTTATCCTCTTCCACTGCCTCCAGCGACTGTCCGCCGACGACCCTCGCGATCAGGTCGCTTCCGAAGCGGTTCGACGGTTCAATAAAGCCGATGCCGAGCGTCCCCTGGTTCGGCGCGATCGCTTCGAGCGGAACCTCTTCGTCCTCCGACGTGTCGTCGCCGGCGATCGCCGCGTACGCGCTCCGGATCCGCCAGGAGTCGCTCAGCTGTACCTCGGCCTGCAGCTCGAGCCCTCGAATGCGCGCTTCCGAGATGTTTTGGTACTGGAACTGGAGAAGCCCGGTGGGGCTGGAGCCGCGGGGGTTAAGCAGGATGAAGTTGTTGTACTCGTTCCAAAAGCCGGTGACGCTGAAAAGCAGAGGCCCGTTGACCAGACGCAGCCCGGTCTCGAAGTTGTTGCTGGTCTCGGGATCGAGGCCCGGGTTGGAAATCGTGGTGTAGCCGCCCAACAGGTTAGTGAAGCCGCTGTTCACGGAGCTGTAGGGCGGCGCACGGAAGCCGCCGGCGTATTGAGTGTGTAGCGTAACGCCGCCGCCGACGTCCACGCTTGCGCCCAGCTTGCCGGTGAGACGGCCGGCGCTGAAGTCCTCGGCCGGGGGGCTCAGGCTGGCCAGGAAGATCGGGTCATTGGAGTCGGCGTCAAGCGAGAAATGATCGAAGCGTGCGCCCGGGAACACGCGCAGCCGACCCAGTTGCAAATCGGTGTGCAGGTAGGCGCCCGACTCGGAAACGGCGCTCTTGGGGAAGTACTTGGACGGGAAGATGGATGAGGTCGGAACCGGGGCGCCGGTTCCGACCTCTGTATCTGCGCGATCGCGGAGCATATCGAAGTTGTCGCGCTTGTAGGTCCCGCCGAAGATCATCAACATAGGTTGTTCGCCGAGCAGCAGCGCCTTACGCCCCTGAAGCTCGCCGCCGTAGGTCTGCTGCTCGTAGGTGAGGATCCCATTGCGCTCGAAGCTCACGGAACCTCGGGGGCCAATGCTCGTCCGGGACTCGTCGACGACCTGGTCGGTATCGCTCTGCTGACCGTAGAGGCGCCACATCCAGGAATCCATCCCAGCCATGTTGTCGAGCGTGTGGTCGACGGAAAGGCGCAACCGACGCATCTCGTCGGCGGCGTGCACGTCTTCGACGTTGGTCGTCGTCGGACCGAACGAGAAGCTACTACGCGACGAGAAGGCGTTCGTCTCGACGCGGCTGTCGGTGAGCTCGAAGGTGCCGCGAAGGATGTGCCCGTCCTTGGGGCGGAACACAAGCTTGCCCACGGTCTGGACGTTGCGCCGGTCCTGGGGATTCGGAAGCGTACGCGTGGAGTCCTCGGTCTCGATGTCGCCCCGGTTGTCCGGCTCGTTTCCGGAGGCGACACTTATGAAGAGGGACGCTTCCACCCGCTCACTGCCGCCAGCGATTACGGCATTGCCACTGGCCATGTCCGTGCGTCCGTCGAAGGTGAGCTTAGCGGCCGTATGGAACTTCTTGCCGGCGAGGTAGTCCGCCGGATCCTTGGTGAAGAACGAGACCACGCCTCCCAGCGCGTCGCTCCCGTAGAGCGACGAGCCGGCGCTCCGGACCAGCTCCACCGACTTGAGCGTATCGAGGTCCAGGGCGAACTGGTGAACATTGAAAGGGCCGAAGTCGAATTGCTCTGACGTCTCGACGCCGTCCACTTGAGTCATCACACGGTTGCCGCCGATGCCGCGGATGTTGAAGCCGTTGGCGCCGACGCGCGTGATGTTGCTTTCGACGTAGACGCCCGGCTCGAAGTCCAAGAGATCCGAGAGCTCCTCCGTCATCAGGCGCTCGATGGCTTCGTCTGTGATGACGGAGACGGTTCCGGGCGTGTCCTTGACGACGGACGGGCTGCGGGTGGCGGTCACGGTCACGGCCTCGAGGAAGCGCAGGGCGCCTTGGTCCTTGGCACTTTTCTCGGCGCCCTCGTCAGTCTCGTCGTTCGAGGACTGGGCCTCTTCCGACTGTTTGTCGGTTGCTTCGGAATCGGGCTGCTGGGCCATAATCCCGCTGGCGCCGGATTCGAGGGCGTGGGCCCAGGTTGCTGCTGGGAAAGCCGCCAGCAGGCAGAATGCGAAGAGGGTTCGGGTGGTCCGGAACAATAGCTGGATCATGTCTCACTCCTGAATCTGATGAGGCTGGCGCATCTCAACGCGAATGGATTCGATGCACGCCTCTCTAAATTAGGCATACGGTCAGAAGAATAACATGAAAATGAAATGCATTTTCAACTTCTATTTTATTAGCGTGAGAGCCGAGACCCCGCCGACGCGGTGGGGAGGCACGCCAGGGACGAAGGCGATGTCTTCCGTTTAAGACTCCGGAATAGCTTTCACGAGGAGATTGAACGATTCGTTGAGCGCCCGCATGCCCGGGCCCGCGCCGACGCGATGCCCCCAGCCGCTGGCCTCCGGCGCCGTTCATATAGTAGGTGTCCTCCGGGAGATTCCACTCGCCGGTGCGGTCCAGCCAGAACAAACCTCCGTACTCGGGCTCGTTCCAGGCCGGTGCCGGCCTTCGAACGAAATCGACGAGTCTTCTGGAAGAATCCGCTCTCCCATCCATACACCGTCCCTTAGGTAGAGCAGGCCGAGCCGTGCGCAGTTGCGGCCCGTGCCAAAGTCGTAGCCGGGCAGAAGGAAGTTGCCGTAGGGGTCGACCTCAAGGATCTGCTTGCGGATGCCGATGCGGTCGAATAGAGCCTTTTGCGGCCTCCAGTCCGGCTCGAGCACGTTCTTGTCGAGCTTGCGCCACACCGCCGAGCGGGCTGGGTCGCCCGAGAACGTCCCCCGCCCGACCTACCAGGATTCCTCGCCCTTGCCCCAGTCGATCACCAGCGCCTCGAGGCGGTCGTCCTGCGTGTTCACGCCACACGTCAGGATGCGTACTCCCGCCGGCACCTCGGCGGCGTACTTCTCACGACGGAGCAGCAGTGACGAAGGCTCCACTCGCGTGGCCGGCACCTCCCACGTTTCTCCCAGAGACGTATTCACCCACGCCTGGCGCGCCTCGAGCGCCCGCCGCGACGCAAAAAACCGCCGTCACCTGGTCTTGAAACGTCCTCCACGGTGAGTAGAACTCCCAGGTATGAAAGCCCGCCACCCCCGCCGTCGGGTGCTTCAGCACGCCACGCTCCGGATGCCACCATGTCCATGCGTTCCGGTTCTTCCACGTGGCCTTTGCACTCAGGGCACTCGATATCGGCGCTCGAGGGCTCCCCCTTGATGAACGTGGGCCCAACGGAGCACCCAGCTCTTGCCACACCGCGGGCAAGGCACGTGCAAACGCCGCTTGTCGGAGAGGTTCCACCAGTCTTCGATCCGGCTCGCGTCCTTCACCGTCGGCGAGCTCACGATGACGATCTTCCGCCGCCGAAACGTCGTCGTGTGCTTGATCGCAAGCGAGAGCGGATCGTCCTCGGGAGCTACCCTCAAGAGGTGTGGAAATGAAGTAAAGGCGGAGCAACCTTCCGCGTCGCAAAACACGGTCTGAAAGGGCCTACGGAAGGAGACACCGCCATGAAGGACAAGACCACAAGAGGTAGGAGCTCGTCAACAGTTGCGTGGGAGTCGCTGGAGAGATGGGCGCGGTTCGAGATCCAGGATTGGGTTCAGGAGCTGATGGTTGCCGAAGTTACAGAGCTTCTGTGGCGCGAGAAATCGGAGCGACGGAAGCCGGTGGATACGACGGCGGGCAATCGAAATGGATACGGAAAGCCTCGGAAGCTGACGATGAGCCTGGGCACGGTGACAGTTCGTCGGCCGAGAGTTCGGAACCTGGAAGAGAGGTTCGAAAGTCGAGTGCTTCCGCTGTTCAAGCGCCGGACCGAAACGGTGAGCGAGCTCATCCCTGAGCTGTACTTGCATGGCCTGGCTCACGGGGACTTCGATCTGGCGCTCCGAGGTCTTTAGGAGAGAACGCTCCGCTGTCTGCGAGCACGGTGTCGCGGTTGAAACAGAAATGGCAGGGAGAATACGAGCAGTGGTTGGCTCGGCCGCTGGACGAGTTCGAAGTCGTCTACCTGTGGGTGGATGGTGTCTACGTGAAAGCTGGCCTCGAGAAGGACAAGGCTGCGGTACTGGTTGCGGTTGCGGGCCTGTCCGACGGGAAGAAGATCGTGCTGACTCTGGAGGCCGGCCATCGAGAATCGGAAGCGTCTTGGTCATCGCTGCTACGGAGACTGAACAAGCGCGGTCTGAGATGTCCCCGCTTGGTGATCGGCGACGGCCATCTCGGCATCTGGGCGGCGACCCGAAACGTCTTTCCGGACGCCGAGGAACAGCGTTGCTGGAATCACCGAATTCTCAATGTGTTGGACCGGATTCCGAAGCGAGACCAAGGCCAGGCCAGGCCGCTGTTGACGGCGATCCCCTACGCGGAAACCTGAAGGAGTGCGAGACGAAGAAGACTAAGTTCCAGGATTGGTGCCGGCGCAAGGGCATTTCGGAGGCAGCGCGGGTGCTCGACGAGGACTGGGAGCGGATGGTGAGCTTCTATTCCTTTCCCAAGCCTCACTGGCAACACCTTCGTTCGAGCAACGTTGTAGAGTCACCGTTCGCCGCTTTGAGATTGAGAACCGATGCGGCCAAGAGATTCAAGAAGATCGGGTCCGCGACGGCGACGATCTTCAAACTGCTTCTCGTTGCGGAGAACCACTTCCGCCGACTCAACGCACCCGCGTTGATGCGGGAGGTTCACCTAGGCGTTCGATTCGAGGATGGAGAGAGGGTAACAGAGTCGTCGGAGGTTGCCGCCTGAACTTCTTTACACACCTATTGACAAGAGCTCAAGCGCTACGACGATCTCAACTGGGAACGACCTCATCAGGTTCCGACGACATGAGCCCGAGCGAGTTCCACGCGGAATAAGATCCAAAAGTGGCTTGACTTTGGGAGAGCACTACGCGGCGTCAGGCTACAGCGCCTGTTTCGACCGCCACGCGGTCGGAAAAGAGGCCGCACGAGGGGTCCAGAATCAAGGCCAGGGCAACCGCGGCGTAGCCGGCGCAGCAGCTCATCGACCTTTGGGCGGTCGAGCTCCTTCGAGCTACTCCAACCAGTTGACGCCGCAAGACACGCGACCGATATCTTCGCGGGTTTTTGTCGGCACTAAGCGACCGTCTCCAGCACCTTCAGCAGCTTCTGAATATCCGCTCGGTTGTTGAACAGCGAGACCGACACCCGAATCACCGAACTCTCCTTCTCGCGGAAGGTGACGACGATGCCCTCCTTGTCGAAGAGCTTCTGCAATGCGTCAGGATCTCGTCCGTGAGCGAAGCTGACGATTGGGGAGTTGTTGTTGGGAGGCGTCCAGACGTTGAATCCGAGACTCGCAAGCCCGTCTCTTAGCTCGTGGGCGAGCGGCAGGGTGTGCTTTTCGATGCGGTGGAGGCCGACTTCCTTCAAGTACCCGAGGCCCGCGTTCAACTGATAGATGATGTTGTAGGCGGGGGCCGCGTACTCGTACTTTCTCGCCGTCGTGTGCAGTCGGTAGTGGTAGTCGTCGAGCGTCTCGTTAGGCGCCGGGAGGTCAGCACCATGGTAGACGAACTCGGACCCCCCCCGCATGGAGACCCGAGACTGGTGGCCGTAGCGGTCCGGGCGGATCCGATCGAGGAGCTCCTCACGGACGAAGAAAGGCGCAGCGCCGTAGCTCGCGAACAGAAACTTGTACGAGTTGGTGGTGGCGAAGTCGACGCCCTCCTCGGTGAGGTTGGTGCGGAAGGCTCCGATGGCCTGGACGGCGTCGGCGTAGAGGTAAGCGCCTTTGCGGTGTGCCAAATCCGCCAGACCTCGTACGTCCTCGCGAAAGCCGTTACGATTCGAGACCCACGCCACCGACACGAGCTTCGTTTTGTCATCGATGCGGGCGTCGAAATCCTCCAGGTCCGAGCGACCGTCTCGCTGAGGCACGATACGGAGCTCGATGCCTTTCGCCTTCTCGAGTTCTCGATACAGGACGAAGGTCGTCGTGAAATGGAGCTCGTCGATCACGACGTTGTCGCCGGGTCCGAGGTCGAGAGCGCTGGCGACGATGTTCTCACCATCGCTCGTGGAGTAGAGAATGGCGATCTCTTCGGGCTTGGCGCCGAATAACGCGCCAAACCGCTCGCGCGCCTCCTCTCGAATCTCGTCCCTGCGGGAGGCGAAACCCTTGTAGGTCTTCACATCCGCATAAGCGAGGGTGGCCTCCCTCACCGCTATGGGAAAAGGTGCGCGGTTGGCAGTGTCGAGGTAGGTAAGCGTGTCGGTGATTGGGAAGTCGCGGCGCACCCCCAGAGGGTCTTCGTCGGAGGGCGCTGCCAGCGCCCGGCTCGCAGGCACGACTCCGAGGCTAGCTGCGGTGGTCTTCAAAAAAGTGCGGCGGTCAAGTGAGCTCATGAGTTTTCTCCTTTTTTTTTACTATTGAATCGATTTCAGCGTCTTGTCTGTCAGCGTTTGCCCTCTTTCGCTACCCATGCAACACCCCTGGGCTATTCGGCGATCTCCAGGCTGAATATCGTAGGGGATCGCGTCACGCCCTAATACCACACATACCACGAGCAGCGATCAATCGTTCGTATACCTCTGAGAGGCTCTCAGAGGGCGTGTAGGGGACTCGAAAGCGATTCGACGGGTGTCTGTTTAGACGTAGTGTCGGGGAACACCCAAAAACGGCCACTGAGGAACACTTCAAAACCGGCCACTCAGGGTAGCTGGCCGCTAAGTATCTGGTACGTTGTGTAGCCAGGTCAAAGTTTTTTTCTCCCTAATATCGAAGGAAGTCCGAGGCTGTGGGAGCTGTTGGAAACGCGAAACGTTTTCAAAGTGGCTGTGGTAAACGCGCAGCGTTTTCCAAGGTTTTGTGGGAGAGCTCGGCCTCGGAACTCGAATGAAGTGGAGATAGTGGCCGAGCTCTTCCACAAAACCGTCAGCCACGTCAGCTTCCATAGCCTCCAAGATCCGGAGCATCGCGCAAGAGTTTGTTTCCCGGTGGAGGCGTTCACTTGGTTGCGTCTGCCTCGCTCGGCTTGCCGAGCCTGTAGCTTTTGCCTCTCATGGTGATGATCTCGATGTGGGAGAGGAAGCGATCGAGGATGGCGGTGGTGGCGGGGACGTCCTCGAGGAACTTGGCCCAGTCTTGGGTGGGCCTGTTGGTGGTGATGAGCGTGGAAGCGGTCTCGTGACGTCGGACGAAGACTTCGAGGAGGTCTTCCACGGCCGCGGCGCGAAGCTTCTTCATGCCGAAGTCTTCAAGGATGAGCAGTTCGATGCGCGAGAGTTTGTTCACGAGCTCGCGCCGCTCCCCAGTGGCGTCGGCCTCGGCGAAGTCTTGGGCGAGATCGAAAACGGAACGCATGAGAACGCGGTAGCCGGAGCGGATCGCGCCGATGGCGATCGCGATCGCAGCGTGCGACTTTCCGACACCGGGAGGGCCGACGAGGAGGACGTTCTGGTGCTCGGCGATGAATCGGGCGGTGGCGAGTTCGCAGAGCCGGGCGCGGGGAATGTTCGGATTGAACGTCCAGTCGAAATCGGAGAGCTCTTTGATTTGAGCAATGGTTGCTTGTTTGAGTCGGCGTTTGAACAAGCGGTCGGCGCGTCGCTTTTTAGACGGGCTGTGTTCCGGTAGTAATGATGATAGTGCCTCGGCAGTCCCCCTGCTCCGTCTTATCCGGCGGGTCGATATCAGCCCCGGCTCTGTGTCCATCCTGCTCGACCGCAATGCGTTCGCTGCTTGCCTCTCTATGGGGCCCGACCGCATTCGCAAGGATGCACTCCGCATCCACGCACCGTTCCGCTTGCGTCGACGCGGCGTCGAGACCAAGCTCGTTCTGGGCAACCCCACGAAATCCGTCGACCGCACACTCCTGCGCAACATCGCCAACGCTCTCTCCTGGCTCGACCGAATCAAAGCAGGCAAAACCTATGAGGAGATTGCCACCGAAGACGCCATCCCAACGGACCGCGTGCGCAAGGCAATCCGTTATGCCTTCCTGGCCCCCGACATTGTCCGCGCCATTATCGAAGGCCGTCAGCCCGTTGGGCTGACCTCGAGCTACCTCTTGCATCATCCGCTTCCCGACGATTGGGAGAAACAGCGAGTGCTCGTCAAAACGCTGTGAGCCTGCCAGCGCTCACTCCGTGAATGGCCTCGGTTAGCAGCAAGCTGCTCTCCGACACTAGCCTCCACCAATCAGCCTCAAACTGGCCCAAATTCCCTGTCATGGTTTCCAGACTCGGATAGCTCCTTGTACTGGACCGTCTGCGGAGTCATCTTCGTTTCCTCCGTAAAACTCCGCTGGATGAATTCGAGGTTTGGCCAATTCGAATTCCGCCATTCGCCTTCTCCTCAGGCGTGATCTAGGCGTTGAGCGTCTTCTCATTGTCTGCGCGATTAAGTGGAAAAACGGCACGATAAGCCCCAAAATCGCACCAAATTGCACGTTGATGGCCTGTTTTGCTCTCTTTCTGATAATTTCCAGCCAAGAACCGGAAGCTCCACTCGAGCCTGCCGACTGCGATAGCCGGAAAGGTGTTCCCGTCGACGAAACGTCGCCGATGAGACGTAAAGCCGTTCGCAACAATGCGTAACGGCCGGAGCCGCCTCCGGAGGGTTTACGACACGGCCCTCTTTCAGGCGTCCAGGAGTTTGAAATTGCCGTATAGAAAAGCTGATTAAAATTCCGGCTCGAACGACCACCCGTCGATGATGCGTGCGGGGACCAGCACGTGACGGAAGCCGTTAAATCACTGTAGGGGAAGAGGATAGAACGACGTGGGCATCACGGTTGAAACCCGAGAGCGCGTAAAACAGCCTTCTCGCCAAACCTGCGTACGCATCAAAAAACTCAAGAAATGCGCGAAGCTCGAAACCTCCTGAATCTCCACTTACTTTTCTGTTTGAGGATTTCCGGCAAAAGCTGGACCACATTTTGCCGAGACCGGATAGCTCCAACCTGCACCATCCGCCACGCACTTATCGCTTTGATCTGGCTGCGTTTTTATTGGGTGTCGTCGCCGTTTTGCGCCCAGATTCCGGGCGCTTGCTGATGCACCGGTGATGGGCTCGTAGGAAAGAGACGCGCCAGCGCGGCGTGGCGCAGCGTGTCCGCGCGAGCGTCTCTCAAGCCCTGTTCCGTGGTCCGTCTTTTCGATGGTCGCAACGGTTGACAGGGCTGGCTTACGATCTACACCCATCGACAGAACCGGCCGGCTTATGGTGGGTCGAAGCTTACGCGTTACGCGGGTGGGAACCCGAGTCGCTTCCGCTGGGCTGGCCACTCCAGCGGCAGGCGGGTGTCCTTCATGAGCGTGTTGGCGGTGAGCCCGAGCGGTTGCTGCCCGTCGATGATCGCCGTGACGATGTCGGGGGCGAGGTAGACAAGGCGCAGCACCCGGGTGGCATAGGAGGGTGAGACGTCCTCGGCCTCGGCGATCGCCTTCAGGGTGAGACTGGGGCTTCGCTCTAGCTGCTCCTGGATCGCGAGGGCACGCAGCAGCAGCCGCATCAGGCTCGGGTCCGGCTGAGTGTTCTGATGAGACTTTTGTCATTTTGACTGAAATTTATAAATAGAAAGCCTTCCCACATCGCCAATCTGAATTGCGTCAATCCATAGTCCGCCAAGTCGAAGTTCTGTGTTTCCTCCATGCCTGCAGCAGCACGCAGTGTGCCGTCTAGTGAATAAGTCCAACTATGATACGGGCAGCGGATTGCCCTGCAATTGCCCTCGGAGGATAAAAGTCGCGTCCCGCGGTGACGGCACGCGTTGGAGAATGCGCGAATTACACCGTCGTCGCCGTGTATCAGGATCACTGGCACACCGACCAGGTCGACCGTGAGATAATCGCCAGGTTTGGGAATTAAATCCGCCCGCCCAACGAAATTCCAGGTCCGCATGAAGATCCGATCAACTTCTCGCTCGTAGAACTCCGGCGAGGTATAGCACCAAGCTGGCAACTGCTCGGCTTCCATGACGGGCCGTCGGACTTTTGCATAAAGCGCGGGATCGAGTATGTTCGTCTCGAACGGCATGCTGAGAACTCCTCCGGGTCGCGGGCCACATCGTGGCATGGGCATCCCGTCGATGCAAACTCGAACTATCTGGGGTGACACGACGTGACGTCTGGCAAAACGCCAAGCCAGGCGATTTCTTGTACGGTTGGAATTTGGTGCATGTTCGGCGTGCGGCAAATTCGTTGGACCACCAGGCAAAGACAAAGGCATAGGTAAACACCGCACCGCGAGGAAACGAAAATGAAATTGAGTAGATTTCGCGATCGGCGGATGGCAGCGCTCAAGCTGGGTACACTCGCCCTTGTCGTTATTGTTGGCCTTTCCGCTTCCGCCAAGTTTTCTGTCGCGGCTGAAAAGGTCACTCTCGGCTTTCCGCACACCGTCGGCATATCCTCCACGACGATGCATCTGGTTTTATCCAAGGAACTGGGGTACTACGCGGCCGAAGGGCTGGACGTCGAGTTCCTCTACTTCAACGGATCTTCAATCACTGTGCCCCAAGTAGCCACCAAGAAAGTCGACATCGCTTGGGGTGGAGCATCGATATTGATAAAAGCGCGGCAGAAGGGCCGCGATTATTTACCGATCAAATTCTTCTACAACTGGCTGCGGTCATCGGTTTGGGAATTCGCCGTGCTCGCGGACGGCCCGATCCGGTCGCTGCAGGATCTCAAGGGGAAGAAACTCGGAATAAGTAATCGCGGTGCGGCGAACATCCCTCAAACCAAGGCTGCGCTCAGGAGCGCCGGCCTTGAACCTGGCACTGATGTGGGACTGGTACCGGTTGGGTATGGTGCTCCGGCATTTCGTGCACTAACGACGGGTGCAGTACAGGCATTGAATTTGTTTGAAGGTATGCACGTTGTACTAGAGACCCGTGGTACCAAGCTGCGACGCCTTGCTTACGATGAAAAGTTCAGTAAGATGTTCAGTGACGGCTTTTACACGCATGACGACACGATCAAGAACCGGGGCGCAATGTTGGCGAAGTTCGGGCGGGCTGTAACCAAAGGGATCATCGCCTGCGAGGCCAATCGTGAAGCGTGCACCAGGGCAATGTGGAAACATATTCCGATCAGCAAACCGGTAAAGGGCCCCGAGGCCAAACACTTGGCCAATTCAGCAAAGGTGTCGAAGGCTCGGTATGAAAGGATTCTTGCCTTCGAGCCTGGAACACCAAGAAAATTCGGGGAGTACCCAGCCGGAAGTTGGCAGCAGTTTGTTGATGTACTTTTCGCCGAAGGTGAGTTAAATACTCGAGATATCCCGATCGACACGCTTTTCACAAACGAGTTTGTCGCTGACTTCAATGAATTTGATGCCGTCGCCGTGCGTCGCGACGCACGGGCCGCGAACTGAAGGTCTGCACCTTTGTGGAGCGCAGGGGAGAGACTCTTCTCCTCTGCGTTCTCGTAGATTGATAATGAACAGCGACCGTCCAAGCGAGGGGCCTGTCCTCATTGCGAAAAGACTCTCCGTCGTTTACGCGACGAAACGCGAGCCCATCACCGCCCTAAAGGATCTGTCGCTCGAGGTCGATGTCGGAGAGTTCGTCTCAGTGATTGGCCCTTCGGGATGCGGAAAGTCGACGCTTGCCAAGGTTGCTTCAGGGCTTTTGCCGCCGAGCGGTGGAGAGGTATTGTTGGCAGGAACGCCGGTGACGGCCCCTCGCCGGGACGTTGGCGTCGTGTTCCAGAATCCTCGTCTGTTGCCATGGAAAACTGTGCTCAGCAACGTAATGGTTCCGGCACGCGCTCTCAAATTAGATCCGGTTGCGTCCCGAGAGCGAGCCTTTGAGCTCCTGCGCCTGGTGGGGCTCGAGGGATTTGCAGACAATTATCCGAATGAGCTGTCCGGCGGCATGCAGCAACGAGTCGGCTTAGCGCGTGGATTGCTCCATGATCCCTCGGTATTGCTGATGGATGAGCCATTGGTCGCGCTGGATGCCCTCACGCGCGAGCACATGTCAGCCGAGCTCCAGCGAATCTGGATGGCCACCCGCAAGTCCGTCATTTTCATAACGCACAGCATTCCTGAAGCCGTGTTCCTCTCGGATCGTGTCGTGGTGCTTTCAAATCGTCCCGGCCGCGTCATCGATGACGTGCCTGTCAATCTGCCGCGTCCTCGAGACTTGGACACAATGGCCACGCCAAGCTTCGTTGAAATTTGCAATCTACTTCGAAAACAATTCGGCCAAATGGACGCACCCACCAGAACGGATGGTACAAAATGAGAGAGAAAGTAACCCTCGTCTTGTACCCGCTGATCACGCTTGTTGTCGTCATATTTCTCTGGTCCGTTTTGCTAGAAATTTTCGAAGTTCCAAACTACATTCTTCCAGATCCTTACTCGGTGTTCTCGACATTCATTGCTGCTTATTCGCAAGGTCATATCTGGCCGCATCTCTTCTTTACGTTCAAATCAACCGCGCTTGGATACTTCGTCGGCTGTGGGCTTGGGCTAACCCTCGGCAGTTTGCTTGCCGAATCCAGGACGTTCGAGAAGTTCATCTACATTTATGTGGTCATCTTACAGTCCATCCCGAAAGTCGCCTTGGCGCCTCTGATCATTGTGTGGTTCGGGTTTGGTATCGAATCAAAAATCGTCATGGTCGCACTGATTTGTTTTTTTCCCGTGTTCATCAACACGTTCGTCGGCATTCGCCAGGCAGATCCCGACCTCATCGATGTATTGCGTGTTTTTTCCGCTTCGAGATCTCTTATCTTCTTCCACGTGAAACTGCCCGCGGCTTCGGGGAGCATATTCGCCGGTTTACAGATCGCTGTCGTGCTGGGCCTGATTGGTGCCGTCGTGGCCGAATTCATAGGATCCCAGCACGGGCTGGGCACCGTCATTCAATCAGCTGCTCTCGAACTCGATACCAGCTTGATGTTGACTGGTGTTTTCTCGCTTGCGTTGATGGGGGTTGCCGGCAACCTTTTAGTGAGAATTTGTCATCGTAAGGTTGTATTTTGGGAGGAAGGTCGCTCGCAGATAAAGACGAATTTGGAAGTTGCGTGAGCTAACCTTGGCGAGGAACATGGCTCCTCGACGTTCCAAGTGGAATTTGGTCCGGAATCCACTCGAGAGGTCGAGGAAACGCCGGTTGCCCGCCGAGCGATTGTGAGTCAAGCTCAATTGTGTCGGAGGGACTCCTATGGGGAGTCACGGACTAGGAGAGGGTGCAATGGCGGATCATTTGGACGGCCTATCCGGCGACATCGTCGAGGATACCGTGATCGCCGCGCGGAGCTCGTGGAGCCGTCGCATCGAGCGAGGCGAGACGCTACGAATCATCGATCTCGAGGGCTGCCAAGCAGTCGATTTCCTGTGCTACAACGCCGACGATCATGACGATCGCTACGCCGCCGCCGACACCATAAAGATCAACGAGACGGGGATCTTCCTTACTGCCGGCACGGTGATCTACAGCGTGCGCCTGACGCCGCTGTTCACCATCACGGCCGATACCTGCGGTAAGCACGACACCATCGGCGGCTGCTGCTCGGCCGAGCTCAACGCCTTCCGCTACGGCGCCGTGGATCAGCCCACCTGCCGGGACAACTTTCTCACCGAGCTCGAAAAGTACGGCATGGGGAGCAACAACATGGCGGCCAACATCAACTTCTTCATGTTCGTGCCCGTCGGCGTCGACGGCCAGATGGACATGGGACCCAGCATCTCGAAACCCGGCGACTACGTCGATCTCAGGGCGGAAACCGATGTGCTGGCGGTGCTCTCCAACTGCCCGCAGATCAACAATCCGGTCAACGACTACAACCCGACGCCGGTCCGGGTCGTCGTGTCGGGCGGGTCATGAGCATCCACCGAAGCAGCTAGACTCAGGCCAATCTAGCCAGAAAGTCGTCCTTGACCTTTTTGACTCGCCCCGACATGAGCACGAGGCCGATGACGTTGGGAATCACGATAGTGGCCAAGAAGATGTCGAGGAATTGATACAGAAGCTCCAGATTCATGACGGAACCCACCAAGATAGCCCCCAGATAAACGAATCTCATAAATATGGAAAACCGGGTGCCAAAGAGATACTCCGCCTGCTTTTCCCCGTAATAAGTGATCACGATGATTGTGGAGATGACGAACAGAAGCAAGCAGATGGTCACCGCACCGCCTCCGAGGCCCTGACCCAAGTACTGCTGGAACGCCTTCGCAGGCATGGATGCCGCCTGAGCAGCCGGCACCTGTCTCCAAACGTCGGTGACGAGCACGACGAAAGCGGTCGTGGTGCACACGATGACCGTGTCGACGATGACTTCAAAAACTCCCCACAAAGCTTGGCGGGCAGGATGATCCGTGACCGCGGCGGCGTGAGCGATGGAAGCCGTGCCCATGCCCGCCTCGTTGGAATAGCACCCTCGCGCCACACCCCACCTCACGGTCGCGGCAAGAGCCGAGCCCGCAAATCCACCCGTCGCCGCCATGGGGGTGAAAGCCTGCTCGAATATCATAAGGATGACACCCGGCAGCTTGGTGATATTGATGAAAACAATGACCAGAGCGGCCAGGAAATACAAGAGGGCCATGAAGGGAACCAATCGCTCCGTCACCTGCGCGATTCTCTTGATCCCGCCAATCACCACCAATCCCACGATAAAGGTCATGGTGATGCCGGTCGCCAGGTTGGGGATCCCGATGCTCGCCGCGGTTTGAGCCACGTTGACGGTTTGAGTCGAAATGGAGGGAATGAGCTCGACCATGAGAAAGAAGGCATAGATCGTCCCCAAGAAGCGAAAGCGCAGTCCTTTTCTGAGGTAGTACATGGGACCACCGACGAAATGGCCCTCTTCGTTTTTCTCTCGATACTCGATGCCCAGCGTCACCTCGGAGAACTTTGTGGCCGAGCCGATGATGGCGGTGACCCACATCCAAAACACCGCTCCCGGTCCACCGAAGGCAATCGCCACGGGAACGCCGACGATGTTGGAACCACCGATGGTGGAGGCAAGTGCGGAACAGGCGGCTTGAAATGGCGTGATGGTCCCTTCACCCTGGGGCTTGGCGAATATCTTCCCGAAGGTCTCCTTCACGATGAAGGGGAGATATCGGATGGTAAAAAAGTCCAGGCGGATGGTGAGCCAGAGCCCCCCGCCAACCAGAATGACGAGCATGGGGGTTCCCCAGATCCAGGCCGATATCGTCGCGATGAGGTCCATGGTTCGGATCGACTCCTTAGACCGGAGTAGCACGTCATTCTAATGAATAAGCGCCGTCTTTGGTTTTCTTGTTCCTGTAAGGTCTTCGAGGATCGGGCGGGTGCTTCCGCCATCAACTGATACACAGGCCGCCAGATACCAACTATCGGACACGACCCGAGCCGGTCGTTCCGTGGGGATTCATTCCCGCTCCTCCGGTGGGCTCCTTTCGTTCCAGCCTCAGACGAAACGCGCCCCGGGGCCGACGGAATGGCTTGAAAAATATCCTTTCTACTGGCAGTATGCTTGCCAGGTGAGGACTGGTTTCTGCACAATCTGTCGGTCGGAAAAATGACAGGACTCTAGAGGTAAGAATGAGAGAACCTAAAGGAAATCTTGGTACGGTATTGGCTTCTGGGCCATTTGGCCGTGTCTGGGAGCCGGTGCGCTTCCAGCGTGCTCAAGCGGGCGCGTGGGATCTCCAGCGAGCGGAGCTGTCAAGTCCTGTGCGGATGATGGCGGTGGGCCTAGCCGTCGTGGGTCTCTCCCTCGTGCTTTTGCAGGGCTGTGGGGGGGGGACCACTGCGCGCACCGAACCCGGCGAGACCACAACTTCGGCGACCACCGCGGCGGGAAAAACCGCCCCGACGACTCCGGCACCGGATGCTGAGCTGACTATCATCATCGATGCAAGCGCACCAGCAGCGTGGGTGGAGGAGTTCAACGGTGTGATGGAAAACTTGAAGCCCCTGCTAACCCCAAGTCTTCCGAAGCCTCTGACAATCCGAGCTTGGCTCGACACGGTTGCGCCTCCAGCAGGTTTCCAGAAAGGGCAGTATCTCACACGCAAAGATGGCGAGTTGGTTCTCGCACTAGAGATCAGTTCATTTGAAATTGAGAATCAGCATGCACATCGCCTGTCAGTTATAGCCCACGAATATTTCCACTGGTATCAGCACTCGCTTAACTCAGGGGATGGGTTTAGCTTCGAGAGTAAATGGATGATAGAAGGAGCAGCCGCGGCATTTGAATCGATGTATCTTGCTGAATATCACGATATCAATACTTACTTTGAGGATGCTCAGCTGCGACATATTCCGTCTGGAGATCCCAACCCGGCTGAGTGGGAACTTTACAGCACCTCGGAGACGAACTACGGATATTCGGTATACATGATGCTCATTCTTGCCCATCACACCTCATTTCAGAAAGTCTTTGTGGATTTCTGGGAACAGGCGCCTCAAAGTGCGAATGGGAAGGATATATTCTCGTCCACCTTCGGCATGTCTGTCGATGCCTTTTACGACATTGTGAGAACGAAACCAAACAAAAGTAGTTTTATTCCCTCTCAAGGCGCGCTGCTCACCGTTCAGTTCTGACCCGCCGAAAACGAGGTCCGAGCACGAAACTCTTAACGGCGGCACCTTATCGCCAGGTGTTTGCCACGTGGCGGCGACCGCGATAGCGTTGTTCACCAATAGCAAACAACGCCGGGGAAATCCGCGGAGGCCGGGATGTCCAGGTCCAGATTCCTGCAGGTGGACAGGGAGACGACAGGAACGTTCGAGTTCGATACCGTGCATGGCCTGCTCAACAAGAGCCACACCAAGGTCGAGAGCGTCCTCATTCTGGAAATGAACTTGCCCGACGGTCAGGAGGCGCGGATGACCGTGGACACGGGAGTCGATGTTCAGTTCGAGCCTTTCCGACCAGAGTAATCGCCTTTCGGCGAACGCCCCACCACTCCTCGTGAAAATTGAGCGCTGCAATCGAAGTGGGCGCTTGATACATTGAAACTATGCTCGGCACGATGCTCACCCGCTCGATTCTCTGCCCGGCGCTAGTCTTGGCGTTCGGCGCCACGGAGGTCCGCGCTCAACAGGAAGACGACCCCTTCGAAGAGGATATCAAGCGATTTGCCTTCACGACGGTCTGGGATTTTCGCTTCATTCAAGCCGACAAAACAACGAGCTGGCTGGACGCGGGTTTGGGCAAAGCCCGCTACGGTGGCGACGGCGGAGCGGGCATCAGCCTGTTTCGCGTCCCGCAAGCCTCGTTCGTTCTGGACAACCAGTGGACGTCCACTCTCCACTCCCATGCACAGGTCAACCTCGACCTCGAGCCGGAAAATGCGACAGGCCGCTACGGCTGGGATCGTTTCGGTCTCGTCGAGCTGTTCCTGCGATTCAATCCAGCCCTCGGGGAACGCTTCGAGTTACGAGCAAAAGGAGGCCTGTTTTTTCCGCCCATCTCACTCGAGAATATCGGCGATGCCTGGTCCACCGTCTATACCGTCTCGCCCTCGGCTATCAACGCGTGGGTGGGCGAAGAAGTTCGGGTCACCGGGGTCGAGACATCGCTCGCCCTCACCGGTGTCGAGAACGAGCTTTCTTTGACGGGGGCCGGTTTCTGGAACAACGACCCGGTCGGTAGCCTTCTCGCCTATCGTGGCTTCGCCGTTCACGATCGGCAGACGCGCTCACGCGACCAGCTGCCGCTGCCGCCCATTCCCGGATGCGGGCACTACCACCTGGTCGTTCTGTGCTTTGGTCGTAGGGTTCAGTCCTACCGAGCCCATCGACGGCGCGCTCACGGCGGACGTCACTCTTGACGTCACCGGCGAGCCGACCTTGGTGTAATCAAAGGGACGGTCCACTCAGTCGTAGCCCCAACTTTCTTCGGCACGCCGACTCGTCGAGCTGACGCCCACAGCCAGGACTTTTCAAGGGGTCGGCTGCAATCTCAGACGAGCCGTACCGGGGTCGACAGAGTATCCGAGAGAGCGTAGTGCGGTGAGCACGTCGCTAAGATGAAGTGATTCCAAACTGATATGTTGCTGAACGGCAGCTCGGACAACGTAGAGGTACGCGTGGCTCGGTGTGGCGACTGCTTCGCTCGGCGCTGTTGACAAAAGTGAAGAAACAAGCTCACGAACGGGTGGACGAGCTGGGCTCACGTTACTTCGGGCGCGTTGAGTTCCGCGTATAAGAGTAAGAACTAAGTCAGCAGTGACGACCCCCTCGGTACCGCTATTCAGCCCCTTGACAGAGCGCTGTCCCTTGTCAAGCAGAGTGATGGCATCCGGCTCAAAGTCGAAGCCTGTTGCCTGGATCGCCCGCTGGAGCATTGCCCACACTTCGCCGCGACTGTTTGAGAACACAATTGACATTCGCGACCCAGGCTTAAGCACCCGCCAGCATTCTTGCAGACACCCGACGAGAACTTCCTCATAAAGCGCGGCCGAGGCCGCTCGGTTATGCTTACTGGTGTGGATGACCGCCTCCCGCGCATGGTTGGTTACCTCCCCCAACCAGGCTTCGTGGAAGAGGCTCATGTCGCTGTAGAACATGTTGCTGCCAAATGGCGGGTCTGTAAAAACGTAGTCAACAGACTCGTCTGGAATGTGCTTTAGGTGATCCGCGGAAGCCGTAGTATATCGGACGGAACAAGCCGAGTTTAGGAGCGGCCCGCCCGACTGTGATTCAATATACGCGTCCGAATTGATGGCTGCGTTAACCTTCCGCAGAAAAAGATCAAAGACGCTCCATTCGTAAAAGACCGGGGCAATGTAGTAGGTCTGGTTCTGGGCGTTTAGCGGGCGCTTTCGATGCCACTGATAGCGTTTAGACGCTCTAGCGAGAATCGCCGTAAACGCGAAGAGCAGTTTCGATCGCAGAGCGGGCTCTTTTTCCTGCAGAATACCCTCGTGCAAACACCGCAGCGCCATCGCGTTCCTCACTGAAAAGAAACTTGCCGTATTCGTGTGACCGTTTCTCGCGAGTGCAGATCGACGAAACATCTCACGGTTGCTCTCGATTTCGAGATTCGGAATGTCTCCCTTTGATTGGCTCCTCGCAGCAGCAGCGATCGCTTCGGAGTCCAGCTTGAGCGGTGGCCGCTCTTCCTTGCTGCCGCAATGGTCACAGGTATAAGAAACGAGTACAGGAACCTCACGGATTCGCAGGGCAGATCTTCGCTCAAACTGAGCGCTGCACTCCGAGCATTTCGACGGTTTCCGCCAATCCGCTGAGCGCAAGAGTTCGTAGTAATTGAGTTCGGCGTCGCACGTCGTGCAGCGATAAACAAAAGACCACACTAGTTTGCGAAAGTGCGTGTGCTTCTCGCAGGTGGAGCAGGTCGTTGAATAGAAGGGACGAACCCCGGTCCGGGCAAGTTTCGTGGCGCGCTCGGCTGCGGACCGGAGCTTCTCGGCCGAGACGAAATTCACCAGATTCGAGCCGATATGGCGTCCGAGCACGCTGATGTCGCTCAGCTCGGCATTTCTGCCAGTTACATACGCAGCCACCCCGGTCATCCCTGAACCAGCGAACGGGTCCAGGATTGTGTCTCCTAGCGTCGTGTAACGTTCGATAAAAGGACGAATAGCGCCTTCAGGAACCTTAGTGAGGTAGGCGTGCGCGTTGTAAGCGGGATCTGTTCGCGGAACTTGGATGATGTCCATTTGCCTCCGTTGCAGTTGCGTAATTAATAGTCTGTAGACTCATTTATGTCAAGGGCGTACCTTGTCTGCGAGCACCCCACCCCAGCAGACGAGCATGGTAGGACGCAAACCCAAGGCTGAGACGGTCCTAGCGTACAACGTCCGTCGAATTCGACACGAGGTCGGGCTTTCCCAAGAAGCCCTCGCTGATCTTGCGGGGCTGCACCGGACGTACGTCAGTTCAGTCGAACGCGGTGAGCGAAACGTGGGCGTCGCAAACGTTTTTCGTTTGGCCGATGCTCTAGGTGTAGACCCTCGCGAGCTCGTCCAGCCACTCCCGGATGACGTGGACGGCTAGCGATGGCACTCAAGGCGAATGAGAGCTTTTTCAAATTCGTGACGATGGGGGCAGCTTCCGCTCGCAAGGCCATAGAAATCCTCCGCGAAAATTCCTTTGAAGTGCACGAGCTAGAGCGTTACTCCACCTCGAACAAGATCTGGCAGACGAAGATCAAACGACTCCGACTTCCCGATCTGTTCTGTATTCGGACAGGAGCGCGATTCGAGGTTCGCGCCAAATCTAAACTAGAAGTTAAGATGAGTGACAGCCCGACAGTTGAAGGACGGCACTGGGATTCAGGGTTACGGGACGAGGATATAGTCCTCTTCGTTCAGTGTGAATGGAGTGATGGTTCTGCGCACCTGGCCGATCGAGTTGAGGCTTTCTCAGTTGGAGAGCTTCGTGCAACGGTCGATGCATCAAAGCTTGGCCCGCCCAAGTCCGCCGGCGAGGGGGCGGAGAGGGACCGCACTTGGCCGGCGGTCGTTGCCTCGGCGCCGGGCGTCGTTGTGGAGATTGAGGAAATCCGGCTACGAACGAAACTGGACACGGGCAGAAACCAGACATACCGCCTTCGAAGACGTGTTAACAACGCCGACGTGATTCTCCACCCATACGTCCATGCGGGTGGAGCATTCCAGGGGCGTATACAATTCTTGGCAGGTGCGCCCGCCGCAAAGGCGCAACTAACTCCCAGTGACAAAGACTGGGATCCTCTAGCGGACCTTTCTCAAGATGAACTATCTCGCTTTGCGGCTGTGAAGGCTTTGGGACTGCGAGGCGCCGCGGATCAAAGTGACCGTATTTATGAGACCGCGTTGCACGACTCGGAGGCACGCGTTCGACTTGAAGCCGCGGGAAGCCTCGCAAAGTTGGAGGACGACCGCGGGCAAACCCTTCTCGTGGAGAGTTTCGAGAATCCCTCTAGCGACGATCTCCGAATGGAAAGCGTTCTTATTGCAGGTGAAGTAGGTAACTCAATAAGCGCACGGTTTCTCCACAAGGTACTGGAATCGTCGTCTTTGGAGGACGAAGAACTTCTTGCTGCAACTATATGGGGTCTCGGTGAGAAGGGGTGTCGAGACTACGACAAGGTCGCGTCGTTTCTTGGCCATGATTCGGATCTAGTCGCTAGCCACGCAGCCGTGGCTCTTGGTGAGGTCATTGACGACAGCTTGTGCCAACGGCTGATCGGGATGCTCGATAGTGGTGACAATAGGGCCGCTGCTTCGGCAGCATGGGTGCTTGAGCACGCGACGACGAGCGTGGTGCCACGCTTAGTCGACCTCGCGACGTCGACGAGTGAAGCGCGACACTGGGCCGTCGCCATATTGGGGAAGAGGCCTCGAAAAGACGCTGGCGCAATAGCGGCTACAAATCCGGGACTCGCCGCCTCCCTGGAGGCGTGGTGGAAAGCAACCGGAGATGAGAATTGGCTCGCCGATGTAGAAGCTTCAGACGTTATCCGCTTCGTGAGGGAGCAAAATATCTAGTCCATTTCAATCTTGCAGTGAACTTCTGTGATCGCCGGGTGCGGTTCGTTGCGGTCGTACGCTCGATCAATGGGTGAGAACGGTTCCTGCGAAATTCTGAGCCCCTCAATGCGACGAACGTGGAACAAACGCCAGGTCTGCACATCACCAGAGCTTGTAAAGCCGCCGATCTGGCGGCCGAGCATTACTTCGTCTTGGTGCGCGTACCCGTGGCAGTAAGGTTCCACGCGACGAATTCCCCCCTTATAGCCGAACGAAACCACTCGCCGCTTCTTTACGGCTTGGCAAATGCTTGCGTTTACAGTCACGATGCGGAAAGTGTCGCCGCGCGCCCTTTCTAGATAACACTTTTTCTGTTGACGCAGTATTCGACCCAGAAGGAGAAGTTTCAACCACGGGTTTGACTCGCAGGAACTCACGCACTTCGGGCCAGGGTGAGGCTGATTTCCATCGTGCACTTGCGGTCAGACATACGATGGCAGCGAGAACTGCGAGCGTAATGTGTTTGCTAGTCGAAAGTTCGATGGCCCCGCTTGCGTAGCGCAAAGCCTGTCTTCGATACCCCGATTGGGGGATACTGTTGTCGCGCAGAAGCGGAAAGATACTTCTGTAAAGTCCTTGGGCTGTAGAACATCTCGAACACGTCTTTCCCCCAATCCGGCAGCTCCGCCGAGATCGCGAGATAGTCGTCGTGTTCCAAGAAACCCTGCCGCGGCTTCGGCCTTTTCAATTGCTTGGGCGCCTGCGGCAGCTTACCGAACAGGTTGCCGCTACGCTCGGCCAGCTTCAGCGCGCCGTAGGCCGTGGTGACGAGGCGGTTAATGGTCCCGGGAGCATAGCCATCATCGTTCAGCCGCCACTGCAAGCGCTTCAGGTCCGCCGAGGTAATATCGTTGGCGCGAGCCTCGCCGATGTGCTTTTCCACGATCGTACACGCGCGCTTGACGACGGGCGACGCTTCTCAGTCCACGAAGGCTCGCGTCCGCCAGATACCCGCGAAGGCAGTCGGCCATCGTCAAACGCAGCGGCTCCGCGACCCGCTGCGATTCCAGCAGTCGTTTCTTTAGGAACTTCCTCGCATCCGAGATCCGCGTACACTTCGAGCTCTCGCGTCGAAGCTCGCCCTCGACGCTGTAGCGAATCCACCAGAAACGAGAATTACTTCGCCTGTAGGACGATGAAGACGAACAGAACTCTGAAGGTTGCGGTCGGCAAAGTGAAAAAGTCGAGCGACACCAAGTCCTTTGCATGATTATCGAGAAAGCTCCGCCAAGTATGGGACGGTGGCATGCGATGGCGAACCATATACTTGGAGACGGCGGCCTGGGAAATGGAGATGCCCAGCTTCGCCAGCTCGCCATGCACGCGGGGAGCTCCCCAGAGAGGGTTGGCCCTGCTCATGTTCCGTCTCAGCTCACGTATTTCGAGAGCGACGCTTGGTCGTCCAGACCTACGCCGTCGGCTCTTCCAAGTCCAATATCGTCTGAACCCGGAACGGTGCCAGCGGACGACCCCGAGTCGCCGGGCGCGCTCGGCCTCCTCCTGGTCGTGGATGATCCCCACGCGCTCGATCAGGAGCGCGTCGGCGCCTGTCTGGGCGACGATGGCGTCGCTGACCTTGGCGTTCATGCCCCGAATCAAATGCCACGACAGCGATGATGCACGCGACGGCGACAATATTGCCGAGAACGGTCAACAGGGAGCGAAGCTTGTGCGACCACACCGCGTCGAGGGCGAGCCAGATGGCCTCGAGAAACTGCGACACGACTACTCGCCCTCTTCAACCTTCACCGAATCTCCGTCCTTCAACTCACGGACGGAGCGGTAGGGCCCGGTGACGACCTGGTCGGTCTCTTCGAGCCCGGAGAGCACCTCGAAGTAGCGCTCGCCGGAGATACCGACCTTGACCGGCGTAAATATGACCTCACCGTCCCGGTAGACGAAGACACCCTCGAGCTCTTCTCGGGGCGCTTCCTCCTCGGACGCGCCGGCGTGGCGACGCGTCTTCTCCTTCTTTTCCTCCGGGCGAACGATATGCCCCTCGGCGTCCAGCTCCACCTCCCGGTCCGTCAAGGCTTGAATCGGGACGGCAATGGCTTGCTCTCGAATGGCGGTGGTGATCTCGGCGTCAGGTCCGCCAGCGCGGTGACCGCGGGGTGCCAGCCTCGCTCGTCGGCGACGTAGGCATCGAGCCGCGTGAGGAACGCCGTCTGCTGTGCGGCGGTCAGCGACGCGGGAGCACCCGGATCACCGCGAGGCTGGGGACCCCGACGTTCACCACCCGGTGCGTCGGGTCGTCCGCCACGAGCGGCGCCACGGCATCGTCGTCGCTGATCGGGTCCTCCGACTCCCACAGCGCCACGACCGTGCCCGCGGCATCCAGCACCACCTACACCGACGGGGTGTCGGACGCCGTGAGGTAGCACCACCTCGCCGTGCGGGACCCCGTCGTGCACGCGCCCGGCGCCGTGATGCGCAAATGGGGCACGTAGTTGTTGTTGGCGAGGTTATTCCCGTTATCCTCATACCTTGCGGCCACACCGCTGCGGCTGCAGGTGTCGTTATCAATCTGGGGAAAGAGCGCGTACGCATTCAAGATAGAACTGGCCGGCCGTCGCCGACCAGGTGTACGACCCCGTCGCGATCTTCAGCTGCCCGGTCCCCACGAAATTCGTTCCCAGCCGTGCCTGCGGAAACGTCCCGCTGTTGGACTCCCGAGCCGTTTCCCTACTGGTCCGGTTGATGGATTGGATCTGCTGGACGAAGGACGGCTTCAATGCGTCATGCCCTCCTCGATTTCCCCCAAGGGTAACCGTGCCAACAGCCTGAGGTACATCAGGCTCAGGTACTCCTTCGAGCGCCGCTTGTCGTGATAGCCGAGGCTCTCGTGCAGAAGCTTCAACACCTGCCCCCGTCGTCCGGCGCGCATCATGGCGAGAAATTGGCGGGTTCGATGCATCATGGAGAACAAGATCAAGTCCCGGTACTGCTGGACGGCGGCGATGATCCGTTGGGGGGAGACGAACGGCGTCTTGGAAAAAAGCTAAAGAGGAATGGAGGCGACCGGCCGATCCCCGGCCGGACCGGCAGAGCCCTGCTACTCCATCCGCCGTGCGACCAGCTGCGCCCACATCTTGTGCTGGCGGCTCCAGTGCTGAACAGCGGCGATGGGGCGCAGGTCCTTCTCTCGGATGGGATCGCGGCCCTGGAGGGTGCGTGGCAGGAACAGCAGCGCCTCCTGAATATCGGGCGCCAAGTGGAGCAGGCACATGATCTGCGTGATCCGGGCCGGCGTCACGTAGCCGAGTCGTGCCAGATCTGTATAGTCACGGATCTCTGCCAGTCGGTTGTCCGCGATGGCATACGCTCGCTTCTGCGCCGCGCTCAGCTCGCCCACGCGGAGCGTGGGAACCCGATCCGGCCTAAACCCTGCCAGACCGGCCAGTTTCTCCTGGACTTGGACGCACGCTGGCTCATCCACATCGAGAATGCCTACTGCGCACCCTTCGTCGATAAAGCGCTGCGCCGTGGCCTCCCCGATGCCGCTCGCCCCGCCGGTAACGAGTACGCCCTTGCCCGCCAAGCCCCTCATTTGCCCTTCGATTGTCTTACTTCTTTTGTCACCGGCCTAGCGGCCGATGTTCGATGTCCGTCCCGTGCTCTCCAGCCAGCGGCCACCGCTCGCAACGAGGCCAGATCTTCGTCGCTCAGCGGGGTCAGGTCGGGCCGGATCGGAACCTCCTCGATCTCCTCAAGCTTCTCGGGCACGTGTTTCTCGATAAGCTGGAGCAGCTTGATCTGGTCGTTGACCGACCCGTTGAGCGCTTTCGACACCGTGCTCTCCACGAGCGCCTCGAACACGGTCACCTTCCGAGTTTTCCCGTTCTCGCGGAGAATCACTTTGCGCTCGATGACCTCCCGGACGACCGAGCCCTTGTTCTTGCGTCCTTTGGGACGGCCCGCCGGGTTGCCCGAGCGGCCTTTCGAGAATCGGGCCTGCTTCGGCGGTTTGCCGTAGCCGACCTTGTACTCCTCCCCCATGCCGATTCGCCTATTCCATCTCGGTGAACTTCCGTCCGCTGCTCGCGTGCACCGGCTCCTCGCCGGTGAAGCCGCGGAACCGCTTGAGCGTCGTGTCGACGTATTTCGGGTCCACTTCGAGACCGAAGCCGCGCCGCCCCGACCGCTCCGCCGCGAGCAGCGTGGTGCCCGAGCCCAAAAAGGCGTCGAGCACGATGCCGCCGCGGCGCGAGCAGTCGAGAATCGCGTCTTCGACCAGCGCCACCGGCTTGACCGTAGGGTGCAGGGCAAGCTCCTGGTCGCGGTCCGTGCCGAAGGTGTTTACGCCGGCGTAGTCCCAGACGTTGGTGCGGTAGCGTCCGTGCGCCCCCAGCTCGACGTTGTTGATGTGTGGCCCCCGGCCGGCCTTGAACACGGCGACCAGCTCGTGTTTGGAGCGGTACAGCGAGCCCATGCCCCCGTTCGTCTTGTTCCACACGCAGACGTTCTTCAGCTCGTCGTAGACCCGGCGTCCCGCTGTCAGCAGCTCGAACAGGTGCCGCCAGTCCATGCATACGAAGTGGATGGTGCCGTCTCGACTGTGCGATGCCAACTGACCCAGCACGGTCTCGAGGAACGTTGTGAACTCGGCTTCCGACATCTCCCCCGCCGCCATGGCGAACTCAGCGTGTGTCACTGAGCCGAGACCGCGGGCGTGGCCGTCAATGGGCACGTTGTACGGCGGGTCGGTGAACACCATCTGCGCGGTCTCGCCCTCCATCAGCCGGTCATAGGCTTCCATCCGGGTCGCGTCCGCGCACAACAGGCGATGTCGGCCGAGCCGCCACAGATCGCCGGGCCTGGTGATCGGCGGTGTCGCGTCGTCGAGCTCGGGCAACCGGTCGGCTTCGTCCTCGTTCCCGGCGCCGTTCAGCCCCGCGATGAGCGTGTCGATTTCAGCCGTCGCGAAACCGGTGACCTCGACATCGAAGTCGATGTCGAGCGTGGGAAGCGCTTGCAACTCGATCGCCAGCAGCTCCTCGTCCCAGCCCGCAAGCTCTGCCAGTCGGTTGTCCGCGATGGCATACGCTCGCTTCTGCGCCGTGCTCAGCTCGCCCACGCGGAGCGTGGGAACCCGATGGAGGCCGAGCCGCTTCGCCGCCTCGAGCCGGCCGTGACCCGCCATCACTCCACCCGCCTCGTCGACCAGGATTGGATTGATGAACCCGAACGCACGGATGCTCTCAGCGATCCGCCGGATTTGCCGTGGGCTATGGGTCCGCGGATTGTGCGCGTTGGGCTTGAGGGCCGAGACCGCCCGATAGACGATCGACGGTTGCCGGGGTGCGCGGATCGTCTCGCTCATGTCATTCCTCGGCGAGCCGCAGCGGGCCGTTCACCTCGAACTCGAGCGACGCGGGCGTAAATCCGCGAATCGACCCCGTACTTCTTTGGGTGAGCGTCGACCTCGCGGATGCCTTCCAAGTGGAGCGTCGTCTCGTGACGTTCCGCCATCGTCCCCTCGAAGAGCTTCGCTAGGTCCGGGTCGTTCTCGAAGTCGAACGCGAAGCTCAGCTCGAGGCCGGCTATGTGAGGATTGGGCGTGTCGGTCACTTCTAGCATCACGTAACTCCCGACTGCTTCCAGCCCGGGGATGCAGCCGAGACCCCCCACTTGTCCGAGCTCAGAGGGTCGGACGCGCACGCCGACGATCTTGCTTCGAGCCTCTTGCTCTTTCGCCATTCAGCCTCGTCCGTTCAACGCAAGAATATCGTGATTGAATAATAATGTAAAACTGTCACGAATATTCTTACCGCTCACGTGACCGATCACGTTTAGTTGCGGCCTGTCTCCTGTCACGGTAGACTCTTCTTCTTTATGATGACCGCCAACGACCGCCTCCAGCTGGCGATCAATTTCCTAAACGCCAACCTAGATACGGATCGAGAGGGAGATTTGCTCAACGCGAGGGATGACTTGATCGATTTCATCTACCTGCCAAAGGCTGACAGCATCGACGTTGAGGCTGGAAGAGTGAGTATCGATTGGCCGACCCATGTTCCTGGTAAGAAGCCGTTCGATCCGGCCAAGGATGAGCTCAAGGCGATACAGCACGACGGGCGCCAACTTTTTGGACAGCTGATCCGCATGCAGGACGATCACCGACAAGCGGACAAGGACGGGAGCTGGCCCTCGAGGAAGCTCCACCGACAAGAGATAACAGCCTCCTGGCTGCTCGTCCCGGCGGGACCGCGAGAAGACCGGAGGACCTTTGCACTCGCGAGCGTACCGAGCCTTCGCGACGGTTTCCTAACGCTCCTACTTCACCTCGCATTGACGCATAGCACAGGCGACATCAGAGCCTGCCCGGTTTGTGGCAAGCTCTTCGTGCGGACCGGCCGCCGGGAGTATGACTCGACGCGCTGCGCCAGCATCGCGAGCTCCCGCGCGAACCGGGCGAAGCGCAAGAGGGAAGCGGAGGAACGCAAGCGGCAGGCACGTACAGCACGGAAGAAATGACGAACCGAGCCCTGGACGATGGGGTTCTAACCCACAGAAAAACAAAGCGCGGGCACGCTCTGATTTACTCTCCCTTGCTAAAACTTTGACGAATCGAACATTTTGCTGTGTGGGCAAGTGATGTTGAAATCTGGGAAGAAAACGTAGCCAGGGGTCCACGAGTTGGTTGTTGCACCTCGTTCCACATCGTCCGTCGACATGGCCGCGAGCGCGCCGGGATAGCCGTTCTCTCTTGTGCTCGATATGAAGGGCTCCCACTCGGGTAGCGTCGCCATAGAGACCGACTCACGTCCGTTGCCGAACAGCGTCTGTTTCGCCAGGTTGACTTCGCCCATCCAGGTGAACGCGCCAGGGTCTTCCTCTTTAGACCGCTCGGCTCTAGCCGTGGGGGTTTGTGGGACTTACGACGCAGCCCCATGGGATTAGCCCCCGCCGCAATTACAGCTGCCGGAGGATGGTCGAGTTGTCCAGGAGCCAGTCGCCGATCGCCTTCGCGAGCCGGCTCAGGTTCCGTCTGCCCGATCCGGTGGCTGAGAACTCCTTGCTGAAAGGCGGGTCCTGCCCGATGCGGACGATGGCCCACATCCGAGGCTCGTCGTCGGGCGTCCACAGGTGGCGCACCGCCTCACCGTCGCTTCCGAGCTCGACCGCGAGATCGCCTTGGGCGAGGAGGGGCAAGAGACGATCAATTTCGGTCGGTTTGAAACGAGAGCGCGCTTCATTGCCGACATCGTCCACCTGAACCGTAGGTACTTCACGAATCCGGGGCATCGTGATCGGGTCTTTACCATCGACGGCCGACCGGTGATTTTCGTATGGCTATCGCATGCTTTCACGGGTCCGTTTCAGGACGCGGTGGCGGACGCGCGCCGACGAGCGGACTTTTACTTGATCGGGTCCAACTTCACGTTGAGAGGCAATCTCCTAGATGAATGGAAGGAGGGTCTCCCCGCTTTCGATGCGATATCCGCCTACGGAGCCTATGACTCGGAGATCCTGACCGAGCTTGGAGGTCCCAACGAGAGATACATGGCTCAATACTTCATCGGCGCCGCGTTATGGTCTCGATGGCTCGAGAAGAACGCGCCCCAGACCGACTTGATCTTGCCGATGTCGTTTGCGTTCGATAATTCCAAATCCGGGCGGCCGAACGTCCCCTTTTACATGAACACCCACGAAGCGGAGACTCGTGAAGATGACCTTGGATCTCCCGTGTGGTCATGCCTCGGGCGTACAGGGCGATCACCTTGTCGTCGAAGCCGGGTAGCCGTCGCTGGCCCTTCTTCACTAGCTGAGGTTCGAAGTCTCCGTTCCGATCCCGGGGCACTTCGAGGTCCACTTCCCCGAAATCCGCTTTGACTTGCTTCGACGTTTTTCCGTTGCGGGAGTTGCCCATGTTCTTTCCTTCGGATGCGCTCTTCTCGTAGCCCAGGTGAGTCGTCATCTCACCTTCCAGCGCTCGTTCGACCAGACGCTTCGTGAGTTGCTTCAGAACCCCTTCCTTGCCGAGCAGCTCCTCGGGGTTCTTGCCTTTCACCAGCTCATCGAGCATCCTCTCCGTGTCATCAATCTTCGCCATGACTCGCTCCTTTCGTTTTTCATTTCAAGTCATGGTCATTTACACAGAGAATCTTACACTCCCTGGTAGATGTTGCCTGGCGGGTGCTCGACGATGCCTACTTCACAGACCCGGGTAACCGGGCACTCTATGTGTCGTTTCTGAATGCCTACTCCGAGCGCATCTTGCCGGGAACGGACTTCCTGGCATCCAGGGACAAGGACATCGACGTCTATCGAACCGAGCTTCAGGTCACCAGTCGGATTCTTCGTGAGCTGAACGACGCCGCGTTCCGGAACATCGCTCTGGGGCAGAACTATTTCCAGTTGCTGGATCTTGAATACACGGCACCGCCGATGTGCCAATAAGACTTCTGGCTTCTTGGCAGGGGGCCACAATCTCCGTCAGGCAGCCGTGTCCGGCGAAGCTGCTCCGCTTCCCGGTAGCCTCGTCTCGACGAGCGCTACGACGATCTCAACTGGGAACGACCTCATCAGGTTCCGACGACATGAGCCCGAGCGAGTTCCGCGCGGAATAAGATCCAAAAGTGGCTTGACTTTGGGAGGGCACTACGCGGCGTCGGGCTACAGCGCCTGTTTCGACCGTCACGCGGTCACCCGGATGCAGTTGAGCCGTTCCCATTCCACGGTCGGTACGAAAGCTCCCTTCCAGCTTGATTCCCTGCTAGGG
This sequence comes from Candidatus Marinacidobacterales bacterium, assembly GCA_965247365.1. Classification (GTDB taxonomy): domain Bacteria; phylum Acidobacteriota; class Vicinamibacteria; order Marinacidobacterales; family SMYC01; genus CBDFHB01. The sequence goes on from CBDFHB010000001.1 coordinate 99,455, forward strand.
CGAGCGAAATTTCCCTGTTCTGGGGTTGGGTAATTCCCTGTTCGGTCGAGAAAAATTCCCTGTTCCGTTTCGTAGGAAATTCGGCCCTAAACCTATGAGTGTCAGTTGGCTAGAAAGCTTCGATTGCCCGGATTCGAGGAGAAACCCTCGAATTTCCCTGTATTTTCCCTGTTAAACAGGGAAAATACCCCCAGAGACGGGTTCGCTCCAGACTGCGTCCACCGCCAGCAAGTCTTTGTTTCCAAAGTAATTTCGAGACGGATTCGCACTGTCAGGTGATTTCCCGGAGGTCTGCGGGGTTCCCGGCGGCCTGGCCGGCGGGCGCGGAACCGTAGATCAGGCAGGGGGGCGGAGAAGCAGCTCCGTCGGGGGCGTGATTCTCTGCTACCCGATTCGGCGGTTCGCGTTCGGTGGTTGCTGAGCCTCAGCCGAAGCCCAGCAGCGTCCGTTGATCAGCCCAGGAGAGGGGAAGATGCGTGCGTTTGATCAGCGCTTCAGCGGTCAACTGCGGCGGCTGCGTGCCGGCAAGGATCGCCTCTACGATGTCGGGGGCGAGGAAGGCCAACGGCATCAGCCTGGACACGTAGCGGGGGGTGACCCCCGCCGCCTTGGCGATCTCGCCCGTCGATTGAGCCCGCCCGGCAGCCAGCTCATCGAACCAGCGATGGGCGCGAGCGAGCGCCTTGACCAGGGCGGCATCGGGTTTGTCGGACTCGCCGCCGGCTCCCTCAAGCACCAGCTTCATCTCCACGCCGCGCCGCCGGATGCGAAGGGGAACCTCTTGACGGATGGAAAGCGCCGCGCCCGCAGCGAAGCGTGACAGAGTCATATCCAGGGCAATGCCCCGCACGCCGAGTTCCACGCGCCGCACCAGGGTGAGCGGGTCCCCGCTCCATCTGCCCACGGACGCCAGCAGTTCCTCGACACGATTGGCCTGCACTGCAGTCTCCCGCGCCGCATGGACTAGAGCGGCTCGATCCGCCAACAGCCTTGCCCCGGCGTCCCGGACGGCTCGCTCGAGCTCCCCGGCGGGCAGACGCCAGTCTTTCGGAGGCGGGGGGCCATCCCCGACGGTTCCGCCGAGCAGGTGTCTCGAGACATAGTAGCGATAGCGGCGTCCCGATTTGACGGCATGGGTGGGGGTGAGCGGGTGGCCCGCTTCATCGAACAGCTTGCCGAGGAGCGGGCTCGGCTCGGTCCGCCGACCGCCGCCAATCCGAGCGGGCGCTTTGGAGGCCAGGCCGGCCTGAACGGCATCCCAGATCCGTCTGTCGACGATGGGCTCGTGCAGGCCCGGGTAGGTCTTTCCCCGGTGCGCGATGCGGCCCACATAGACCGGATTGCCGAGCAGCTTGTAGATATGACCGCGGCTGAGAGGTCGGCCGCCGCGCATCCTGCCGTCCGCGCCGGGCCGGACCTTGGTCGTCAGCCCCCGCCGGTCGGCTTCGGCCTTGACGCGGCGCACGGTGCCAAGCCGCAGATAGAGCCGGAAGATGGTCCGCACGGTCTCGGCTTCCGCCTCGTTGATCGTCAGTGTCCGGCCCTTGGCCTCATACCCCAGCGGGACGTTGCCGCCCATCCACAGGCCTTTCTTCTTGGAGGCGGCGATCTTGTCCCGGATGCGCTCGCCCGTGACCTCGCGCTCGAACTGGGCGAAGGACAGCAGCATGTTGAGGGTCAGCCGGCCCATTGAGGTGGTGGTGTTGAACTGCTGGGTGACCGAGACAAAGCAAACACCACAGGCATCGAAGACCTCCACGATCTTCGCGAAGTCAGCGAGCGACCGGGTCAACCGGTCCACCTTGTAGACGACAACCGTGTCGATCCTGCTGAACCGGATGTCGGCCAACAATCGGTCCAGCGCCGGCCGGTCCACCGAGCCGCCGGAGTAGCCGCCATCGTCGTAGCGGCCGCGCACTAGTTTCCAGCCTTCGCCCGCCTGACTACGGATATAGGCTTCACAGGCCTCGCGCTGGGCGTCGAGGGAGTTGAAGTCTTGCTCTAGCCCTTCCTCGGTGGACTTGCGCGTGTAGATGGCGCAGTGCACCAGACCGCGGTGCGCCGGCTTGGTGCCGGTTTTCGCGTTAACCATTGGTCTCCTTCGATGTACGCCGATCCTTCCCTTTTTGCCCGCTCAAGCCGAAAAAGCGGGGGCCGGACCAGCGCGTGCCGGTGATCTCGCGGGCGACCGCCGAGAGCGACGCATAGGTTTCGCCGCGATACCGCACGCCGGCCTCCAGCACGATCGCTTCGTGGGTGACGCCGTGCCAGGCGCGCAGCAGCCGGGTGCCGGACTTGAGTTTCACTGGCGCGACCGGCGGCTGCTTCCCGGCCTCGAGCGCCTCCGATGCCCGAGCCAGGCGCCGCCGGAGGGCTGGCGTCCAACCGCCCAATGCCTGTTCCTGCAAGCGCTGGGCGATGGCTCGTGTCAAGAGTGCGCGTCCGAGACGGGCGGGCGGGGGCGCGCCGTAGAGCGTACGCCACCGGTCCTTCAAGGCATCAAGACAGCTCGTCCTGGAAAGACTTCGCGGTTTTTATAGAATCGAAACCGAACCCGATGTCCTCGAGCAGGTCGTCGCCCCAGCTCCCGATAAGGCCGAAGAGATACATATCCGCGGTTGTCGGCTCGTCCGCCGCCATCTCGATCCGGAGCCACTTTCTAGCTTTCGTCACGCTGCCGCCTCGTCTTTCTCTTTCTCGGGCACCTTGTCGTCCTCCTCGTCGTCGATATCGGCCGCGGTGCTGTCACCGCAAGAGCCGTTCCCGTTCCGCCCGTCCGAGTCGTACTTCAGCCCGAGCCCGTCGGCGCGGTCGTTGTCCTCCGCCTGCTCGCGGTCGATCACCTCCGCGTCCTCGCCACGCTCGCTCACCGCGGCGCTTCTGGAAGTAAACCCGCTCCGGATCGCCTTCTCTTCGGCCTGTACGTCCTGAACCGGGTGGAGGTACGGCCAGCCTTGCGGCGTCCACTTCGTCTTGACCCACGGCTCCGGGTCTTGGAGGAAGTCCGCGGGGAGCGACAGCGCACCGGAGAGGAACACCCGCTCCATCCAGGCCCGCCACACCGGACGGCAAAGTTGAAAGACGACGGTGTTGTGCTGCAGCTCCATCACCCGCCGCCGGAACTCCTGAAGCAGCACCCGCACCGTGCGGTCGTTGACCTTCGACATGTCCCCCGTCAGCGTCTCGTAGGGCACTCCCGTCGCTGCCGAGACGTGATAGAGCTGCTGGCGGATGAAGTCCGCGTAGCCGCTCTTGACGTCGGGCGGGTCGGAGAACCTCACGTCCTCGCCGGGGCCGAGCTCCTGCCAGATGCCGGGCTCGAGCGTCAGGGTCTGCGCGTCTGCGTGGGTCTCTATCGGAAGACCCGTGAGCGGGTGGAGCGCCTCGCCGTCGCCGAAGGTGGCGGGCTTGGTGAGAAACGCCACGAAGAGGTTCGCGAGCTGCTGGCGGAGCAAGGTGGCGTCGTCGAACTTGTCGAGCTCGTGCAGGCGGATGAGCGCTTGCGTGAGGTGGGGCATCCCCCGGAGCTGTCCCGGACGCAGCGGCTCGTAGAGGTGGAGGATCCTGTACGCTGGAATGCGCCGGAGCCGGCCCGCGTCGAAGTCGGCGAAGCCGAAGTCGGCCGGTCGTGAGGGGTGAAACCAGTACGCCACGCGCCGGCCAATCCGGTTGAACTCGATGCCGGCCTGGATACGGTTACCGTTCGGGCGGACCGCGGAATGCGTGTGGGGGCACAGCTCGGGCTCGAGCACTTGGAGCTGCAACGGAACGGAGAGCCCGTCGCCGGGGCGCCTGTCCCGAAGCCGGACGAACACCTCGCCGCCCTCGAGCATGGCGCGCACGGCCTGCGCCTGCTGTCCGTAGAAATCGAGCAGGCCGTCGGCGTCGCTCTCGTCCGTCCACCGGAGCCAGAGCGCTTGAAGTGCAGTGCGCAGCTCCGGGTCCTCAGCCTGCGAGAGGGGCTTGATGCCGGTGCCGATGGCGTTGGTGACGAGCTTGTCGATCGCTCCCTTCGCGTAGCCGTCGTTCCGGACGGCGTGCCGGGAGCGGGCGCGCAGCGTGTGGAGGTCACGGAGAATCGCCGCGTTCGGCGATACGGTCGGCGCCCTCCACCGCAGTGTCCGGCGCGTATGCGCTCCACCCTCATACGCGGCGAGAGCTCGCGCGGAACGGACGGGGACGGGAGGCAGAGACGGCGGCGCGGCCACGCTGGCCCATGCCGCGACGACCGTGTCGAGGTTCGCGGGTTGCGCCTGCATCAGCCGAACCCCTTGGAGGCCACCGCGACGCTCTGCTTCGGGCGCCGCCTCTTCGCGAGCGAGCTCTCGATGCGCTCTTCCAAACGGAGTAGCTCATCCAGAGAGCGGTACGTCGTGCTGTGATCGGCGAACTGGTCGGACCGCACGCCGTTCGCGAGCACGCGACGTACCTCGTCCAGGTCTTCTTGGGTATAGGACACGACACAGGTAGTGTCGCTCCAATCGAGCGTTTCGGAATTAATTAATACGAAAAACGCTACTCAGATGGTGTCTCTGGCGTTTTGGAGGGTCGAAAAATGGAGCAAGACAACGTTGCGCAGAATCTCGTTCACCGAATCCCCGCGCTTCAACGCCTCACGCGCGTACACGTCGTACACGCGCTTCGGGAGACGAAACACGACGGGGACCGACGGGTCTTCCTTCCGCGGGCGGCCGGGACGGCGACGGCGTGGCTCCTTCTCTGTCATCGAGGGTTGTTCCATCCTAGCTGATGTTAGAATACAGCGGTCGGCGGCGTTGAAAAAAGAGCTCAGCGTAGTCCATCTCAAATCCTATGCTAACGTTACATGTGGTTGCCCAAGGGATGCCATGATCGAGCCGTTTCGGAGGTTGTACACATGACATTGCGTGGGGTTGTCTCTACAGTTTGGGCGATAGCCGCCGGATCTCTGGCACCGGGTGTTGCCGTCGAGGCCCAGCAGGCCAACGCCGAGCTCCGCATCGTGGTAAGCCCCGATTACCTGGTCAGCAGGGACGGAGACCGGCCGCATGTCGAGGTCATGGTGGCCGCGAACCCCCGCAACCCACGCAACCTGCTCGCCGGTGCGATCACGTTCACGCGCCGTGATGGAGGCGACGCCACAAAGGCCTATGTGAGCCGTGACGGCGGCATTGTCTGGGACGACGTCGTCTTCCCGGAGCAGCGTGAGATGGGTGGAGGCGATCCGCAGGTGACGTTCACCGCGGCAGGCACGGCGATCTTCCTCACCCTCGCTGGCGGACGGGATGAGACCGGGAATATGCGTGCGTTCCTTCACTCGTATCGGTCAGAGGACGAGGGGAGGACCTGGTCGGACGTGTACGACCTCGGCGCGTCCTATGACCACCCCATGCTCATCGCGGACCAGACGACGGGCCAGTTCGCGGGGCGGCTGTACGTGAGCGTCCTCTACAGGGGCACCGAGTACAGCCTCGGCGTGTTCCGCTCGGAGGACGACGGCCGGAGTTGGATCGGCCCCGTGAAGTTCATTGACGGCGGGGGCGAGCGCGGGCTCAACGTGGACCCGATGCTTGTGTTCCACGACGGAGCGATCATGGTGCCATTCGCCGATTTCCCGTTTACGCCGGAGCAGGCGGCCAACTGGACCGGATCGCGCATCTGGACCGTGGTGTCCACCGACGGAGGCGTGACCTTCTCCGAGCCCAGCCCCGGTCCCGTGAAGCTGACCGGTGACCGGCAGCGCGAGATGAGGGAGAGGAGCGACCGCTTTCGGGGCGGATCCTGGGTCCTCTACGCGGTGGACCAAAGCGCGCGCTTCCGGGATCGGGCCTACGCGGTGTGGCCGGACTACTCGGAGGGGCTTCCGCGCGTCGTCATCGCCTGGACGGACGACCGGGGGTCAACCTGGAGCGAGCCCAGGCAGGTGGCACCGACCGGGGGTGAGAGTGCGCAGCAATTCCAGCCCGCCGTAGCCGTCAACGGAGACGGGGTTGTGGGGGTGACATGGTACGACACTCGCGAAGCGGGGTCCGAATTCGCATTCCATCAGTACTTCGCGGCTTCGTTCGACGGTGGAGAGACCTTCACGGTGCCGCACCGGGTGTCGGGAGCGCTCTCGCGGCCCATGGGCTCGGGGAACCTGTTGCCGTTCCCGATGACCTTCATCGGACCGGACGGAGAGCTGCGGGTCGCGCTGCTGTCGGCGGCTTCCCGCTGGGTGAACGGCGGTGACTACATGGGGCTCACGGCATCGGCCGATGGGCACTTTCACCCCGTCTGGGCCGACGCACGGTCGGGCACGTACCAGTTGTACACGGCGGAGATTCGGATCGAAGACGGGACTCCTGCGGCGAGTGAGGCGGTGGCGGGGGAGCCGGTCGATGTCGTCGGCCGGATCGAACTGGTGAACGACCCGGGACGCTACGACGCGGAGACAGGCGTGCTCGACCTGTGGATTCGTTTGAAGAATGTGTCTGCCGCTCCGATCGCGGGACCGATCGAGCTCGAGGTCCGGAAGTTCGAGAGCCCCACGGGCGGCGACTCGCTCTCTGCTGAGTTCGCCCCGGAGGTTCTCAACGCGGACAACGGAATCAGTGGCAGTGGGGCGCGGTTCGTGTACGATGAAGCGCTGGGCACTGAGGGTGTGCTCCCGCCCGGGGGCGTCAGCGGCGCGGTTCTGTGGCGGCTCAGGCTGGTGGAACCGATCCGCATCCCCATTCTCCACGTGTTTGTAACAGGTCGCGAGGCCTTGCGACCCTGACGCCTGTTCCAAGCCCGATGCTTCGCTCTGACTCTCTCGTTGCCGCTTGCGACGGTCTCTCCTTCGGCGGCGCAGGCGGGCACGGTAGCGTGCATATCATCGACCCGGTCACGGACCAGGTCGTGCAGGTTATTGAGGGGGATCCCGAAGGCGCACGGGGTCGCGGCGCCGTGGCTTCCACAAGACAACCACCCCCTCGTGACCGAACGGGCGATGTGTATGCGACGTGAGGGGCTGACGCACACATGGCACCCGTGAATGATGCACAGCTCTCCTACCTCGTGATAACTCAAGTTATACAAGCCATTTATGTGCGTTATGGGACTTGGCTGGATGGTCGGATCGTTGCAGTGACGCCTTCCGTTCGAGGAGTCGCCGAACGGTGCCGGGCTCCAAACGGACGCTCGCGCATTGTGGCTCAGTCTGGAAACCCTGGACGATACCGAGGCCCGTCAACGACGGAACAAAGACGCCCTGAACGAGAAGTGCGCGGCGGAAGCATACGATGAATGTGGTCCAGCACGAACTCGTCACCTAGACCACCTAGACCAAACGATTCTGGAAATCCGCCCCGCCCGGCGAAGCCCGCGCCCCCGCCGCCACCACCTAAGCCGAAGAGTTCCTGAGGAATGTTGCTTCGTCGTTACGAGGAAAGAATCCTCTCATTCGGGTTCACGGCGCTCTGGTACGTCGTCCACCGATAGCGGCAGCCGGGGCATTCGTGCCTCCGGCGGCGGTAGCCCACCCGCAGTCGTCCACTTCCCACGCGACGGCTCTCGACGACGCGGCCGCGCTCGCCGCATTGCGGACACGCCTCCGGCTCGACGCATGTCTGGGCTTGGCTCACCATTAACGGTTCGACTGTAAGTAGCTGCTCCTCCCTATTTTATGCTTTCTCGGCGACGGACGCTCCCGCTCCGCTGCGGGCTTTCTCGCTTCTCCCGCACCCTCCGGAGGCTCGGCCTCGAGCGCCTCCAGCATCTGGCGGATGTTTTGATTTCCCAACAGCCGAAGCGCGGCGAGACAGAGCACGGCGCAGTCGAGCGCCTCGTTCCTCTCCCGGTGCTCCGCGCACAGTTGCGCGAAGAACTCCTCGTCAACGTGCTCCGGAAAGTGCATGTAGCCGGGACCAGGCCTGGTGAGCGCGACGCTCGCCATCACGTCCGCTTTCGCGTCGTCCGTGTTGATCGGGTACACCCGCACCGGGCGCGGCTTCCGACCGTAGCGCTTCTCGCTCGGCTTGCCCACGATGGGGTTCCCGCTCCTGCCCGCGTAGCCCTTCGTCGCGTAGAGCCGGCGGTGCTGATGCCGCAGCACGAAGTCGTAGATGTCATCTGAGGCGTAGCCGCTATCGATGCACGTCGCGTGAATGGGAAGCTGGTGGCCCGAGGCGTGCGCAAGGTTAGTGGCCGACACGTTGGAACGTCCGTCGGTAGGCGGCGTCTTTCGATGTCCGGTTGGCACCATCGCTACACCTCAACCCGGATGCAGGTCGTCTCATCTCGCGCAATGCTGGCTCCGGGAGGCCTTGGCAAATGTTGCTGAAACATGGCCGGTCCATTCGGGCGGAGTGCGAGCCATTCGCGGCTGGAGAACCGAACTCGGCCGTGTGCCGGGAGGATGAAACCGTGGCGCATGCCCCCATTGACGCTCTTCCACCTGCCGAAGTCCACTCCGAAAGCCGGCGCGGGCGGGCTAAGAACGAGGGCACGCCTATTCGCAGGTTCCGCCGAAATCCACTCTATGTCATGTCCGAGCGTGAATTCTCAATCGATGTACCTATAAGCGCCTAGGAGATGTGGCGCGGCAGCAACCGGCACACGGGTGCGTATGGGGTGAGTAATCTTGATCCGCTGTGTTAGTCCGACACCCAAAGCTCGTTCGGTCGCGTCGCGTTGAAGTCGCGCTCGATGAGGTTCGTCTTGAAGCGACGACCCGGACCGTGCCCTGAAGCCATGGTGGCGAACGTCGTCCCCTATCGGGCTCCCCAACCGGATGCCGTAAGCGGGACTGAAGCCGAAGGATCTGGTCTTGATGCGCGCGCATCGCGCTGGCCCTGCAGTCGGACGGCTGGTGGGTGCGCTCGGAAATCGTGTGGGCGAAACCGAACCCGAACCCTATGTCCGAAAGTGCCAGGGACCGACCCACAGCAGCGCACGAGAAAATCTTCCTGCTGACAAAGAACGCGCGCTACTTCTATGACGCCGACGCCGTCCGAGAACCCAGCAAAGGCAGCCGGGTTACGAGCGCGGCGAAATCCACTGGTCGAAGTAACGGCGGACGCCGGAAGAGGACCGACAAACAGCGCGGCCATTCCCGCAGGCGGATCCAACTCGTTAGGCCGGATACGCCTTTACTTCTTCGTCACTGGCTGCTTCGGCCCAGCAGGCGCCGTTCGATGTTTGTCCCGTGCTCTCCAGCCAGCGGCCACCGCTCGCAACGAGGCCAGATCTTCGTCGCTCAGCGGGGACAGGTCGGGCCGGACCGGAACCTCCTCGACCTCCTCAAGCTTCTCGGGCACGTGTTTCTCGATGAGCTGGAGCAGCTTGATCAGATCGTTGACCGACCCGTTAAGCGCTTTCGATACCGTACTCTCCACGAGCGCTTCGAACACGGTCACCTTCCGAGGTTTCCCGTTCTCGCGGAGAATCACTTGACGCTCGATGATCTCCCGTACCACCGAACCCTTGTTCTTGCGTCCCTTGGGACGGCCCGCCGGGTTGCCCGAGCGGCCTTTCGAGAATCGGGCCTGCTTCGGCGGTTTGCCGTAGCCGACCTCGTACTCCTCTCCCATGCCGATTCCCCTATTCCAGCTCGGTGAACTTCCGTCCGCTGCTCGCGTGCACCGGCTCCTCGCCGGTGTAGCCGTGGAACCGCTTGAGCGTCGTGTCGACGTATTTCGGGTCCACTTCGAGACCGAAGCCGCGCCGCCCCGACCGCTCCGCCGCGAGCAGCGTGGTGCCCGAGCCCAAAAAGGCGTCGAGCACGATGCCGCCGCGGCGCGAGCAGTCGAGAATCGCGTCTTCGACCAGCGCCACCGGCTTGACCGTAGGGTGCAGGGACAACTCTTGGTCGCGGTCCGTGCCGAAGGTGTTTACGCCGGCGTAATCCCAGACGTTGGTGCGGTAGCGTCCGTGCGCCCCCAGCTCGACGTTGTTGATGTGCGGCCCCCGGCCGGCCTTGAACACGGCGACCAGCTCGTGCTTGGAGCGGTACAGCGAGCCCATGCCCCCGTTGGTTTTGTTCCACACGCAGATGTTCTTCAGCTCGTCGTAAACCCGGCGTCCCGCCGTCAGCAGCTCGAACAGGTGCCGCCAGTTCATGCACACGAAGTGGATGGCGCCGTCTCGACTGTGCGATGCCAACTGGCCCAGCACGGTCTCGAGGAACGTTGTGAACTCGGCTTCCGACATCTCCCCCGCCGCCATGGCGAACTCAGCGTGCGTCACCGAGCCGAGACCGCGGGCGTGGCCGTCGATGGGCACGTTGAACGAAGCCGCTACGCGGCAGTCTTGAAACCCACCTTCTGAGAACAGTCCCAAGGGACATCTCGCCTGAAGTGCAAAAGGCTCCTCTCGTGAGCTAGGTTTTTGTCGCCAAAACAGAAACCCAGTACGAAAGGAGCCTTGTATGTCGAGCTTACTACGAAGTCGCATGATGGAGGATCTACGGATCCGGAACTACTCGACGAAGACGGTCGAGATCTACGTCCGATGTGTCTCGGAATTTGCAAAGCACTTTGGACAGTCTCCAGAGGCGCTAGAGGAGGGAGAGATTCGGGAATATCAGCGCTTTTTGGTGGACGAGAAGAAGGCGTCATGGGCCTTTTTCAATCAAACCGTTTGCGCCTTGCGTTTTCTCTACACCAAGACACTGCACAAGGACTGGCTGGTAGAGCACATTCCTTTTCCTAAGCAAGGCAAACGGCTTCCCGAGGTTTTGAGTATCGAAGAGGTGTCGAAATTGTTCGCGAATGTCCGAGCGCTGAAGCAGCGCACGGTACTTCAGACGATGTACGCCGCTGGGCTGAGGTTGATGGAGGCGTTGAATCTGGAGACGAATGACATCGACAGCGAACGGATGGTGATTCGCATCCGACAAGGCAAGGGTCGTAAGGACCGCTACGTCACGTTGTCGCCGACTCTGTTGGAGACGTTGCGCGCGTACTACAAGGCCTGTCGTCCAAATGGGACGTTGTTGTTTCCGAACCGAAACGGCGACGAGCACACCCATCCCACGACCGTTCAGCGAGCCTGCAGCAGGGCGGCTCGTTCCGCAGGATTGACCAAGCGAGTGACACCGCACACGATGCGTCACAGTTTTGCCACGAATCTTCTCGAGGCCGGCACCGATCTGCGCACGATTCAGGTCCTTCTCGGACACGGAAGCCTGAATACAACGGCGATTTATCTTCACATCGCTATCGGAGCCCAGCAGTCGCGCCGTGAGATGGCGGACCTGCTCGCGCTCACCAACAAGACGCTGTCTGAGAAGTGAGCGAACATCGGCCGGAAGTGGCCGATGTCATCCAAAGCGACGGTGCTAGATATCTGAAGCGCTACCGCCCCTCGAAGGCGCAGTATCGCGTCCTGAACGACCTGACGAAATGCCGGACGGCAGCTCTGGGTGGCCACCTTACAAAGTGTGAGAGCTGCGGCCACGAGGTGCGAGTCTACAACTCGTGTCTTAATCGCCATTGCCCTAAGTGTCAAGGAGCAGCTCGGGCGGCATGGATTCAGGCCCGTGAGCAGGAGGTGCTCGACGTGGAGTACTTCCACGTCGTGTTCACCGTCCCGCACGAGCTCGCGCCGCTGGCGCTTCAGAATCGCCGTACCGTCTACGCGATGCTGTTCCATGCCGCTTCCGAGACATTGTTGACGCTCGGCCGAGACCCGAAACACCTGGGCGCCGAACTCGGATGTCTGGTGCTGCTGCATACCTGGGGACAGAATCTTCATCTCCATCCCCATCTGCACTGCGTCATCCCAGGTGGCGGCCTGAGCTTCGATGGGCAACGCTGGGTAGCTTGTCGGAACGGGTTCTTTGTGCACGGTGACGTCTTGAGCCGGTTGTTCCGGGGCAAGCTCGTCGCTGAGCTCCAACGCGCCTTCGACCACGACGAGCTCGAGTTTCACGGCCGACTTCAAGACCTTCGACACCCCAAGGCTTGGGAGGGCTGGCTCGAAACCCTACGGAACAAAGACTGGGTCGTCTACGCCAAGCGGCCGTTCGGCGGCCCACGACAAGTGCTCAAATACCTCGCCCGCTATACCCACCGGGTCGCCATCGCCAACCGGCGCCTCCTCTCGACCGACGACGGTAAAGTGACGTTCCGATGGAAGGACTATGCCAACGGAGACCGACAACGCATCATGACCCTCGACGCCGTCGAGTTCCTCCGCCGCTTTCTCCTCCACGTGCTACCCAAAGGCTTCATGCGTGTCCGCTATTACGGCTTCCTCGCCAACCGACACCGCGCGGAGAAGCTGCAGCGAATCCGTTTCCTGCTCGGCCAACAGCCGCTCTCCAATAGCTCCGAGCCTCCGACCCTTCCCGTTGCCGAAGATCCGGGGGAGCAGGAGCTACCCGATACCAGCGAGCTGTGTCCCGAGTGCAAGAAAGGCAGACTACGTGTTGTCGCTCCCATACAAGCGACGATGGAACTCCCTCACCAATGGAGCTTCGATTCCTCGTGAACTCACGAAAGACCGTAACGACCATGACGGAGCCGCCCATTCCACGGGAGAACTGCGCACTGTCGTTGCCTGTCAAACGCTTCGCGCTAACTACGTGTCTCGTCGCTCCCGCGATCGCTCACCAACCGGCCACCGGCCCTAGTGGCAATGCCTCAATCAACTTCGTCCGACACACCTGCCGACCCGAACAATACCCATAGCAACGTCAGCAAGCGGTTTCGTTCAACGCGTTGTGATCCGGCGCGGGCCACTCAACACCGCTTCCTCACCTCGCGCGCGCCGGATACAATACTTACGTTGTACGGCGGGTCGGTGAACACCATCTGCGCGGTCTCGCCGTCCATTAGGCGGCCATAGGCTTCCGTCCGGGTCGCGTCCGCGCACAACAGGCGATGTCGGCCGAGCCGCCACAGCTCGCCGGGCTTGGCGATCGGCGGTGTCGCGTCGTCGAGCTCGGGCAACCGGTCGGCTTCGTCCTCGCTCCCAGAGCCGTTCAGCCCGGCGATGAGCGTGTCGATTTCAGCCGTCGCGAAACCGGTGACCTCGACATCGAAGTCGATATCGAGCGTGGTAAGCGCTTGCAACTCCACCGCCAGCAGCTCCTCGTCCCAGCCTGCAAGCTCTGCCAGTCGGTTGTCCGCGATGGCATACGCTCGCTTCTGCGCCTCGCTCAGCTCGCCCACGCGGAGCGTGGGAACCTGACGGAGGCCGAGCCGCTTCGCCGCCTCGAGCCGGCCGTGACCCGCCATCACTCCACCCGCCTCGTCGACCAGAATTGGATTGATGAATCCAAACGCACGGATGCTCTCAGTGATCCGCCGGATTTGCCGTGGGCTATGGGTCCGCGGATTGTGCGCGTTGGGCTTGAGGGCCGAGACCGCCCGATAGACGATCGACGGTTGCCGGGGTGCGCGGATCGTCTCGCTCATGTCATTCCTCGGCGAGCCGCAGCGGGCCGTTCACCTCGAACTCGAGCGACGCGGGCGTAAATCCGCGAATCGACCCCGTACTTCTTTGGGTGAGCGTCGACCTCGCGGATGCCTTCCAAGTGGAGCGTCGTCTCGTGACGTTCCGCCATCGTCCCCTCGAAGAGCTTCGCTAGGTCCGGGTCGTTCTCGAAGTCGAACGCGAAGCTCAGCTCGAGGCCGGCTATGTGAGGATTGGGCGTGTCGGTCACTTCTAGCATCACGTAACTCCCGACTGCTTCCAGCCCGGGGATGCAGCCGAGACCCCCCCACTTGTCCGAGCCATGCTGCCTCCTCCGTTCAACGCAAGAATAGCGTGATTGAATAACAATGTAAAACTGTCACTACAATTTTTAGCGCTCACATGACCGATCACGTTTAGTTGCGGCCTGTCTCCTGTCACGGTAGACTCTTCTTTATTATGATGACCGCCAACGACCGCCTCCAGCTGGCGATCAATTTCCTAAACGCCAACCTAGATACGGATCGAGAGGGAGATTTGCTCAACGCGAGGGATGACTTGATCGATTTCATCTACCTGCCAAAGGCTGACAGCATCGACGTTGAGGCTGGAAGAGTGAGTATCGATTGGCCGACCCATGTTCCTGGTAAGAAGCCGTTCGATCCGGCCAAGGATGAGCTCAAGGCGATACAGCACGACGGGCGCCAACTTTTTGGACAGCTGATCCGCATGCAGGATGATCACCGACAAGCAGACAAGGACGAGAGCTGGCCCTCGAGGAAGCTCCAACGACAAGAGATAACAGCCTCCTGGCTGCTCGTCCCGGCGGGACCGCGAGAAGACCGGAGGACCTTTGCACTCGCGGGCGTACCGAACCTTCGCGACGGTTTCCTAACGCTCCTACTTTACCTCGCATTAACGCATAGCACAGGCGACATCAGAGCCTGCCCGGTTTGTGGCAAGCTCTTCGTGCGGACCGGCCGCCGGGAGTATGACTCGACGCGCTGCGCCAGCATCGCGAGCTCCCGCGCGAACCGGGCGAAGCGCAAGAGGGAAGCGGAGGAACGCAAGCGGCAGGCACGTACAGCACGGAAGAAATGACGAACCGAGCCCTTGTTAAAACTTGACGAATCGAACATTTTGCTGTGTGGGCAAGTGATGTTGAAATATGGGAAGAAAACGTAGCCATGGACCCACGAGTTGGTTGTTGCACCTCGTTCCACATCGTCCGTCGACATGGCCGCGAGCGCGCCGGGATAGCCGTTCTCCCTTGTGCTCGATATGAAGGGCTCCCACTCGGGTAGCGTCGCCATAGAGACCGACTCACGTCCGTTACCGAACAGCGTCTGTTTCACCAGGTTGACTTCGCCCATCCAGGTGAACGCGCCAGGGTCTTCCTCTTTAGACCGCTCGGCTCTAGCCGTGGGGGTTTGTGGGACTTAGGACGCAGCCCCATGGGATTAGCCCCCCCGCCACAATTACAGCTGCCGGAGGATGGTCGAGTTGTCCTGGAGCCAGTCGCCGATCGCCTTCGCGAGCCGGCTCAGGTTCCGTCTGCCCGACGACATCGAACGTCGGGCTCCTTTTACGGGCGAAAGCACAGTAGCTTTTGGTAAGACGACGGGATGAGGGTACAACACCGGAAGCACTTCAGCGAGCTTCGGGGGCGCCTCATGTACGGCGGCAAGATTCTGCTCGTGAACCGATGCCGTTCGCCGTTCTCATCGATTGACACATCGGCCTCGTCCAGGCAGTGCAATTGCGCCGATTCCGAAAAGCGAAGAATTCATCCCGGCCCAAAAATTCGGTTCTCCTGTCGTTTCGGGGGATCTGATTTGTGTTGGAGGGCATGGCCTATGGACGCTGCCGCGATTGTGGAAAACGCCGGAAACTCCGGGCGAGAGAGGCGTTTAAAAGGTTGTGAGCACGTACAAACGTGGAGCGGCGTTTTCCACAATCGCTTGGAAAACGCTTCGCGTTTCCCACGAGCGCCCACAGGCCCCTCCTGATATATATACAAGAAAGATTAGTTCATATGGAATAAGGAAGGGGGGGCTCGATTAGTGGAGGCTATGGAAAACGCCCTTCCAGGCTTCGAAGAGAACTCAGTCGTGAGCAAGGTCTGAACGACCAGAACCGTGGGGGCGTTTCCCACAGCCTCGTCTCCCGCTGAGGGGCAGTGGCATTTGGTGAGGCCCGTGGGTTGAGAGGGTAAGCCATGTGTAGATGCGCATCGGCGAGAACGCTAGAATCTTTTTTTCCGAAAGAGAAAAGAGCGTTCCCGCGATGCGCGTTACTACGTTAGTCAACAAGCTCATCGGATTGCAAGGCCTGTGGGTCCGAGGTTTCCACTTCCAGGCGGACAAAGCCAGAGTGGTGGTGGATGTAGTACCACGGAGGAGGAAGCCTCTGTGCGGGATTTGCGGACGAAAGGTCCGCAAGAACAAAGATCGCTACAATCGCTACTGGCGGCACTTGGACCTGTTCGGAGTCCGGACCTATCTTCGCTACTCGATCCGACGAGTGGTATGTCGGCGGTGTGGAGTGGTCAGAGAAAAGGTGCCTTGGGCCGACAAGGGAAGCCGCTTTACCAAAAGCTTCGAACAAGAGGTAGCGTGGCTGGCACAGAGGACGGACGTCAGCGCCGTAGCGAACTATTTCCGAGTGACGTGGCGTTCGGTGCGACGGATCATCCAGCGAGTGGTTGCCGAGCAGCGGGATGAGCGGCGCGAGCTCGATGGATTGCGGGTGATTGGGATGGACGAGATCAGCTACCGCAAACGCCACAAGTACTTAACAGTGGTAATAGACCATCTCAGCGGCCGGGTCGTCTGGGCGGGAAAGGAGCGCAAGGCCAAGACGCTGCTGCGGTTTTTCCGCAAGCTCGGACCACAAAGAGCCGCGGAGCTCGAAGCGGTCAGCATGGACATGTGGGAGCCGTACATAACTGTCGTCGGCAAAAAGGCTCCTCAGGCACGGGTGATCTTTGACCGCTTCCACATCGTCAAGCATCTGAACGAGGCCGTGGATAAGACCCGGCGCGAGCTGGTGCGCGAGCTCAAAGGGACTGCCCGGCGCAACCTCAAGAACACCAAGTTTCCCCTTCTCAAGGCCAAACACAACCGCAGCGCGAAAGACAAACGGGTGCTCCGCGAGCAGGTGCGAGCTAATCGTCGCCTCTACCGCGCCATGCTTCTGCGCGACGACTTCATGGACCTCTACACCTACAAAACCGAGACATGGGCCAAGAAGTTTCTCCGAGGATGGCTGCGGCGCGCTATGAGCTCGAGGATAGAGCCCGTCAAACGCGCGGCGAAGATGATCCGCAGCCACTTCGATGGCGTCATCGCGTGGGTCACGTGGAGACTCAGCAACGGCCGACTCGAAGGAATGAACAACAAAATCCGGCTGCTGAGCCACCGCAGCTTTGGACTCCACTCTGCCGAAGCTCTCATCAGTCTCGTCTACCTACCTAAACTGTGGCGGTCTCACCCTCGAGAGGATCCACTGAAATGGCAGGAGAGGCAAAAATTCTTGACAGGAGGGTTGGACTCTGCTAAATCTCAGTTCTTGTTACTGACACGCTTGAACAACACAACGACAAGGACGGTAGAGCACGGCTATTTGCATGCACAGTTAATGGAGGTATTAACCTCGCGCACTCTTACGAATGTTCTCGTTTGTTGAAGTGTGTGCGTGGACGGGGATGTGTCCCTAAGTCCGTGGAAAAAGAACGGTGCACCTCCACTTCATCGTCAGAGTATCAGCTCAAACCGCGACCTCACCTTGGCCGAGAACATCGGCGAGGTGTTGGTAGCCGTCGATGCGTCGCAATGATTTGCCCCAGAAGCTACGAACCCGAACATATAGCGTGATTGCCGACGCCTCGATGGTAAACGACGCCTGACTTTTGGTCCGACGTCGGAACTCGCGATTGAGGTTCTCCACGGCAATGGTCGTCCGAAGGGGATGACCCGCTCTTTGTTGAACTTCGTCGCAGCAGCGGCTGCATTAAACGTGGCTAGGCGACATTCTCGTCGGTGTCAAGGGCGTGATTGCTCGAAGAGCGCGACGCAGTGCATCCATTACACCATAGCCCTTGATGCGCCGGAACTTCTTCTCCGGCGGCAACGATGCCGAGTGCGGACCATCGGCGGATCATGTCGGCGCCCTTCCATCGCTTTACGTTTTGAGAGACGCGGCGGATGTTTCCCATGGGATTCTCGATGGCGTTCGTGGTTGCGAGTGAGCGTCGAAGCGATGGCGGGAGCCCGAGCTTCAGCACGGTGAGCGGCTCTTTGAGTCCTTCAGGGGACTTCCTGCGGCCTCGTCGTAGCCGTTGCGCTCGAGCCAGCCGGCCAGAGCCTTCAGGCGCTTTCTGGTGAGGTCGGCTTTCGTACTCCGGTAGGCTTCGCGCATCGTCCCGAGCACATAGGCGTGTCGGCTCTTGGGCAAGTGCGATTGCAGGTTGCGTAGTCTGTGCACGTGACATCGATGCACGACGGCGATGTCGCCGAGGACATTTCCGAGAGCTTTGCGAATCCTTTTGCCGCCATCGATGACCCACAGCAGGCGGTCGTCGATGCGAAGTTCACGCTCCAGCAAGTCCTGGAGCATCTGCGTGCACAGCTCCCCGTTCTGAGTCGAGACGACGGTCAACTCCCAGCTAATGGCGAGCATGAACGCGAGTGCGCCAATCGTGACCACGACGGTGGTGGTGTGCTCTGCGAGCTCGACCCCATCCACGATCAGGGCCAGCACGTCGAGCTCGTCGAGCCGACGACTCAGATACTCGTCGAGCTTCTTGCGGGTCGCTGGGACGCGATGACGGCTCACGGCCGACTTGCTCGCACCTCGGTGCGGCACGCGTTCGAGCGGCTGCTCAAGGCTCGCTTCGTAGCCGCGGGTCGACACCCCCAACAGAATCTCGTTGACGACGCTCTCTGGTAGCGGGTCCTCGCGGCGAAACGCGTCGAAGCTCGGTAGCGATGCTTCCTTACCGTTCTTGGAGCGAACACGTGGTCGCTGGACTTGGACGCAACGGCCGCCGAAGCTCAGCTCGCCTGGCGCGCGGCCCTATCGGTAGTGCGTCCGATCCTCTGGATGCTTGCCCTTCTGACCGGCAAGCGCTTCCGCCTCGCTCAGCAACAGCGTATGTCAATGCTTCCACTCCGTGTTCATGCAACCTGGGACGAGCTCGAAGTCGTCTACCTGTGGGTGGATGGTGTCTACTTGCCGTTGCGGGCCTGTCGGATGGGACGAAAATCGTTTTGACGCTGGAGGCCGGCCATCGAGAATCCGAAGCGCCTGGTCGTCGCTGCTGCGGAGACTGAAAAAGCGCGGTCTGAGATGTTCCGCTTGGTGCTCGGTGACGGCCATCTCGGCATATGGGCGTGGACGGGCCACTTGATGCTCGTACCCTCCCCCCAACCGACAAGACCTCGATTTCCTTTCGGAAATCGGTCGGTAGTAGAATTACCTTTACCCGCCGGTTGCCGATGCCGTGCAGGGCAATTAGGAACGGAATTCGCCGAGTTCAGGGACGCGTCTCTATGGAAAGACTCCGTGAGGACATCCGTTATACCTTGCGCACCGCTCGCAACGCGCCCGGGTTCGTCCTCCTGGTGACACTGACGCTCGCCCTCGGCATCGGTGGGACGACGGCGCTCGAGAGCTTCGTCAGCGGGATTCTGCTGAAGCCGCTTCCGTACTCGGATCCGGCGACACTCGTCAGCATCACGCGGAACAACAGGAATCAGGGCCTTCAGAGATTGATGATGCTGTCCCGCGACATCGTGTCCATCCAAGAGCAGATCCGGAGCCTTTCCTCACTCTCGGGATACGTTTACAGCAGTGTGAATTTGAGCGGCGATGAATCTCCCGAGCGCGTCAGCGCGGCACACGTGCTTCCCGAGTTGATGTCTCTTCTAGGCATCGAGCCGGCGCTCGGGCGAAGCTTTCGTCCTGAGGAGCACGAGACCGAGCAGCCCGTCGTCATTCTCGACTATGCGCTATGGCTGCGTCGCTTCGGCGGGGAGCCCGGCGTTCTCGGACGGGAGCTCCGGATCAATGGCGTGGAGCACGTGATTGTCGGCGTTTTGCCACGTGGAAGGGAGCTCACGCCGAGGGATGTCGATTTACTGGTCCCGATGAGCACCGAAGCGCTCCGAGGCGAGTCGACAGTCGTCCTTTGGGTTTTGGCTCGCCTCAGCAAGGGCGTGGATGCCGGCGTTGCCGAAGACGAGGTCAACGCCATTCTTCGACGTTGGGAAGAGGAGAATCGTCCGCCCGTGATGGGATGGGGTGCCGATGTCACCCCCCTGCGAGAGGCCATCGTCGGTGAGGTCGAGACCACGTTGCTCGTGTTGCTGGGCGCGGTGGCGCTCGTTCTCCTTATTGCCTGCGCCAACGTCGCCAACCTCCTCCTCGTTCGTGGCGCCGGGCGGGAAAAGGAGCTCGCCATCCGTGCTGCGATGGGAGCAGCGCGTGGGAGGATCGCCAAACAGCTCCTCACGGAGAGTGTGCTCTTGGCACTGGTTGGCGGCATCCTCGGAGTCCTTCTTGCCATTGGCGCCACTCAACTGCTGCTCGTCTTGGCCCCGTCGGGGATCCCGCGGATCGACGAAGTGGGTGTCGATGCGCCGGTTCTCGCGTTTGCGGTGGCCGTTTCCATTTCGGCCGGACTTCTTGCCGGGATCTTTCCTGCGTTCGGGCTCTCGCGCCACGATCTCGACGGGTCGCTGAAGGCGATGGGCAGGACGATGACTGCCTCAGCGAGCCGCCAGCGCTCCCGAACGGTGCTAGCGGTAGCGCAAGTGGCGCTCGCGCTCACGCTGTCGATTGGCGCCGGTTTGATGATTCGAAGCTTCGTGCGCCTGGTGTCGGTCGATCCCGGCTTCGATGCCGGCGGCGTCCTCACGATGAATATCTCCCTTCCGGGGTATCGGTATGTCGAGCCTCACCAATCGGAGCGCGCTGTCATCGACATCCTCGGGCAGGTGGGGGCGGCTTCCGGACGTCCTCTCCGTGGCGGCTTCCGCGTGGACTCCGATGGCGGGAAGTTGGGCGAGAGCACAGATGAGCGTCGAAGCCACATCGGGCGATGTCGTCGAGCGAGAGCAGTGGCCAATGATTCTCGGCGTCACGCCCGACTACTTTCGCGTACTCGGGGTTCCGCTCCATCTTGGCCGGGATTTCACGTATCGAGATCGCTATCCCGAGAACCATGACTTGAAATGAAAAACGAAAGGAGCGAGTCATGGCGAAGATTGATGACACGGACAGGATGCTCGATGAGCTGGTGAAAGGCAAGAACCCCGAGGAGCTGCTGGGCAAGGAAGGCGTACTGAAGCAACTCACGAAGCGTCTGGTCGAACGAGCGCTGGAAGGTGAGATGACGACTCACCTGGGCTACGAGAAGAACGCATCCGAAGGAAAGAACACGGGCAACTCCCGCAACGGAAAAACGTCGAAGCAAGTCAAAGCTGATTTCGGAGAATTGGAGCTCGAAGTACCGCGAGATCGAAACGGCGAGTTCGAACCTCAGCTGGTGAAGAAAGGCCAGCGAAGACTCCCAGGCTTCGACGACAAAGTGATCGCCCTGTACGCCCGGGGCATGACCACCCGCGAGATCCAAGGTCATCTTCACGAGCTCTACGGCGTCGAGGTTTCGCCGGCGTTGATCTCCAAAGTCACCGACGCCGTTCTCGACGAGGTAAAGCTGTGGCAGAACCGACCGCTGGAAGCGTTGTATCCGATTGTCTACCTGGACGCGATTCATTTGAAGCTGCGCTCGAGCGGGCAGGTCCAGAGCCAGGCGGTGTACTTGGCGCTGGGCATCAACCTGGAGGGCCACAAGGAGTTACTCGGACTTTGGGTCGGCGAATCGGAGGGCTCCAAATTCTGGCTGAACGTGCTGACCGAGCTCCAGAATCGGGGGGTCCAAGACATCCTGATTGCGTGCGTTGACGGGCTCAAAGGATTTCCGGAGGCCATCGAAACAGCGTTCCCGAAAACGCAGGTGCAGCTGTGCATCGTGCATCTGCTCCGCCACTCGCTGAAGTACGTGAGCTGGAAGGAACGAAAAGTGGTCGCTCGAGATCTTCGGACCATCTACGCCGCGGCGAACGCGGAGGCGGCGGAGCAGGCCCTCGAGGCCTTCGCCTCGAAGTGGGACCCTCGCTTCCCAAGCATCTCGAAGTCGTGGCGGAGTCGATGGGAAAATGTCATTCCGTTCTTCAGTTATCCGGCTCCGATCCGTAAGGTCATCTACACGACGAACGCCATCGAATCCGTGCACGCCTCCATCCGGAAAGTCACGGCGAAGCGAGGCTCGTTTCCAACGACGGACTCGGTGCGGAAGGTTCTGTTTCTCGCGATCCAGAAAGCGTCCGAACGATGGAACCGCCCGATCAAGGATTGGACGGCAGCGCTCAATCACTTCACGATCGTTTTCGAAGAGCGCGTCCCGAATTAAACCAATGGCCGTTTACACAAAAGACTTGACACACCCCCGCCAGGGTGACGAACCAGTGCTGATTGAGACACTCATCGCGAAACCGGCCGTTGAAGCTTTCGACGAAAGCGTTCTGCGTTGGCTTGCCCGGTTCGATGAATCGAAGCTCGACGCCCTTGTCATAGGCCCACGCATCGAGAACTCGACCCGTGAACTCGGGCCCGTTGTCGATGACGATTTGCTTCGGGTAACCCCGCAGCGCTGCGATCGCTTCTAGTACGTCCACAACGGCAACACCAGGGAGGGAGTACTCAGCTTCGCTTGCTAGAGCCTCTCGACTACAATCATCGACCACGTTCAGAATCCGAAATCGTCGCCCTTGCGCGAGCTGGTCGCTCATGAAATCCATCGACCAGCGGGCGTTGACATGCTTCGGCTCAACGAGCTTCTGCCGAGGATGACGGCTCACACGCTTGCGCTTCTTGGGGCGCAGCTTCAGCCCTCCCAGGCGGTACAGACGGTAGATCCGCTTCGGGTTCACTTCATGGCCTTCTCGCCGTAGAAGCAGCCACAGGCGGCGGTAGCCGAACCGCGGACGCTCCTCAGCGAGCTCGACGAGACGCTTGCGGACCTCACCGCCGTCAACTCTACGACTCACGTAGCGGCACGTCGAGAGGCCTAGCCCTAATGTCCTGCACGCTCGACGCTGACTGACCTCGTACTCGCCAACCAGCCACGTCGCAGCCTCTCGTTTCGCGGCAGGACTCACCATTTTCTTGCGTTCACCGCCCTCAACATCTGGATGTCTAGCGCCTGGTCCGCCACCAGACGCTTCAGACGACGATTCTCGTCCTCGAGTTGCTTCAGGCGACGAGCCTCGCTCACGTCCATCCCGCCGTACTTCCTCCGCCACTTGTAGAACGTCGTGTTCGACATTCCGTGTTTACGGCAAAGCTCAGGCACAGCCGTTCCCGATTCCGCTTCACGCTGAATCCCGATGCTCTGCTCTTCCGTGAATCGCTTACTCTTCATGACCGCTCCTCTTCGCGGCAAGTATCTCAGCTCCGATTCAACTCGGCTTTGTCCTAGTTTTCGGGGAGCACGTCAGTTGATCGGAGCCGTCCCGCTGGCATACAATTGGGCTGGTGATATTCGACACGCACGCGGTACTTACTTACTCTGGACTAAGAGGACGCTCCCCCGAGTTCTGAGCGGGGCTTCACCGGTGGCTGGTAATAGCTGTGGGTTTGCAGATGGGCAATTTTTAGGAAGACGCCGTCATCTCCGAGCAACGCTGCTCCTGTCCGCTGTAGCAACCCTCGTCTCCGGCCTGCTCGTGCCGACTCCGGTCAGCGCCCAGGAAACGGCTATCTCGGGCACGGTCACCGACACGACGGGGCTTGTGCTCCCGGGAGTTGCCGTGGAAGCTCGGAACTTGGCAGTGGGTGGGCAGGTCCAAGTCGTCTTCACTGATGGCACCGGCATGTTCACGATCACCGTGGCTCAGCCGGGCGCGTACGAGGTGACGTTCACCCTACCCGACTTCGCCACGGTGCGCGAGGTGGTGGAAATTAATGCGGGCGCGACGGTCACGCTCGATGCGGCGCTGTCCGTAAGCCTCCAAGAGCAGGTGGTCGTCGTCGGCAGCCGTGCGCAGCCCCGGTCGGTAACGGCATCGGCCGTGCCGGTCGACGTCATATCGTCCCGGGACTTCCTCAGCCAGGGGGACACTGATCTCACGAACCAGTTGCGGACCGTCGTTCCCTCCTTCAACGTCGGCACGCAGCCGATCAGCGACACGGCGTCGATCGTCAGGCCGATCAATCTGCGCAACCTGGCGCCTGACCACACACTCATCCTCGTCAACGGGAAGCGCCGGCACCGTGCCGCGGTCATCACGTGGCTCGGCAACGGCGTTGCGGACGGCGCACAAGGACCGGACATCTCGGTCATCCCCGCAATCGCCCTCCGGCAGGTCGAGGTGCTGCGGGACGGCGCGGCGGCGCAGTACGGCTCGGACGCCATCGCGGGGGTCATGAACTTCCAACTCAAGGACGCCCGGTCCGGTGGCAGCATGGAGTTCCGCACCGGCCTGTTCGGCGACGCAAACAGCGGCAACCCCGCCACCTGCGGTATCACCGGCACGTCCTGCAACGGGATCGGAGGCCGCGGCGCGGCATACACCTTCGCCGGCAACGTCGGGCTGCCGCTGGGCGAGACCGGGTTCGCGAACCTCAGTCTCGAGTACGGTAACGCGCATCCGACCAACCGGGCCATCCAGCGGGACGATGCCGCCGCGCTCCGGGACGCCGGCAACACGCACGTCCGCGACACCGCGCAGGTCTGGGGCTCACCGAAGATCGAGGACGACCTCAAGATCTTCGGTAACTTCGGCTACCTGTTCGCCAACGGGCGCCAGTGGTATGCGCACAGCAACTACGCGAGCAAGAGGGTGACTGGAGGCTTCTACTTCCGGAATCCGAATACGCGCGGATCGGTTTTCAGCGGGGACGGTGGCCGGACGCTGCTCGTCGGCGACGTGCTGGCCGCGACCGGCATGGGGTCGGCCGATTGCCCCCCTGTCGTCATCACCGACAACGCCCCCGATCCGGACGCATTCGATCAGATCAAAGCTGACCCCAACTGCTTCACGTTCCACCAGCCCTTCGGCGGCGCGTCTGGAGGCCTGCCGGGAGGGTTTACGCCGCAGTTCGGCGGTGACGTGTACGACGCGTCACTGGTCAGCGGTGTCCGCGGATTCACGTCCGGCGGTTTCTCCTGGGACGCGAGCGTGAACTGGGGCCGGAACAGCGTCGACACGTTCATCTTCGACACGGTCAACGCCTCGCTCGGCCCGGAGAGCCCGACCAGCTTCAGACCCAACCTCCTGCAGCAGACCGACATCGGTCTAAACCTGGACCTCTCCTATGTCGCGAGCGACATGATCAACGTCGCTGGCGGTGCCGAATGGCGCCGGGAGCAGTACCACCTCGGCGCCGGTGATCCGGCGTCGTGGGCCATCGGCCCCTACGCATCGCAGGGCTTCAGCTCCGGATCGAACGGCTACAACGGCACCCGGCCGGAGAACGCCGGCACGTGGAACCGCGCCAACGTCGCGGTCTACGGCGATGTCGAGGTGCACGGCGTGACCGACGAATGGAACCTCGGCGCCGCCGTCCGCCTGGAGGACTTCGAAGGCTTCGGCACGACGATGAACAGCAAGCTTTCCAGCCGCTATGCAGTCACTGATCTCGTCGCCGTGCGCGCGGCGGTCAGCAGCGGGTTCCGTGCGCCGACGCCCGGCCAGCAGAACGCGTTCAATGTGACAACGGAGTTCGATTTCGCGCTCGGGGACCTGGTCAACAACGGCACGATTCCGTCAACCTCCCCGGCCGCGGCGCTGCGAGGTGGGCAACCGCTCCAGCCCGAAACGTCGATCAACTACTCGGTCGGGTCGGTCATCGACGCCGAGACCTTCACGTTTACCGCCGACTACTTCCGGATCGACGTGTCCGATCGTCTGGCCATCACGAAGAACTTCATGCTCACGACGAATGAGACGGCGTCGTTGATCGCGGGTGGCTTTGCCGAAGCTGCAAACCTGCAGAGGTTCCGCTTCTTCGTGAACGACTTCACGACTAAGACGGCAGGAATCGACGTCGTGTCGACCTACGCTCCGCCGGCGCTTGGTGGTTCGACGGTGTTCAGCGCCGTCTTCAACTACACCCGAACCAATGTCACGGCCTTCACATCGGAGACCATCGACGACGACCGCAGCAGCGCGCTGGAGCGCGGGTTGCCCGAGACGCGGTGGAACATCGCCGTCAATCACACCTCCCGCAGGTGGAGCCTGCTCGCGCGCCTGAACTTCTATGGCCGGTACTGGGACCGGGAGGACGCGAGAGCCTGGGCGGAGGCGAGGTTCGGTGACGCTGACCTGTCCTCCCGGTATGAGCTGTACGCGGGCAAGGGGCTCCTCGACGTCGAGTTCGGCGTGCCCATCGGCGACGCCGTCACGCTTTCCATTGGTGCCCAGAACATCCTGAACGCCTACCCTGAGACCAACCCGCTGGCTGCAGACGGCATCGGCAACCTATATGGCCAGTTCTCGCCGTTCGGCTTCAACGGTGCCTACTACTACGTGCGAGTCAGCTACGGGTGGGCTAGCTTTTGACTGTATCGACAAGTACTGCTACGGCCTCTCGCAGACCTGATGGACGCTCACGGATCAATCACGAGGCCGATGCGCTCTCGGTCGCCGCTGAACGTGTCGGACCCCGGCGCTCACGACCAAGATCGCCGCCGCCGCGAGCAACGACACCACAGCGTGGCGCGGCCAGTTACAAACGTCCGAAAATGCCCGTACATCTTCCGCGCTGTCTTTGAAGCCTTGGTGGCCTCTGAGTAATGACGGCGCATCTGGGAATGCCGGCAATCGGTTCATGACGCGAGCCATTCACGGACCATCATCCGCCTTGGTGCTCGTACTTGCCGTCCTTACCGGCTGCGTCTCTAGGCCGACGCTAGAGACGTTCCAGATCGACGATGCCCCATGCTACGACCGATCCGTTCAGTCGCAGACCTCGGTGGTGGATACACACGTGCACTTTCGCCCGTTTGGCGGACCCGCAGTCCCGTTCGAGGAGGTCACCCGGTATCTCGAGGAAACAGGCGTGCGGTTCGCAAACATCTATGGCATCGGTCAGACCCTTCCAGCGACATCACCCTGTACCTACTACTTGGACTGCCCTGGCACGCTGGTGACGCCAACGCTGAGAAACGACTTCGTAAACGCCGCCAACTACGTGACAATGGCCCCAGCCGGCGTCCACCTGACGCTGTCGATGACCTTCCCGGACCTATCGCAACCAGAATCGATTGTCGCCGGCATGCAACTCCTGGAGGACGAATACCCCGGTGCTTTCACGTGGATGGGCGAGGTGAACCTGGTGAAGCAGGCCCTCTTCCGCAACGGGCACGATCCGATCCCGCAGCTACGCTTTGGCGAATGGGCCGCCTTTATGGGCGCATTGAAGGAACGGGGCATCCCGCTTGCAATCCATTCGGATCTGGGGCACGACGACGATCCAACCCGTTACCTGCCGTTGATGGAGGACGTACTTCGCCTGTATCCCGAGAACGCAATCGTCTGGGTCCACATGGGCTTGTCGCACGAGCTGGTCGACATGGATGCCGCGCAGCATGTCGGGGTGCTGAAGTCGTTGCTGGATCGATACCCGCTGCTCATGTTGGATATTTCCTGGCGTGTGCTAGATGACGAGTATTTCTCGAATCCGGACAAACGGGCGATCTACGTGCTGTTCTTCAATGAATACTCCGAGCGGATTCTGCCTGGAACGGACTTTCTTGCATCAGCCGACAAGGACCTTGACGTGTACCGTGCTGAGCTTGAGGTCACGAGTCACATCAACCGCTACCTGGACGACACAGCGTTCCGGAACATTGCCCTGGGCCAAAACTACTTCCGGCTGCTGAGTCTCGAGTACGACGCGCCGTTGATCTGTTCCGCCACGTCCCCGTGACGTTGTGGGTTTGGCAACCCGGGTGCGGTCCGCCGCAACCCAGTAGGGTCGGAACTGCTAACCAGAGTAGTTGACGCGGTCGGTTTGCGTCAGAAGACGCTTGTTCCTCGTGAAGTGCCCGAAGATATCCTTTGCTATCCGATAGAAAATGCCAATTCCAAAATCCATAATCTGGAATCCCCAGCCTCAATCGCAGACCAACATCGCCTCGGCAAACACTACACTGTCGGCTGCGGCTGGTAGCGCCTGACGTTGATCCGGTCTTCACTCTTGCGCGCTTGAACCAAGTCAAAGGTGGTCTGCCGGTGCAGCCAGAGCTCAGCGTTGCGCCATCCCGCCTTCTCCAACCGAATGGCCATCTCCGGGGAAATGGCCGCATGGCCGTTAAGCACTCGCGAAAGCGTGTGACGGGCTACACCCAACACCTTCGCTCCTTTGGTAACACTAAGACCAAGCGGGTCCAGACAATTCTCCTTGATACTGCGGCCGGGGTGCGGGAGATTCTTCATAGCGATAGCTTTGGTCGGATTCCCATGATCACCATTTCTCAAATCACTTCCTTCTACCCAGTATTCGGTACCCACCGGCAACCATTCCCGCGGTAGGGGTTTAGTTGCTCTTGGGTTATGCAAAAGCTCCATGGGGGGATCATAGTAAGAGGTTGACCATAGATTTACCGACGCCACTAGAAGTGCACTCACGTGGTCGTAATCGGAACAGTCGTAATCGGGATGGAACGCGATAGTTACGACATTTTTTCCAGACTTTTTCGGAATAGACCGAATATGGTTCGTAAATCTGCCATCTCTACCGTCGTTGTCACCCACTGTGAAGAAGAGATCACCCACCCCAAGAGTCGCCTTTGCAGTCAATGGAGTGGGGCCGCATAACCATGCTTCTGCAAACAGTGGATTCATAGCAATGGCGTATGGACCCTTTTTCGCGAAAGGCACCGCATTGTTGGCCTTTGATTTCTTATCGAGCGCAGTCGTGACGGATCCGTCCCGGTTCCCGTGGAAATAAGAATGGCGTAACCTCCGGTTAGCAAAACCAAAACCCGCCTGGAAAGGCGAGGAGGAGGATTACGCCATGAAGAAGCCTACCACCATCTCGGCCGAATCGGTGAGCGAGTACCGGGAGTTCGTTGAGCTGCGTCTACGCAAGCGGGTGCTGGAAGCGATCGAGAGCGTGATTGAGGAAGAGCTCTCCCAATCCCTTGGGTGTGGAGCCTATGAACGTTCGGAGGAGCGGCGCGGCTATCGTAACGGCGTCGAGCTGCGTCGTGTGACCACGGCGGTGGGAACGCGTGAGCTCCGGGTTCCGCGTGCCCGGCTGCGGGACGAGGAAACGGGCGAGACCAAGGAGTTTCGGAGCGAGCTGTTGCCCCGATACGCCCGTCGCACTCGTGAAGTCGACGAGGCGATTCTAGGAACGTACTTGTCGGGTGCGAACAGCCGTCGGATTCGCAAGGCTCTGAAACCGCTTCTGGGTGAGGAGCATCTGTCCAAGAGCGCGGTTTCCCGTGTGGTGAGCCGGCTCAAGGAACGCTTCGAAGAGTGGCAAAGCCGCGACCTGAACGACGAAGCCTACCCAATCGTCTTCTTGGACGGCTTTCATCTGAAGGTGCGGATGGCAAAGCGCGTGGTGAGCGTCCCGGTGCTGGCTGCGCTCGGGGTCGCGCCAGACGGGCAGAAACGGCTGTTGTCGTTGCGCCTGGCGGTGAGCGAAGCCTCCGCGCATTGGGGCTCGCTAGTTGAGGACCTACACAACCGCGGGCTGCCGGCTCCGAAGCTCGTCGTCAGCGACGGCCACAAGGGCCTGACCAAGGCGCTCGAGAAATGGCCCGAATCCAGGCTTCAGCGGTGCGTTCAGCACAAGAGCGCCAACCTACTCGAGCACTGTCCAGCGCACGCAAGACGAGAACTGAAGCGTGACTACAACCGGATCGTCTGTGCCAAGGACGGCATCGACGCTCGGCGCGCTTATGCCGAGTTCGTGACCAAGTGGACGGCGCTGGCACCGGCTGTCGTTCGAAGCCTCGAGGAGGCAGGTAAACAGTTGCTCACCTTCTACGAGTTCCCGCGAGCCATCTGGAAGTCGATCCGGACCACCAATGCCGTGGAGAACCTCAATCGTGAGTTCCGACGCCGGACGAAGACTCAGGCGTCGTTTACCACCGAGGAGTCGGCGGTCGCGTTGCTGTTCGGGCTCGTAGCCTCTGGGCAAATCACGCTACGACGCATCGACGGCTACCAACACCTAGCCGACGTTCTCGGCCGAAGCGAGGTTGCTGCTTGATCTGATACCGTGACCATGAAGTGGAGGAGCGCCGTTCTTTTTCCACGAATCTAGGGACGCATCCGTCGTGACGCGAAAGATACACTCTTTGTCCGGAACGGCATTATCATTGGCCTTCAGCTGTTTCGTGTCACACTCATTTGGACCAATTAGGGGAATGAGCTAAGAGACACTTTCGGGGGAGGGAGTCCCCATCGGAGAGTGTCCCATGAGCAAGAACGAGCAGTCGGCGGAGTCGGCGGTGCGTGAGATTCGTCGCAAGACCCGTCGCCGATTTTCTGCTGAAGAGACTTGTCGACGGCACGGTGCATACGGGTTAGCCTGGAAAAAGGCGGAGCCGTTACGTCAATTGGTCTTGGTTATCCCGGTGAGACGCATGGGGTCGGACGATAAACTCTCCACAAGAAGCTTGGTGTTCTTCTTGTCGTACTTTATCTGGTCCACCTCACACAACGTGCCTTCCCCTTCGTTGTTTTCATCTAGGCGGAGCTCGATCAGGCTGAACGGGTAGTTCCCCGTAAAATCACGCGGATAACGAAGCATGACCGGCGGACCACGGACCATAGTAAGTGTACGTGGCAGATAAGAGAAGATCGGGTCACCGGTGGCCAGTCGGATGATGCGTTTGCCCTCCACTCGGATCTCGCGGGCATAGCGCAAGGGGATGGTTAACGTAGCGAATTGGACGAAGCCCGCGCCTTCCTGTTTCTGAAGCGCATTGAGAAAATCCTTAGACCCCTTCTCCGCGAGCGTTGTGATGAGCTGGTTGTGCTCCTCGTCGGTGGTCCAGCGGTCGATGCTGATCGTCAACCGCGTTCTGCTGGGGCCGCTGAGCCCGATCCCTCCTAACGTCACGGCGAGCGCCCGATAGGTTTCCCGGATCTTCTCTTCCTGGTCTTCCGGCACCCCGGCCAGGCCGGTTTGAACCACTAGCGCCGCAGCAAGGGCGAGGCCCAAACCCACCCTGAACACAGCTGGACTAGAAGTTGTCCTTCTAGTCCGATCTCGTGCCACAAACGAACTCAAGGATTTCCCCAATCGTCTGGCGGTCGGACCCACGGTCATTGTCCGGAAACAGATTCCCGCCCCTGCGTTGGTACATTAACGACAACAGTAGATTCTCTCTGGCGTGGAAGCTATTCACCCGCGGAGGCGCACGCATGATGTCGCGTTCGCTGGAGGAATGCTGAAGGCCAACGGTGTGACCGAGTTCATGGAGAGCGATCGTCTTGTTGCTAGCCGCCGACTGGCTGCAGTAGATGATCCGAGCGAGCGTGTACTCGAAACTGCCCACGATGACCAGCGCGGCAAAGTTGGATTCGACGCAACTGGGATAGTCGGGCTGGATCCTCAGATCGACGTAGGGTCGGATGGGCCTGGAGACAAACCTCGGCGGTGCGTACAAAACGCCCTCAGGAAGGACTCCGTTGAACTCAGCAACTGCCTCGACCTGCGTATCGATCTGCTGTTCGTTGGTTCTGTCGAATCCTACTCCGAATATCACGTCAATCTGCGAGAGTTCGTCTCTCCAGCGACGTAGAGGTTCTTTGCCGGTGATCGCGTCGGTACCCAAGCCCGCGTTCGTGTAAACGAGCTCCGCCGTACTGCGCTCGGTCAGACCGCTCAGGCTTGTCTTGGGCCAAAGTGTGTAGCGAAACTCGCCCTGCTTGAAGATGGTATTGCGGTCCAGGTACCCGGCAGCGACGATGTCAACTGGGCTCGAGAACCGAGCTTCGCGGTTAATCGTCACTTCACCGTTGTCGTTCGAAAGGAGTTCCTCCCCCCCAACCACGAACCGCGCCACGATCGGCACGCCTGTTTCTCCGGATACCACACTGAACGTCGTCCCCGGAGGAAACGATACAGCCGGGGTAGCGGTGGTCAAACCGTCTCCAGACGGTGACGTCACGCGGTCTTCGCATCCGATCAACGACCACCAAAATAGGATTACGAGTAGAGCTAACCGCACGACTTTCATCACGAGGATGTCAAGAAATTAGTTGAAAACATCATGAGCGACTCCCTCTGTGGTCATTTCCAGATCTTCGCCCCTGAGCTCACGCGGCCTCGGGCAATTCGTCCTCTCGTTGAATCGAATCGATGGCTGCGACCACTAGGTCGATGGATGCGTACCCCTTGACTCGTCTGAATTGTTTCTCGCAGTGCAGCAACACAGCGGCGAGCCATCGCTGGCGCATCTTGCTGGAGCGGTAGCGTTTGATGTTGCGCTCGCAATCCCGAACCATGGAGAACATGCTCTCTATGGGATTCGTCGAGTGCAGGCTCTTACGTAGCAGAGCGGGGACCTTCAACTTGTGCAGCGTCAGCACCTCCTCGAGCGCTTCGAGCAGTGAGTCCGCCGCCGACTCGTTGATGTTGCGAAGCCAGCGCTCAAACTCCTTCAACATCTTCTTCGCGTCCTTGTAGCTGTTCTGCTCCAAGGCGGTCGCGAAGAGGTGGTGTGCCTGCTTGCGGTAGCGTTTGGGTAGATGGCGCTGAATATTGCGATCCCTTGTGGAGGGTACACCGCTGGTGGATGAGCTTCTTACCGTATCGGCTCTTGAGCACCTTGATGATCCCCCCGCCACCATCGGTGACCCAGAGCACTCGCTTCGAGAGCTTTAGTCCTCGACGCTCCAGGTCCTCAAGCAATTCCTCACAGATCTCGTGATTCTCCGTCGCTCCTTCCCAGAAGCCCAGTAGGAGCTTCTTCCCTTCGCCGTCCACGCCGAGCGCGACCACGAACGCCTGGCCGCCGCGGTGAATCGTGTCCAGGTACGTCGCGAATAGCGAGAAGTCTTCGAACGTGCGCTCCCGGAACTGCTTCAGCTGCTTCGCCGTCGCCTCCACCAGATGGCGGGACACCGAGCTCGGCGTCACTCCGAAAGCCTTGCCTGCCTCCGTCACCGTCTCTTCGTACTTGCGAGCAGACATCCCTCGAAGCACCTCCGACAAGAGTTCCTCCGAGAAACCTCCGCGTCTCTTCAGCTGCTCGTAGGTTCTCAGCCCGACCTCACCATCCGGGCCGCGCAACCGAGGGTGCTCGACACGGAGCTTCTGGTCACCGATATAGACCGCTCCCCGCTGACTCGCCCATTTACGAAGCCCCGACGACCTAGGGTGGTAGTCTGGCCCAGACCTCTCTTCACGCTCCATGTACATGAGCGTCTCAGCTACCAGCCGTCCGACGTCGAGCATCGCGCTGTCCAGCGCTCGCTTGCCCTCGAACATCACACGCACGACTTGATCCGCCCACCACTCTTGCTCCTGCGTTGCCCTCAGCATCTGAGTTGCATTCTTTCTCTTCTTCGTATCTGCTCTCATCGGGTGGCTCCTTTCTTTTTGATCGCCAGTTTTTCTCACCGACGATCTGATGGGAGTCACTCACCGATTTCAACTAGATTCAGGATATCCTCCTCTCTACGGCCACAAGGTGTGTATGACTGGTGGCTCGTCCTCGATGATTTTGGATTGCGTGATCTTGGATGGGAATCCGTCCGATTCAACTCTCGCGGAAACCATGATCGACCGTCAAGTCGAACTCTACGAACGGGCCCCGCGCCAGGTTGCCTACGATGGCGCGTTTTCTTCAAAGGCAAACTTGGAAGCCATCAAAGGCAAGGGAGTTGAAGATGTTGCCTTTACCAAGGCTCATTTCGCGGTGACCGATATGGTCAAGAGTTCCTGGGTCTATCAACGCCTGCGGCGATTTCGCTGCGGAATCGAAGGCGTCATTTCGTTCTTGAAACGAGTCTTTGGTCTCGACCGATGCACATGGCGCTCATTGCCTTCTTTTAAATCGTACGTATGGAGTTCCATCATCACCTGCAACCTACTGATGATGGCAAGACACTTATTACGATAATAACTATTACTCTTCCGCCCCTTATAGCCATGGATTGCTAACAATTCGCCTCTCGTTTCGTCCAAGATTTTCATTCGCTCTCAACCCCACGAAGCCCCTTCCGAAAACGTATAATACCCACATCTTCGATAGGTCTCTCGCACACCACAAGTTATGGTGTTTCTGGAGACCAACATCGCTCCCTGCCGGTGGGGTGACCGACCTTAGGTCTTGCAGTACCAGCTCATTGAGCTTAGGATGGGCATCGAGTAGCGACGAGATCGTTTCGAGCTCGCGTGCGTGCTCCAGCTCCAGCCAGGGCTCACGTAGATTTGGCTGTGGGTTGATCGTTTTTCGCATTTAGGGCTGGTCTCCTTTGGAGTTAAGTCATTTAGAATCGGATGTTTTCAACGACACGATCCTAATCGACACCCCCTCAGAAGACTAGCCCTAAATTTGCGATTTCTCCTTTTTTCTCAATCCCTTACAGGCTTCAGGACGGGTACTAGTTAGGTGAAGGCTGTTAGCGGCGGGGGTAAATTGCACACTTATGGCGGACGAAAATTGCACACTCGGCCATCCTTAGACCTGGCCTTAGGGCTGGCTGGCGCGAGCTAGGCAGGACCTCGGCCCTTCAGACAAAGTGGTTCCTCCAGAGCGGAGGCACCCATGTACGGAAGGGAGAAACGAGTGTTGCTACGAGAGTATTTGCAGCAAGGATTGACGAAGGCAGCCCTGGCAGACAAGCTGGGAATAAGCCGCCGCACCATCTACCAGTGGATTGAGACCGGCCAACTGGACCGAGACCTAGACAACGAAGCGGTCCGCTACAGGAAGCGCCCACCGACCCCGCGAAAGATCGACCGGTACCGAGGGGTCGTTCACTCACGCCTGGAGGAGTTTCCGCAGCTCAGCGCGGTTCGCCTGTATGAAGAGCTACGTGCGTCGGGCTACGAAGGCGGCTACACGCAGCTCAAAGAGTACGTCCGCCAAGTGCGTCCTCGACCTGGCATCGAGCCTGTTGTGCGTTTCGAGACGCCGCCGGGCCATCAAGCTCAGGTGGACTTTGCACACTTCCGTTTGCCGTGGGGGCGCCGTTGGGCTCTGCTCCTGGTGCTTGGCTACTCTCGGTTGTTGTGGCTTCGGTTCTTCAAGCGCCAGGATATGCACACCTTGTTCGAGGGGCTCGAGCAAGCCTTCCGATTCCTGGGTGGCGTTCCGAAGGAGGTGCTCTTCGACCAGATGCGTTCGGTCATCGTGGAAGACCGTCGTTGGGAGGGTGGTCCGCTCGTTGAGAATCCCGAGTTCGTTCGCTTCGCTCATCACTGGGAGTTTCGACCAAGAGCCTGTCGCCCGTATCGCGCGAAGACCAAGGGCAAAGTGGAGCGGCCCATCCGCTACGTTCGCGAGAACTTCTTCTACGGTCGTCACTTTCTCAACGACGAGGACCTCGATGCTCAGCTCGAGCGGTGGTCGAGTGACGTTGCGAACGTCCGCCAACATCGCACGATCCACGAGAGGCCGATAGACCGATTCGAGCGGGAAGAGAAAGCGACTCTGAGGCCGCTTGCTGAGCGGCCTTACCGTTCCCTTGTTCTCCCGAGACGAGAGAGCAAACGAACGAGAGCGCACGTGGCCGAGCTGCCATCGATTGAAGTCGAGCGACGCTCGCTTCAGGTCTACGACCGGCTCGCTGGGGGTGGCCGATGAAGGCCGCCGCCGCCTCTCGACGTGAGCAGATACGAGCGATGTTGGCAGACCTCAAGATGCCCGGCGCTCTCGAAGCCGTGGACGGCGTCCTCCCCGAGGCCGACAGCGGAGGGGTCACGACGTCGGAAGCCATCGAGAAGCTTCTGGGCGCGCAGATCAACCTGAGGAACAATCGCCGTTTGCAAGCCGCGATGCGTTCCTCGCGGCTACCCACGGTGAAGACGATTGGGGAGTTCGACTTCTCATTCCAGCCATCCATCAAGCGCGAGCAGATCGAGAGTCTTCACGAGCTCGGCTTCGTCGAGCGCAAAGAGAACGTCGTCTTGTTAGGGCCGCTCCGGTGTCGGCAAGACTCATCTCGCGATCAGTCTTGCTATCGCTGCCGCCCAGAAGGGACGACGCGTTTACTACGGCACCCTCGCTGCGCTCATCACCTCGCTCGAGGAGGCTCGAGCTGCCGGAACCCTGACACGCCGACTCGCCGTACTCAGCCACCCGTCGCTGCTCGTGGTCGACGAAATCGGCTACTTGCCGGTTAGCCAGACCGGTGCAGTCCTCTTCTTCCAGCTCATGAGCCGGCGCTACGAACACGCCTCCACCGTCCTCACTTCAAACAAGAGCTTCGAGGAATGGGGCGAGATCATAGGCGATGAGGTCATGGCTGCCGCCCTCATCGACCGCATCCTGCATCACTGCCACCTCGTCAACATCCGAGGAAACAGCTACCGCATGCGAGAGCACACCGAGCTTTGGCAGGCTCTCCATCCGGCGGGCTCGGACGAGACTCGCCCGCCGGTCAGAGCCCGAAGGAAATCCAGGGAGGTAACGACGCCTTAGGTTTCGTCACCCGTAGGTCGAGTGTGCAATTTTCACCCGCCACGAATGTGCAGTTTCTGACCGGCGTTGACACGCGGTGCGGTCGCGCAACGGATCTCAAGAGATTCGCCTCGTCGGGAGATGACGGATATGGCTGTCTTCCCTTGTCCCAACTGCCAATCCCGAATTGCAACGCCCAGCTTCGTCGAGATGGGAGTCGGTTCAATGCGGCAACTGTGGACACGACGTTGAAGTGCCCAGGGAGCGCGAGGAGAAAACGACAGCGGAGGCGCGGAATAAGATCCAAAAGTGGCTTGACTTTGGGAGAGCACTACGGCGTCAGGCTACAGCGCCTGTTTCGACCGCCACGCGGTCACCCGGATGCAGTTGAGCCGTTCCCATTCCACGGTCGGTACGAAAGCTCCCTTCCAGCTTGATTCCCTGCTAGGGCGAGCGAAATTTCCCTGTTCTGAGGTTGGGTAATTCCCTGTTCGGTCGAGAAAAATTCCCTGTTCCGTTTCGTAGGGAATTCGGCCCCAAACCTATGAGTGTCAGTTGGTTAGAAAAGCTTCGATTGCCCGGATTCGAGGAGAACCCCTCGAATTTCCCTGTATTTTCCCTGTTAAACAGGGAAAATACCCCCAGAGACGGGTTCGCTCCAGACTGCGTCCACCGCCATCCTGCCCCCGAGGGGCCTAGCGTTTTTCGTTCGTGTCCTGCGGTTCAGGTACTGTGCGAGTCGAGCTTGTGAACCCCGTCAGGCCCGGAAGGGAGCAGCGGTAAGCGAATCCTCGACTGTGCCGCAGATCGCCTGAGCCGCGGGGCTCCAGCGAAGCGATGGCAGGAAGGCGGGGCCGAACCGAGATATGTCTTACGAAGTACTCGCACTCAAGTATCGGCCGAAGATCTTCGAAGATCTCGTCGGTCAGGAAACGGTCACGCGCACGCTCACCCACGCCATCCAGCAAGGCCGGCTAGCGCACGCGTTCCTCTTCGCAGGTGTGAGGGGCGTTGGGAAGACCACGACGGCGCGCATCCTCGCCAAAGCTCTCAACTGCGCTAGTGGTCCGACGGTCCGTCCCTGTGATGAATGTGCAGCCTGCACGGAGATCGCCCGCGGCCGCTCTCTGGACGTTCTCGAGATCGACGGCGCCAGCAACAACGGCGTCGAGCAGGTCAGGGAGATCGTAGAAGGGTCTCGTTACGCGCCCTCGCGGGACCGATTCAAGATCTACATCATCGACGAAGTGCATATGCTCTCGACCGGGGCATTCAACGCGCTCCTCAAGACGTTGGAGGAGCCGCCTCCGAGCGTGAAGTTCATCTTCGCCACGACCGAGCACCACAAGATCCCGGATACCATTCTGTCTCGCTGTCAGGAGTTCGAGTTCCGTACCGTTTCGCCCACGGAGATCGGAGCTCAGCTGCGCAAGATCGCGAGCTCCGAGGGGGTCCAGATTGCCGAAGCCGCCCTGGCAGCAATATCCCGGGCGGCCGAGGGAAGTTTGAGAGACGGCATCTCTTCGCTCGACCAGGTCATTGCCGCGACGGGGACGACCGTTGAAGAAAGCGACGTCACCGAGCTCCTGGGGCTTATCGAGCGTGACGTATTGCGAGACACGACCAGGGCCATCCTTGACCGGGATACGGCCGCGATATTGAAGACGGTGGATGGGCTGGTGAGAAGTGGCCGTGACCTGCGCTACTTCACCTCGGCGCTCATGCAATATTTGAGAGACGTTCTCGTCATCCAAGTCGCGCCCAAGTCTCCCGAGCTTCTCGAGGTCCCCGGCGAGATCGCCGATCTCGAGGAGCTCTCGAAGGAGTTCACGGAAGAGGACCTCCTGCGCAGCCTCGACGTCTTGACGCAGGCGGAGACCGCGCTCCGGACGGCGCCCGAGCCGCGGTTTCACCTCGAAATGGCGCTTTTGAAGATTTCACAGCTTCGAAGGCTCGCGGGTTTCGAGGAGCTCCTCGCACGTTTCGAGGCGCTCGCGGGCGGATCCCCCCCGCCCGAGCCCGCCGGATCAACTCCTGCACCCTCACCGTCCTCCAAGACGAGCCGCGGCACGGAACCGGCCGCATCTCCGGCCAAGGCCAGCGCGAGCCCGGAAAACTGGACCGAAGACATCCCGCCGCTCGGAGAGAGCACACCACCTGCCGTGGCGAATGACGAGCTCGTTCCGAGGCTCATCGAGCAGCTCAAGACCGCAAAGCCCATGCTGCACGCTCTCGTTTCTCGTTACCACCGCGCCGAAGTCGGAGAGCGTCGTCTGCAGCTTTTCTTCCTGCCGGAGCAGCAGGCTCTGGCGGAGCAGCTCGAGCAGAAAGAGTTGAAGGCGCTCCTCGAGGCGCAGGTCTCGCAGATGGTGGGAAAGAGGCTTTCGGTCGGTGTCGAAATCCTGGAGAATGGGCAGGCGTCTCGAGAAACGCATTCCGAAGAAACCCACACCGGTTCGGATCTGACGGAGCGAGCACAGAAGGATCCTATGGTCCGTCGTTTTTTAGAGACATTTCAGGGTGAAATCCAAGCCGTTCGACCGCCAACGAACGAGTGAGCGAGGTTTTAATACAGGAAGATGAAGCTCAATCAAATTATGAAGCAAGCTCAGGCGCTTCAGGAGAAATTCAAGAAACAGCTCGAGGATATGGTCGTCGAAGCCAGCGCCGGGGGCGGAATGGTCTCGGTCACGATGAACGGCAACAAGAACGTCATGGTAGTGAAGATCGACCCCGAGGTCGTCGACAAGGAAGACGTCGAAATGCTCCAGGACCTCGTCACTGCCGCCGTCAACGAAGCTTCCAGAAAAGTCGACGACGCGGCTCAGCGTGAGCTCGGTTCCATGGCGGGAAACATCCCGGGTCTGTTCTGAACGCCTGCCGTGAAAGACTATCCCGAGCCCGTATCCCGCCTTATCGCGGAGCTGAAGGAGCTTCCAGCTATCGGCGCCAAGTCGGCGCAGCGGATCGCGTTCCACATACTCCGCTCGAGCGCCGTGGACGCCCAGCACCTCTCGCGCGCGATTTTGGACGTCAAAGAGAAGATCGTCACCTGTTCGAAGTGCAACAACGTGACCGACGAAGACCCCTGCATTTATTGCACGAGTTCACAGCGAAGTTCGAAGATCGTCTGCGTCGTGGAAGAACCGCCCAACGTCGTGGCGATCGAAAACTCTCACGAGTTCAAGGGGCGCTACCACGTGCTCATGGGGAGCTTGTCACCGCTTTCGGGCATCGGCCCCGAGCAGCTCAGAATCAAAGGGCTTCTCGATCGTCTCGGAGAAGGCGAGGTCGAGGAAGTCATCCTCGCCACCAACCCGAACGTGGAGGGGGAAGCCACCGCCATCTATCTCTCCAAGCTCATCAAGCCGCTCGGTGTCCGTGTGACGCGGATAGCCATGGGCATTCCCGTCGGCAGCGAGCTCGACTACGCCGACGAAGTCACCATGGGGAAGGCTCTGGAGGGGAGGCGGGAGTATTGACGATTTCCCCTAGGTGCTTGCCAAAGCTCGGTCTTTTCGCTATATCTATTAAGTAAATCAAAGCCCGCGTTACGCATCCCTTTACTCGTATAGGTCTCGGACGGAGGATAGCAGAGTCATGGCGACCACTGACGTGGTGATGTATGACGAGGAGTTTAATCAGATCAAGACGATTCTGAGCAAGCTCCGCACCGATGCCAACGCGAAGCTCGTCTTCCTCGTCGATAAGAACGGTCAGCAGATCGCTGCACACGGCAACATCGACAATCTGGATACGACCTCCCTCGCATCGCTGACGGCGGGTAACGTCGCGGCGACGGACGCTCTCGCGAAGCTCATCGGAGAGAAGGAGTTCTCGGTCCTTTTTCACGAGGGCGAGCGTGACAATATTCACATCTCGATCGTGGGACTGCGAGTCATCCTCGTCGTGATCTTCGACGAACGCTCGTCACTCGGCTTGGTTCGGTTGCGCGTCAAGAAGGCGGCCGTGGATCTCAACAGTGTCTTCGATAGCATCATGCAAAAGGTCGAGGAAGAGAAGACTTCCTCGGGGTCGACCTTCGAGTCTCCTTTTGCAGAGATCACCGACGAAGACATCGACAGCTTGTTCAGTGAGTAGCACCGGGCGATGACGTTCATCAATTACGCTTCACGCGAGATCAACTGCAAGATCGTCTATTACGGCCCCGGTTTGTGTGGGAAAACGACGAACCTTCAGTTCATCTACGAGAAGACGAACCCCAACGCCAAGGGAAAGTTGATCTCCTTGGCTACCGAAACGGACCGTACGCTGTTTTTCGATTTCCTGCCCCTGGAGCTCGGGAACGTGCGAGGTTTCAAGACTCGCTTTCACCTCTATACCGTGCCTGGCCAGGTGTTCTACGACGCGTCTCGGAAGCTTATTCTCAAGGGCGTCGACGGTGTAATTTTCGTCGCAGATTCCCAGAGAGAGCGCATGGACGCCAACGTGGAAAGCTTGAGAAACCTCGAGCTGAACCTCAAGGCGCAGGGCTACGACGTTCGAGCGATTCCCTACGTGCTGCAGCTCAACAAGCGTGACCTTCCGAGCGCGTTGCCCGTCGAGGAGATGAGAGCCAAACTCTGCTTCAACGCCGAGCCCGTCCTCGAGGCCATCGCAGCTTCCGACGAAGGTATTGGTGTCTTCGACACGCTGAAGGCGGTGGCGAAGCTCGTACTGCAGGATCTGACGAAGTCGACCTAGCGGCGCCCTGCCGTCTCGTCCCCCTACGCTCCCTGCATGCTATAATTTCGGGCTCTGATCCCCGGTAGCTCAACGGTGGAGCGACGGACTGTTAATCCGTAGGCTGTTGGTTCGAATCCAACCCGGGGAGCCAAATCCTTCAATCACTTCCTTCCACACTCGACTTCGCGACAACGATGCGGTAACGTTCCCGTCCCATCGCCGTCGCAGACGGGAGAGCGAAGGAGCAAAGATGAAGAAGTATCTATTTAGCGTTTTCCTAGTGGTCGGGGTGCTGGCCGTCGTGGCTTGTGCGCCCGCGGGCGCACCGACGGGGACCCAAGCATTGGACCGCACTGTTTTGCCGATTCCCGACCCCGTGTTCCCAAAGATCACCGAGCAGGACGCGCGCAAAGCGGAGGCACCGCCTCCATTCTCGGTAAACGCTCCTGAAGGTGCGCCCAACGTCGTCATCGTGCTGATCGACGACATCGGTTTCGGTGCCGCAACAGGTTTCGGCGGCGCCATCCAGACACCGACGTTAGATCGGCTCGCGGGGGATGGATTGCGATTTAACCAGTTCCATACCACGGCGCTATGCTCGCCCACG
The DNA here is from genome assembly GCA_965247365.1 of Candidatus Marinacidobacterales bacterium. GTDB lineage: Bacteria > Acidobacteriota > Vicinamibacteria > Marinacidobacterales > SMYC01 > CBDFHB01. The sequence continues at coordinate 140,776 of CBDFHB010000001.1, forward strand.
CGTATGGCAATTCTGACCGGCCGCAATCATCATTCCGCCAACGCGGGCTCGGTCATGGAAGTGGCAACCGCATTTCAGGGTAACAGAGGTCAGCGTCCGCTGAGCGTTGCACCGGTCGCCGAAATGCTGCGATTGAACGGCTACAACACGGCCGCGTTTGGCAAGTATCACGAAACGGCGCCGTGGGAAGTAAGCGTATCCGGTCCGTTCGACCGCTGGCCGACGAGCTCAGGCTTCGACAAGTTCTACGGCTTCATCGGGGGTGAGACCAACCAGTTCGCGCCGGTCCTTCACGATGGCACGGCACCGGTCAATCTGCCCGACGATCCCGACTATCACTTCACCACCGATATGACCGATCAGGCGATAACCTGGGTGCGTTCCCAACAATCGCTCACGCCGGACAAGCCATTCTTCGTGTACTTCGCCACCGGGGCCACCCACGCACCGCATCAGGTGCCGGCGGATTGGGTCGACAGGTACAAGGGTAAGTTTGATGACGGCTGGGACGTGTATCGAGAACAGACGTTGGCGCGCCAGATAGAGCTGGGTGTCGTGCCTGAAGGCACCGAGCTGGCGTCGAAGCCAGCCGACATTGCCGATTGGGATACGTTGTCAGCCGATGAGCAGCGACTCTATGCCCTACAAATGGAGGTATTCGCTGCCTTTGCGGAACACACCGACCACGAGGTAGGCCGTCTGGTCGGCGCCATCGAAGCAATGGGTGAGATGGACAATACTCTGTTCATCTACATTTTCGGTGACAACGGCTCGAGCGCCGAAGGCGGGCTGGCCGGGACCTTCAACGAGACCGTCGCACTCAATGGCCTGCAATACACGGTTGAAGAGCAGCTACCCTACATGGATGAGTGGGGCGGACCCTCGTCCTACCCTCATTTCCATGCGGGCTGGGCCGTGGCCACGAACACGCCGTTCCAGTGGACCAAGCAGGTCGCCTCGCACTACGGTGGTACGCGCAACCCGCTGGTCGTTCACTGGCCCGATGGCATCGAGGCAAAAGACGAAATTCGTACTCAATGGCATCACGTGACGGACATTGCGCCAACCGTGATGGAAGCGGCCGGGCTGCCGTTTCCGACGTCGGTCAATGGTGCAGTTCAAAAGCCCTTTGAAGGTGTCAGCTTGATTTATTCATTTGACGATCTGGACGCTGCCGATCGACACACAAGGCAGTATTTCGAAATGTTTGGTAACCGGGCGATTTACGATGACGGCTGGGTGGCTGCCACCAAGCATCGTACGCCGTGGGCGTCGGAACCGGATGGGCCGCTCGATGAGGACACGTGGGAGCTTTATCACGTTGCCGAGGACTTCAGTCAGTCCAATGATCTGGCCGCGTCGAACCCCGCTAAGCTAAATGAGTTGCAGGACCTCTTCATCGAGGAAGCGATCAAGTACGACGTTTTGCCGCTGGATGATCGCGTCTACGAGCGTTTCAACGCAGCGGTTGCCGGCCGGCCGGACCTGATGGGCGACCGTACGTCACTGACGGTGTATCCGGGCATGACCCACATGACGGAGAACGCCTTCATCAATGTGAAGAATCGCTCACACACGATCACCGCTGAGGTTGAGATCCCACGAGGTGGCGGAGAAGGCGTGATTCTGGCTCAGGGTGGACGCTTCGCCGGCTGGAGTCTTTATATGAAGGATGGCAGGGCTTCCTACGTACATAACTGGGTCGGCAAGGAGCGCTACACCATCACCGCAGCGGGGCCCGTGGCTCCCGGTAAGGCGACGATCCGTTACGAATTCGCGTATGAAGGCGAAGCACCCGGTGGTGGCGGAACGGGAACGATTATTGTCAATGGCGAAAAAGTGGCTGAGGGCCGGATCGGGAATACCACGCCGTTCCTCTTTTCTGCTGACGAGACCGCCGATGTGGGCACGGACGGGGCCACTCCAGTGACCGAAGACTACGCCGAGGGCGACAACGCCTTCACCGGAACGATCGAGAAGGTGACGGTGGAGCTGAACTAGACGCACTATCGCGGCTATGCACTGAGCGGCAAGCGGATCGTGAACAGGCTGCCTTGGCCCGGCTCGCTCGAAACATCGATCGTGCCGCTATGATCCTGGATGATGCGATAGCTGATGGAAAGGCCCAGCCCCGTCCCCACGCCCACGCCTTTGGTGGTGAAACCCGGGTCGAAAACGCGCTCTCGTTTTTCTGCCGGGATTCCATGCCCGGTATCCGCGAACTCTAGAACAGCGTCATCACCCTCGCGTCTTGTGGTGATCGTAATCGTTCCCCGGCCGTCCATCGCTTGAATGGCGTTCACCAGGAGGTTCATGAAGACCTGGTTCAGCCGGTTGGGAAAGCACTTCGTCTCCGGAAGCTCTCCGTAATTCTTGACGACCTCCACTCCTTCCTTCAGCTTGTGCCGCAAGAGCCTCAAGGTGCTTTCGATCCCTTCGTGTAAATCGGCTTTCTTGTGCTCGGCTTCGTCGAGACGCGCAAAGCTGCGCAAGGATTTCACGATACTCATGAGCCGGTCCGAGGCCGTGTGCGTCGTGGAAGTAGCGTCTTCGAGGGCCCGAAGCGCCTGTGCCAGTCTAGGATGCCGAGAGAAAACGGCCGTGAGGTCTTCGCTCTCGAGCGCTTTCGTCACAATCGTTATCGCCCGCTCGGCCACGTCGGCGTTGGCATGGATGGAGCCGAGGGGAGTATTGATTTCATGGGCGACTCCCGCGACCAGATCACCGAGGGCGGCCATTTTCGCCGATTGAAGAAGCTGCGCTTGGGTATCCCTTAGATCACGGTTAGTCTTCTGGAGCTCCTCCGTGCGCGCGCGAACGCGATCCTCGAGCGTCTCGTTGAGGAGCTTCAATCGATCGTGCGCCTCCGCCAGCTCTTTGCGGCGCTCTCCCTCCTCCCGATATAGGCGCGCGTTGTGGATGGCGCTCGCGGCCTGATTCGCCACGACCGTGATCAGGATCTCGTCTCGTTCGCTAAAGACCCTGTGCTCCTCGCTCTCGACGGAGAACACCCCGATGAGCGTGTCCTTGATCAGGAGAGGAATGGCGATCTGACTCTCGACGGCCGGCAGCCCGGGTAGTTTGGCGACCTCCCCGAGCTCCCCCGCCTGTCCGTCTTGCTCCATCCGGCTGCGGACCGTGGAGACGTAGGCGCGCCGCTGCCCCAGGTTACTGAGCCGCATCATGCGGCGTTTCTTGGCGACCACCCCGATGAGCCCGGTCCCGACGGGAACCTGGGCGCCGATAGCATCTTCTTCGTAACCGTGGCTGGCAACGACGCTCAAACTCTCACCGGAGTCGTCGAGCAAGAGAATGGAGTGGCTGAAGCCGAAGAGCTCGTCCATCGTGCGCATGACGATGTCGAGGATCTCGTCCAAATTCAGAGTGGAGTTGATGACAGTGGAGACTTGCTGCAGGACGCGAACTTCCGCTGTTTTTTGGGCGAGCTCCTCCTCGAGCTCGGCGCTCGCCGGATGCTTGGAGTCCATGGGCCGCTATGCCGAAGGGGTTTTCAAGGAGATTTTGCGGACCGACTGGACTTCGTAGATGTCCGCAGCTTGGAGCTTGAAGATCCCGGACATTCCCGTCGCCGAGGCGATGGCCTCGATCTGCATGTCCATCTCGTCAAAAGTAGGTCCTTCCGTCTCCGAGCGAAGATAGCGGGCTTGAAGGATCCAGCAAGCGTGTCCCTGGATATCATTTAGGAGGACGCAGGCATTCGGGTTCTCGCGGACGTTTCGGTTCGTCTTGTTGAAGAACTGGAAGGAGAGAGCCACATGCTCTGGGTCCACATAGTAGACCTGGGAGAGGATGGTCGTGTTCGGAATACCGTCCGCCGAGCACGAGATCACGTCCGGCGGCACACCGTTCTCCATGATGGGCTTGATCGCGTCGGGAAGCCTCGTGCTTTCCATTATTCCTCGGAAGGGAAGAGCCTGCGCCCCGCGCCCGGGCCCGGTGTCTGAACGTAGATTTCCCGTACTTTGAAGCTCATGGCGAGGCTCGGTTCCGGGCAAAAGGTTTGACAAGCATCCTCGGAAAATCCAAAAAGCTTGGTCCCACGGTCGACCAGGTTCGCCCGACACTGCTCGTAAGCGGCAACGTCCGACCCGCCGTACGCTCGGACGGAAGCATAATCTCCTTTGAACTGGTAGGTCTCGTGGGAAGGGACCTCGCACACCGTCAGGGCAAACTGGCCGTTGTCTTCGAGCGATGGAATGAAATCTTGGGTGAAGGGCGAGGCGATGAGGCAGGTCATTGTTTGCCCGTCCGGATCGACGAACCATCCCGAAAGCCGGTGTACGTGCGGGACGAGGTTCTCGTCTCGGGTGCCGCCGATGCCCACTGTCGCAGTTTTCAGGAACTCGATGATTTTGTCCGGGATCAAGCCGGCCTCCTGTCTCGTCTAGGATTCTAATGGGTCGGGGATCGACGAGCAAGCCGGATCAGTTTTTCAACGCGAGGCCGTGGGTGTTGCTGTTTTCACGGAGCTCGAGAATCCCGACGGAGAGGTGGCCGATCACCGCGCGTGCCGTCTGCTCCTCCGAAAGCGGGCTCAGGGCGAAGACGGAGCGAGTCGGCTCCGATCCCGAAATCCTGGAGAGGATGAAAGCCTCGTGGGGCTTCATCGTGACGCGTTCCATCAGCACCAGGGAGTCTTTCGTCAGGGAAAGGTGACGGTCGTCTTCGAGTAGCTTCTTCAAGTGCGTGTCGATGGCGGGAGTTCGCCGTGCGGCTTCCATGATGATGTCGAGTACGGCGACCGGCTGATCCAGCACTTGAATCGTGTCCTTGGTCGTGGTGAAAGCGATGCGCTTCGGAGGGTGGATCATGATGTTCGAAGCGACCTCGAGAATCTGGAGCCGCACGTATTCCTCGATCTCGGAGGCCTGAATGATGCCCAAATCGGACAGCACTTCACCGAGGCGCTTTCCTTTGCGGGCGAACAGCGACGCATCTTTGAGATTCTGCTCCGTGATGCAACCCTGGCGGACCATGACCTCGCCCAGGCGCTCGGATTCCTCCGTCGAGCGGGACGATGTGACGGCCCCGTCCTTGAAGACGAGGTGGCGAGTCACTGCCGTGCCCTCAGACGTCAAGATACCGCTTCGCCGCTCGCGGGCGAGTTTTCGGAGCGTTTTCAGAACTTGTTCGTTCACGGGTCCACTGAATCCGACGATCGGAAAACGAGTTGCCCGCGGAACCCTGGGGGTGGCCCGCAGTCCTGGACGTGAAGGAGGCGCAACGGCCCCCGCCCTCCAGATGGCCGATTCCCTGGAACTGCTTGCAGGAACCGTACCAGCGGGCCGCCATCCGGGCAGGAGTCGAAGACGGAAGATGTCGTCGAAATTTATTATTTACAGCTGCTTGCGATGACTAGGCTCCCGGGGTGCTCGTCTCGGGCCTCCGGATTGTGGGTCTAAGAACCCAAGCCCATGGGGTTAGCCCCTCGCTCGCTAGTGCTCGAGGTAGCGCTCGCGAATCGTGGTGGTATGCCCGCTCAGCCAGTCGGACACGGATTTCGCAAGACGGGCGAGGTCTCGACCTCCGCTGCCCGGAACGGAGAACTCCTTGGAAAAAGTCTCGACGCGCAACACGGCCCACGTCCGGTCCGCTTTCTCGTCTGGGGTGAATAGGTGGTGCTCCGTCTCTCCATCGGGACCGAGTGCCACGGAAAGCTCGCCCGGCCCCAGAAACAGGAGGCGCACCTGGGCGCTCTCCGCCTCGTAGGCGACCTCCATGAACGTCGCGGCGTACTTTCCAAACTCACGACGGAAGATATCGACGCGAGCGTCCTTGAACCCAGCCGCGCTGTCACGGCTGTAGGTATAGACGCTGATCCGGCCAGGCGCTTGCGCTGCCATGCCTCGGGGCGCGAAGAGGCACCAGAGCGCGACCAGGCCCGCGAAACGTCTCACCTATCGAACATACCGCCGATGCCTCCGAGCGCACCGAGCACGGAGCCCTCTCCCTTGCCGCCCTTGCCCGTCTGAGGAGCGGCCTCGTGAATGCGCCCCGCAAGTCGGCTGAACGGAAGTGACTGCAACCACACGGTGCCCGGTCCGGTCAGGCTGGCGAAGAAGAAGCCTTCACCGCCGAAGATGGCGGATTTGATGCCTCCGACGAATTGGATGTCATAACTTACGGTCGGCTCGAGGGCCACGAGACACCCTGTGTCGACCCGAAGGTTCTCTCCCGCCCCGAGCTTCTTTTCGACGATCGTGCCGCCAGCATGGAGAAAAGCGAGACCATCGCCCTCGAGGCTCTGCATGATGAAGCCTTCACCCCCGAAGAGCGCGACGCCGATCTTCTTCTGGAAGGCGATACTGATGGCGACGCCCTTCGCCGCGCACAAGAAAGCGCTTTTCTGGCAGATGAGCCGTCCTCCCATGCGATGGAGATCGGCGGGGAGGATCTTGCCCGGATAGGGAGCGGCGAAGGCGACGTGTTGTTTTCCCGAGCCCTGGTTCACGAATTCCGTGATGAACAAGCTCTCACCGGTGAGCACTCGCTTGCCCGCGCCAAGGAGCTGATCCATGAGGCCTCCGCCCGAGGACGAGCCGTCGCCGAAGATCGTGCTCATCTGGATCCCCGACGTCATGTACATCATGGCCCCGGCTTCCGCGACCGCGCCTTCACCCGGGTCGAGCTCGATCTCGACGAACTGCATCTCGGAGCCCACGATGTCGTAGTCCACCTCGTGCGCCCGTCGCCCTGACTCGGAAGGCAGCGGCGCGGCGGGGGGAACTCCTGCTCCACCCCCACCCGAAACGATGTCCGAGAGCTCGGCGATCTGGCTAGCCGCGACCCAGCCCGACATGCCCGGTTTGAAAACCAACGTTTCTTGGTTGTACTCACCCGAGCGGAAACCGCTGCCGAGCTCGACCTTCGTCATGGGGCCGACGCTCTGGCCCCCGACGGCGGCGTGCCACTCCTTCGCCTCTGTCATGTCATAGCTCCCGTCTTGTTGTCCGTGCGGACGGCAAGTATAGCAGATGGTGGTGACGCGCTTGCCTCGGCAAGCGGGCACCCGTAGATTGTGTCTAGGCCCATGTCTCGCTGCTTGTCCGCCCTTTGCTGCGCGATCCTCGTCGCCCCACTTGCCGCTGCGCTGGACGACGGGGCGCCGGTCATCGACCGGATCGAGATTGTCGTCGAGGACGTGTTCGAAGACGATGGGCGCACCTACGATTTGTGGCCCTACCGTCTCGCGAACCAGCTTCACATCGAAACTCACGAAGACATCATCCGCCAGGAGCTCCTCTTCCGCGAAGGCGAGACGCTCGACGACGAAGCTCTGGCTCAAACGGAGCGGAACCTGAGGGCGCTGCCGTTCCTGCGGAGTGTCCGTGTCGAGACGGAGGCCGACGAGGATGGTCGAGTCCTGGTCCGGGTCGTCGCCTCGGATAGCTGGACCACGCGACCCGAGCTTCGCCTCGCGAAAGTCGGAAACGAGTGGGTGTGGGCGGCGGGAGCCTCCGAGGAAAATCTCTTCGGGCGCGGAAAGCAATTTCGAGTCCTCTACAACGTTGGGCTCGATAGAGAAGAGACGTACCTCTCCTATCGAGACCCGCGGCTCTTGGGCTCCCGAATCGCACTAGGCACTTTCTTCTCGAGCGCTTCCGACGGCCATCGCGCGACACTCGGATTGCACCGGCCTTTCTTCTCGCTCGAGACGCGATGGAGCTTTCGGCTTCAGGTCGACGACTTCGATCGCCTCGACCCCCTTTACAAGGAGGGCGAGAGGGTCTCCGAGCTCCGCCACGTGGGAAGCCGGAGCGTGCTCGAGATCGCCCGCGCCGTGAGGTGGACGCCGTCGAGCGCCCTAAGGCTCCACGTCGCCTACCAGCGTTCCGACGATGACGTGGAAGTGGAACGCAGACGCTTCGGCATCCTTCGGGTCGGGGTCACGAGCGTGGGTCACGACTTCCTGAAGCTGACCCATGTGAACCGTTTCGAGCGCGTCGAGGATATCAATTTGGGTAACCAGGCCGCTGCCTTCTTCGGCGTGTCGACCCCCTCTCTCGGCGGCGAGCCGGGCACTTCCTACTTCTTGTTTCTGTCGGAGCGTCGCGGCGTCTCGTTCTCCGAGAACGGCTTTCTTCTTGGCGGTCTCTCCTGGCAGGCGCGCCATCGAAACGGCCGTCTGGAGAACGGGCTCTTTCGCGCACGGGTCGATTGGGTCCACAAGTTCCATCGGAAGCGTCTGATTCTGGCCAAAGCCGATTTCAACCACGGGACGAACCTCGACCCCGAACTGCAGCTTCGCCTCGGGGCTGAGAGCGGTCTGCGCGGCTATCCCGTGCGTCAGTTCAATGGAAACAGGTCGTTTCTGCTGACTGCGGAGGCTCGGTGGTTCCTTCTTGATGACTTCGCAAAGCTTGTCTCGCTAGGAGCCGCCGCTTTCGCCGATGCCGGCTACGTCTGGCCCGATGGCAGTCCGATGGCATTGCGCGACCTCCGTTCGGACGTCGGATTTAGCCTGCTCGTCGGGGGAAACCGGGTCGCGTCGTCGAGTCCGGGCGTTCGATTCGATCTCGCCTATGCCCTCGACCCGGTGCCGGGGCGGAGTCGATGGCTGTTCTCGGCAGGGTCTAGGGTCGGCTTCTGATCATGGCCATGGTTCGTGACCTACGTGAAGATGCCCTCGCTATTTTTCGCGCGGGCCTCGAAGCCGTGAGTCCGGACCGATTGCTCGAGCGCGAGTTTCGGGAAGAAGAAGACGGTTTTTGTCTCGGAGAGGAAGCGGTCTTTCCCTTTCCCGGACCCGGAGGACGCTTGCGCATCTTCGGAGCCGGGAAAGCCGCGGCCCATCTGACCAAGGCTCTCGCGGGGCGACTCTCGTCGCGCCCGCTCTCGGGACGGATCATCGCCAAGTATGGGCACGGTCTTCCCCTGACCGGCCTTCACGTCGAAGAAGCGAGTCATCCACTTCCGGACGAAGCGGGCGTCGCCGCCACTCGAAGGCTTCTGGACGATCTCAGTGACGGACGAGACGCCGACCGCATCTTTTTCGTGCTAACGGGGGGCGCCTCGGCGCTTCTGGTCGCACCCGCGGAGGGGCTCACCCTCGCCGACAAGATCCAGACGACCGATCACCTTCTACGCTCGAGCGCCACGATCCAGGAGCTGAACACCGTAAGAAAGCACCTCTCCTCGGTCAAGGGCGGGCGTTTGATGACGCACCTGCGGCCGGCCCGGACTCTCGGGCTCGTCATTTCCGACGTCATCGGTAACGACTTGGCCGCCATCGGTTCCGGCCCCGCGGTCCCGGACCCGACGACCTACGCCGATTGCGTAGAGATTCTCGAGCGCTACGGAGTCATGGAGCGCGCCCCCGAGGCCGTGCGCCGGCACCTCGCCCGGGGCGTCTCGGGAAAGCTCGAGGAGACCCCGAAGCCAGGCGTCGTCGTCCCGGTGCCCCACGTCCTTCTCGCGAGCAACCGAGTTTGCCTCGGTGCGGCTTTCGACGAGGCGGTCCGCCGCCGGTTCGAGACGGAGATCATTGCCCACGACATGACAGGCAACGTACATGAGCGGGCGCGAGCCTTCGCGAAGTCTCTGCGTGAAAAGGCGAGCGGTTCCAAGCCGGTAGCGCTTCTCGCGGGAGGCGAGCTCACGCTCGAGGTCAAAGGCTCGGGCAAGGGGGGCCGAAATCAGGAGTTTGCTCTCGTGGCCGCTAGGGAGCTTCGTGATCTACGAGGCGTCGAGATTCTCTCCGCGGGAACGGACGGCACCGACGGTCCGACCGATGCGGCCGGTGCGATCGCGAACGGCACGACGTTCGATCGAGCGCGTCGCCGGGGTCTCGATCCGGACGCGCTTCTCGCGAACAACGACGCCTACAGGCTCTTCGACGCGACCGGCGACTTGCTACGGACGGGCCCGACGGGAACGAACGTGAACGACATCGTCATCGGTCTTGTCGATCCCGATGCCCGGTGAGGACCACCGCGGCAAGAGCTGCCCCAGGTGATAGGCCGCTTCTTCGGACCATTGGGAGGCGGGGTCCGTTTTCAGGTAGCGCTGCCAAGCTTGGATGGCCGGCCCCCGCATTTCGAGGGCTTCGTAGAACATTCCGAAGTTATAGAGGATGCGAGGGTCCTCGGGAGCTCGAGCCTGAGCCTGGCGCAGCAGGCCGAGGCCACGCTGGCAATGCCCATAGGCTCGTTCGGGTTCTCTTTGCGCCCAGTCGTATTGGAGCACCGCGAGGCCATTGAGGGCCTCCGCGGAGTCCGGGTCCTCTTCGAGCACACTCTCGAGCAGGCTCTGGGATTGCTCCAACTCGCCCTCGTCGAGCATCAGAAGGCCGAGGGCAAGACTCGCTTCGGGCGTCGGATACCGCTCGACCGCGGCACGAAGATTCCGAAGGAGGGCGTCTTCACCCGGGCCGGGACTATCGAAGTCGCTTCGCGTCAGGCTCGCCCGCTCGAATTCCTTCAAATATCGAAGCGGGACTCTTCCCGTCGCGCCCCTCAGCTCGACGAGAGCCTCCATCGTCTCGGCTGCGATGCGTCGGCTCTCGGCGGGAAGCCAGTAGGTCCCGCGCACGAAAATCGATGAAGCCGCGATGACGATGCCAAAAGCGAGGGCGGCCAGGACCGGCTTCCAGTCGAACGAAGAGCGCCCCGAGGCGCCGGGACTCGAGGCGACGATTGCGGGTCTCAGGCTTTGGAGCAGAGCTTCAGGTTCGACTTCCGGCGTCCTCGCCAATTGATCGGCCTCCTCACGGGAGACGGGCCTCTCTGCGCGGAGCAGCATCGCGAGCGCTTCGACGCAATCCGGACAATGGTCGAAATGGGTCTCGATATGGTTGCGCTTCGACCTCGTGGCTCGGTTCTCGATGAAGTCGTAGAGGTCTTTAGGCCATCGCCAGTGTTGATCCCGAGCGCTACGGCGGCCGCCACCGTGGGGCTGTCCAAGCGACGCCCCAGGACGTGGCCGGCCTTCAGGTTCTCGGCAAGGAGGACTATGACGTTCTCCCGGGAACGGCTGCCCGGAGCCTCGGAGAGAATGAACTCGCCTGCGTGCTTTCCTTCGGTTTGTGCTGTCATCTAGATTGACTCCTTCTTTCCCGCCGTGAGCAGGCGGTTTCGTTCTGCGTAGATCTCGGACACGTGGAGCCGTGGTTTCGCCCGCGCGCCCTGATCGGGGTGGAGACTGCCGTCGAGCTCGATGTCGTCGAGTCTCGCGGTCATCATCGTGAGCTGGTTGCGGACGATGTCCGCGGGCATGTGACCGGAGATGTAGCTCGCCGCGAGCTCCGGCAGGTTGGCCGACTCGCATAAACCGCGGATCTCCGCCGCGCGCGCTTCGGCTTTCTCCTTGGACTCCCGCTCGGAAGCGACGCGCGATGTCACGTCTTCGAGTGACGCGCTCGCTGCGATCAGCTCCTCAGCCACGTCCAAGCACTCGGCCTCCCGGCACAGACGGAGTACTTCCGTCGCCGCCGCCGCGGTTGTTGTGGGTGCGGGCTCCGCCGGCTTTGCGACCAGTGCGTCTACGAACGACCGGTACTTTTCCGGGACGTTGAGCTTCGCGACCATGCGCGGCTCGATGCACGCCGCCGCTTTCAGGCCCTCGACCTTCTCCGTGGCGAAGCCGTTTTCGATCGCCTCGTCCGCGCCCATCCACGTCGTTGCGTCCATCAGACGAAGAATCTCGTCTTCGCTCAGCTCCGAGTGCCACTGGTACGTCGGGACGATCGAAGAGCGTGTGAGCGTGTCGAGCTCGCCGGCGGCTTCCCGCAGCTCGCGAGCGTTGCCCTCCGCCCGGGTCCAGGGGTGATGGAGCATCACCAGACCGTTGTCCGCGATGCGCACCGTCTCTCCCGCCTGAATCACGAGCGACGCCGCGCTCGCGGCCAGACCCTCCACCGAGGACTCGACGCTCCGTCCGTCCGCCTTACCCCAGTCACGGAGCATGTTCGCGATCGCCACCGCGCCGGAGACGTCGCCGCCCGGGCTGTTCACCCGGAGCCGTAGCGTCTTCACGCTGTCGGGGAGTGCGTCGAGCTCTTCCTTGAACGACTTCGCGGTCGTGATGGAGTCGAAGCCCAGACCGATGTCCTCCCAGAGGTCGTCGACCCAGTCCCCGATGATTCCGAGGATGAACAGGTCCGCCCGCGTGGGATCGTCCGCGGCCATCTGGACGCGAAGCCACTTTCTAGCTTTCGTCATGCAATTGCCTTCTCGTCTTTCTGGGATTCAGGCACCTTGTCGTCCTCCTCCTCGTCGATATCGGCCGCGGTGCTGTCACCACAAGAGCCGTTACCGTTCCGCCCGTCCGAGTCGTACTTCAACCCGAGCGCGTCGGCGCGCGCGTTGTCCTCCGCCTGCTCGCGGTCGATCACCTCCGCATCCTCGCCCCGTGCGCTCACCGCGGCGGAGCGGGAGGTGAGTCCGGCTCGCATCGCCTTCTCTTCGGCCTGTACGTCCTGAACCGGGTGAAGGTACGGCCAGCCTTGCGGCGTCCACTTCGTCTTGACCCACGGCTCCGGGTCTTGGAGGAAGTCCGCGGGGAGCGACAGCGCGCCGGAGAGGAACACCCGCTCCATCCAGGCCCGCCACACCGGACGGCAAAGTTGAAAGACGACGGTGTTGTGCTGCAGCTCCATCACCCGCCGCCGGAACTCATGCAACAGCACCCGCACCGTGCGGTCGTTGACCTTCGACATGTCCCCCGTCAGCGTCTCGTAGGGCACTCCCGTCGCCGCCGAGACGTGATAGAGCTGCTGGCGGATGAAGTCGGCGTAGCCGCTTTTGACGTCGGGCGGGTCAGAGAACCTCACGTCCTCGCCTGGGCCGAGCTCCTGCCAGATGCCGGGCTCGAGCGTCAGGGTCTGCGCGTCTCCGTGGGTCTCTATCGGAAGACCCGTGAGCGGGTGGAGCGCCTCGCCGTCGCCGAAGCTGGCGGGCTTGGTGAGAAACGCCACGAAGAGGTTCGCGAGCTGCTGGCGGAGCAAATCGTTTCTACGTAGCTCGATATCAACGATAGTCGCCCCTGCATCCAGAGCGTTCGCAACCAGTTCTCCAAGTGCAATAGTGCTTCTTGAGTACTTCGCGCTGCCTAAATGCTCGGTTGCTACTCGCGACATGAAGTGCCAGGGAAGCTCGTAGGTCTTCGAGGGAGGGGTAGGCATTTCAGGATCATGCTCCGTCCGAGCGAATGCCGTCAAACCTAAACCCGCGAAAACCACTATCGCAAAATCTTGAATTCCGTGACTTGTTGCTGCCCCTATAGGGACCCCTGCGAGGCGGAGGGGTTTTGCGCCTCGCTTACCCGCTGTAACCGTACACGCACAGGGGCCCTCGCTTCGCCTGGTCAGACTGCCCGCCGAAATCCCACACGTCTGTCGCGTGTGTGTGACGACCGAGAGGCGACATGGAGGAGCACGGACCGACCAGCAGTCGGACTCCTCACAGCTGTTATGCCACGTGCCCCGCTCGAGTTCGTATCGACGGGGCTGTATTTAGGAGCACGGACGACGAACTACCTTCCGACTATCCGTGGTCACCAGACGGCCTCACGTCACGCGCGCACACTAGATGCAACCCACCGTGAGCTTGCCATCCTTGAAAAGGTTCAGCTAGACTCATCTCGATCCGGGTGAACAATTAACAGTTTTTTCCATATGAGCGCCTTATGACCAAGCTGTTAATCTGAAAAGTGGGTCGCAACTGTTCACTTCAATGAGACCGATATGGAGTTGATAGCTAAGGTTATCACCATGCCATTTATGGTTCAGGAATGACTCTTGACAGAGGAGGTGTCTTCTGATCGCGGTGTGCCTTAGCTTCAGGGTGAGCTGGCCCCGGTTCTGTGGATTGGATGCGGCGATGATGGTTCCATTATCTTTGGAACACTTCGACAGAGGTCGAACTTGTACCCATCAGACGATCCGTCCACACGCTTGTCGCTGCGGCGGCCAAGCTTTTATTTTAATGCGCAAGATTCTCGTCAATGTCAACGCGGACGAATGCCCATCGGTGTTTACGCGTCCGAGTGCAGGAGATTTGATTCGATGATGTTTTTGATAGTACGCGGCCTTGCCGTATGCGCACTCATTTTCGGTGTAGCGATGGCTCTTGTCGCACAGAACAATGAAATTGCCGAATTGCAACGCTTCGCCGAACAGGGCGATCCCCAGGCGCAACACAACCTAGGCTTGTTGTACTACGTAGGCATAGGTGTTCCCCAGGATGATTCTAAAGCCGTTGAATGGTACCAACGTGCTGCCGACCAAGGTTTCGCCGAGGCACAAGTCGCCCTAGGCTTGATGTACGTAGAAGGCAGAGGTGTTCCCCAGGATGATTCTAAAGCCGTTGAATGGTACCAACGTGCTGCCGACCAAGGTTTCGCCGAGGCGCAATTCCGCCTCGGCTGGATGTACGCAGAAGGCAGAGGTGTTCCCCAGGATGATTCTAAAGCCGTTGAATGGGTCCAACGTGCTGCCGACCAAGGTTTTGCCATGGCGAAATTCGGCCTCGGCGTGATGTACGCAGAAGGCAGAGGTGTTCCCCAGGATGATTCTAAAGCCGTTGAATGGTACCAACGTGCTGCCGAGCAAGGTTTGGCCGAGGCGCAATTCAGCCTCGGCGTGACGTACGCACAAGGCAAAGGTGTTCCCCAGGATGATTCTAAAGCCGTTGAATGGTACCAACGTGCTGCCGACCAAGGTTTCGCCGAGGCGCAATTCCGCCTCGGCGTGATGTACGCAGAAGGCAGAGGTGTTCCCCAGGATGATTCTAAAGCCGTTGAATGGTACCAACGTGCTGCCGACCAAGGTTTCGCCGAGGCACAAGTCGCCCTAGGCTTGATGTACGTAGAAGGCAGAGGTGTTCCCCAGGATGATTCTAAAGCCGTTGAATGGTACCAACGTGCTGCCGACCAAGGTTTCGCCGAGGCACAAGTCGCCCTAGGCTTGATGTACGTAGAAGGCAGAGGTGTTCCCCAGGATGATTCTAAAGCCTTTGAATGGTACCAACGTGCTGCCGACCAAGGTTTCGCCAAGGCGCAATTCGGCCTCGGCTTGATGTACCAATACGGCAAAGGAGTTCCCCACGATTTTGTTGTCGCATACACTTTCTACAATCTCGCCGTCGCCAGCAGTTTTGACGCTGCGAGAGAAGCACGCGACGCGCTTGCCGCGAAGATGACGGCGGAGCAGATTGCCGAGGCCCAGCGCCGAGCACGCGAGTGGAAGAAAAAAACTCGTCCTGATTAGCTATAGCAGCTTGGGCCGGTCAGATGGCCTCTCTCGTACATTTCGAGAAACACGTGGTGGCCGCACAGCCCGCCCAAAGACGACACCATGGCGGATGCTCGCCGAGCCTTCCGGCATGAGCAGCCAGCCTCGATGCTCCGGATGCCAGTCGTAGAGCGTCTTCACGCGATTACCTCGACCTCGTTGACGAGCAGTCGGGGAGCTCCCGCAACCCCGTTCGAGCGCATCGCCGACCAGAATCGTCGAGACTCATCTCAGAGCACGCTCCGCAAGAGCGAGGAATGCTTTCGCCGCCACGACTGGAACGACCCCATTTCCAAGGGCACAAAGTCTGTCCAGCCGAAAGGGAAGCCCATGAGCCACTCGATGCGTATTCCGGGGCAACGCGATCGCCGATTCCGACGTAAGGCGATCAGGGATTCCGGGGATGGCGATCGCCCTGTTATGCCGGGAACTGTCGCTCATCGATAGCACTAATTTTGAGGCAGTCTAGGTCGTCACAAGGAGGACGACCTAGGGATGGCAGCTAAGAGGTTATCGATGAGAAAAGTACGAGAGATTCTGAGACTGAGGTACGAGCGAGGTTATCCGCACCGGACGATCGCCCGAGCGGTGCATGTCGGAGCGGCGACGGTGAGCGAGTACCTGGCGAAGGCGGCGGCGAAGGGACTTGGATGGCCGTTGCCGGAAGAGTTCAATGACGCGAAGCTGGAGGAAGTTCTGTTTCCACGAGCCCCGGCATCGTCTGAGCGAGAAGTACCGGACTTTGCGGCGGTCCACGAGGAACTGCAGAGGCATCGCGAGCTGACTCTGTTGCAGCTGTGGGTGGAGTACGCGGAGGACAATCCGCGTGCGTATCGCTACAGCCGTTACTGCGAGCTGTACCAGCGTTGGAAGAAGAAACTGAACCCGACGATGCGTCAGCGTCATCGTGCGGGCGAGAAGACGTTCGTGGACTTCTCGGGCAAGAGGCCGCACATCGTCGATCCCAAGACGGGGGAGCTTCAGCCTGTAGAGCTGTTCGTGTCGGCACTAGGAGCGAGCAGCTACACGTACGCGGAAGCGACAGAGGACCAGTCGCTCGAGTCGTGGGCCAAGGCTCACGAGAGTATGTCGACGTACTTCAAGGGAAGCACCGAGATCTGGGTTCCGGACAACCTGAGGAGCGGAGTGGATTTATCGGACCGATACGAGCCTGGAATCAACCGGACGTACAGAGAACTGGCGTCGCACTACGGGGCGGTGGTGATCCCGGCCCGCGTCGCCAAGCCCAAGGACAAGGCGAAGGTGGAGTCGGCGGTTCAGGTGGCGCAGCGTTGGATTCTGGCGGTGCTACGCCACCATAGGTTCTTCAGTTTGTCGGAGTTGAACGAAGCGATCCGGGAACAGCTGGAGAGGCTCAATGCGCGTCCGATGCAAAAACTCGGTGTGAGTCGTCGCGAACTATACGAGCGTTTGGACCGGCCTGCGCTGAGGCCGTTGCCCGTCGAGCGTTACGAGCTCGCTCGGTGGAAGCCGTGCACGGTCGACAACGACTACCACGTCGAGGTGGACGGCTCTCACTACAGCGTTCCCTTTTAGGGGCTAGGTGGTTCTTCTCGGCACGTGTCGATGGCATCGCTGTGTCCCGTCCTTGAGCGAGGAAGGCCAACGAGCTCGTCGAATTCCACGGGGAGACTCTGAGTCCAGATCTCTCCCGCGCCCAGCCCGGACCGAGCTCGTGTCGAGAGCCCGGGCCTAGACCAAACCTTGCCCTCACTCATTCAAAGACGATTTTTCGGCCCTCCGACCTCCCTCGTTTCGGCAGAAAAATGATCTTTAATTGCGGCACGCATGCGCCGAATACATTTTTCGACTCCACTCTGAGAAAGGCCAATCGCCCGGCTCCGGGCGATCTCGTCTACGGTGAGGCCCTCGATGAAGAAGAGACGAAATACGAGGCGATCCCGAGCCGTGGCGCCGTCGCGTGAGGCCTCGGCTAGCACTAACGTGATGGCCTCTCGCAGCTCGTGGGAGGCGACGAAGCGGTCCGGACCAGGATCTTCGCTGATGAGGGATTGCCCGTAGTCGAGGGTGCTTTCGCTTTGCTCGTTCTGGATGACGTTCGACAGCGACGTCGTCCCCCGGGGCGTCTTCATAGCGCGAAGCTTTTTGAAGTGATCGCGCACGATGTTGACGCCGATAGCGCTCAGGTAGGTGTAAATCGAGTGATCGCTCTGACCGCGAAATCGGCTGAGCGCTCGCCGTCCTCCTTCCAGCAGCCTGACGAAGACTTCCTGGGTCAGATCCTCGATCGCATCGCGAGCGCTACCCGCGTCGAGTATCGGGCTGCGCACCTGCTCGGTCTCGAAGCTCCGGAGCACCACGAGTCTGATGCGGCTCCCGAATCGCGAGACGAACTCCCGCCAGAGCGGATCGTCCGGCTTCGCTCGGACGAGTTGCTTGACGAGTTCTCGGTTTGGTAGCCGACTGAGGTCCATGCGGATCCCAAAAAATTGATGCGATCGGTTCGAGAGCGGACAGGGTGGGGACCGGCACGGCATCCAATCATAACTGTCCTCGATGGCGTTGGAAAGTGTGGGTCTCGAAGGACAGTGGCGCGCTACTTTGCTCGCTGATTGGCCTTTCAGTATACTGCCGGGATGGCTCGAATGAGGCAGCGAGTGCGCTCGACGACCGTCTTGGCTGTTCGCCGGGACGGTAAAACGGCGATTGCCGCGGACGGTCAGGTCACTCTCGGCGATACCGTGGTGAAACAGCGCGCGAAGAAACTGCGCCGTCTCACAGACGGCAAGGTCGTCGCCGGTTTCGCGGGGACGACGGCGGACGCACAGGCCCTGTTTACGAAGTTCGAGGCCAAGCTCCAAGAGTTCCGAGGCAACTTGGAGCGCGCCGCGGTTGAGCTTGCCAAGGACTGGCGCATGGATCGCGCTCTGAGGCGGTTGGACGCTCTGCTCGTCGTCGCGGATCGCGAGCACGTGCTACTCCTTTCCGGCAACGGGGATCTGATCGAACCGGACGATGGTCTTCTGGCTATCGGTTCCGGTGGGCCCTATGCGCTCGCGGCGGCGAGGGCCCTCGTCGGCCAAACGAGCCTTTCCGCCGCAGAGATCGCGCAGGAAGCGATGCGGATCGCGGCGGGCATCTGCGTCTATACCAACGATCACATTTTGCTGGAGGAGCTCTGACCACCAAGCCGCTCGAGCCCGCAAGAGACATGGTCATCTATTTGCCCGAAACGACGGATGGCGATCCTGATCTCGACCAGCTGACGCCTCGCCAGATCGTTGCCGAGCTCGACAAATATGTCGTAGGCCAGCACGGCGCCAAGCGCGCCGTTGCGGTTGCCCTTCGGAATAGGATTCGACGGCTGAAGCTGCCTCCCGAAATGGCGGACGAGGTCGCGCCAAAGAACATCATCATGATTGGCCCGACCGGCGTCGGTAAGACGGAGATCGCGCGCCGGCTCGCCCGTCTGTCGAACTCGCCTTTTATGAAGGTCGAGGCCTCGAAGTTCACCGAAGTCGGATACGTTGGTCGTGACGTCGAGTCGATGGTTCGTGATCTCGTCGAGATCGCCGTCGATATGGTCCGAGAGGAGAAGATCTACGAGGTTCAGGACCAGGCGGAAGAGAACGCCGAGGAGCGTCTTCTCGACCTCCTTCTTCCTCCGCTGCGTCCCGTGGAGCCGGTGGATCCGAGCTTGGGATCGTCCGACGTCATTCCTCCCCCGACCGATTTCAAAGCGACCCGAGAGAAGCTCCGGACGCAGCTGCGCGAGGGCAAGCTCGACAATCGAAGCGTCGAGGTCGACGTCCGAGAGCGATTCCCTTCGTTCGAGATCATTTCCGGCGCCGGCGTCGAGGAGATGGACATCAATCTGAAGGACATGCTTCCCGGTATTTTTGGTGGCCGTACCCGAAAACGAGAGATGAAAGTTCCCGAGGCGCTCGAGTACCTGATTCAGGAGGAGGAACAGAAGCTCGTCGATATGGACTACGTCGGGAGGCTCGCGGTTGAACGAACCGAGCAATCGGGAATCATTTTCATCGATGAGATGGACAAGGTCGCGGGACGTGAGGGAGGCCACGGTCCCGACGTATCCCGCGAGGGCGTGCAGCGCGACCTCTTGCCCATCGTCGAAGGCACTTCGGTTACGACCAAGCACGGCATGGTGCGCAC
This sequence comes from Candidatus Marinacidobacterales bacterium, assembly GCA_965247365.1. Lineage (GTDB taxonomy): Bacteria > Acidobacteriota > Vicinamibacteria > Marinacidobacterales > SMYC01 > CBDFHB01. Next base: position 160,184 of record CBDFHB010000001.1, read on the forward strand.
CGACCACATCCTCTTCATCGCCGCTGGAGCGTTTCACGTCGCCAAGCCGTCCGATTTGATTCCAGAATTGCAGGGGCGTTTCCCGATTCGCGTCGAGCTTTCCTCGCTGAGCCACGACGATTTCGTGCGGATCCTGCGCGAGCCTCGAAACGCGCTTCTGAAACAGTACCGGGCGCTTCTCGCCACCGAGGGGCTCGAGCTCGACTTCACCGATGACTCCGTCGAGTCTATCGCTTCCTATTCGATGATGGTCAACGAGAGGACCGAGAACATCGGTGCCAGACGACTCCACACGCTCATGGAGAAGGTTCTCGATGACTTGCTCTTCGAAGCTCCGGAACTATCTCAGAAGAAGTGGATTATCGACAGGGCTTACGTCGAGAAGATGCTGGATCAGATTGCAAAGGACGACGACATCTCTCATTACATTCTTTAGCGTGCTCATGATCCGGGAGCTCCCTCTCCCTCTCCCGCTTGCGGGAGAGGGTGGCCGAGCGCAGCGAGGTCGGGTGAGGGTCGCGTCGTGCTACCTGGCGGTTCTGGCCGTCTTGGCCCCGGGATGCGGGAAGAGAGGTGACCCACTTCCCCCGCTGCGGCCCGTACCCGCCGCGGCGGAACCCCTCGTCATTCGCCAAGTCGGAACCACGCTCGAGCTCGAGTGGCAGGCGCCTTCGCGGAACCACGACGGTACGACCGAGAAGCTCGATCTTCGCGACGTCAGCATCTTTCGGCGCGTTCTCGACCTCGATGCCCTCGTTGAAGAGCAGACACAACCTGTCGAGCCCTTGGAAGAAGAGCTGGATCCGCTCGAGGCCGGACCCGATGCCGAGGGCGAGACCGCCCCACCCCCTGAAGAGCCCGGTGAGGAGCCCGAAACCGAGACCGCGACGGAGCCTCAAATCGCGGAGGAGCTACCTGACGGAGAGGTGCCGCAAGGGCCGGAGACGCCAACGGAGCCGACAGGTCCAACCGGTGACGAGGAGGCTATTCTCGAGGACCTGCCGCCGGCGATCCCTCCGAGGCCGGCGCTCCAGATCCCGCCCTTCTTCACGGAAGCCGAGGTCATCGCGACGCTGCCATCCACCGAGCTCTCCGCGACGCTTTCGTACGAGGAGGGAATCGAGGCCGATTGGTTGGGAAAGCGCGTCGAGTACGCGTTGATCTATACGAATCGAAAGAAGCGCGCGAGCCCTCCGTCGAGCGTCGTTCAAATCGAGCCCATCGAGGAGCTCGAGGTTCCCGGGGCGCCCGTCGCGTCCGTGGGAGACGGCAGGGTGGAGCTTCGGTGGGAGACGGATACGCCTTCAGAGGAAGCGTTCTTCGACGTATATCGGCGCGACGGCGACGCCGAGTCGTATCCGAAAAAGGCCGTGAACCCGATACCCGTCGGCTCGCCCGAGCTCGTTGACGAGGCGATCGTCTTCGGTCGGCCGATCTGCTACGGGGTGCGTCGGGTCGTTCCACCGCCAACCCCACCGGTCGAGGCCCTACCTGTCGAGGCCCCGCCGGTCGAGGAGCCGTCAGTCGAGGAGCCACCAGTCGAGGAGCCGGAGCAAGCCGAGGCGGAGGTTCCACCGGCGCTCCAGCCCATGCCTAGCGAGCTCGTCCCCGTCGTCCCACCCATTGCCAATCCGGTTCACATCGAGAGCCTCCTGTCAGAAGAGACCTGCCTGACCCCGGAGGACACTTTCCCGCCCGAAACGCCGACGGACGTGGTCGGGGTCTCCATCGACAGTGGGATCTTTCTGACTTGGGACGTTGTCGAAGCGGAGGACCTCGCCGGTTATCGCGTTTATCGAAGCTCGGCGCCGAGCGGTCCCTTCGAGCTTCTAAATGCCGCCATCGTGGTGGAGGCGAGCTACGCCGACGAGACGGCGGAGGAAGGCAGGACCTATTACTACGCGATCACAACCGTCGACTCGACCGAGGCCGTCAACGAAAGTGGAAGGAGCGAGCTGGCCGAGGCGCGAAGGCTCTCCCCGTAGAACAAGGAGGCGATGTATAGTATGTCCGTTGAAAGGGTTGTCGATTTTCTAAAGGAGCGGACATGCAAGTCTTCCTCGACACCGCGAATGTGGCGGAGATTCGCGAGGCGGCCGCACTAGGCCTCGTCGATGGCGTCACGACGAATCCGACGCTCATCTCCCGGGAGTCCGCTCCTCACGAGCGGATCCTCGCGGAAATCTGCGAGATCGTAGAAGGGCCGGTCTCGGCCGAAGTCGTCGCGACCGACAGAGCGGGAATGGTGCGCGAGGGGCTCGAGCTCGCCAAGATCGCGCCGAATATCGTCGTCAAGTGCCCGCTGACCGCGGAAGGCTTGAAAGCGGTGCGCGAGCTCAAGCAGGAAGGCATCCGCTCGAACGTCACTTTGTGCTTTTCCGTTCCTCAGGCGTTGTTTGCGGCCAAGGCGGGGGCCTTTATCGTGAGCCCTTTCGTCGGACGATTGGACGACATCGGCATCCACGGCATGAGTCTCATTCGAGACATCCAGGAGGTCTATCGCAACTACGATTTCAAGACCCAGATTCTCGTAGCGAGCATCCGTAATCCCCTCCACGTGATCGAAGCCGCTCGTATTGGTGCTCACATCGCGACCATGCCGGCGAAGGTCTACCAGGCGCTTCTCAAACATCCACTGACCGATAGCGGGCTGACGCGATTCCTGGAGGACTGGAAGAAGTCCCAGAATGTCGGCGCCACCGTCTGAACGACCAGAGCGATGGCCTCGGCCGACCGTCTCCACGAGCTGAATGAGCGGAACCGCCGCGCCGCAGAGGCCGGCGGCAAGGAGCGGATCGAGCGTCAGCACGCGGCCGGCAAGCTGACGGCGCGCGAACGAGTCGAAACGCTTCTCGACGACGAGAGCTTCCAGGAGCTTGGACGCTTCGTGACCCACCGCTCTCACGAATTCGAGCTCGAGAAGAACACAATTCCCGGTGACGGCGTCGTGACTGGCTACGGTCACGTTGATGGACGCCTCGTCTACGTCTTTGCCCAGGATTTCACGATTTTCGGAGGTTCACTGTCCGAGGCCTACGCGGAGAAGGTCTGCAAGGTCATGGACCTCGCGATGCGACAAGGCGCGCCGATCATCGGGCTCAACGACTCCGGCGGCGCGCGCATCCAGGAGGGCGTCGTCTCCCTCGCGGGCTATGCGGATATCTTCCTTAGGAACACGCTCGCCTCGGGCGTCGTGCCGCAGCTCTCCGCGATCATGGGGCCCTGCGCCGGAGGCGCGGTCTATTCACCCGCGATCACCGACTTCACGTTCATGGTCCGGGATACGAGCTACATGTTCGTGACCGGACCCGACGTCATCAAGACGGTGACACACGAAACCGTCACGATGGAGAAGCTCGGCGGTGCGCTCACGCATAACGAAGTGTCGGGTATCGCGCATTTCCTCGCCGAGGACGACCGGGACTGTCTCTATCATCTGCGCGAGCTTCTTTCCTACCTGCCCAGCAACAACTTGGAAGAGCCCCCGGTGGTCGAGAGCTCCGATCCGTGGGATCGCGAAGAGGAGGCCCTGCAACGCCTCGTTCCGCACGAGTCCGATCAGCCCTACGACATCAAGGAGCTCATTCGGAGTGTCGTCGACGAAGAGGTATTGCTCGAGGTTCACGAGCACTTCGCTCAGAACCTCGTGGTCGGCTTCGCACGCCTCGCGGGACGGCCGGTCGGAATCGTCGCGAACCAGCCAGCCGTGCTGGCGGGAGTGCTCGATATCAAGGCCTCCATCAAGGGAGCCCGCTTCGTTCGCTTCTGTGACGCCTTCAATATTCCCCTGGTGACCTTCGAGGACGTTCCCGGTTTCCTGCCCGGCACCGACCAGGAGTGGGGTGGCATCATTCGTCACGGGGCGAAGCTCCTTTTCGCCTTCGCGGAGGCCACGGTGCCCAAGGTGACCGTCATCACCCGCAAAGCTTATGGAGGTGCCTATTGCGTGATGGCGAGCAAGCACATCCGGACCGATCTGAATTTTGCCTTCCCCACGGCGGAGATCGCCGTGATGGGGCCCGAAGGCGCCGTCAACATTCTCTACAAGCGCGAGCTGGCTGAAGCCGAGGATCCGGAAGCGCTGCGGCAAGAGAAAGTCGCGCAGTTTAGGGACAGGCTCGCCAACCCTTACGTCGCCGCCGAGCGCGGTTATCTCGACGAAGTGATCGAGCCCAAGAAGACTCGACCGAAGCTGGTAACCGCTCTCCGTTCCCTGCAGACCAAGAGAGATCGCAACCCTCCCAAAAAGCACGGCAACATCCCGCTCTGAGCTCGGGCGGGAGAGCCTCTGGAGCGCGCCCATGTTCGACAAGATTCTCGTCGCTAACCGTTCCGAGATCGCAGTCCGGATTCTCCGCACTTGCAGAGATCTGGGTATCAAGAGCGTGGCGGTCTTCTCCGATGCCGATCGGGAGAGCCTCCACGTGCAGCTCGCCGACGAGGCCTACCCCATCGGACCGGCACCCTCATCGGAGAGTTACCTGCGGATGGACAAGATCCTCGAAGTGGCCGCCGCGTCAGGGGCGCAAGCGATCCATCCGGGCTATGGTTTCCTGGCGGAGAATGCCGTCTTCGCGAAGGCCTGTACCGACGCCGGCCTCACCTTCGTCGGACCCCGATCGGAAGCTGTCGCGATGATGGGTGACAAGGCCGAGGCGAGAGCGGCGGCGGAGCGTGTTGGCGTTCCGGTCGTCCCCGGCACCGCCCCGATCGACACGGAGAGGCAGGCGCGGGAAGGGGCGAAGCGCATCGGCTATCCCCTTCTCGTCAAGGCTACGGGCGGGGGAGGCGGAAAGGGGATGCGAAAAGTGCTCGAGCCGGACGAGCTCGGCTCCGCCTTTCGTCAGGCGCGCTCGGAGGCCGAGTCGAGCTTCGGGAACGCTTCCGTTTACCTGGAGAAGCTCATCGAAGAGCCGCGTCACATCGAGTTTCAAATTCTCGGTGACTCGGCGGGCTCCGTCGTCCATCTGTTCGAGCGCGAGTGCTCCGTTCAGCGGCGACATCAGAAGCTCATCGAGGAGGCACCCTCGCCTTTTCTCGACGATGAGCTCCGCGAGCTCATGGGCTCCGCTGCTGTGGCTCTCGCGAAGGAAGCGGGCTATACGAACGCCGGCACGGTCGAGTTTCTCGTCGATTCTTCCCGGCGCTACTACTTCCTCGAAATGAACGCCCGCCTGCAGGTGGAGCACCCCGTGACGGAGCTCATCACGGGTTTGGATCTCGTCGAGCTTCAACTGTCGATCGCCTCGGGCGACCCGCTTCCGTTTCGCCAGGAGCAAGTCCTGCGCCGCGGGTGGGCGATGGAGTTTCGCATCACGGCCGAGGATCCCTTCGAGGACTTCCTGCCGTCGGCGGGTCGAATCGAGCACCTGCGGCCCGCGGAAGGCCCGGGCGTGCGGAACGATAGTGGCGTCTATGCGGGTTGGCACGTGACCCCGCACTACGACCCAATGATTGCTAAACTGATCCTAGCGGGGGACGATCGTGAGCACTGCTTGGCGCGGGCCCGGCGTGCGGTTCGGGAGTATCAGATCCATGGCATTCGCACGACCCTGCCCTTCTTCGAGCGGATGCTCGACGTAGAGCGTTTCGTGTCGGGAGGCGTCGACGTGGGCTTCGTCGACCGACACTGGATGAGTGACATTGCCCGGCGGATCTCGCCTCGCAGGCCCGAGCTGCTGCGCGTGGCTCTGGCCGCCGCGGCGGCCTCGTCGGAGCTCCGGAGACAAAACGCCACAAGACCCCGAAGCGACGGCTCCAGTTGGAGACAAGCCGGTCTGCAAGAACAGCTTCTCGACCGCTTCTAGCCTGGGTGTTCGAGACAACGAGGCACTAAAGGGGAGAAGAGAGACGTGATGTGAAGAAAGGCAAAAATTTCGAAAACCTCGAGGATGGGCAAAGCTACGCCTCCCGAGTGGAGCGGGTAGCGGAAGGTTGTGACGTGAGCGTGGCTGGGCTCGAGGCGCGGGTTGTCGATGCGGGGGGCGGAAGCTGGTTGGTCTCGACCCCTACGGGTTGCGTCTCCGCGCGCGTGGACGTGGGGGACTCGGAGATCGAAGTCTCCGTCGGTCACGAACGGTTTCGTTTTCGCTCTCTGGAGGGTCGCCACTCGAATTCCCGGCGTGGCTCGACGACTGGCCGCGCGGAAGTCAAAGCCCCTATGTCGGGCAAGGTCATCAAGTTTCTCGCCACGGTCGGTGACCGGCTCGAAGCGGGACAGGCGGTCTTGCTCTTTGAAGCGATGAAGATGCAGAACGAGATCCGCAGTCCACGGGCCGGGCTACTCACCGAGATGCAGGTCGAGCAAGGGCAGGCGGTCGTGGCTCACGAGCGTCTCTTCATCGTCGGGGCCGAAGAATAGGTAGTTCTGCCTTGAATGGGAAATTGCGGCGCCGTTTCATCCGAGCCCTCGGATGGTCGATTGCGGCCCTTGCGTCTTTCGTCGCCGTCGTTCTGCTCGCGTTTACCGTCTACCTTACGTTTTTCGACTATCCGGAAAAGCTCCGCCAGTCACTCCAGACTGAGCTGACCGAACTGGCGGGAGCCGAAGCTACTATTAGGTCTATCCACCTAAATATGGCTCGATACGCTTTCGAGCTTCGTGGCGTAAAGATCGCGAGCCCCGGAGGGTCGACCGAGGAGCCATTGCTCGAGCTCGAGAGGATCAGAGGTCAGTTGCGCCTTTCCGAGATCCTGCGGCTGCGCCTTCACTGGACGGAGCTCTTGATCGAGGGCCTATCGGTTCGACTCGTGGAGGACCGAGAAGATGGGCTCCGAATCCCTGGAGGACCGGGCCGCGTCACGTCGCTCGCAGCAGGCGGGATGGGCTTCTCGGCCGATCGGGTCGTCTTCGAGAACGCGGCGCTCATCCTCGCGAACGAGACGGTGCCTTGGGAGCTTAGCGCCTTGAACGTCCACCTCGAGATCGAGCGTGAGTGGGGCCGTCACCGAGGCAAGCTCCTGTACGAGGGGGGGAGACTCACGATCAAGCACCATCGCGACATCGTAGGTTCGGTGGAGGCGGACTTCGAGATCGTCTCGCGCGAGCTTCTCGTCGACGAAGCACGGGCCTGGTCCGATTTCGGAGAAGCGCGCCTCAGAGGCAAGCTCGGTTTCGGTGGCGGGCTGCGTGGTCGTTTCGACGTCTCGGCCGAGGGGGACTTGGCGCGCACTGCGGAGTCCATCATTGGCCTTCCAGTCGATCGACAACTCATCGAAGGGCGCGCCGAGTTTCGCGGAACGTTAGACGTGGAACCGGAGAGCAAATCTCTCGAAGGTACGTTGCTCTGGCCCCGCGGGCGCATCGCTTCAGTTCCGACCTCGAGCTGGAGGGCGGAGATCTTCTGGGACCGCTCCCTGTTACAGGTAGGCTTCGCGCACGGTCAGCTAGCCTCCGGGACCGCGAAGCTACAGCTTCATCAGCCGCTTCCTGTGGCCGACCATTTGGCGTCCCTCGACCTCGACTTCGAGGACGTAGCCTTGGGCGAGCTCTGGCGTGCAATCGGAAATGCAACGATTCCCATTGCTTCTCGCGTTTCGGGTCGCGCAAGTCTTGCGTTCCCCGCGGAGAACCCGTCCGTCGTCGACGGCAGCTTCGAGCTCAGCGGCCAGAAACCGCCTCTCACCGAGGGTGGCACGGCGGAGCGATTGGCGTTTCAGGCTCGGGGCGCGGTGGTTTCTGGCGACATCGAGATCGAGGAGGCGCTTCTCGACGGCGACACTCTCGGCGGGTCCATTGTCGGATTCTATCCGAGGAGTGGGTCCGTGGACCTTGACTTGGAGCTGCTCTCGATCGATCTGGCTCAAATGGACCGAATCCAGCAGGCGCTTCGCAGTCTGGCGCGCGGTGACGAGGAGCCCGAGCCCGAAATATGGGGCATTGGCGGCAGTGGCCGCGCGCGAGGGCGCCTCACCGAGCGCCTTCCTCACTTGCACTTCGAGGGGGAGCTGAAAGCCTCGGAGCTGTCCTTCGAGTCCGTGAACTGGGGAGAGGTTCACGCCCGAGGGAGCATTTTGCACGAGCGCATGACATTCGAGGACCTCGTTGCGACGAAAGGAGACGCCGTCGCCGCCGGCAGCGGCAGTTTGGCACTCACCGGAAACCTCGGCCACCGAGACTTCGAGGGAGACTTCAAGCTGGCACGATGGCCCTTCACGGACTTCGAAGGATTCCTCGAGTTTGCTCCGCCTCCAGCCGATGGCCTCCTCTCGGGCGAGGTCAAAATCCGGCGCCGCGGCCCCGATCTCGACGGTGTCGCGACGCTTCGCATCGAAGACGTGGACGTGATGGGCCACCGTTTCGATCGTGGCGAGGTACGCCTCGCTTTGAACGGTCGCGAGGCGCGGCTGTCACCCATCCATCTTTTTCGGGGAGACGAGAAGATCGGCGGGGAGCTGGCGCTTCGCTTCGACTCCAAAACCGTCTCCGGATCGCTCACGACGACTCACTTCCCGTTGACTGACACAGACTTCGGCGGCCTCGGTCTCGGAGGCTTCATTGCAGGGCACGTCGAGATGGCTGGGGGACTCGACGCGCCGGTTGCGACTTTTGGGGGGCGTGCCTTCGCCGTTGAGCTGAGAGGCGTTCCCCTGGGCGAAGCCTTCCTTTCCGGCGAGCTGCGAGATGACCTTCTCGCACTCGACTTCACGCTGGAGAGTGAAGCCTCCGAGCTCGTGATGCAGGCCACGGCCAACATCGCGGACGACTCAGGCTTCACTGGAAAGATTCGCTGGCGGGAGCTGGACAGCGGTCCGTGGCTCAAGATGATCGCCGACGATCTCAGCGAGAACGTGCAGCTGACTTCGAGCGGTGAGGCCTCGTTCAGAATGCCTCTGTCGGGAAATACCGCTCGAGGTATCGTTGCAACGGGCGAGCTCAGCGGAGTCGTCGTCGAAGGGGAGAGCTATCGCCTCGTCTCGACCGCACCCGTCGCTTTGCGACTCGAACGAGGCACTCTCGAGATCGATCATGTGGAGCTCGCGCAAGACGCGAGCCGTCTTGGGCTTTCGGGTCGCATCGACCTGGTGAACGAAGGCTTCGATCTGCAGGCAGACGGAGTGCTTGCGCTCGAGGTTCTCGGGAGCTTCTACCCGCGACTCGCCGCTTCGGGCGACGCGGGCCTCGAGGCGCGCATCACCGGGAGCTGGGAGCAGCCCGCGCTCATGGGATATGCGGATCTGAACGGCGGCTCACTGAGACTCGAGGGTTTCCCTCAAGCGCTCGGAGGGCTAACGGGCCGCGTCGTCTTCGACAACCGCACACTTCGGATTCCCGAGCTTCGCGCCGTCTTCGGCTCTGGCCCCGTTCGGATCTCGGGAGCGGTGTCTCTGGCCGGGCTTCAGCCGGGCTCCATGGATCTTCAGATCGCAGGCTCCGAGATCCGACTGCGCTATCCCGAGGGTTTCGTCGCGACCTTGGAAGTCGATCTCTCTCTGGTCGCCAGCCAGGGACAGCAGATCCTGAGCGGTCGTGTGGATCTCGATGAAGCGATTTGGACGAGGGAGTACGACCTGGTGGCCGGAATCCTGACCGATCGCGAGGGACTCGAGCTTTTCGGAGAGCTCGCAGAGAACGAGCTTCTCTCAGGTCTGCGCTTCGATGTGACCATCGTCGCCCCGGAGAGCCTGCGCGTCCGAAACACCATCGCGGACATCGACGCTAGCGCGGAGCTCGAGCTGCGCGGAAGCCTCGCGGAGCCGGTGCTTCTCGGATCTTCCGAAGCCGACCGTGGGGAAGTCTTCTTCCTGGGACAGCGGTATAACATCACCTCCGGCAAAGTCGATTTCGTCGACCCTACCAAAGTCGAGCCCTTCATAGACCTCACGGCGGAAACGCGGGTCCGGAGCTACCGCGTCGAGCTCCGGCTCACCGGAACCGTGGATCGTTTTCACCCCGAACTCACTTCTGACCCTCCTCTGCGCACCGTGGATATCTTGCGCCTCCTCGCGGGAGCCACGGAGAGGGACATACTGATCGGAACGGAGGAGGAGGAGCTCGCCGGCGTAGGGGTCGCCTCGCTTCTCACCGAGCGCCTTTCCCAAGAGCTCGGAAGGAGGGCAGAACGTCTTTTCGGGCTGGACCGATTCAGCATCGACCCGTTTCTCATCGGCCAATTCGCCAATCCGACGGCCCGCGTGAGCCTGGGCAAGCAGATTACGCGAGAGCTATCCATCAACTATTCGTCCAACCTCAATGCCACCACCGAGGCGATCATCCTGATCGAGTACACGCCCCAAGGCCCGATGTCCTGGATTCTGTCTCGAGACGAAGAAGGGGACGTCGGTATCGACGTCAAGTTCCGCAGAAGCTTCTGAGCTATGACGATGCTCGGCATGATCTTCGCGCTTGCGATTGGCGCGACCTCGTCTTCAGCGCAAGAGATCCCTTCGAGCACGACTGAGAAACTGCGTGGTCTACGCGTGCGCGAAGTGCGCCTCGTCTTCGAGGGAACCCTGATTCCCGAGGCGAGCTACGAGCTCGTCGAGCTGCAAGCTGGAGAGGCATATCGCCCAGAGGCCGTACGTCGCTCGATAAAGCAGCTCTTCGCGCTCGGAGCCTTCTCCGATATCAAAGTGGAGGCTGCGCCGGTCGGGCAGGAAGTCGATGTCATCTTCCGGCTCTACCCGCGAATCGAGATCCAGGCCGTGGAAGTCGCCGGCCTCGACGTGGCAAACGTCAGATTGAGAGATTTGGAACAAAAACTGATCGATGAGAGCGACATCTCGGTCGGCGATCTCCTCGAGATCGAGAACCTCGGTGAAGCCGCGGGCCGACTGACGCAAATGCTAAACCACGAGGGCTATCTTTGGGCCTCGGTCGATCCAGAGGCATCGTTCCGGTCGCCCACCGCCGCCGTCGTCTTTCATGTGACACCAGGACCCCAGGCCGTCGTGGGCGTGGTGGAGGTCGAGGGCGTTGCTCCCCGCGTCGCTACGTACGTTCGGCAGCGCATCGACCTCGAACCGGGTGAGCCCTACTCGCGTGCGGAGCTGGAAAGGAGCCTCGACTCACTGACCGCGCGGTGGAAAGGGCTCGGTTTCTACGGAGCGGAGGTGGAGCTTTTGGACTTGCCGGTAGGTGACCGGGCCGTGGATATCCGGATTCGTCCCAACCTCGGTCCACAGGTACGCGTCGAGGTGGATGGCTGGGAGTTCTCCGACAAGGAGCTCAGAAAGCTCGTGCCAATCTTCGGAGAGACCCGCTTCACGGAGGACCTCATCGAAGAGTCGCGAGCGAATCTGGAGCAGGATCTGAAGGACCGTGGCTATCGTGACGCGGGCGTGGAGACTGCACGCGAGATGCTCGGTGAGGGACAACTCCTTGTTCTGCGCTTCCACACCGTACCCGGTCCGCGGTACGAAGTCGTCGATATCCAGCTCGAAGGGGTCCTCTCTGTGCCTGAGTCGGAGATCCGCGCCCTCTTCGTGACTCGCACCCGTGGCCGGGTTCGGGGAGCTTCCTTCAGCCAAGCGACATGGGAGGATGACCTGAAGGAAGTGCGTTCCTACTACCAGCGGCGCGGCTTTCACCGTGTCGCCGTCGAGGGACAAGAGCGCTCCGCCCTCGACCAACCCAGTGAGATCGTCCTCGTCGCTCGTGTCCAGGAGGGTGCTCGGGCCCACATCGAATCGATTCAGGTGGAGGGCGCGAAGGAGATCCCCCTGGGTGACGTCTTGCGCGCCACGACGGTTCGTCCCGGCATGGCCTTCGACGCAAGGGGTTTGGTCCAGGCCCGGGAGCAAATCGTGAACCTCTATCGGAACGAAGGGTTTCGCAGCGCGGACGTTCAGGCCCGCTCCCAGATCGATGACGAGGGTACGAAGGCCAACGTCACGTTCCTTGTCAGGGAGGGCCGAAGAACCCGCGTCGACCGCGTCATTCTCTCTGGTCTGGTCGTAACTCGCGAGTCCGCGGTCCGCCGGCTCCTGACGATCCGCCCCGGCGATCCTCTTTCGACGGCCGGCGTGCTCGAGACGCGTCAGAAGCTCGTCGGCTCGGGGCTCTTCCGCAGCGTCGACATCGAGGTTCTGCCTCCGGATCCGCTCACGCGCCGAAGCGACATCCTGGTCTCCGTCGTCGAGGCCCCACGGACGAGCTTCGCCTACGGATTTGGCTATCAGGAGCGGCAGCTCGCTCGAGCCGATATCGAGATCACCCGCCGGAACCTCCTGGGCCTCAATCGGACCGTCAGCATCTTCACTCGTGCGAGCTTTCGAGGGGGTCGATTCATTACGACCTACCGGCAACCGGAGGTCTTCGGTCGCGACCTCCCGGTCTTCGTCAGTGCCTTCCTCGAGGAGGAACAACGGACGAGTTTCTCCTACAACCGTATCGGTGTCGGCATGCAGCTCTCGAAGCGAATGAGCGAGGATCAAACGCTGCTCTTCCGCTATCGCTTCGACAGGACGAAGACCTTCAACCTGGCGGAGGGCATCGACCCCGAGGATATCGATCGGCGATTCCGGGACGTTCGTATCTCCGCCTTGTCTCTTGCCTCGGTAACCGACCGGCGGAACGACCCTTTGAATCCGGATCAAGGGCAGTTCCGTATTCTGGACATCGAGTGGTCCGGCAAAGCGCTCGGGACGGAGGCCCCGTATTTGAAGGGCCTCGCCCAGCAGTTTCTCTATTTCCGGCTTCCGAAGACCATGGTGGCCGCCGTCGGGTTCCGCCTCGGCATCGGTCAGACGTTTCGGGAAGACCGCGACGCGCTCATGCCACCGGTCGAACGTTTCTACGCGGGAGGGGCGAACACGCTGCGCGGCTTCGCTCTCGACCAGGCCAGTCCCAAGCGCAAGCGCGTCCTCGACGATGGCACCGTCGTCGATGGCGAGCCCATCGGAGGCAATGTCCTCTCGCTCCTCAACGTGGAGCTGCGTTTTCCTGTACTCGGCAACCTGCGAGGCGTCGTCTTTTCCGACAGCGGAAACGTCTACCGCCGTCTAGAGGTCATCGAGCTCCTGAACTGGCGCTATAACGTGGGCTTCGGATTTCGCTACGAGACGCCCCTCGGCCCGCTGCGCGTCGACTACGGATTCAAACTGGACCGGCGCACGCGCCACTCGATCGAATGTCCGGATATCACCACCCCCTGCCAGGAACCTTTGGGGCGGTTGCACGTGAGTTTGGGACATGCGTTCTAGCATCGTCCTCGGATCGCTCGTCTTGCTAGCCGCGGCAGGATCGCGCCCTGCGCGAGCCGGGGAGATCGTCGACCGCATCGTGGCCATCATCGATCGAGAAGTCATTACGCTGTCAGAAGCCGAACAGGCCCGTGGTCTCGTCGAGGTCAGGACCGGCGAGCCCTCGTCGCTCGCCGACGTCGTGGAGCGCCTCATCGAAGACCGCCTCGTCGAGCGCGAGGTCGAACGCTTCGTCGGGGAGCCTGTCCCGATCGAGCTCGTGGATGACGCTCTGTCGCAGGTGCGCGTGAGCTTCCCGGACGAAGCTGACTATCGGAAGATGCTCTCCCGCGACGGTTTGACCGAGGAAGAGGTGAGAGAGCAGCTTCGCCGTCAGCTCGCCATCACCAGCTACCTCGAGCGGCGTTTCCGCGCCTTGAGCTACGTCACCGCGGAAGAGATCGAACGATACTACGAGGAAGATCCCGAGCTCTCCTCCCCGCTTGCTCCCGGGCTTTCCGCAGTCTCCGATCAGATCCGGCTCATCCTCGAAGAGCGCAAGTTCACGGCGCGCGTCGAGGTCTGGATCGCAAGCTTGAAAAGCCGGTCTCGGATCCAGCGCTACGTCTGGTAGCCATCGAGAGATACCTGTGACAGCCCTCCGCATCGTTGCCGTCCTGTCCCTCGCTCTCTCTTCGCAACTCCTCGCGGCAGATGAGTGGGTCCAAGTGACGAGTCCTCACTTCGTCGTCTTGAGTAACGCTAGCCGAAGCAGAGCTTGGACCACGGCCAACGAGTTCGAGGAGATACGTGCCGTATCTCGGTCCGCGCTGTCGAGCACCGAGGCCGAACCGGCGCGGCCCATCGTCATCTTCGCCGTCAGGAACGAAGAGGATCTTAGGGAGCTCCTTCCGGGGCTGGGGGAGCCGTTTCCCACCGGAGTGTTCCGGGCGGCGCCGGACAAGTACCGCATCGCGCTCCGACTCGATGTGATTGGAGCAAACCGCTTCGAGGCCATCTATCACGAATACCACCACCTGCTCTTCCGTTTGAAGGTCCGGCGCGCACCGACCTGGGTGGTCGAAGGCCTCGCCGAGTTCTGGGCGCAGGCGGTCATTCGACGCGACAAGGTGGAGCTCGGAAACCCCAGTCCGAGACACTTGCGTAATCTACGGCTCGGGTCCACGGTGCCACTCCGGCAGCTCATCCCCCTGGACGGCTTCCTTCACGGATCGATTCCGCCCGAGCGTGTCGCCGTTCTGTATGCGCAATCCTGGGCCTTGACGCACTGGCTCATGCTGGGAGATCACACCATGAACGGACGCGCGCGCCTCGACCGCTACGTCGCCCTCGTCGACGGCGGTACGGATCCCGTCGACGCCTTCGAGGACGTCTTCGGCTCCGTGGACGCGGCGGAGATCGAGTTGAAGGCTTACCTGCGCCAGGCGATGTTCCCCGCCATGCGCCTGGATGCGCCGGAACCTCTGACGGAGACGTTCGACGTCCGGACCCTCGAGCCCGCGGAATCGGCCGCCGCGATCGGCAACTTCCTGGTGGCGGGCGCACGCCCTCGAGCCGCACTGCCCCACCTCGAACAGGCGCTCTCGCTCGATTCCGAATCGAGCCTCGCCATGGAGAGCATGGGCTATCTGCAGCTGCGGACGGGTCGGCGGGACGACGCCGAGAGCTGGTTCGACAAAGCCGCTGCCGCTGGCTCGGAGAGCTACCTCCTACACTATTATCGGGCCGTTCTTTCCGACGAGCCCGAGGAGGAGGCGCTTCGCCAACAACGCCTTCGCCGCACCATCGAGCTGAACCCGAAGTTCGCTCCCGCCTATATGTTGCTGAGCGCCTCTTACGCGGAGCAACCCGATCGGCTCCCGGAAGCCCATGCCCTCGCGACGAAGGCCGTGGAGCTCGAGCCAGCCGAGGCCTCGATGTGGGCTCAGCTAGGACAGGTGCTTCTAAAGATGGGTCGACCCGCCGAAGCCCGCGAAGCCCTCGAGCAGGCAATTGCTGTAGCTAGCTCAGCCGAGGACGAGCGCTCGATACGAGCCTTGATGGAGGCGATCGACGCGTGCCGGTGATATCGGTTCTGATCGTGAAAAATAGAAAGGGGAGTAGACGGCGTCAAGGCACCTGATTGGATGATTTCGTCGGTGTCGCGCCGTTCAAAAGTAGTCGTCCGTCATCCAGTCCTATGTATTTGAATTGGCTAAAAGAGGCCCTTTTTACTTTTCTGGTAGAGCGGTCGTCTGCTCGAGCCGCAAAGAGTCGGATCGTGTGATTGCCGGACCTGACGCCGTTCTGAAACGTCGTCCAATGTTCTCCATCATCACTAGAATAGAAGGAGAGGTCCCCGCGGTAGTTTCTTATTTTCAAGTAAACACTACCTTTGGTCTTTACCGGCACATCGGTGCTGCGACCGCCCCAGGCTACGGAGCGCATGGCATGATAGACGGAGGACACGTCCCCTTTGGTGTAGCTTACTATTTCTCCGTCCGTCTTGAGTCCTTCGTGGTTGCCGAATGTCAAACCCGCCAAGACTCCTTCCGGGCATTCGATCTTTACCGTTGCTTCGAAACTCTCGTTTGTAGCCACGACCCATAGCGAGCTCGCATTCTTGCTGTTCTCTCCTCTGGCTTCCAGCAAAAGTTTACCGTTGCGGATTAGAACTCGTTCTATTTCACTTGGGTTGTATACCCATTGAATGCCCAGCTCATCTGACGAGAAGTCATCCGATATAGGCATACCGTGACCTACATTGTCACCTTTCGGCATCGGGATGGTGTCCCACGATCTCATCTGGTTTTTGATCACCGGCCATCCATCCGAAGTCCACGCAACAGGCATCAACAACGTTTGTCTGCCCAAGCCGCCGCCATCGCCGCTCAACCTGGCATGATAGACGGTCCACCATGATCCGTCTGCTGCTTCGATGATGGTTGCATGACCCTGGTGCCACCACTTTTCTGATGCGGAATAGGTATGAACCAAGGGATTGTGGGGTGAATCAGTCCATGGCCCTGTCGGCGACGCGGACCGAGCGACGACCGCCATGTGAGCCGTTGACGGTCCGCCCGTTCCGCCCATTGCAGATACCAAATAGAAAAAGCCGCTCTCGAAAAACAGTTTGGGACTTTCCAAACCTTTGGCTTCCACAATCCAGTCTTTGGGATATTCCCAGCCGTCGTATACCTCTTCTGGAAGAGCCGTGACTCTCAATCCATCGTCGGAAAGCGGCATCGCGAAACCAACATCGGTATGAAGATACTTCTTACCTTCTGGCGTTTGAATGAATCCGGGGTCATTGCCAACGTAACGATCATCCTCGATAGGGTCTCTATCGACTCTGATGGGCTCGCTCCATGGTCCTTCCGGCTCTTCGGAGATGGTTACGAAATTAGCCCTATTAGGTGGGAAAAGCTCCCTTGCTTTGCCCGGCCAGAAACCAACCGGCATATAAATATGAAACTTTCCGTCGAAGTGCTGTAAGTCAATGGCCAAAATACCATCCAGGTCGTCAAAGTTATGCCTGACGATGGGTCTCCAGTTGACCAGATCACGGGAATGCCACAACATGACTCCAATCCGGCGGCTAAAGGCCATGTAATAGTCTTCCCCGACTCTGACGATGGTCGGGTTGGCGTAATCACCCGCCATGATGGGGTTTTGATAATATCCATCGCCGAGATCTGCACGGGGCTGGTTCTCCGCCTTGACCCGTTGAGCTCGCTTCTTTGCTTCTTCCGCAAGTGTTTGAGAATTCAAACTCCCAACCAAGACAAGTATGGATAGGGTTGAAACAACGACATTCTTCATTTTCGTGCTCCATCGCGGACGAAAGACGCCCGTCATTCGTGTCCGTCGGACTGTCTTGTTTGCACGTTGGTGACGAGCGAGACGGTCACTCCAGGCTCCCTCTGCGCCGAGTAGATCGCTTGCGCCAGCTTCGCTCTCCGCCCTCGCGAGGATATCCCCTGGGCCTCGGTAATCACGAAGTCGAAAGTGGTTCGCGTCATGCTCCCAGTGGATATGTCGTTGTCGTAAGTCGCGGTGCCTGTGCCCTCTGGGTTCACCGTATACGAGCCCACGCTATCGAAAAAAATGAGCCGTCGCCCGCCCATTCCGTCCGGCGCGTTTACCTTTACGCGGCGGGTCGTTCTCCCGTCGCCGTCGTAGTTGACGATTCCGAGCCCGACGGAGACATGGTCGT
Source organism: Candidatus Marinacidobacterales bacterium (assembly GCA_965247365.1). GTDB lineage: Bacteria > Acidobacteriota > Vicinamibacteria > Marinacidobacterales > SMYC01 > CBDFHB01. Next base: position 177,522 of record CBDFHB010000001.1, read on the forward strand.
CACCGATCGACTGGTATGCATACTGACCGTTGAGGCTGGCGTTGGTGAACCGGCCGGAGCGTTTGGCTTCGGCGGTCAATGAAAGGGCGCTTAGCAGAATACCACCGACAAACGCCACGGCAAGGAGCTGGAAAGTTCTTCTTCGCAAGGTGGAAACCCCATCTAGCATGACCTATTCCTCCGTTATTTAGGCAATCGCTTCAGGATGTACTCCATATCACGCGCACACTGGTTTCGGCACGTAGTCTCAATCTAGTCCGAAGGGGGGTCGCGGTTGAATTCAGTTGAAGACCGGTATACCTATGCGAGTTGCCCGATCCATAGATCCATCGATTTGGGCAAGCCCCACGAAAAGGAAGCTTTCGAGCTGACGAGGAGAACATGAGCGATCTCGGCGACAAAACCAAGTACTGGCGAAGCAATCTCCGCTACGTGTTCGTGCTGCTGGCAATCTGGTTCACGGTGTCCTACGGGTTCGGGATCCTTCTCGTCGAGCCGCTCAATCGAATCCGGGTCGGGGGATTCCAGCTGGGTTTTTGGTTTGCCCAACAGGGATCGATTTGCGTCTTCGTGATTCTCATTTTCGTTTACGTCCAGCTCATGAACCGCCTGGATCACAAGTTCAACATGCACGAAAGGGAAGACCGATGACCGTCCAGGCCTGGACGTTTGTCTTGGTGGCCACGTCGTTCGCCATTTACATCGGCGTCGCCATCTGGTCGCGCGCACGTTCTACCGGTGAGTTCTACGTGGCCGCAGCCCAAGTGCCGCCGGTCCTCAACGGAATGGCTACCGCCGCCGATTGGATGAGCGCCGCCTCCTTCATCTCCATGGCGGGTCTCATTGCGTTCATGGGTCGCGACGGTTCGGTGTACCTCATGGGATGGACCGGCGGCTACGTTCTATTAGCGCTTTTGCTCGCGCCCTACTTGAGGAAGTTCGGTAAGTACACCGTGCCCGACTTCGTAGGAGATCGTTATTACTCGCAAACGGCCAGAATCGTGGCGGTCGTCTGCGCTCTCTTCATCTCCTTTACTTACGTCGCTGGCCAGATGCGCGGCGTTGGGATCGTTTTCTCTCGCTTCCTCGGAGTGGACATCAACATCGGTGTCTTGATCGGGATGATGATCGTGTTCTCGTACGCAGTATTGGGCGGGATGAAAGGAATCACCTACACCCAGGTCGCTCAGTATTGCGTGCTCATCTTCGCCTATCTGGTTCCGGCCATCTTTATTTCCATTTTGATGACCGGCACCGTCATCCCTCAGCTCGGTTTCGGCTCGACGATGGCGGATGGCTCCGGGGTTTTCTTGCTCGACCGGCTGGACGGTCTCACCAGCGAATTGGGTTTCGGAGTCTATACCGCGGGACGCAAGGAAACACTCGACGTTTTGTTCATCACCGCCGCACTCATGGCCGGCACCGCAGGATTACCCCACGTAATCGTACGCTTCTATACCGTACCGCTTGTGCGGCAGGCCCGGAGCTCGGCCGGTTGGGCGCTCTTGTTCATTGCGCTCCTCTATACGACGGCGCCGGCGGTGGCGGCGTTCGCCCGCACCAATCTTTTGACTACTTTGTCGAACCAGCCTTACGCCGAAGCACCCGAGTGGTTCCGCAACTGGGAGGCAACTGGCCTCATTCGTTTCGAGGACGAAAACGGCGACGGTCTCATTCAATATACCGGACCCGAATCGCCCGTTCCCAACGAGCTGGTGATCGATCGCGACATCATGGTGCTCGCCAATCCCGAGATTGCTCGGCTACCCAATTGGGTCGTGGGCCTGGTGGCGGCCGGCGGGCTTGCCGCCGCTCTCTCGACGGCAGCCGGGCTGTTGCTCGTGATCTCGAGCTCCGTCGCCCACGACTTGCTGAAAAGGACGATTCGCCCTTCGATCACCGAGAAAGGTGAGCTCCTGGCCGCCCGCATTGCTGCCGGGCTCGCGGTGGTCGTCGCCGGCTACTTCGGCATCAACCCGCCCGGTTTCGTGGCCCAAGTGGTGGCTCTCGCCTTTGGGTTGGCCGCAGCGTCGTTCTTTCCGGCCATTCTGCTCGGCATCTTCACCAAACGCATGAACCACTACGGGGCGGTGTCGGGCATGGTTGCCGGGATCGGCTTCACGCTTGGCTACATCATCTATTTCAAGTTCCTTCACCCGGAGCTCAACAACGTGGACCACTGGTGGTTCGGCGTGTCGCCGGAAGGGATTGGAACCCTGGGAATGGCCATCAACTTTCTTGTCGCTGGAACCACTAGTCGCTTCACTCCTCCTCCTCCTCCTGAGGTGCAGAAGCTTGTTGAAGACATTCGGATTCCGCGCGGCGCCAGAGCGGGCCACGAGCTGTCGGTGTGACGGCGTCGTGAGGCCTCCACACCTCTCCGGTAGCCACTAGCGCGCACGTCCTACCTCCACGGCTCCAGCAGCGCGAAGGCGAAGAGGGTCGTTCCCGACGGAATCACCACGTACTGTTTGCCGTCCAGCATGTAGGTGACGGGAGCCGCCCAGACGGAGGCACCCGTCTGAAAGTGCCACAAGTTTTTTCCCGTACGGGCGTCGAAGGCCATGACGTTTCCGTCCATGTCTCCACCGAACACGAGCCCACCGTCGGTCGAAAGTGTGCCCGCCATCGATGGAGAGAAGTACTTGTACTCCCACTTCACCTCGGCGGTGAGAGGATCGATGGCACGGAGTGCGCCGTAGGCTCGGGGTCCCGACCGTTCGGACGTGCCCGCGAAATAGGCCAGGCCCTCGACGAAGTCCTGCGACCACCCGTAATAGGTCGCGCAGACTTCGCGAGTCGTCACGTAGAGAAGCCCGGTCGAAGGATTGAACGAGGGCGACATCCAGTTCGTTCCTCCGGAGCTGTCGGGACAGGTGAACGAGCCTTCGTCGTTCGGCGTGTTGCCTGCGATGAGCACGGGTCTTCCATCCGGTCCGATCTCCTCCGCCCACGTCGTCCGAACGAAGGGCTTCGCCACGATGAGCTCGCCGTTCGCCCGGTCGAAGGTATAGAAAAAGCCGTTGCGGTTGGCGAAGAGCAAGAGCTTGCGCTCACCGATGTCGGCAAGCACCGGGACCTGAACCGCATCCCAATCGTGCAAGTCGTGGGGTGTGAATTGGTAGTACCATCGAAGCTCACCGGTGTCGGCCTCGATCGCCACCACGGAGTTGGTATAGAGGTTGTCACCCAATCGGTCTCCGCCATAAAGGTCCGGCCCGGGATTTCCCGTGCCCCAGTAGATGAGGTCGAGCTCGGGATCATAGGTTCCCGTCAGCCAGGTCGACCCACCTCCGCGCTCCCATGAATCTCCGAGCCAGGTATCGCCACCGGGCTCGCCCGGCTCGGGCACCGTCCAGAACCTCCAGGCACGCTCGCCGGTCTCGACGTCGAAAGCGTCGAGAAACCCGCGGGTGCCGAACTCGGCGCCGGCGATGCCGACAATGACCTTGTCCTTGACGATCAAAGGTGCGGCGGTCGCGGTATAGCCGCGCTTGTGGTCGTCGATGACGACATCCCAGACCACGTTTCCCGTCTTCTGATCTAGGGCCACGAGATGAGCGTCCAGCGTGGCCATGTAGAGCCGGTCCTTGTAGACGGCGAAGCCCCGATTGACCGCTCCGCAGCAGAGGCTCAATTGCCCGGGCAATCCTCTGCGATAGCGCCAGATGCTTCGGCCCGTCCGGGCGTCCAAGGCCCAGGCGTGGTTGTCCTGTCCGGTGACGTAGAGGATGCCGTCGATGACGATCGGCGTCGCTTCGAACTTTCCCAGCACTCCGGACTGAAAGGCCCACCGAGCGGCAAGCTGATACACGTTCTCGGTGGTGATCTGGGTAAGAGGGCTGTTGCGCTGCCCCGCATAGTCTCCCGAGTAGGCCAGCCACCGTTCTTGGTTCTTCAGACCGTCGATAAGATCGTTGCTGGTGATCTCCTGCGCCGAGACGATTGGCAGATACGCGAGCGTAGCGAATGCCAGGGCCAGTGGAATCGAGATCCAGCGCAGTTTCATCATGACTTTCTCACTCGTTGGCAGAGATGGGAGCGCCTCGCAAAGTTCGGAGATAGCCCAACAGATCGTCGAGCTCGCCCTCGCTCAGCTCATCGGTACCATATTCGGGCATGAGGGACTGCTCCTCGTCGATGACCTCGACCACGTCCCTCTTCAGAAACATCTGGAGCTCCTGGTTCATGTTCATCAACTGGATCGAGAAGGTATCCTCGTTCTTCCGGGCGCCGAGGATCCGCCGGCCGTCGCGCGTGACCACGGTGACGGGCTCGTATCCCGGTGGGAGGTACTCGCTCGTGGTTCGGATCTCTCGGATCAAGGCAACTCGGGATCGCGCCGCGCCGATGCGGGAGAGATCGGGACCGAGCCGCCCCCCGCTGCCGTCGACGAAGTGGCAGGTCGTGCAGAGTCCTTTCCCACGGAAGAGCCTCTCGCCGGCCACGGGGTTGCCCCGTTCTTCTTCTTGGCTCGTGCCGTCAGTCCTCAGGCTGCGGAGGTATGCGATCACCATCCAGACTCGGTCGGCCTGCCTCGGCCCCGGGGTCATCTCCGTTCCAGGGATGCCCTTGGAGATGATACGAAACAGCTCGGCGTTGCCATCGCCGTGGAGCCAGGGGCCGTTCTTCAGATCTGGTCCCCGGTAGCCGAGCCCGTCCAAACCGTGGCAAGCGCCGCATCGGTCCCGGTAGATGTTCCTCCCTTGTTCGATGGCTTGGGGATCGCCTTCGACGGGATTTTCGACCTCATCCGTCTGAAGGGGCGCGCCGTGTACCACGACGGCGCTCAGCAGAGCCAGAACAAAGGGGGCGAAAAAACTTCTCGGCATCGTTGATAAGGAATTTACAAGGGAGCCCTATCTAATTAATTTTACGACGATATGGGGCGTCTCCTTGTTCAAATCGGGATATATTTTGCCATTGTCGTTATTGTCCATGACTTCAATGAGGTACATAAAATCCCATTTGCGGTTGATTTGTTCAACGGAAACAAATTACCGACTCCAACCTTCGGATCTTGGTTAGCCGCACAACAATTCAAACTGATTATCAGAAGAAATACCGGAGTGAGTGACATAGCCGCCACCTCTTTGAGCGAAAACATATCCCCTCGCAGGTTGAATAGTCAAAAAGGGGACGACACTCAACTTTGACTTTGCACGAAAATCATCCCTGTCGTAGAGTGCCATTCTCGAAAGGAGATTGGATTCATGGAATTTCGAAACTCAAGCCAAACGACCACACTGCTAGCGCTGCTCGTGCTTGTGGCGGTGAGCGGAGGAGCGCTGGGCCAGGAGCGTTACAAAGCGCCCGATCCGGGTGTACCAGAGCTGTACACGCTTACAGGTGAGTTCGTAAGGATCGCCTACAACAACGAGGGCTACGTTACCCTTGGGTACCGGCTGGCCAACCGATCGGTCGGCAAGGAGTGGATGCTTCTCGAGATGGGTGCCACCTTGCGCAAAGGTGTGGACGACTCCAAACTGACGCGCGACTCCGTCTCGATCGACACTCCCGACGGGAAGACCATCCCACTGGCGACCGTGGAAGAGTACCGCGCGGGGCACCTTCGAGGCCTCGAACAGCAGACAAGGGTCGTAAGCGACTCGATCAACTACTTCCCGGCCAGTGCAAGCAAGGCATGCAGAATCGGATTCTTCGCCGAGCTCGGTAGCCGCGCTCACGCCTTCGACGAGGTCGAACTGAGCTCTATCCGCGCCTGCCTCGGCCGGGTGTTCTTCAAGATCCCCGGGGGCATCCAATACGGCCAGCATTGGCTCAATGTCCGGTTCAAAGACAGCCTGGTGAAGGTGCCGTTTCGAATCCTGACCGAGGAGGAGGAGAAGGAGTTCCGCGGTAAATGGCAGGACATCAAGAAGGAGCACGAGAAGACGTTCAAGAATTAATCGGCCAGGTATTAGTCTGACCCGTGCGTTAGACCGCAGCCCGCTCCGGCCGAGTCCCGACCCCTTTTCCTATTGCAGGGTCGCCTGGAGCGTGTACTCGATGGGCCGGCCGCCAGGAAGCTCGCCGCCCGTTCCCATCGTGTAGCGCCCAGTGAGATTTCCGGACGCGTCGATGGTTCCTTGGAAGCCGACAGCCACGTTCGGAAACCCCGCTACCGTCCCGATACCGTTCGTGTCGAAGGCGCCGGTCTGCTCGGTGAAGTCCCCCATGACGGTGACCCACGGGTCGGGTCCAGTGAACTTGATGCTCCCCGGGGTGGATTCGATGTTCCACCCGCCGATGTTCCGGAAGTTGGTGCAGCAGTCGTGGGCGGCGTCCCCTCCGGTGACTTGAATGTTGGGGCCGACCGTCCAGATCCCGAATCCGTCGATGGATGGAAGAGAAGGCTGCGGTGCCACGTCGGTCAGTACCGTGTTCGGCGACGGCTGCCCGTTGTCGTCTCCTCCCGCGAAAGAGAGGATGGCCAGGCCTCCTCCGGCGACCGGCGCCACGTACCACCACGGAGACAGCGAGCTTCCGAGAGAAAGCTCGTCACCCCAGAGCCAGGCAACGACGCTACAATCGTCGTCGCAATCGTCGTCGTTCTCGTTCATCAGACTGCAGCCGTCGTCCGATTCGTCGCGCGTGACGAAGGTCACCCTCGTCGCGTCGGGGCATTCTTGAACGACGACGGCGGTCTTGACCCTCAGCAACGACAGCAGCGATGAGTCTAGGGAGAGCAGACCGTTGGCACCCGTCGAGCCCAGCGGCACCACCTGCCCCTGGTCATAGACGAACCCTTCGACGTTGGCCTTCGGATCTCCTTTGTCCGTCACTTTCAACTCGAGCGTGTCCTGGCCTCCGTTCGAGGTCCCGAGAACGACGAGAACGATCAGGGGGGCGACGTATGGAATCCTCCGCATGGGGGCTCCTCCTTGGCTTGCCGTCAACGGCAGATGTGAGATCTGCTGCGCGTTAGCGCGTGTCGACACGAATTGTTTTGGAAATATCTGTCGAGATCAGTATAGGCGCCTTTGTCTCATTTTCCCATTGGCTGAGGATCCGGTTCGGCCGCGGCTTGCTCGAGCACTTTCTGGATGTCGGTCCAGCGGTGGGGCACGATGCCTTCGATCAGCTTCTGCAAATCCTTCGTCCAGGGTCGTCCCGCCGACTTGAAGTTCTTCTTGGTGCGCTCGAGGAACGCTTTCCCGAAGCCCTTCTGATCGAAGTCTCTCTCTTCGGACCAGATCGCCCACTGGCGGATGAAGTGGAAGTACTCGGTCGGGTCGCTGTCCGGCACCAGACCGCCGGCTTGCTGCAGGTAGCGACTGGCCGTCAGGATGTCACGCATGGGCTCGAACTGCTGCTGGAGCTCCGTGCCGGCGATCTGGAACATCATCCCCGCGGCCGGAGGCTCGCGAAGGAACTCGAGGCAGTAAGCGTTCACTTTGAGCGCCACGACGTTCTTCCCAGCGAGCTTTCGCAGCTGCTTCTGTAGCTGCTTTCTCATCTGTTCTTGGGCCTTTTTCTTCAAGGGCTCGAGAACGAGGCCCTCGCCGTTGATTTTCACGGGAACGAGGCCTTCATTGAAGATATGTGCCTGGAACGCCTCGCCCGAGGAAGTGCCGAGGCTGGTGAGGAAGATCTTGAGCTTGGGCGCGCCCCCTTGGGGCGGGAGCGTCGAGCCAGACCCAGGACGGTAGGAACCGGCACCGGGTATTCCGAAAGCGGGGCCGGTCCAGGTGCGCGCTCGATGGGACGGCACGAATAGATTCCGCAAGGTCGCCCAGAGATGCCGCGCCGCTGGCAGGGCACCGGGCGTCCGTCCTTTCTCGGCTCCGAGAGGGGCGATGACATAGGCCGCGTTGCTTTCGAGCTCGAAGGCCGCCGTCATTAGCTGCACTTTCGGATCGCGATCGAACGTGCCCGAGAGCAGCGACAGATCGGAGGTCGGGGAACGTTCCGTCTCCGGAGTCGCCGCGGTCTCTTGGCCTCAGCTCGTAATCGATCGGAGGGATCGCTCCCGTCACGGGACCGGTGCCGCCCACGACACCCGCGGTCCGATCGCCGGCCCCCCCGGACGCTCCGCGTCTTCCGATGTCGCTCGGCGTTCCTCCCGAGGACGGGATGTCGCTGCTCGCCGGTTTCTCGGAAGCCGACTTTGGCGTCGGATAGCGAATCTTACCAGTATCGACCTGTTCCATCAGGAACCTGCCGACCGCGTCGAGCTCGGATCCCGGATTGGGCACGACGGAGCCTGTCCCCTTGGGGGGAGAAACCTTGACCTTCGCGAGCCTAGTAGCCTGTTCCTTCGCGACCGCGGCTAGACGGTCGAGCTCTTTGCGCGTCCCGGCGATCTCGCCGCCGAGGTTTGCCAGCCGGGCGTCGCGGCGACGGTCGGCTTGCGTTGGCTTTACACTTGAAGGGCCGCCGGAAGCGATGAATTTCTGGTTCAGCTCCGCGAGGCGGGCCGTCACGGCTTGCTCTTGACTCCGAAGCCCCTTGTGGACCGAGGTCACGATACGCTGGACCGGAAGCGCGCCGATCTGTCGCCGCAGAGCCTCCCGTTGGTCCTCCAGTGTGCCGGCGAGCGTCCAATCCTTACGAAGATAGGACTGGCCGAGCCCGGCCTCCCTCGCCTTCGTCTCCTGCAGATTCTTGCGCTCGCCGACGAGCGAAGCGAGTCTCCTCGCCTGCTCCAGCAGCAGTGCCCGGGTGCCGGACAGCGCTTGGGTTCGACGCCGATCCCGGTCACGCTCGCGCCCCAGCGCGAGAGCGGCTAGGTTCCGTGACAGCGCACTGCCCCCGGCGACATCGGAGGCAGCGTTCCGGCCCCGTGCGACAGCTGTGCCGGCAGGGCCGGGTAGAAGGGCCCGGTCGGGCGCGGCTAGCAGCCCCTTCATTCCGGGAAGCGTCTGCTCGAGGAGCCCCGCGAGCTTCAGAAATCCGACGTCACCGTCACCGTCGCCGAACTTCTGTAGCTCCGCGCGGAGCGCGTCGGGATCCTTTCTCACTTTGACGAGGGCCTCCGAAATCGCGCTGAGCTCCTGGGCGCGCCCCGAAGTCAGGTCGACGCCCTGGAGCTTCAGAGCCAGCACGGCTCGCTCGGCGTATTTGCCAACCGCGCCCGCGGCTGTCGTCGCTGACTCTTTCCCTAGGTGGTAAGCGTGCATGTGCTCGACGATCATGCCCGTCTGGTTGTGCAACATCCCGCTTACTTGAAGCTTGGTGTAGCCTCGGTTCGAGGCGGAAAAGTTCGGATCATTGATGAGCTCCCGAACGCTCCGGTTGTTTAGCTGCCCCACGTTGACGATGACGTCCAGCCCCGTGAAATCGGAGTAGGCCTCAATCCCCTCTCGCAGTGCGAAATTCCACGTGCGCTCGATCTGCGCCGCGAGCTCTTTGGCCTCCTGGCTCTTCGGATCCATCTTCTCGAGCCGCGCCTCCATTTCGCCGAGCTCCACCGTGCGCTTGCCGTAGAGATTGTCCCGAGCCCGGAGGATTTGGTCCGAGCTCGCCGCGTCGGGGTCGAGTCCCATCCGCGTGAGCTCCTGGCGCAGCTCTTGCTTTCCTCGAGCGAGACTTGCCTCCGCGGCATCGAGCTGAGCCTGTACTTTCTGGCCGGCGATCCCCGCTTGGGCGAGGAGGTTCGCCTTGTAACGGGCGCGCTCGCCCGGGAGCATGTGCATCATGGCGTGCGCCAACGCGTGGGCTTCGACTTCTTCGCCATGTTTCAGACCCGGTGTCCCGCCGTCGAGTCCTTCGAGCGACTCGCCCGCCTTCCGCATCCGGTTGATGACGAGAAACACGTCGATGTACTCATTGACGTCGTAGGCCTTGGCCGATGTGGCCGGCAGATTTCCAGTCCGCCAGAATGCTTCGTCGGTCAGCTTCTTCAGCTCGTTGCGCACCCGAGGGCTGGCGACGGAGCGGTCGATGTCGCTCGTCAGGTTGCTCGAGCCCGGGACTTTGAGCTCCGCGTTGATGAGACCGAGCTCACGCTCGTAGCGGGCCCGGGTCGATTCGAGGGCTGTCCGAAACTCCGCCTGCTCCTTCTCTGTCTTGCGCGGCATTTCGCGACGGATGCGATCGTTCTCCCGCAGATACTCTCCGAGCAGTTGGCTCCGTGCCCGCTGCTGTGCTTTCGCGACGATGCCCACGAACAGCTGTAGTCGGTGGGCGTTGACGGCCGCCATGAACGGCTCGAGCTGCCACGGCATCGTCTCGGTAAAGACGGTCTTGATGTCCTCCCACGTCAGCTTGCCTGACTCGAGGGCCTCGGTCACCTTCCTGATGACGGCGGGCTCCACGAGGTCGCGGGTCGTGGCCTCGTCTCCGACCACGTCCAAAAGCCGTCTCGCCGCAGCATCGAAGCGGCGCTCGAGTGCTGCGGGACGGTCGAAGTTGCTGCGAAGCTCGGCGGCGAGGGCTTCGTTCTCCTCGGTTTCTTTCTTGAGCCACGCCATCTCATCGGGAATGTCGCGTTGGCGCCTCTGGTAGTGCCCGATCGCCTCCTTCACGCTGCCGCGGACGCGGACGCTGCGGCTCATGACTCCATTCAGAAGCTGGCCCAGAAAATCCTCGTAGGTGACGCCCCGGTTTTGAATCCTCGCTTCCCAGTAAGCTTGGATGGCAGCCTCGCTCGAAAGGCCGAGGGAGCCTCGGACGGCCATCTCGGCGAGTCCCCGCTTCGCCGGATCCTGGAGCACTTTCGCGAGCTGTTTCGACGCGAAGGCGGTCGTCGTCGATACCCCCATGAGCGCCGGGCCGAGCGCCACGGACTCGAGCACGACGCGATCCCACTGAACTTTCCCCTTGGTCGCGTATTGATCGACGGCGGACAGCCCGCCACTCGCCGCGATCTCGGTTCCAACGCGCGCCGTCATGATGACCGCTCCACCCAGCTCCAACCCTTCGAGCATCGCGGCGAATTTCGCGCTCACGAGCTCGGGGGCAGCGACGAGGAGAACGGCCTTGATAGCGTTTTGTCCGCTGATGACGTCGAGTACGGAGGCCCCCGGGAGCTTCAGATCCTTCCGGAGCCGAGCCGTCGCTGCCACGTTATCCGGCAGACGGTAGTACTCGCCCGCCTTTGCCTTGCCGATGAAGCCGAAGGTCTCGAGCAGCTTATGGTAGTCAGGGAACTCCTCGGCCAGCTCCTTCGGGGTGAACTTGGCGGCAGCCCGGAAGGCGGTAACGACCACATTCGCCTCCCTTTCGAGAGTGGCGATGCGCCCGTCCGTGTCCGCGAGCTCTCCCGAGCCAATGGAGATAGCCAGTCCCAGGCCCACCTTCTGCTTGGCCACGAACCACTCGTACAAAGATCCCGGGATGCCCTTGCCGCCGCCTTCGGGAATCAACTTGGCACGCCAATCGAGCACTTCCTGGACGTCGCGCCGCACGACGTTGGCCATGGCCAGGAACACGGTGGACATGTCGGCGTCGGTCGTGCTCGGTGCGATGAAGTCGAGCGCGCGATAGCGGTCATCGCGTTTGACTTCCTGTTCGATCTGCTGCGCCAGATCGAGGCGGCTGTCTGCCCAGCCGAATACCGACCGAATGAGACTGGGCTCGACACCGTTCTTCCGCAGCAGCTCCACGAGCTCCAGCTTGGCGTTCTTGGCGACGCGATCTCTGAGCTGGCCTCGAATCGGCTCGTTCGTTTGCTGGTCGAGGATGAGCCCACGGTCCGCCACCCGCATGAACTCTTCGATGTCGAGATCACGCTCCAGCCGCTTCAGCCACTGGTCCACCTCACGCTTGGCGGTACGAACGTCACCGTCCGACTCGTCGAGAAACGTGTTGGGCTTTTCGAGGTAGGCTTCGCTGATTTCATCGATGAGCCTCTGCTGCAGCGCGACCGTAGTGCTGACGAAATCGCTGACGCCGCTCCTCGCCCAGGGCTGGAATCTTTCGAGAGCATCGACGGCGACGTCGTCCACGATGCGGAACTGCCGGAGAGCGCTTTGCACCTGCGCGTAGGCCAGAGCCCGTTCCCTGTCGGAATTTGCGAGCCGAATGCGTTCCACGAGAAAGTCGAAAGCGGATTCGCGAATGGTCCGCCAGCGCTCGGAATTGGCCTTCCGAAACTCGGTGAGGCAACGCACCTGCTGGTCCTTTGGGATCTTTGCCATGCGAACCACGAGCTCCGCGACGACCATGCTGCGGTATTGCGTCAGGAGCGCGTTGCGCTCGGATGCCTTCCCTTTCGGGTCCGCGAGCACTTTCTCGAGCTCTCCTGCGAGACGTCGCTGCTCGGCTTGGATTTTCTTGACGGCCGCTGCGGCCTTGGCGCTCAGTTCCGGGCAATCCGGTGGCCCGCTCTGTGAGACTGCGGGGGCCGATACCGCCAGCAGCAGGATCAGGCCCAGAGAAGCAAGCTTGCGCGTATCGCTGGATCCGCTCATGGCCCGTTCTCCCCTTCCGCTCGCGGCGTCCCCATGATCTGGCGCTGGGCACGCAGCTTCATGCTCAAAAGCTCGTCCGCCGCCATCTGCTGAATCTGCTCTGCGCTCGGAAGCCACGTCCATTCTTCCGGAGCGCGTTCGATGTGGATCTTCAGTGTCTCGCTCACGTAGTGGAGCGCTATCTCCCGAAACGTCTCTTTGCAATTCTCGACGGCGTGAGGCGGCAGACGGTTGGTCATCCAGTAGGCGAGGCACGGATTTCCTTGCTCTTTGTCCGGGGGATCCGGATCGGGGTGGATGTGCCCCGTGACGGTGTACTTCTTCGTTGGCCCGAAGCACGGGTCGTCGTCCATGACCCGAAAGAGGTCTCTGCCGACTCCCACAAACCCCTTGATGTCCACATGAGCGGGACTCCAGCCGATCTGTGGCGGCAGGATCTTGGGAAGCGGGGCGATGGTAATCGTGACGTCTACGTTGGTCTTGCCTGGAGGCGCCTGGATCGTGTTGGGCATCGCCAGCAGGGAAGCGACGTCATGGTTGACGTAGGTCTTCACCGTTTCCGTAGTCTTGCATTTGTTTTCGACGGTGAGCGTGGTTTTGTAGGAGCGTCCCCAGAAGAGGCAACTCCACGGCCATTCGTGCGTGGCGTCCATGTTCTTCCATTCCTCGGTTTCTCCAGGAGTCCAAAGCGGAGTCTGAGGGCTTTGACCTGCCAGTGACGAGTGGGCCACGGGCACGACGGTCACAACGATGAACGCCACGAGTGAACTGCGACAGATCCCGGACGCCAAGACTCGACTCAGCTTCATGACACGTCTCCCCGACATCGAGAGGCCCCTTGACAGGCCGAAGAGTCCCGACGCCTGAATCATTGACGAGGTTCAGATACGGAGCGCGTTACCTATTTGCAGCGGGAAGGTCTCGAAATCAGTGCGCGATATTCCGTTTTATGGTGTTGGAAGTCTCTTAGATCGATGTTAACGGTCTACTGGAAAATGTCAATCGGGACCGATCGAAGTGAGGAATATGATATGGGTACGAATCGATCATGAAAGGGAGAGGAATCAATGAACGCTAAACCGGCAGGAGCAGATCTCGAGAACGCTCTACGGGCGGCTGGGACAGCCCATCACGAGTACGAAACGAACTTCCTCAATGGAAAACGCGACGAGCAATGGGCCGGCTGGTACGCCGCCTATGTGCTCGGAAGGCTGGGCGATTTCACGTCGCCGACTTCACTCGCGCGCTGGCTGGCCGAGGCCCCGTCGGAGGAGGATTGGGCGGCTGGGTCGGCCCGGCACGTCACGGGACAGCTCTAAGCCCGGCCTTTCTTGTAGGATTCGCGGTTCATCGTCTAGCGCATGCCGTACGCGTTGCCTTTCTCCTACTGCTCGGTCTCGGTGGCTCGTCGCGCTTCCTCTCCGTTTGTTTCTTCCGGGGCCTCGGCCCAGGTGTAGGTTCTCCCGCGCGCGTGTTTTTCGAACCAGTCGAGCTCGATGTTGATCTTGAAGAGCTCGTGGCGGAGCTCGCGCCAACCATGAGGCTCGCGAGGCGCCATGTAGAGGTGAGAGGGGACTCCGTTGGAGCGTAGCGCCCGAAACAGCTCCACCGATTGCGGCGGCGGTACCCGCTCGTCGTTGGCGCCGACGAGCACGATCGTCGGTGTCGTAACCTTATATATGTCCTTGAGCGGAGAGTGTCCCCAGTACGTGTCGATGGGGGCGTCCTCCTGCCAGGGAGTTCCACCGAACCAGGGTGTGCGCTGGACGCGCGTATCACTCTGGGCGTACATCGAGATCCAATTGACCGCGCCGGCGCCCGACGAGGCGGCCTTGAAACGGTTCGTGTGGGTGATGATCTTGTTCGTCATGTGGCCGCCCCCGCTCCAGCCCATCTTGACCATCCGGTCGGCGTCGGCGATGCCGCGCTCGATGAGATAATCCACGCCGGTCATGACGTCGAGGTGCGCCTGGCGAAAATAGTGGAGCACCATGTCGCGCAAGAATGCGTCACCGTAGCCGGTACTGCCGCGGTAGTTCGGCTTGAGGACGACGTAGCCCATCGCCGTTGACACCTGAACGTATCGGCTCCACGTGCCGAACTGGAACTTGTCCGAGTTTCGCGGCCCGCCATGGGTCTGGACGATCAGCGGATAGCGCTGGCCCTCTTCGTAGCCCAGCGGGTAGTAAACGAGACCTTCGACCTCCACGCCATCATCCCCTTGCCAGCGAACCGCCTCTTGGCGGGGGAGCTGGAACTCGCTCAGGTAGTCGTAGACATGGCTCACGCGCCTCGCGTTCGCCCCGCTGGCGTCCGCGATCCAAACGTCGCCCGCGTTTGTCGGCTCGTCGACGCGAAAGACGTGCCGGTCCTGGCTGGCGTCGTAGGTCCAGCTCGTCACCGTATGATCCCCTTCGGTCAGTTGCTGGAGTCTCTCGGTGTCGAGGTCGACGCGGAACAGCTCGGTGCGAACCCCCGTGTTGGCGGTGAAGTAAATCGAGCGGCCGTTTTTCGACCAGCTCGCATCCTCCACCTCGTGCGGCATGTCGGCAAGAAGGAGCTTCGCCTTTCCACCCGAGGTGGGAACGACGAAGAGATTGCTGTTGTAGTAGAAATCGAACTGCTCGTTGGAATCGGAGATAAACAGCGTCTGGCTTCCGTCGGGTGAAAGCGCGGCGCTCCGTTCCGGAACCGAGTTATCTGTGACTTGCTGCGGGCTCGAGCCGTCGCTTCCCATGACCCAGACCTCGCCGGTGAGTGAGTCGTCGAGGAGCGGAGTCGGTGATCGATGGAACGCGATCTTGGCTCCGTCGCGAGATACACGATAGCCGCGCACGGTGAAATCACCCTCGGTGATGCGGCGCTCGCTCTGGTCGGACAGCGTCAGCGCCCATAGATGGCGGTATTGCCAATCCTCGTCGAAGGCGATGACGTCGTCTCCGAGCTCGTCTCGTTTTTTCTCCTCGTCGCTCTTCGGATCGTTCGCTAGGAAGTAGAGGGTCTTCCCGTCAGGCGACCAGGCGAGGTTCGAGACCGACGTAGCATGGTCGCTCAGGCGCCACGCCTCACCGCCGCGCGCTGGAAGCAGGTAGATCTGCTCCTCTTCATCTTCCCCACGCTTCGTCACGAAGGCGATCCCGTCGCCAGCGGGAGACCAGCGCGGATCAGACTCGCCATGTTCGCCGCGAGTGAGCTGAAACGCCCCGCCGTCACCATCGGTCGAGTCCCGCCAGAGGTGGTTGACGCGTTTGTTCGCCTCCCAATCCGCCTCGGACAGCACGAAGACGACGCTCGTTCCGTCGGGCGAGAGTTGCGGTTCCCTCAGAAGCGGCACTTCGAGAAGATCGATGGGCCCCATCGCCCTCTGCGCGACCGCCTCCGTCGCGGCTAAGCAGAACATCCCGAGCACGGCCAAAAGACGCCATCGAGTCATGAGTCCCTCCCGATTTTAGAGTTGCTCTCAAAAGGCATCCTACAATGCGCGATGGCGTCGTTCGAGCACGACGCAAGCGATCGTCGATATCGCGCCTTGTGCTTTCCGTGGACGGCGGGACACCGCATCGTCCTGTTCGAGGGAGAGTGCCCGACCAACGCCACGCCCTGGCAGCGCGCCGCCGAGGGAGCTCGAGCACCGTCGTCGACGAGAAGATCTCTCGAAACGTGAGCCGCCTCGTGGTCAGTCCCGCCTGCAGCTAGCTTTTCGATCCCGTGAATCTCCAGCGAATCGTGCAATCGTGCTCGGGATAGAAACGCGTGTAGCGACCGCTCATTTCTGAGCCCGAGGTCGTGGTTGCCTCCCAGTTCGACTCCCCCGTCTCTCCTTCGTCGACGAACGGACCCCTCAAAGAGATATTGCCGGCCGCGTCGATCGTGCCGGTTAGATTTTCCGTGAAATTCGGGCCGTTGCGCGTAGCGGTGAGAGCGGTACCGTCTTGTTGGATGACCATCCCTGTTCTGCTCGTTCGTCCCAAGAGCGATGGATAACAACTCGCCGTGATCCTGTCGTCGAGGAACCACGTGCCCGAAACGTCCGATTTGGACGGAGCTGAGGGCGGACTCGGAGGTGGTGCCGGGCTCTCCGGAGGAGGAGGCGTCGGGCTCGGTGCGGAAGAGGTGGACGTGACTTCGCCTACCGGCTCCTGGCTCACGTCCGGCGAGGTGGTGTGGCTGTCACTATCGCCGTCACTGCCATTCGCTACGACCACCGCAGCTGCAGCCGCGGCACCGCCGCCCGCAACAGCCCCGACGGCAACACCCGAGAGGCCCCCCGACGCCGCGCCGCCACCGCCGGCCGCTGCCGACCCCGCGGTGACGGTGTTACCCCCCGTCGTTACCAGACCGGAGATCCCCTGCGGGGAGAATCCCGGCGGAATCGGATTCTGATTCGCGACCGTGGCGCGAAGCGTGAGGGACGTCGGCGCGGCTCGGCGGATCGTGCCGCAGCCCGTTTCGCTCACATAGACTGAGAACTCTCCCGACTGCGACGGCTCGAAGGTGCTCGAAAGGAAGAACAAGTAGTAGTCGACCCTGTCAGTTTCGGCGAGCGGCCTGGGCAGAATGGCCTGAAGCCGCGACTCCTCGCCGGGCTCCATATCCACGAAGTACCAGGCGTCGGTGCTGCTGGCCTTGAAGTAGACTTGCGCCTTTCTGAGCGCTCCCACTTCCGCCGGCTCGATTGTCGCTTCCACGACAGGAAAGTCGTTGGTGCTCATACAGGTCACTGCGTCGTGCACGAAGATCGGTGAAGCACCGGTCTCGACTTGGGCCGACGCGGTGGTGGCACTCAATAGCAGAAGAAAGAGGAAACTGACGGTCCTCATTCGACCTCTCCTTGAATTTTCGTAGTGGATATAGGTTTACTTAGGATCGTCTCAAATTTTCGACCTCGCCGCGAGCCCGCGTCAGGATGACGGCCCGGCGCCACCAGACGTCCTCAAACATCGCCTCGAGGCGGGGCTCGATGCGGGTTGCAAACGTGTCGGGACCGGCTGCAAAGCGAACGTCTTTCGCGCGAAAGGTGACCGCGTAGTGTGCCAAAAGTCGGCCGAAGCCAATGCAAGAGTGTCAGCTCAAAGTTGGGGGCGTTGACCGCCGTGCGCTTGCGAACCAACGCGACGCTGGCCCATGGGCAGCTAGAATCCGACTTAAGCAGTCCTACCTATGGCAATTCCTGGTCCTGACGTTCGCTGGGTGGGTTATCCGGGAGCAACTGAATGGACGCCGAATGCGTTTTGCCGATGACCAAGGGCGTCGTCTTGCGGCGAAGGCGAGAGCGTTGGGCAGGGGTGGCTTGAAAGAAATCGCGGAACTCGCTCGTCACCGAATCGCGGCGTTCGCGCTTTTAGGCCCGACAAGGCGCTTTTGATAATGATGGGGCCGCTCGATCCGGTTCTGGCACACTACGCCCGCCTCGGCTCGTAGCGTCGGGGCGGCCGTCCACGAAAACCACCTACTCTCATCACCTTCGTCGGTTGAAATATTGGCTGAGTGCGCGGTCCCAGCGCCTCAAAGGTACGGTCAAGCGGGTCAGCCACGGAAGGCGGGATGCGATCCAGCGCGCTTCAACAGCGGCCTCGTTGTCTATGTTGCGAAGTACGTCGCGGCGAGCGACGTCATCCCGAGCAACGGCAAGCATACGGGCCGAGCTCCAGGCGTTCCTGCGAGCGGCATGGATACCGGCATCGGTCAGGAGCTCGTCTTTGTCGCCCAGGAGCCGGTCGACAAAGCCCAGTGCCCAGGAGTAATGACCGGTGATCTCGTCTTGCACCTCGTCGATGGCACCCGTGAGCACCTCGTTGACTTTCTCGTGATCCCGCTTTCGCAGCTCGCGCCGCGAGGGTTCGACTCCCGTCTTATAAAGGGCGATGGGGAGGTCGTGCAGGATGTGGGCGTTCATTCCGAGCAGCAAGTCCTGGACTACCGTGGTCTTCTTTTGATGGGCGAGCTCGAAGGCGAGCTTCCAAGAACTAGGTACCGTCCCGGTTCCGGACTCGTAGGTTTCCAGCGCGTCGAAGTACTCCTGCGCGAACTGCACATCGAGAGCCTCCACCCACCGATTGTCCTCGAACACGCTGTTGTGAATCCCTCTTTCCATCTTCGAGGTGACGATGCGGTAGGAGCGGACGAAGACGGCATTGAAATCTCTCCTCGCCTCCAGGCGAGAGAGGAGCGTGTCCATTCTCTCGAGGACTTGGCGGATCGTCGTGATGATCAGCCCCCTTTGCTGTGAGCGCCGATTATCGACAGATCTCGATTTCGGCCAGGCAACCCTGGCTGTCTAGGTAAATTTTCACGGCCAGGTTTTGGTCGCGAGCCGTTTCGAGAATCGTTTGAATACGCCCATCATGCAATCGAATGCAAATCTCCGGACCATCGCACAGCACCACACCGACCAGCTTTCCGGCGGCGTCGAACCGCAGGCAGCAGATCCGTCCGGTCACCCGCCGGCCGTCCTTCTCGCCCGCCACCACCTCGACGCCGGCCAGCGTCTCCGCGTCCGGCATGAACGTGACGACCTCGCGGCCGCCGACAGGCGCTCCCGGAGACACGTCGATCTCGGCCCGCGCTCGGATGCCGCTGAGAACGATAAACCGCTTCACGAGAATCCCGTCGCCGAAGCGTATCTGGGTCGCGCGGTTGAACGCCGCGTCCCGAATCTGGATGTCCACCGTGTACGCTTGACCTTGCTCGTACTTGTCCGGCTGGATGCGAAGCCTCGGATCCGCAGCCCGGCCGAGCTGGACGGTGGTGAACTCGAGTCGATGGACGGACGTGCCGTCGCCGAGCTTTCCGGTCACTTCGACGCGCGCCGGGTTCACACCCGGGCTCTTGATTTCCACGTCACCGACGTAGGTTCCATCCTGCTGCCCGGTAAGGTTGACCGTCATTCCGCCGAAAACAGTGGCCGTCACTTTCAGCTTTCCACTTGCGGGTCTGTCTTCGAAACGCGGCTCGGCGACGATCTTCGCCTTGCCGGCCTGAGCAAGGCTGGTGGGGACGGCCTTGACCGATAGCGTGAAGCGGGGGTTGATGCCTCGGGCCATGAGGTTCAACCGAATCGGGGCGAACTTCGGGTCTCCCAGAACCCGAACCTTCCAGGAACCCTCCTCGGGCTGAGGGACGTGCAGCGCGAGCATCCACCCTTCTTTGATCAGGTAAGCTCCCCCGACTCCATCCTTGAACAGGTTGCCGGACGGGGAAGTGGCCTCGACCGTGGGGGTTCCTGCCTGGTGCCACGTCAGGCCGAGGATGAGCTCGTTGCTGACGCCGTCGAGCTCGACTTCGAACTCCTTGTGGTTGACTCGGGCCTCAGGGAACAGAGCTGTGGCGGTGGACTCTATTCCGGGTTGGATTCCGGTCGTGGGAAGGCTGAACTGCTCCCAGAGTAGACCCGATTCGGTGCCTACGACGGGTCTGAGCTTCAGCACGCCGTTGTCGTTGACCGCTTTCAAGGAATTGGTCAGGAGCACCGCGGAGCAATCGGCCGAGTAGCCCGGGGTCGTCGAGATGACCTTGCTCGTGCTTTCGGGCGCGACGCCCTGGCTGGCGAGGTCGGTCATTGTCGCGTTCAGGAGGTCCGATCCGATGCCCTGTGTGTTGAGGATGATGTTCCGGCCTTGCAGCAGGTTGAGGAAAGTAACGCCCTGTTCCGCCTCGTAGCCGGCTCGGTCGTGAGCTCCGTTGTGAGAGATCGTCTGATTCCCGTCGGAGAAGAAGACGATCACTCTCTTGTCAGGAGGACCGCTGGTGGGAAAGCTCGGCCAGGTCGGTGGCAAGGCCTCCAACCAGTCTGAAGTCTGGCGAATGGCGCCGAAAATGTCGGTGAGATTCCCGACCGCCGACTGCGTGGACGACTGGTTCTCGATGGCCGTGACCACGTTCTTCATGACGTTGACCGTGAAGTCCTGGATCGCGTTGCTGAACATCGTTTGGCCAACCAATCCGCTGAAGGAGCTTGCAAAATACCATAGCGAGACCGCCCATTCGTCCCCCGTGCTTCGCACATGGTTTTTGATCTCCTCGAGCATATACTTGACCGACTCCGAGGCTTCGACGATCTTGTCGTGTGCGCAGTCGTTTCCCGCCGGGTGAAACATCGAGCCCGATGCGTCGGTAACGATGGCCATCTGCTTTCTCATAGCTCTAATCTCCTCACGCTCGCAGTAACAGCTCAGTACTAGTTGACAGAAACCGAAACCCGTCGGAAGAGGCGATTCTATCCTGGCACGCAGAGAAAGGGTAGATACGGTAGATGCGCTCGCGGTCTCCGAGGGGTCTCAGAACTTTGTGCCGAAAGACGAGCTCGGCCCTATGCGAATCGACAAGCCCACAAATGGTCTCGAGCTTTATGCAACGAACCGCTGATACAGGGGACTAGCGGTAATTGTGATCGAGCTCCTTCGCTAGATTGCGGGCTCGCGCCCCCGATGTCGAGTGGCTTCCAAAGAAAAAGTTCAGCGCTTCCGGTTGTCCTCCGTGCTTGCGCTCAAATTTTCGCCAAAGCCCGGGCGCTTTGCTGACGTCGAAGCCCGCCTCGTAAGCGTAGCGAAGCCCGACGCGGTCCGCCTGATCTTCGTGCTGGCGACTATATTGGTTCGTGAAAGCGAGCGCGCCGATCGCTTCGCCCGTACCGATGAAGCTTCCGCGGGTATCACCTCTCTGGCCCGGCTGCTCGCACTCGTTGGCCTGGCTGCTCGAGCCGCCCTCGGAGACGGCGAGCACCGAGGCCAGCCCGAGATTGGTCCACAAGCTGCGCTTGTACTGCCGACGCGAATGTTCGTGGGTGGTGTGAGCGAGCTCGTGGCCGAGGATGATCGCGAGCTCATCGTCGTCCATCGCGTCCAAGAGTCCGCGGAAAACGAAGACCGATCCGTTCGGCGCCGCCATGGCGTTCCACGCGCTGTTATCGACCACATAGGTGCGAAAATCCGACGCTCGTCGATAAGGTGGCACGAGGCGGTCCACGATCGAGCGGATCCTTTCCACGTCTCGCCCGGAATCGAGCAGCGTTCCCAGGTTCTGACCCTGTTCGAAGGCTCCTCCATCGCGGCGCCAGCGTTGTTCGGTCTCGTCGAAAGCGGAACGGAGCTGGCCCTCGAACAGAGCCGAGCCGTTCGGTTTGGCTTCCACCTTGAGGGCGAGTACCGTTCCATCCGGCGCACGATAGCCGTGGACCTTGACTTCGTAGCCGAGCGGGATCGCGTCGAAGCCGCGGGCGACGCCTTTCCCCACAAAACGCGTGCGTTCGGTCGCTTTCACCCGCTGTCCCTCGACGATTAACATCTCGCCGTCGTGCCACTCGGCATAGCCATCGAGCTTGACGATCTTTCCTGCAAAGGCAGAAGTCCAGGGGATTTGGAGTGCCAGGACGAGTACCATGGTCCGCATGACAGCCTCCTTTCGATGGGGTCCGTGTCGTGACTAGTGAGCAAAGCGCGTGCCGGCCGGAGGCAACCACCATCAAAGGACTTATGCGGGGCGGTTGTCCCTTCTAGAGGTCAATCGAGGCTTTCTCGCGAGGACAACACGACTCGGCTGGATCGGACGACTAGGTGAACCAGTGCGCCCTTATCAGTCTTACCGCGGATAGGATCGAGAGGATGGCGAGGAGCCCGCGCAGCAGGTGGACAAAGAATCCCTCGCCGATGCGGTATCCGGCTCCGGCGATTGCGAGTACGACGGCGACGATCGGAAGCCCGAGCCAGGGCTGGAGTCTGGGTACGACCCCCAGAACCACGATGGCCAGCGTGAAGCCAATCATCAAAACGGCCAGAGGAGACCCCGGCTGCACTTCGTGATCCGAATACGGTCGCGCGAAGGCGGGAGATGTTGAGTCGCGGATGACGTCGGGTTTCTCCGAGGTCCACAGCGTCTCGAGGTCGGACAAGTAGCTCTTGCTGTCGGGCCAGCTCACGTAGAGCGACCCGTCCCCTCCTGCAACCCACACCAGCACCGAGCCCGCAGAGAAGCTCAAGCGCATGGCGGTCGGCTCCAGCCCATATCCTAGAATCGAGGCCGAAAGCAGCGTCTGGCCCAGAAAGGAACGCCAGTACGGGAGGCCTCGGGCATCGAACGACTTGAGACGCTCTGCGAAGGTCGAGCTGCCCGCGGCCGAGAGCTCCCAGTCATTGTTTCCCTCGGCGGTCACCATGAGATCGCCGCCTTCGAAACGAAGCAGCACCCCTCCGTGCAGGGCTAGATCGGGATCATCCAGCGGGTAGCTGGCATCCAACTCCTCGTCCCAGTCGTCTCCGTACTCGACCGCGCGTAGGCTCTCACCGATCCGGGGTCGCAGCGCCTCTAGGATCTCGGTTTCGAGGAGGGACGACATCCGACCTTCTTCTCAGCGCAAACAGTAGCGTCTTCGTTCTCGTGCCTCTCCTGGGCTGCGGCGTAGATGTGCTTCAAAGCGTGTCACTGAAGCAAGGCGTTGAACACGAGCTTGAACGTCCCATGGGTCTGGGCGCGGTGCTGCGGGCGGAAGCCGATGAGAACCACCTTGCCCTGTCCGAAGCTTGCCGAAACCATGGCCGCTTTCTTCTTGAGGTGCCCTTCGCCGATGAGCCAGCCGCTCTGCAGGATGTCGCGGTCAGGATAGCGGACGATGGTCTCGTAGTGATCGTTCTCGCGAGAGGGCGTGATCTCGAACGCCGGATTGCTCCAGAACAGCGCCAGCGCATCGCTCGGCATTCCATAGGCGAGGGGATTCCGGTTGTCCACCTGGACTTTCAGCGTCGACCCGGGGCAGAAGAAGTCCTTCGTCGGAACCTTCGCGAGCACGTTCCTCACGTTCAGCGAGAAAGCTTCGATGGCGAACTCCGTGGCGTCACCGAAGCTTACGACCATCCCGCCCTCGTCGGCAAAAGTTCTCAGGGCGTCGACGCCGTCTCCGGCGAGGCCGCTCATGTACTCCGGGGGATAGCTCGGTGGAGCACCGCCCGCCTCCTCCTCCTCGTCCTCACCCGTGATCAAATCCTTCGAATCGTGAGGGATGATGATGACATCGAAACTCGCCCGGAGCTCTCCCTTTTCGACGTCCTCGTCGTGCAGCGTCGTATAAGGAAAAGCGAACTGCTCGAGGAGAAATCGCGTCCAACCCTCGTCCATGCTGCCCCCTCGATAGCGTTGATACATCCCGACTCGCATGCGTTTTACGTCGCGCAGTGCGGATCGCGGCTCGCGCGCGACCGGAAGGAACGAAACATCGGTCTCGGAGGCGATCCGCTGGAGCAAGTCGCGGGGCGCGTCGGTCACGACGAAATCTCCACGCTCGAGGTCGCCACCGGGTCGGTCGACGCGTTTGACCTGCACGTTCTCGCTGAGAAGCAGGTTGACGGCCTTGAAGCTCGCGTTCATCCGTCCATCGAGACGGAATCGAGAGCCCACCGCGACGCTCCCCGGCGTCGTCTCCGCGTCGGTCAGTATCTCGAAGTCGCCCTCGACCGCGTGTTCGACGGGGTCCACGTGAATACCCATGAACTCCGCCATCGTGTGCGTGGCGGTATCGTAGGGGCCGAGCGGAGAACCATCCCGCGCACGAGTCCACTCGTTGTCGGGATAGAGCGTCCGTCCCAAGAGGTTCCGAACGAGCCCCATCTTCGGCTGCGCGAGGGAAACGACGTAGGAACCGGCGCCATACCGCCGGCCCTCGACTTCGAAGGATGTTCGGGCCTTCGCCACCTCGATGTCGGACATCATCAGGGTCTGGATCATCTTCGAGGCGGTCAGTTGGTCGTGCTGCGCGGCCGGCACGACATAGGCTTTCACCTTGCCGCTCGCGCCGCGCTCCGTTTGGCGCTTCGCCTTCAGGTAGCCGTTTCGAAGCACGGTCTCGCGGTTGCGGGCGGTGAGGTCCAGGACCGCCCATGCGGCAATCTTCTGCTGCTCCACGTTATCCCGAACCCGCCACCAACCACCGGGCCATACATTGGGCATGGTGGACTGAGCCTCATAGACGGGGAACTGCCGGGCACCCCCGCGGAGTTGTTCGGGGTGAATGAATAGCGGTGTCGCCAAGCTGGTACTCGCCGACTCGGTCAGCATGCCCGCCATGTTGTGAAAGGGCGTAATCCAATGCCAGCCGAAGTGCCCCCAGCCGGGGTATTGCCCGCCGTTCAGAATTCCGGCCTTGTTGCTCTCCTCGAGTTTGTAGGCGATGTGTGCGCCGTACCAGGAGTGCTCGCGCCATACGAGGGGATCGGCGTGGGGGCGCATGGGCTCGCTATAGGGCGGTACGTACATCCTCGCGCCGTAGGAGCCCATCTCGTGATGATCGATATAGGCGTGAGGCTTCCAATCCTTGTAGAGCACGCGCGCCGTATAGACGGCCTCGACTTGATTGAGGAAGTCCGCGTCGCGATTGTTATCGTGACCGACGTACTTGTGATAGAGCCACGGAAGGCGCATACCCTCGTGCTCCGTTCCCAGAGTCTTTCTGTACCAATCGGTCACCATGATCTGACCGTCGGGATTGAGACAGGGGAACATGAGATGGATGACGTTGTCGAGAATGCGCTCGGTCTCCTCGTCGCCCCGGGCCGCCAAGTCGTAAGCGAGCTCCGGAGCCGTTTGCGAAGCGGAGACCTCGCTCGAGTGAAGCCCGAACGACTGACTCACGACGGCTTTGCCCGCGGCGATCAGCCTTTCCGTCTCCTCTTCTGCGAGTCCCCGCGGATCGCCCAGCTTGCCGTTGATTTCTCGGATGGACTCGATCGCCCTGTGGTTCTCGGGAGATGTCACGATCACGAGCAGGTAGGGATGGCCTTCGGTCGAGGGTCCCAGATTGACGACCTTGATGCGATCGCTCTCGCTGTCGAGGAGCTCGAAATACTCCACGATCTTGTCCCATCGAGCCAACTGCTTGTCGGCTCCCATGCGGTGACCGAAGAAGGATTCAGGACTCGTAATTTCGTTCGCCGCCCACGATGGGGATACGGTCGCGACGACCAGGGCGAGACACAAAGATACGCCGCTAACAAAACGCCGCAAGAATTTCATGGTTACCTCGCAAGATTTCGAGCGTTTACTTAACCTAGTTGGCGCGGCAATTCAACGAGCCGCCTATTCGGTCGCGTCGCGGAGGGCGCCCTGAACGGCGGTGAGGCCGAAGGTCGTGCCCAAGGGCAAATCCGCGATCGTCGCGAGGATGGCGGCTGCCAAATCCGCCTGATCGTAAGGAGGCGGCAGTGGAAGCTGGCCGGCCTTCTTGGCCCTCGCGACTCTCTCGAGAAACTCCAGGTACGCCGCCGCCTCGTCCTCGAGCTTGTAGTGCGCCTCGACGTGCTCGCGGGCGAAACGGCCCATGGCCGCGCGCAGCTCCGGCTCATCGTGGAGCCATCGCAAGGTCGAAGCGATCTCCTCGACCTCTGGCGGACCGAGATCGATGTGGGCCACCGTGTGCTCGGGAAACTCCGCAAAAGGTCCCGTGTTGGACACGAGCACCGGTTTGCCCATTCCGAGAGTCCGGATCAAAGTGCCCGAAAGCTCTCCGGTGGAGGGAAAGCGCAGATTGATCACGACGTCGCAGGCGAGCATATAGAGGTAGAAGCGGTCCATCGGCTGTCGACCCGTCAGCACCAAGCGCTCGCCGAGCTCCTCTGCGCCCGCGATCTGCTTCAGCGGGTAGCCTTTCTGAACTTCGCCCACGACGAGAAACCGGGCGTCGGCGCCGGTTTGCAGGAAGCGACGGAATCCCGCGAGCGCTCGGTCGATCCGCTTCGCACGGGTTGCTAGCCCAAAGGCGGCGACGAGAAAGCCGTCTTGCGGAAGCCCCAAGAGCTCTCTCGCCTCGGCGCTGGTTGCGACGGGAAGCTCGGGAGGTGGGGCGTAGTGGTGCGGAGCGCGGCCGATGAACCTGCCGACCGGAACACTCCCGAATCGGCGCTGCAGCCAAGCTTGCATGTGGCGCGTCAGGACGAGAACACCGTAGCTGCGTTCGACCATGCGTTCGCAGAGCGGAAACTTCGATGTGAGAAGCTCGCTTCCGAGGGCCGCGGCGATCTGCCGTCCGAGGGCCGCGCCGCGTTCACCGTAGGCGCGCTTCATCTCCGAAACGTAGAGGGCGGTATTCCCTCTCTCGACGGACAAGCCTAGGAAAAGGTGCTGAAGAACGAGGTCGTGAAGGACCACCACTCCAGGGAAGCGCAGGGCCGCGTTGAGCGCGAAACGATGGTAGCCGCTGTTTCCTATTTGGTAGACGTTGAGATCGAACTGCTCTCGCTCGGCGACGTCTTCGAAGTCACGAGCTAGATGCCAGGGAAAGGTCTCGGCGATCTCGGGATTCGTCGGTGCTTCGTCCTCGACGAACAAGTGGATCGCGGTGCCTTTCGCCAGGTAGGGCAGAAGCTCTTCGCTATAGTCCGCGACGCCCGTTCCTTTGGGCGCCAGCGGCGAGAAGTAGGCCAGCTTCATCGAAGGGGCGCCGTCAAGGCATCGATGACGTGGTCCCAGCTGATCCCCGAGACACGCGGCTTGCCCGCCACCCCCATGTCACGCGCGGCCCTGCGATTCGCGAAGAGTCGATTCACGGCGGCCCCGACCGCTTCGGGATTCGGCTCGACGACGCAGCCCGAAACGCCGTCCTCAACGAACTCGAGCGTTCCACCGGAGTCGGTACAGGTGACGACCGGTTTCTCGGAAAGGAAGGCCTCTACCGTAACATAGCCATAGTCCTCGTCCACTGGCGCGTAGACCACCGCGAAGGCCGAGGCATAGAGCTCGAGAAGCTCCTCCTCGGGTACGAAGCCCGCGAAGTGAACCCGATCGGACAAACCCAGCCTCTCGACTTGACGCTTCAGATTCTCGAGCTGCGGTCCGCGCCCGGCGAGCACGAGCCGTGCTCCAGGGTCGACGTGACGAAACGCCTCCACGAGCAGGTCGCATCGTTTGA
The DNA here is from genome assembly GCA_965247365.1 of Candidatus Marinacidobacterales bacterium. Lineage (GTDB taxonomy): Bacteria > Acidobacteriota > Vicinamibacteria > Marinacidobacterales > SMYC01 > CBDFHB01. Next base: position 204,765 of record CBDFHB010000001.1, read on the forward strand.
GCGGTTCGAGCCTGCCTGCGTAGAGTGCGTAGTCGCCGAACTCTCCCGTTCGATAGCGACCCGCGTAGTGGGGCGGGGGGTAGAGTGGTTCCGAGTCGATCCCGTTGTGGCGGTCCAGCCGGGAGGAGACGTTTTTCGAAATGGTGAAGATCCGCCGGGACTCACGCAGGGTCTTGTTGTCCAGGCGCATGATGGTCTTTCGGATCTCCTGCTCTTCCGGATCGTCCGTGAAGCTGCAGTACGGAGTGCCGTACAGGTCATAGACCTCGCGGTGCTGGTGAAAGAGCCAGGTGACCTTCATAGGATGGCGTACGAGATAGGATGGGAACTTGGTCGGAATGACCAGGTCGATCGGGGCTCCGTTCGACTCGACGACTTCCAGGAACCGCCAGATCAGAGCCTGCTTGATGATGTCCTGGACCGGGTACCACTTGAAGGGGACGTTCACGATGTCTACCTGGAAGCCGCGGGTCTTCAGTTCCTGGGCGAGCTCTCCGACGAGGATCTCCGCACCGCCGGTGATGAAAGGTGCTTGCACTGAGCAAACGCAGACGCTTCTGCGGGCCATGGGTGGATCAGCGAACCTCGTCTTTGCGGGTCTGGTCCGCCATCGCCTCCAGGCGTTTCAACAGTGAAGCTAACTGATCTCGGGTTTCCCGCAGGCTAGCTTCGAGGTAGAGGTGATTCTGCTCCGCGGTCTCGAACACGAACTCGATACGCTGGACCAGGTCGTGCACGTGTCGCACCAGCTCCTGCTGAAGAATGAGGTGGCGCTCGTCAATTTCCTCCATTCGCTTTCCGTGAAGACCGATCACGTCGTCGTAGTGCCGGCTGATGCGGTCGAGGCGCGTATCGAGGTATTCGACGAGCTCGTTGTCGAACTTCACCTGAGCCGAGTTCATCTCGACCTGTCGATCGACCACGCCACCCATCGCGAACTGAACGAGCCTTCGAAGCGGCGCTCTGAAGGTACGTGAAAGCAGTCCTTCGCGGCGTCGAGGCGCCTCGGCGACGTTCCAGGTACGGTTCAGCGTTTCGCGGTCCGGAGAGCTTGGGGCAGCAGTCGTCGGTCTATTTGGAAGCGGTTTCAGCGGAGCCGGGGCAGGAGTGTCCGCCGCCTGAACGGGTAGCTCCGCTCGCTCGGCAGAAACTTTCCGTGCTTCGTCTCTGAGCGCCCTCACTTCGGAAGCCACCTTGGCGCGCAGCGGCTCGTCGTTCTCGGCGGCACTCACAGGGGTCAGTTTCTACGTTCGCGTTTCGACTGTCAATCTTGTTCCGCGGATTGTCGTAAAGGGGGCTTTACGTAAACATGACCTATCTGATAATATTCATTATATCGACGTAAGGGGTAAATAGTGGACACTAACTGTAAAGATTCCACCAACTCCACACCCCTCGAAGAATGACATTCATTCTCCAACTCTATGATTCAACTTGGTTTTTGGTCTTGCGATGGTTGTGGCACGAAATGTGAATAATCAAGGGTTCGTCAGAGGGAGTTATAGGAAAGGATAGAAGGCATGAGAGCTACGATCGACACCCCTGAGGAGGAGCTCGAAGTTCAAGCGCGCGAGTCCAGAGTCCGGAAGCCGGAGACGGATGAGCCCACCAATACAACGGAGCTCGATGTTCTGGGTCAGTACCTCAAGGAGACCCACCGCTACCCTCTTCTGAACCGGGAGCAGGAGCAAAAGGTTTCCCGAGCGATGCGGCGCTCCGAAGCGGTTCTGAAAGACAAGAAGACCGGGACGGTCCGACGCTCCGCGAGGACAGAGTTCGATGAGACCCGGGCGAAGATGATCGAGAGCAACCTTCGCTTGGTCGTCTCCATCGCCAAACGATACAAGAACATGGGCATGGAGCTGAGCGATCTGGTGCAGGAGGGCAACATTGGCCTCATGCAGGCGGTCGAGCGCTTCGACCCGCGTCGGAATCTGAAGTTTTCGACCTACGCGACCTGGTGGATCCGCCAGGCGATCACGCGAGCCCTTTCTCAGAAGTCGCGGACCATCAAGGTTCCGATTAACAAGCTGGAGATGGTCCGTGTCGCGACGCGAGCGAAGAACAAGCTCCACGAGCGAAAAGGTCGCGAGCCCAGCATGAAGGAGATTGCCAAGGAAGTCGGCGCTCAGGAGCATCAGGTGGAGACGGCGATGAAGTCGATCCCCCACTTGGAGTCGCTCGATGCCCTGGCAGTCGAGGATGGAAGCCCCCGCTGGGAGCTGCAGTCCGACGAGCGCTCCGAGACCCCCTGGCAAGTCGTGCTCGACCGCGACATGCAGGAGAAAGTGCGCTCCGCGCTCGAGCTGCTTCCCCCTCGGCAGCAGCTCATCGTTCGGATGCGCTTCGGGATTGGATTCAACACGGAGTACAACCTCGAAGAGATCGGTAAAGTACTCAATCTGACCCGCGAGCGGGTGCGCCAGCTCGAAGTCGAAGCCTTGCGGCGCCTCCGTGCCGCCGGCAATCGCCGCGCCCTTCACGACTACCTGCAGTAATCGAGAAACTCTCGAGGCGTGGGCCGAGTCGCTTCGGTCCACGCCTTTTTCTCTCGCTGGGCTGTATTAGGTCGATCGCCCTAGTTCATGGAGCAGACAGTCAGGCGAGCGCCATGCGCGTGAGTCGTGGAACTTCTCCGGTTAGGGCCTCGTCCTCTCGCCAATGCCAGAGCAGGGCCTGGATTGCAAGAACGCTCAGAGCAGCGGCCACGATCCGGTACCGCCAGAGCCGGGAGCCATCCAAAGCGGAGATCGAAACGGCGGTTCAAGCCGTCCACGTCATGCTCGACGGGAGCGGAGGCCTCGCGCGTCAGGACATAGACCAGTGGCTCGCCCGCTAAGCCTTGCACGATTTCTCCGACCCGGAAGCCATGCGCGAGGGCTCGTCGCAGAACGACGTCCTGAATGGATTCCGGTCCGGGCCCCATGTACGGCCGTGCCTTCCGCGCCCAGGCGACAAGGACTTCACACGAAGGCAGCGCCAGGTAGTCGGGTGCGCCGCGAATGCCATGAAGATCGCGACCCCAGTAGAACTCCACGCCCTCCGCAAAGGCGCAGGTGGGGCGGCCAAGATAACGTGTGCGCAAGAGAAAACCTACAGCCTTGGAGCCGGCGTCGGGCACGCGTCGGCCGTAATACCACTTCCAGTGAGCGTCAGGAAACGGGCGCGATCGGTCGAAGAGCGCCGCAGTTTCCGCCATTAAGGCTCCGGTGAGAGCGAGAATCACGAGTGCGACGACGACGGCCGCGTCAAGCCGGGGCCGTCGCCTGCGGACAAATTCGGATAGGGCTGCAACTCCGTCGCCCGCCAGAATTGCGACTGGGACCAAGATATGCAGCATCGCATCGGTGTAAGCCAGGTACAGGGTGAACGGCAGGACATAGACGAGCAGCCACCATGTCGGCAGAAACGCGCGCCGCCCGAGGGCGATCCCCACCGATGCCAGGAGAATGACGAGTAGACAAGCCGAACCGCCGAACAGCTTGATGGCTCCTCGCCAGAGCCATTCGAACTGCCACCCCTCGACCGTCCCTTTGGTCCAGAGTCGGATGAGGAATCCGGTCGCCCTTGGTCCTTCGCGGCGGATAGCCTCCAAGTCTCGGAGATAGAACAGTGCCACAACCACCGAAACAGCGATGAGGCCCGGTAGGAGTGATACGAGCGCCCGGCGTCTCGACACAGGGCCTGGAACGGCCAGGGCCGTCCCCACCAGTACGATCGGGGCGAGGAGGAACAAGTTATCACCGCCGGTCCAGAGTACTAGTGACGTTATCGCCGCCACATGCCAGCGGAGCCTCCGCGTCCCGAAGTAGCGCGCGTAACAGAAGACCGTAAGAGCGGAAAAAAACGTGGCGACGACGAAGGTGCCGGCAGTGCTACGCGAGTAGCCCACATGCATTGGTGCGAGCGCGATCACGAGCGCGGCCACGCCTGACGGAACCGGATCTCGTCCCAACTCCCGGGCGAGTCCGTAGACGAGCAGAATGGCAAGGCTCCCGACGAGTGCCAAGGGAAAGTTCAGAACGGTCTCCGTTAGCCGCAGGCCGATCCAGTTCGCACCGAGATAGAAAGGAAACGATAGGGCATGGATCGTAAAGCCATGATCGAGCCCGAGCAGTCGTTCGCCAAGCCCGATCGTGCGGCCCCGCGACCGAGATTCGGCGATGAAACGTTCTCGCAATTGCGGATCGGACGCCGCGGAGCACGGGGTGTCGCAACTGTCGTCGAGGGTCGCTTTCCAGTAGCGCTGGTATAGGAAGGACGGACCGAGAGAGTACACGAAGGTTGTGGTAGCCCAGGCGTGATGGGGGGCGTCGCTGAAAGTGAGCGGCGTTCCGGGCCACAGGCATCGAAGAAGAGCTCCTAGAAAGACGACAGCCACGAGGAGTGCTCGGGAACGATCCGGCATCGCGGGGACTATAGGAAAACGAGGGAAGCGTGGCAAGTCCGCCGGGTTGGGTCGTCGGATACGCTCCCCCGAGGAGTGTTCCCCTTGAAGCTTCCGGCATCATTCATCACGTTGAACGGCTGAAGTATCATGGGCCTCGTTGGAGATGATGGTGGTTCGAACCTTTAGAGAAAGCATCCAAACCCGTGGCAACGGCCATATTCTGGACATTACTAGCGCCGTTTCCCAGGCGGTCGAGCGCTCTGGCCTAAAAGAGGGTCTCGCCACCGTGTTTGTTACAGGGTCGACGGCCTCTCTTACGACCATCGAGTATGAGCCCGGCCTCGTGCACGATCTCACGGAAGCTTTCGAACGTCTCTATCCCCGAGCGATGGAATACCGACACCACGAGCGCTGGGGCGACGACAACGGGCACAGCCATGTTCGCGCTTCGATGTTGGGGCCATCCGTGGGCGTTCCTTTCACGAGCTCCAGGTTGACCCTCGGCACCTGGCAGCAAATCATTCTCGTCGACTTCGACACGAGCCCCCGATCTCGGGACTACATCATTCAAATCCTAGGCTGAAACCGGAGGACTCACGTCATGACCCCATTGGTGGACGAGCGAATCGAGCGCTACGCGGCTGAGCATACGACCCGTCCGTCCGAGCTTCTCGAACGTATCCTGCGTGAGACCGAAGCCTCCAGGAGAGACGCGCAGATGTTGACGGGCATTGCCGAAGGCCAGCTCCTCTATCTCTTGGTCAAGGTGAGCGGCGCTAGACGCGTTCTGGAGGTCGGCATGTTCACGGGCTATAGCGCGCTGTCTATGGCGGCGGCGCTACCCGACGAGGGCGAGCTCGTGACCTGTGAGATTGACCCGGAAGTCGTCGAGATCGCGAAGCGCTACTTCGAAGAGAGTCCCGACGGCAAAAAGATCCGAATCCGCGTCGGTCGCGCACTCGATACTCTCGCGGGACTGGAAGGACCCTTCGACTTCGCGTTTCTGGACGCGGACAAGCAGCGCTATCCCACGTACTACGACCGCTTGATGGAGCTCGTCCGACCCGGCGGTATCATTGCCGTCGACAACGTCCTCTGGAGCGGCGAGGTGCTCGACCCCAAGGACGAAGAGGCCCGCGCCATCCATGCACTCAATGAGAAGGTCAAGGCCGATAGACGCGTCCACCACGTTCTCGCGACCGTACGCGACGGCCTCCTCATCGTGAGGAAGAGAGACTAGCCGCGCATGCGGGTCATCAAGGAGGCGGCTTCCGAAAGCGCCGCCTGCCGGGCCCGGTAGCGTATGTTCAGAAGCTCGATGCCGAGACTGAAGGCCATCGCGAAATAGACGTAGCCGCGCTGGAAGTGCTGGCCAGTTCCCTCGGCCACGAGCAGGACGCCGATCATGACGAGGAACGAAAGTGCCAGGATTTTGATGCTCGGATGGCGCTCGACGAAGTCCGCTACCGGGGCGGCGAAAACGAGCATGACGAGTATCGCAAGGATGACCGCCACCACCATGATCGAGACTTCCTGGACCATGCCGACCGCCGTAATCACCGAGTCCAGGGAAAAGACGATATCGAGGAGCATGATCTGCGTGACGACCGAAGCAAGCCGACCGCTTCCCGCCTCAGGCTCGCTGCTCCCCACAGGATGAGCGGCCTCGACCCTGTCGTAGATCTCGATGGTCGCCTTCGCGATGAGGAATAGTCCCCCGACCACGAGTACCAGGTCGCGCCCCGTGACCTCGTGTGACACGACGGTGAAGAGCGGGCGGGACAGCTTCATTACCCAACTCAGCGTTCCCAGCAGGGCCAACCTCGTGAATAGAGCGCCGGCGAGACCGAGCCTCATCGCGAGGTGGCGCTGCTTCTTCGGAAGCTTTCCGGCGAGCAGCGTGATGAAGACGATATTATCGATGCCGAGGATGATCTCGAGCGCAGACAGTGTCGCGAGGCTAATCCACGCCTCGGGAGTCGAAAAGATCGAAAACATCGAGTAACGAGGCTACCCAAAGCCCGGGGCGATGTGCAAGAGAAAAGGGCAGGCCAATCAGCCCATGCCGCTAAACGGCTTGCTCCTCCTCTTTTTGCTTGCGTGGGTCGACGAGGCCGTAGTCTTTTATCTTCTTGTCCAGGGTCGGCCTCGTGATGCCGAGGACCTCGCTCGTACGCGACTTGTTCCACCGGGTCTGTTTCAGAACGTAGTCGATATAGCGCCGCTCCATTTCCTTGAGCGACGTTAGCTCCTCCGTGACCGGGCCCGCGCTTCTCTCCGAGCTCAGAAGCGGCAGATGCTCCGTCAGAAGCACGTCCCCGTGGGCGAGGGTCACGGCCCGCGTCAAGGCGTTCTCCAGCTCGCGCACGTTGCCTTTCCAGTCGTGCTCGACGAGCATCTCCATCACACCGTCGGGAACCTTGCCGACATTGGTATGGAGATGTCGGTTGATCTTCTCGAGAAGATAAGCCACGAGAGCGGGAATATCCTCGCGTCGTTCCCTCAGGGAAGGGAGCTTGATTTCGACGACCTTGAGTCGATAGTAGAGGTCCTCGCGGAACTGCCCCAGGCGGACGAATTCCTCCAGGTTACGGTTGGTCGCGCCAATGATCCGCGCGTCCGTCCGCTCGATGCGTTCTCCGCCGACGCGAGAAAACTCCCGGTTCTCGACGACGCGCAGCAGCTTTGACTGGAGGTTTGGCGAGATGTCACCGATCTCGTCGAGGAATAGCGTTCCTTTCTGCGCGACCTCGATCTTGCCCCGGCTATCTCGCACGGCCCCAGTGAAAGCGCCCCGGACGTGCCCGAAAAGCTCGCTCTCGAGTACTCCCTCCGCCAGGGCCGTGCAGTTCACGGGAACGAAAGGCTCCTCGCGATTAATGGAGTTGTAGTGGATGGCCCTTGCTACCAGCTCCTTGCCAGTCCCGGACTCGCCTCGAACCAGCACCGTGGTGGTGCTCCTCGAGAGCATACCAATGGTTTTGAAGACGTCCCGCATCTGCGGCGTACGACCCACGATGTTGTCGATACTCCATTCCTGCGATGCCACGGTAACGAGATAATCGAGCTTCGTGTCCATCTCCTGCATGCGCTGCGCCTTTCGGATGCCAAGCAGCAGCTCGTCGTAGTCGATGGGTTTGCAGATGTACTCGAAGGCGCCTAGCTTCATCGCCTCGACGGTCGTCTTCATATCGTCGAAGGCGGTAATCATGATGACGTAGGCCTTCGGGTTGATGTGCCGAATTCGCTTCAGTACTTCGAGCCCGTCGATGACCGGGAGGTGAATATCGAGAATGACCAGGTCGGGCGAGACCTCCTCGAAGGTCTCGACACCTTCCTCGCCGTCGCTGGCGAGAGAAACCTCGAAGCCCTCGCCCGTGAGATGGCTCTTGAACGTCTGTCGAATCAGCCGGTTGTCATCGATGACTAGAATGGACTTCATGAACCTCGTCATCCTGGCTTGGCACCGTCCTCGAAAGTACCGCCGTGCTCTCGTAGGGGAGCATCATTATAATCTTGGTCCCGACGCCGGTCTCGGTCTCCACCTCGATCCGGCCGTTGTGAAGCTCCACGACCTTTTTGGCGTTGGTCAAGCCGAGGCCCGTTCCCAGACTCTTGGTCGTGAAGAAAGGCTCGAAGATCGATTTCAAATCGCTCTCCGCGATACCCGAGCCGTCGTCCTCGATCTCGACCGTTGCGAGCCGTCTCTCACCGTCAGCTACTAAACGGGTACGGACGTGAATGACGCCACCATTCGAAACGGCTTCGGTCGCGTTCAGAAGCGTATTGAGAAACGTCTGGCGGAGTTGATCGCCATCGACCTCGATCTCGGGTAGCTCTTCGTATTCCGTGAGCACCCGAATCTTCTTCTCCTCAACCGGCTCCTCAACGAAACGAAGGGCATCGTCGATGACGCTCTCCAGACGAATCACCTGCTTCTGAAGCTTCGGAGCGCGGGCGTAGCTCAAGATGTCCTTGACGAGTTTCTCCACCTGCTGAATGCCGCTCTCCGCGATACCCAACTGCTCGAGCTCGACCTCGTTGAGGGCCGGGTGGCGGGAGATCTTCTGAATATTGAGCTTGACGGCCGTGAGGGGATTGCGGATCTCGTGCGCCAGCGCCGTCGCAAGCCGACCGATGCTCGCGAGCTTTTCGGCGTCTGTCAGTTTGCGGGAGGCTTCGGAAAGCTTTCTCCGATCGTCGAGGATCTCCTCCGTCATACGATTGAAATTGGCAGCGAGCTCTCCGATCTCGTCGCCCAGCGGGATATCGATTCGATGACTCAAGTCTCCATCGGCGACGCGAATGGTTCCCTCGACGAGACTCTCGAGTGGCCGGCTGATGCGACTGGCGAGAAATACAGAGCCCAGAGCGCCGAAGGTCAAACCCAGGAATCCGAGGCTGATGAGCACGATGCGCGTGCGCTGGATCTCCGCATTGGCCTCTTCCAACGAAAGCCCCAGCTTCACCGCACCCCAGAGCTCGTCCTCCACATAGACGGGCGCCACCACCTCGAGCACCTCGAGTGTTTGCCCCTCCGAAATCTGGAGCGAGGTTTCGCGCGTCAGCACGCTCTCCCGCTCGAGCCGACTCATCTCGGTACTCATCTCGAAGAGCTCTTCCGGGAAGAGCTCGCGCGCCTCCTCGTTCGCCGCCAGCATTCTCGCGTTACGGTTGAATATGATCGCAAAGACGACGTCTTCATCCTCGGCCGCTCGTGCCATGTTCTGCGAGAGCGCGACCAGGTCGTAGTACATCAGGCGGTTCTCGGAGAGGAGTGCGACGGCCTTGGCAATGGCAATTCCGTGCTCTTTCGCTCGCGCTTTGAGGACTTTCGTCTGCTCCATCTCGACGACGAAGATGACGACGCTCATCAGGAGCGTGATGAGAGCAGTCGAGCTCAGGATGAAGCGTTCCCGTAGGCTGAGAGGAGCGATGCGCCACATGGGCTCAGAGCTCGACTTCGGATCCGGCCTCTTCTTCCGCGAGCCAAATGTCTTTCATCTTGAGGTAGGGCTCGCCGAGCGGGGTCATGGTGAATCCGCGAACGCTCGGGCGGAGCAGGTAGCGTAGCCGTCCATAGTCCGTCGGGATGATGGGCGCGTCCTTCAAGATCAAGGTCTCGATGTGATGGTAGAGCTCGTTTCGTGCCGAATAGCTCGTCTCGGTCCAAACCTGGTCGAGCAGTCGATCGACATCCGGGTTCCGATAACCGAAGGCATTCATGTAGCCCTTCGAGTGAAACAGAGGACGCAGAAAATTGTCGGGATCGGGAAAGTCGGCGTACCAGTGGGAGCGGCCGAGCATCGCGCGTCCCTCGAACGCCGGGGCTGTGATATCGACGATGGGATCGAGCTCGACGAGCTTCACCTCGACCCCTACCTTCGAGAGGCAAGCGACGAGGCAGCCATCCCTGGCCACCGCTTCCGGGTCGCCGTAGCGACCCAGCACCGGAAGCTCGAGGGGTGGAAGCCCCTTGCCGTGCGGGTAGCCCGCTTCGGCCAGGAGCCGTCGCGCCTCATCGAGGTTTTGCGTGCGATGGGACTCCTTCGGAATGAAACCGGGAATACCCGGCGGGACGACGCCGCTCGCCGCAGGAATGCCGGCCGTGTTGCGATGGGCGTCGAGAAAGCTCCGTTTGTCGAGCGCGTAGTTGATAGCCTGACGAACCCGGCGGTCGTCGTAGGGGGTGACGTGGGACGGAAAGTAGAGGTAGCGGAGCGCGAGCAGTCGGTCCGCTTCCACGGGGACCCAGTTCATATAGCGCTCGACCTCGTTCGTCTCGAGGCAATCGGCCACTTCGTGGAGAGGACGGGCTTCGCCCTCGTAATCCCGCGAGTTCCGAATCGCGCGGAAGACGATCGCGTCGAGGTGAGCCCGGCCGTCCAAATGCTGCTGGTTCGCCTCCAACCGGAGCCCTTGCAGGATACCCTCTACCGTCGGCACCGCGGGATCCTCGGACGGTTCGATCCAGCGCGCGAACTCGAAAGCGCCGGTGCCAATCGGCTGTTCGAAAAACTCCTCGCCCTCCTCGAGAACCTCCTGCTTCGGCAAGATCTTCGAGGAGTACATACTGAGGACCGAGAGTGCCGGCACGAAGGGTGTGACGAATTGGATTTGAAACGTTTTCTCGTCGAGAGCTTTCAGGCCCGGGACACTAGGGCTGCGGCCCTCGCGAAAGTCCTCGGCGCCCTCGATACGACTGAAGTAGTGGTAGTTGTGCTCGTTCAGCCCCTTCGTCAGAAGGCGCTCGAAGCTGAAAACGCAATCCTCCGCCGTCACCGCCCTCCCGTTGTGAAACTGGGCGTCGTCTCTGAGCTCGAAGGTATAGGTGCGCCCGTCCGGAGAAATCTCCCAGAACCGCGCGAGCGCGGGGATGATATTGAGGTGCTTGTCGAACGCCGTCAGACCGTCGTAAAGCTGCTGCACCAGCATGACGTCGACGGTGAACACCGCCTCGGCCGGGTCGAGCGTTCGAATCGTGTCGACCAGAGGATAGCGAAAGACACCCCCCTGAAGGGGAATCTCAGCCAAGTCCTCTCCGGCGACTCCCGCATAGGGCGCATGATTCTTCTCGACCAGCCGCGTCGCGAAGGCGGTCAAAACGAACAGGATGAGCAAGACTCCGGGGATGAGCCAGTTCGAGAGCCGGTGGGGTCCTTTACCGCGGCCCAGCGATTGCGAGTCCTCTGGATCTGTCATGGCGATTTGCCCGGGGATGGCTGAGACACCCCCAATTTAGGGTAAGCAACGAAGCGAAGCAAACTCGTGGGGCCCGCGTCAGAGGGTCCAGAACGTTCAGAAGCTCAGCCGGCCCTCGGCGATCTCCACGGCTTGGCCGCCGACCCGAACCTCTATGGGACCATTGTCGTCGCTGTCGACCTCGACGTGGATGGCGCTCGGCCGCCCCATTTCGTAGCCCTGCTCCACGAGGATAGGGGTCGTAGGCCCGATCTCGACGAGTCCTCGGCGTACCAGGTAGGCGCCCAGAGCGCCTGAAGCACTCCCCGTCGCTGGGTCCTCGGTGATCCCCAAGGTAGGGGCGAACATCCTGGCGTGTGCCGTGCCCTCTTCGGTGACGCACTCGCGAGTGAAGATCATGAAGCTGTCGGAGTTCGTTTCCCGAAGCACGCGGCGCATCGCACCCAGGTCGAGCTCGATCTTCGCCATGTGGCTCAGAGAGCGTGCGGGTACCATGAGCTGCGGGACTGCCGTCGAGACGACTTGCGCGGGAACTTCGTCGGGTAGAAGCTGATCGTCTGGCAGTCCGACGCAATCGGCGAGAAGCTTGCGGTCGGTGTACTCGTCGAAGAAGCGAGGAGGCGATTGTGTCATCACGACCTGCTCGACCTTGCCATCCTTCACGTGGATGTCCACTGGCAAGACACCGGCCTGGCATTCCTGGTAGATGCGATTCGGGCCTTCCTCGACGGGAATGATTCCGCGCTGAGCCAAGATGAAAAAGGTCCCCACCACGGGATGCCCGGCCAGAGGGAGCTCGGAGGATGGAGTGAAGATGCGAAGTTTGCACCTCGCTTTTAAGTCCGTTGCGGGCAGGACGAAGGTCGTTTCGGAGAGGTTCATCTCCTGGGCGATGGCTTGCATTTCGTCGGAGGAAAGCCCTTCTGCCTCGGGAAAAATCGCGAGAGGATTCCCCGTGAAAGGGTGGTCGGTGAAGACATCCGCCTGGATGAACTCGTAGTCGGCCATAGGCTCGAAATACTACCTCAAAACGGGACCGTTAGAGTTGGGCCCACGTATGCGCTCGACTTCCTGCTATCCTCTCGACGGATGAAGACGAAAGCTCTCGCCGGCACCGCGCTCGTCTCCTATCTCTGGCTTTGTTTTTCCTGGTTCGATCACGGGATCGAGCTCTTCCTGGCGCAGATATCGCCCGTCGTGCCGGCAGTCGTGCTGGCGGCGTCGCTCGTCGCGCTTGCCTGGACGTATCGAAAGCACCTTTTGCCGACGAAGGACGGGCTCGTCACGCTCGGGCTCGTTGCGCTCGCCTTCATGACGCGCGTTCCCTTCCTGTTCTGCGCCTACGGCCTGTTCAGCTCGGACGCGTCCGCCCAGGGCGTCATGGCCCTTCACATCCTCGAGGGCCGGCATCATCCGATCTTCCTCTACAACTGGTCCTACGTCGGAAGCTTCAAGGCCATCCTCACGGCGCTTCTCGCCACCCTCGTAGGCGATCCGGTGGTGAGCTTTGCGCTCGCCGCGATCGTCGTCTATGCCGCCTTTGCCGGGGCGCTCTATCTATTGGCTCGCACCGTGCTTTCACGAGGCGAGGCCATTGCGGCCTCTCTATACGTGGTTTTCTCTCCGGGCTTTCTGACCGGTTGGGGCATGGGTAACGAGGGGAACTACCTCGACGTCATGTTGCTTGGCACGCTGATGCTCGCGCTCGGGGCGAGGTGGATGCTACGTGACGACGACGGCCTGGGCGTCGCCCTCACGATCGGAGTGCTCGGCGGCATCGCCTTTTGGATCCACATCCTCGCAACGTATTACCTCCTGGCCGCGCTCGGGATTCTCCTCCTTCATCGTTGGCGCTATCGGCCCCTCCGGCGCCTGCTGGTCTTCGCGGCCGGTTTTCTCGTCGGGGACTTTCCCGGAATTCTGTGGAACGCGGGGAACGACTGGCTGAGTTTTCGTTGGTGGAGCCTCGATGCTCAGAGTCTATCCATGAGCGAGCGCTTCAGCCGGGCGGCGACCCAGCTCACGGAGGTTTTTTCGACGTCGTTCGGCGTGCTGGCTGGCGACTGGCCCCGGAACGATGCTCCTTGGCCACCCGCTCTCTGGTCGGTCCTGCTCTCGGTGGTGATTCCCGCCTCGGTCGTTGCGTTTGCCTGGCGGCATCGTATGAAGCTCGCGGCGCTGAGACGCGGCGAGCTCACCCCCCACGCGATGCTGGTCGGCTTCGCGCTCCTCGTCGTCGCCGTTTTCGCGCAGAGTAGCTTCGGCTGGATGACGGCGGAGCCCCGCTACCTGCTCTTTCTCTTCTCGGTCGTGCCGCTCTTTCTGGCCTCCGCCCTGTTTGGACTATTCCGGCGCTCTCGCTGGGCGGCGATCGTCGTCGTCGTAGCGCTTCTCGCGATTAACGTGAGAGGGGACGCGCTCTATCTTCGCGACGGCTTCCGGAGCGACCCGATCAATCGCGAGTTCGTTTCCGACCTCGAATCTCTGGGGCTTCGCTACTTCCGCTCCGACTATCATCTCTCCTACAAGTACGTTTTCTTGAGCCACGGACGCACGGTCTGGACCTCGGAGCTCGGGCCCTCTCAGACGGAGTGGTATTTACCGTTCCGCGACCAAGTCGAGGCCGCTGAGCTCGCTGGGCCTGCCGGGCCTGCCGGGCCTGCCGAGAGTGTAGCGCTCGTGCCCCGAAGCTTTCGCTTCGCCCGGCGTTTGGAACGTCGCCTCGGAGCGCGCGGCATCCGCTACCGTCGGGAGGACTTGCTCTATCCGGTGCTGTTCGACTTCAGCGAGCCAGTTCACCCACGAGATCTGCGCTAATTGGTCGAGAGGCCGTGGTAGATGCTCTCGATCGCCTCGATCGAGTAGAGCTTGCCGTTGTCGACACCGTGGCAAAACGTCTTTAGCCCGTGCCACGCCTCTCTCGATTCGAGGTTCTCCGCCCAGAACGGGAACGTCCGGCACTGTCTCGGACGCACCGGATAGATCGTGCAGCCGTCCTGCCAGAAGATGCAATCACCATTCGGCTTCAGCGTGAGCACGGGCTCGCCATCTTCGTCTCGAGTCAGGAAACGCTTCCGGAACGAACGAAGCGACATCTGAAGCCACCGGGTGATGCGCTCGGTTTGATGTCGTGTCACATAGACAAAACCGGGAGCCGTACCGCGGCAGCAGTTGTGACATTGATGGCACGAGAACTGAAGCCCCTCGTCGTACCAGCGCGATCTCTCGGTCGTCACCCCATGATTATGTCGCGTCCCGTCCCGGACGAAAAGCCCCGGTCTCCGATGCCGCGGCGGCTGATATAATCCCGGCTCCGGTGCGACCCACCTTCATTATCGCGAGTGTCTCCGCCCTCTTTGGAGTGAGTCGGGCGTTCAACGCCTTTCTCCGCCTGTTTCTGAGACAGGACTCGGGCGAGGCGCTTCTGCCCGCGCTCGCGCGCAACATGCTCCTCACGGACGTGTTGCTGTCGGCCTTGTTTTGGTCGTTGCTCGGCGTTGGACTCGCCCACGGGATCGCTTGGCTTGGCCGCCGATTCGAATGGACCGGGAATCTGTTACCGGAGCTCGCGCGGCCGTTCACGACGCTCCTCGTCCCGGCCGGCATGACGCTCGCCTCGGTCGGATCGCTCCTGGTCTCACCCGCGTTTCCTTACGGCGTCAACCTCGTTTTGACGCTCACGCTCGAGGGGCCTTTTCCCGCGCTTCTGACGACGATGCTCTTTCTCGCGTGCCTCGTACATACCATTACCCACGTCCTCGGCCCGTTCGATGCTCCCGTCATTCGACTGGCCGATCCTTGGAGGCGTCGTGCGGTCGGGGCACTCGTCGTGACGGTGGCGCTCGGCACGTTCGTCGTGGCGACGCCTCCCCGTTTCTACGAGGAGGGGATCGGCCAGGGAAACATGTTCAAGTACCTGCGCATGGCGTCGGTCTTCGCGGGAACGGGGACGCTCGACATCTCGCGGGCGGAGGAGAACACCTCTCCTCGCATCTTCGAGTTCCTGTCACGGGGGCCCGAGATGCTCCGGCGCTACACGGCCGCGGCGGGGGCGCTCGCTCGCGAGGTCTCGAGTGCCTTGGCCGAGGGGCGTTTGTACCGGGGCGAGCTCCGCGCGTCGAAAGTCAACCGATCGATGTTCAGGAGCGTCGAGGGCGGAGTCTATTACATCAACGCGCCGGGCCCGGGACTCTTGCTCGTTCCGTCCTATCTGATCGACGCGAGCTGGAATCGCGTCTTCGAGACTCGCGGCCAACGTTTCCAGATTCTCTTTTGGCAGTTGCTCGCTGCACTTCTCGTGTACGAGATCTTCGCCTCGGCTCGGGAGCTATCGAGCGAAGTGGCTTCCGGTCTGACCGCCTTCGCGATAGCGACCGCGGTCCCTTTTCTCCTGTTCACGTTTCAGATCTATCCCGAGCTTCCTGGCGGGCTTCTCCTTCTCCACGCGTTTCGAAAGCTCGTTCTGGATCCCGCCCCGAGCGGCCTCGCCATTCTCTCCGGTGCGCTCGCGCTCTCCGGGCTTCCCTGGCTCCATCAGAAGTACTCTGTGACGGCCGCTACACTCGCCGTCATCACGGTGGTCAGACTCCTTCGCCGTACGCCCGGTGGCATCCACCACCACCCTTACAAGCTCGCTTTTCTCGCGGCACCTTTGGCTCCCTCGGCATTTTCGATATTTCTGTACAACCACGCCCTCACGGGGAGCCTCTCTCCTACGGCCACCTTTCGCGCCGTCGCGCGATCTTCCTTCGAGCCGCAGAGCTTCTTGAAGGGCCTTCTTGGGCTGGCGTTCGATCTGGAGAACGGGATCCTCGTCTTCGCGCCCCTCTACGTGCTCGCGCTCGTGGGGGTGAGCGCGCTCGTTCTGCGGCATCGGCGCTTCGCAACACCCTACGTTCTCGTGCTCAGCTCCTACCTGCTCGTGATCGCTTCGTTCCCTTACTGGCCCGGCGCCGTGAGCACGATGGGCCGTTACGTTCTCAGCATCCTTCCACTGCTGGCCCTTCCACTGGTGCTCGTCGTTGGACGAGCCTTGAGGGACGGCGTCCTCGCCGGGACGGCCATCGTACTCACCGCCGCGAGCTTCGCTTTCACGCTGAGCTTCCTCGAGGATCTGATCCCGAGCTATGGGGCCTTGCTGCTATGGAGACGCACGCTCTACAGTGATCCGATGCACTACGTTCCCTCGATGCTGGCAGACGGTTTCCTCGGCTCGGGTCCTGCCCACTTCGCGAAGCTCCTCGCTCTAGTCTTGCTCGTGGCGCTGCTGGTCTATCGTTTGCGGGGTCGCCTTCGCAAGGAGCCCTTCTCCGTTCACGTCGAAGACTCCTGCTTCGCTCGCAACGCGAGCTTGAGTGCTGGCGGCCTGATGCTGGGCGTTTGTGCCCTCGGTGCGCTCCTCGAGCACTGGCCGTCCAACGAGACGGCGAAGAGAGGACCCGAGTATCGCGAAACGGTGGAGCTTCCCGAAGGGCGGGTTCTGTCTGTTCTCGGGGAACATGGTTTCGAGGGACCCGGTGTCTGGGTGCCGGGGGGAGGGCGCACCCGCTTTCTGCTCACGTCGCGAGCGAAGGTCTCGAAGCTCACGTTGCTCGTCACGAACGGACCGCGTGAGAACTCGATCGTCATACGGGAGCGGGGCAAGAAGAACCTCGAGCTTTCTCTACCTCCCGAGGGTCCACACCGGGTGAACTTGCTGCTCCGCAACCCCCATCGATTCGAAGGGCCGGAGCGTCGCAGCTACCTGTACGATTTCTCCGTGATCTCGAAAGGGAGCTTCGTGCCTGTCGAGGAGGGACGATCCGACGACGCCCGGTCCCTCGGAGCCTACGTGCGCGTACGATGAAAAAAGACGTCGTCATTCACACCGATGGAGCCTGTGAAGGCAATCCGGGTCCGGGCGGCTTCGCGGCCGTTATCGATTCCGACGGTAGCCGCCGCGAGATTACGGGTGGTGTGAAGCACACGACCAACAACCGTATGGAGCTCAGCGCGGTGATACGAGGCCTCGCCGCGCTCGATGAACCCTCGCGGGTGCGCATCGTCACGGACTCGCAGTATGTCGTCTACGGCATCACGCGTTGGATCCAAGGTTGGCGGCGCAAGGGTTGGCGCATCGCTTCGGGCGCGCCGGTGAAGAACCGCGACCTGTGGGAGGAGCTCGATGCTCTCGCAAGAAAGCACGATGTGCGCTGGGAGTGGATCCGCGGGCACGCGGGGCACCCCGAGAACGAGCGCGCGGATTTCCTCGCGCGTCAAGCGATTCAGGAGCTCTGAGCCGTCGAGGCGTAGGTCTCCCACTCCTCGTAAAGCTCTTCGAGCTTCGCTTTGAGAGACTCGTGGGTTCTGACGACCTCGGCGGAGTTCTCGGGGTCCTCGTAGA
Organism: Candidatus Marinacidobacterales bacterium; assembly: GCA_965247365.1. Lineage (GTDB taxonomy): Bacteria > Acidobacteriota > Vicinamibacteria > Marinacidobacterales > SMYC01 > CBDFHB01. Next base: position 222,239 of record CBDFHB010000001.1, read on the forward strand.
AACCCGGCACCGCCATGCGACCTTCGAGACTGTCGATGGCGATCTCCGTCTCCGCGATTGCAGACTCCAGCTCGCCGACCCGTTTCTCTCGGTCTCGCTTCTGATTCTTGGATAACCCGAGCAAGGTCTCCGTCGTCTCTCGGACGGCGGGCGTCGCCTTCAATGGGGCTTCCTCTTTCTGCTCGGGACCGGCTTCCGCCGCCTGAGCTGCCCGCTCTTTCGAGTGGACGAAGTCGGCGTAGCCGCCCCAGTGGATGACGATCTCGCCGTTTCCAATCTCGGCGACTTTCGTCGCGAGCGATTCCAGGAAGAAGCGGTCGTGTGAAACGAAGAGAATCGTGCCCTTGTATGCGTCGAGCGCTTCGAGCAGTATTTCTTTGGAGTCGAGGTCGAGGTGGTTCGTGGGCTCGTCGAGGAGCAGCATATTCGCGGGCCGCAATAGCATGCGCGCGAGGGCTAGACGACTCTTCTCGCCTCCCGAGAGCACGCGGACTTTCTTCTCGACGTCGTCTCCACGGAACAGGAAGGCACCCAGAATGCTGCGAAGCTCGCCAACCTTACTAGCCGGGGCGACCTCCGTCATGCTCTCGAGAACGGTCTTCTCCTCGTTCAGATCGTAGCGCTCCTGACTGAAGTAGCCCGTCTGCACGTTATTACCGAGCTTCAGCTTGCCCGCGTCGGGAGGCTCCTCGCCGGAGAGCAGTCTCATGAGTGTCGACTTGCCCACGCCGTTCGGTCCGACGAGAGCCAGGCGGTCGCCCCGTTCGACGACGAGCCGCGCTCGCTGAAAGACGCACGTCTCGCCGTAGCTCTTGCCGAGACCCTCGGCCTCGACTACGACGCGGCTCGCGCGTTCGGGCTCGGGTAGTCGGAGCCGCATCAGTTTGCGATCCGGAGGGACCTCGATGACCTCCATCTTCTCGAGCATCTTGACGCGGCTCTGCACTTGCTTGGCCTTGGACGCTTTGGCGCGAAAGCGACCGATGAAGCGCTGCATCTTCTCGATCTCTTCTCGCTGTCTGGTCGCTCGTGCACGCAGCTCGTCGATGCGCTTCTTGCGGGTATCCCGAAAGCGCGTGTAGTTGCCGGGGTAGTCCACGAGGCGGCGTCGGTCGATGTCCGTGATGCGCTCGACGATTCGATCGAGGAAATATCGATCGTGAGAGACCATGACGATCGCGTGAGGATAGGCGCTTAGGAAGTCCTCGAGCCAGTGGCGCGCCTCGAGGTCCAGATGGTTGGTCGGCTCGTCGAGCAAGAGGATGTTCGGCTGTGCGAGCAGGAGCTTCGCGAGAGCGATGCGCATCTGCCAGCCGCCGCTAAAGGTCTCCGTGGGTGCCTCGAGCTGAGCCCCGGTGAAGCCGAGCCCGAGGAGCACTTCCTCGGTCCGGGCCTCGAGGCTGAAACCGCCCTTTCGATCCCACTCCTCGCGGTTCTCACCATAGCGCTGCAGCACTTCCCGATAGGAGTCGCTCTCGGGGTCGAGATCGCTCATCTGGTGCTCCAGGCGCTCGATCTCTTCGCCGATCTGGAGCACCGCCGCGAAGGCGGAGAGCGTTTCCTCGCGCAGCGACTTGCCGGAGTGGTGCAGGCCGTCCTGAGGCAGGTAGCCTACCGTCGTGCCCTTGGGCGTTCTGACCGAGCCCGCATCGGGCGCCTCCTTGCGGGTGACGAGCCGCATCAGAGTCGTCTTGCCGGACCCATTGGGCCCGGTCAAGCCGATGCGATCGCCATCGGACACGTTCCAGGTCACGCCCTCGAAAAGGACACGCCCGGCGTAGGCCTTCGTAAGTCCTTGTATCTGCAGCATCGCTAGTTAGATCAAAAAAAAACCGGCTCTCTCGTGGAGCCGGGGCATCCTCGCCCCCTATTCTAGCTTGTTTGCCCGGATCTTGCGTGGCTCGCGGTCGGAAGGTCGACGACCCTATAATGATCGACGTCTCGGTGACCTCCCATGTCTATTCGTGCTGAGTTTCTCGTGCTCCCGTTCCTCGCTTCGCTATCGATAGGCTGCCGAGGGGTCGGTGAGGAAGCCACACCACCCCAGGAGCTACTCGACGTCGCCTATATCGTCTTCGCGCCCGTTACCGAGGACGACTTGACCTCTCCGGTCGCGATCGGAAGCGAGCCCCGAGCCGCTCTGGTCGCTCCCACTCCGGCCGAGTTTCGATACAGGCTACAAGTGCCGGATCGAGCGCTGCTCACCTTTTCCATCGGGATTGCGGAGACTGGGAACGCTTCATCCGGCGTGACGCTTCCCGGAAACCGAATGCGGTTTCGCATCTACGTGAGTGAGGAGTCATCGAAGAGCGTCGTCTATGAACGTGCGATTCACATCGCGCGCCATCGTGAGTGGATCGAGCAATCGGTCGACTTGAGCCGTTTCGCGGGCAGAGAAGTCTGGCTCACGTTCGAGACTGACTTTCCCGGCGCCGAGTCTGGGATGCCGCTCCCGCTCGTAGGCGTCTTCGCCGATCCGATCTTGCACGATCGTGCGGCCTACGGCCGGGGACGGGCCGTCGTCGTCATATCCATCGATACACTGCGACGGGATCACGTGAGTGTCTACGGCTATCCTCGGCGGACGACACCCGGTCTCGAAGCGCTCGCTCGGGACGCTCTCGTCTTCGACGATGCGGTGAGTACCTCCTCCTGGACATTGCCGGCGCACGCCTCTCTGCTGACTTCGACCTATCCGAGCGTGCACGGCGCCGTCGATATGAAGCGAGGGCTATCGCCGGAGTGGCCCAGCCTCGCGTCGATTTTGAGAGACAACGGGTTCTTCACCCAGGCCTTCGTCACACATACTTACCTCTCCCGCGACTACGGCTTCGGCGAGGGATTCGACTCGCATCACTACATGCCGGAAACTCGCGCCGAGGAAGTGACGAATCGCGCCGTCTCCTTCCTTCGCTCGCGAGGAGACCGGGACTTTTTTCTCTTCCTTCATTATTACGACCCGCACTGGCACTACGACCCTCCGTCTCCCTATGACAAGAAGTTCGATCCGACCTACACCGGAGCGGCGAGCGGCATCTGGTGGGAGTTCAAAGAGCTCGGGGAGGACATCGAACCACGAGACCTCCATCACATCGAAGCCCTCTACGACGGCGAGATCGCCTATACCGATCGCCACGTCGAACGATTGTTCCAGGAGATGAAGCGGCTCGACCTTTTCGACAAGGCGCTCGTCGTGGTGACCTCGGACCATGGCGAAGAGTTCCTGGACCACGGCGAATGGGAGCACCAGAAAACGCTCTACGAAGAGCAGCTCCGAGTACCGCTTCTCGTGAAGCTTCCGGAGAGCAAGCGTTCCGGTGAGCGCGTGAAGCGGCAGGTGAGTCTCGTGGACGTCGCGCCGACCGTCGTCGATGTCCTGGAGCTTCCCGCGCAGGGGAGTTTTCAGGGAACGAGTCTCCTGAGCGCCTTCAACGAAAGTGAGCGTCCGGAAGCTTGGGCGGAGACGGAGCATACGCTCGACGGATCGCATCTCATCTCGCTTCGTCGTGGCGCCGGCGCCATGAAAGCGATCTTTCGACGGAAGGGCCAAGTCACGTCCACGACACTCTTCGACTTGGGATCAGACCCTCTCGAGGGCGTTCCCCTAGAGGATCCCCGAGCCCGCGAGCGGTTTCACAAGCACCTCGAGGCTTTCGTCTCGGAGGCCGGGGCTCGCCGTGAAGGCAAGCGGGCCAGCCCTCCCGTGGAGCTGGGTGCGGAAGAGCTGGAGCGACTCCGTGCGCTCGGCTACCTGCGTTAGGGAACCTCTCGATATTTCCTTCTTCCTCCAAGGCGCCGGTCTGCTATTCTAGAAGGGAGGGTGGTGCCCGGTGATTCCGTGGCGCTACCGGGAAAGAACGTTTCTTGAACTGGACGACTAGATGGACGCAGAGAAATTTCGAGTTCGTGCAGAGCTTTATCGTCTCTTGCTCGACGAGAGCTCAGGAGCTGCGTCTTCTCTCGTTCCGAGGATGCTCGCCGACCCCGACTCGCTAACTCCAGAGATCCGTTGGTGTCTGCTCTACCTGATTCGAGGCATGGGCTATCTCTCTGGCCGTAACGGCCTGCTCGGCCGGGGCGGGCTCCTCGACACGCTCGTTGGGGATTTCGAGCTCGCCCGTTGCCGTACGCGCCGTCTGGACGGCCTTTGGTATGAAATCGTTAGAGAGGATCCCGCCCACTGGGTGCAGCGCTACGAGACCACCGACGTTTACTATTCGCTCGACGAGATTTTCTGGCTCAACGATTTACTTGGACGCCTCTGGGAGGTCGAGCGTCAGAGACTCGCCTTGGAAGAGCCTCCCTTACCCCCTCTCGCTCTGAGAAAGAAACTCATGGCGGTCGATCCCCGGCGATCGGTCTTCAGGAGCTTTCAAATTCCGCTTTCCTGACGTATCGCACGAGCGAACCGTTCCTACGGAGCGGCCGAGAGGTCTAGGATTTAGCCTTCCGCGGACAGATCGGCGAGGAACTGTTTCACCTCATCCGCTTGCGCGCCGTTGGGCTCGAACTCCAGATATTTCTGGAAGTGGCTCTTCGCGGTTTCGTTGTCTTCGCGCTGTGCCGCGAGGCTTCCGAGCATGTAGTGCGCCTGAGACGACTGTGGGGCGTTCGGCTTTGCGGTGAGAAACTGCTTGAGGTGGGCAATCGCCTGATCTTGCCGCGCCGTCGCATCGGAAGCGCCCTCGGCCATCCGAATCGTCATCGAACCGACCATGTAGTGGCAGTCGGCAGAGAAGGTGTCGTCGGGCTTCAACTCCAGATACTTCGACAGGCGCTCATTGGCCTTGGCCCACTCCTGCCGATTGAAGTTGATTCGGCCCGCGTAATATTGCGCTTGCGCCAGGTTCGGGTCGAGCTGGATCACCTTCGCGAAAGCCTGCTCGGCCTGACCTTCATTGTTGCCACGCATGAGCGACAGGCCGAGGTAGAATTGCACTTCCTTGTCGTTCGGTTTCGCCGAAGCCGCTTTCCTGAGGAGTGGTACTGCCTTCGCGGTCGCGCTTCCTCGCGCGTAGCACAGACCGCCCTCACGGTTCGCGGCTGCAATCATGACGCCAGCTTCGGGATTGTTTCCAACCTTCTTCAGGAACGTGTCGAAATTCGACGCACACTTGTCATGGTTCTTCTTCGACTTGTACGCGTATCCCAAGTAGTAGTTGCTTGCGAACAGATCCGCGCTCGCGCCGAGCGCCCTCTCACACGTCTGGATGACGGTGTCGAAGTCGTTCGTCTTGACGGCTTCCTGGCAAGCAAGGAAGTCCTTGGCTCCCGGCTGGTCCTGGGCGAAGGCGCCGCTTGCCATCAAGGCGACTATGGACAAAGTTAGCCGCGTGATCATGGAAACTATCTCCTTTGGTCTCGATTTTCGGCGTTGTGCCGGGACGCAGAAGGCCCAACTTCAAAAAGCTACCACAAAGGTCGATCGCTCGGCAACTCAACTCGGACGCCCGCTAAGGGTTAGGATGTATCCTGCTAACCGCTATTGTAGCGCAAGACGGTACGAGGGGGGAGAGGTCGAGCTTGCTCCTGACCGTGTCGCCGGCATAGATTCGTTCACGATGCCGGACTCGACCCAGGCTTCGAGAGCGGGCAAGCGCGTTGCCGTGGTAGCGGGGTGCCGAACTCCTTTCACGCGGGCGGGCGGTCTACTCGCGGAGGAGACGTCGCTCGCTCTCGCCCGACGCGTCATCGCCGAGCTCGTGGCGAGAGCCGAGCTCTCGGGGGCGGATATCGACGAGGTGGTACTCGGGACCGTTGTTCCAAGCACCGTGACCCCGAACGTGGCGCGCGAAGCCGCGCTCGCGGCTGGCTTGCCGCCGGAGGTCGAGGCTTATACGGTTTCGCGCGCCTGCGCCTCCTCGAACCAGGCGATCATCAGCGGGGCTGAATCGATCCTTTCGGGACAGGCCACGACCATCATCGCTGGCGGCACCGAATCGCTATCGAACGTACCGATTCTCGTCTCCAGGTCCTTGAGTCGTGCGCTCGTTTCTTTATCCAAGGCCAAGACGCTGGGGAAGCGACTCGCCGCGCTCGCTCCTCTGAGGCTGAAGGATCTCCTTCCCGTGCCTCCACGGATCGCGGAATACGCGACCGGTCTCAGCATGGGGGAGTCCGCCGAGAAAATGGCGAAAGAGAACGAGATCTCTCGAGAGGCGCAGGACCGCTTCGCTTTGAGGAGTCACGAGCTCGCCGCCCGTGCTACCGACGACGGGCGTCTCCCGGCCGAGATCGCGCGCTATTACACCTCGCCCCGCTACGACAGCTCATTCGCGGTCGATGACGGTATACGCCGTGACACGACCCTCGAGTCACTCGGAGCGCTTCGCCCCGTGTTCGACCGTCGCTTCGGCTCGTTGACGGCAGGCAACTCCTCGCCTTTGACCGACGGCGCGGCGGCTTTAGTACTGATGCGCGAGGACGTCGCACGAGCGCGCGGATGTCGCCCCCTCGGCTATCTCCGCTCTTATGCCTTCGCCGGCGTCGACCCCTTCGACCAATTGCTTATCGGACCTGCCTATAGCACACCCTTGGCGCTCGATCGCGCGGGGCTCTCTCTCTCCGACATATCGCTCGTCGATTTTCACGAAGCCTTCGCGGCGCAGGTGCTTTCGGTCGTTCAGGCGCTCTCATCCAAGCGCTTCGCGCGGGAGAAGCTCAACCGTGAGCCCCTAGGGGAAGTCGACCCAGAGAGGATGAACGTGATGGGTGGATCGATTGCCCTAGGACACCCTTTCGGCGCTACCGGAGCAAGGATCACGCTGAGCGTGCTCAACGAGCTTGCGCGGAGGGGCGGGGGGTTCGGGCTCATCGGCGTGTGCGCGGCCGGCGGGCTCGGCTGCAGTATGGTCGTCGAGAGCGAGTAGATCCTCCACGTTTTGCCCGAAGTGGCCGGAGCTTGCGTCTGCTAGACTCGCAATCGGAAGAGAAGTACTTGCTCAAACCCAGAAATTTGGCACGCCTGCAGAAAGTCGCCGCGGTGTTTCTTCGCCACGGATTCGACGACGTCCTCGAGACCTTCGACGTCTTCTCCTGGATAGGGTTGAAGCGCCGCCGGAGGCGAAAGCCGGCGGAGCGCATGCAGAGCCGCGCGGAGAAACTCCGCCTCGCTCTGGAAGAGCTAGGGACGACCTATATCAAGCTGGGGCAGCTCCTCTCGACGCGGCCCGACTTACTTCCAGAGCCCTTCGTGGACGAGTTGGCGCGACTCCAAGATCGGGTGGAGCCCGAGCCCTTCGGGGAGATTCGAATTTTGTTGGAGCAGGAGCTAGGGCAACCACTCGATGAGGTCTTCGATCGTTTCGATCGCGAGCCGGTCGCGTCGGCCTCGATCGCGCAGGTCTATCGAGCCCGTTTGAGACCGGGCGTCTCCTCCCTCACGGGAGAGGTGGCGGTCAAGGTGGTCAAGCCTGGAGTTCCCGAGATGGTCGAAGTCGATATGGAGATTCTTCACGAGGTGGCGGAGAGACTCTCGCGCTCGGCCCTCGCACGGCGCTACGACTTCAAGGGGCTGAGCTCACAGCTCGAGACGACCCTCGTTGCGGAGCTCGACCTTCGTCAAGAAGCGGCGAACGGGAAGCGGCTTCGGGACTCGCTGACCGAGTACGACCACATCCGCATTCCCGAGTTCGCGGAAGAGCTCACGAGGAGACTGGTCCTCGTTTTGGAGTACGTCGAGGGGGCGAAGCTTTCCGCCGCCGGGGAGAGACGGCCAGAGCTCGCCGACGAGCTCTGGCGCGCTTACTTGAAGCAGATCCTCGTGGACGGCGCCTTTCAATGCGATCCGCATCCAGGAAATTTTCTGATCGATCGGGATGGGCGGCTCGTCGTTCTGGATTACGGAATGATCGCCTACGTGTCTCGCGAGAATCAGCTCCGTCTCATGGCGCTGCTCATCACGCTGGTCGAACGGGACGGCGATCGCACGGCTCGAGTCTGCATCGAGTTGGGAATTCCAGGCCGGGACTTTCAGGAGGCACGCTTCCGCGCCGCGGTGGGCCTCCTCGTCGCCCGCTACTCGGGTGTGTTGCTGAAGGATCTACCCTTCGGCGTCATCGTGAGAGATCTCCTCGTGCTCTGTGTCCGGCACGACATGCAGATTCCCCCCGAGCTGGTCCTTCTCGGCAAGACGCTGCTGAATCTCGAGCCCATGTGTCGACAACTCGATCCGGAGATGGATCCGGTCGGCACGATGAAGGACATGGCGGTCCGTTTACTCGAGGAGCAGATCAGGAGAGACGTCAGCATGGAACGTCTCATGTCGCTCGTGCTCGAGTTGCGCACGTTTCTCCACGAGGTGCCGCAGAGCTTGCGCCGGCTGATCACGCAGCTCGCGAACCACGAGTTTCGTATCGGCATCGAGATCGAGAAGGCCGACCAGATGCAGCTGGCGATCCGGGACGTTGCCAATCGCATCACGCTCGGGCTCATCACCGCGGCGCTGATCATGGGGTCCGCTTTTCTCGTTCGGGTGGGCGCGGGGTTCAAGATCTTCGACGTCCCCGTCTTCGCGTTTCTCGGGTTTCTGCTCGCGGCTGGCCTGGGGCTCTTCGTCATCATCCAGATCATGACCGGGCGGCACTGAGTCGTCAGACGATGGCCCCTCACCCGCCGCGCTTCGCGCGGCACCCTCTCCCAGAGGGGAGAGGGGAAGACATGGGTTATTGGCCGGCGGACTCGACGCCGGACTCGGCCCGAGCGATTTCGGTCGAAGTCGGTCGCACCGGTGCCGGGCGGGTGGTACGCCCGAGCAGCTTTCCGTTGCGGTCCCCGTCCTTGTGCATCGGGAGCAACGTGACCTCGACGCCGAGCTCGAACTTGTTCTTGAGTCCCTCGTAGACGGTGCTGACCTTCTCTACGTAGTCGCGCGTCTCCACCGCGGTGCGTCCACTCCCGGCGCGGTAGTAACCCGCGTTCAGAGGGCCACCGTTGTATTCCGCGAGGACCATGTTCCGATCGTTGTACGCGGAGAACAGGATGTCGAGATAGAGCGCTGCCATCTCCGTATTCGTGACGGGATCGTAGAGCATCTCGTCCGAGTACTCCCAGTCCAGAGAGCGAGCGAGCATGCGTCCCGTCGATGGCCAGATTTGGTAGAGGCCTTTCGCGTCGGCAACCGATGTGGCCCGGACGTCGTAGCGGCTTTCGATGATGCCGATGGAGAGGAACATGAGGGGCTCCACCGAAGGATACTTGTCCGAGGCCTGCATGATCAGAGTCGCGTATTCGTAGGCCTGATTCAAGCTCACCCGGGGATTCGTCCGCATGATCTCGTCTCGGATACCGAGGAGGAGCTGCTGACGTTTGGAGTCGAAGCTGATGCCGGCGTCGAGGTTCTGGATCTTTTGCTCCACCCGCCGCATGGTGGTGCCCACTTCGTCGTTGAGCTCGCCCACGCGATGAAACGCGTAGAAAGCGACTCCGACTGTCGTCAATAAGAGCAGGGACAGAAACAAAAGGGCTGTCGTCTGCCAGCCCGCGCTCTGGCGGACGATGATTTGCTGAACCTCTTGTACCTGTGCGGGTTGCTCGTTTCGAGCGGGAGCCGTTAAAGGCGCCGCCCCTTCACGGTGCTCTGGACTTGGAGCCTCGTCCTTAGACGAGATCTCCTCCGCGCTTTTGTCCGCGATACTCGCTACGTTTTTCGACCTAACCATCGGTCAACCTCCATGGTGGTTTGGCACCCAGCCCGTCGCCTCCGCTCCGGGCCGCCACCACGAAAAAAAAGACGTCGCCCAAAATTGGGCTCTCCAGGGGGAACGCCTCGACGAAGTGCCGGGTGGCGCGTCCGGCTCCTCGGGAACGAGTCGGGAAAACTCGCTCCGCCGAGATACTGCCCCCGTACCGGCAATCTCGGCTCGGCTCGTACTGGGGCAGCTCGCGTCCCCATTCCTGTCTAGCGCGCGGTCTCCATACAGTCAAGGTCATCCTCGGAACCTACCAGATCCTGTGGTTTCGTTGCCGTTGAACCCTAGATGTTGGATTGCCGGGGAGTATAACACTGGTCCCCCGGACCGTCCACGAATAGTTTTGGACATGTAGTGAATTACCCACAGCAAGGAACCCTCAGAGCTAGGAGCCTAAATCGATAGACGGAAAGCAGTTGCGGATTCGTCTGGCACGATCGTGGGCGAAAGCGCCCCAACGAGAAATTCTCGCTCGAGGGCCCTAGAATCCGCCTTGGGAGACCGAAACGGCCTCCCACAGTCCCATCATATATATGGAGACGAGAAATACTCCGACCACCACCCTCCCAAAGGGCCCTCTTTCTTCGAGCCAGCGAAAGGCGAGTGCGACGCCGATGGCAATGGCAGGAAATGAATAATAGTGATGTTTCAATAGGAAATTGAAAGCGATATCGAGAAGGCCAAAGGCGACGATCACGAGGGCCCACGAGCCGAGAAGGACTCGATCGCGGCCCCGTAGGCGATACAAACCGGCGAGACCCGTCAGAAGCACGAGCGGCGAGCCAAAGGTATAGGCCAACTTCTCCGGTTGCGCCGCGATTCGAGAAGCGAAGTCAATGCTTTCCGAGCCCCGACCCGATGCGAGTGTTGGGATGGTTTCCCTCAAGAAAGGCAGGATCCAGTTGCCGTAGTAAAGGGCCAGGGCCACCCCCCATCCCGCAATCAAGAGGGTCCATAGGCGTTTGGCGAGGTGCGGCTCCTTTCGAAGCAGAAGGACCGCCGCGGTCGCGAGGCTCAGTGAGGTGAACAACAACGAGCCCGTGTAGGAAAGAAAGCAAAGGGAAAGAAGCACGAGCGAGACGACAAAGATCAACCGTTCGGAAAGCCGGGCCGAGACGAGGATGATGAACCCTAGGGCGAGTGTCGCGGCCCAGCACCCGAAAAGCGTCATGAGATGCCCCAAGCCGAGGAGCTGAAACCCAGTGGGAAGCCCGACGATGATCGCGGCCGCGTAGGTGCCGGTTCGAGGATCGCAAACGCGAGTCGCGAGGAGGGCGCTGGTAGTAGCGATAGCGAACAGGAGAGCGGAGAGGAAGAGCTTCGTCAGCGTGTGGAACCAAATCGAGGGAAAGGCAGCGAAGGGAGAGACGACCGTGTGAAACAGACAGGAGTGGGGCACGATCACATTGCCCCACTGCGGCTGCCGGCTCAGCATGCTTCCGGGCTCCGGCAGGTAGTAGAGCAGGAATTGACCGTGCCAAATCTCCTCGGCGATGGCCGTGTGATAGCCGAAGTGGCCACCTGCGTAGAGCGGAAAGGCCATGGACAGGAACCACAAGGCGAAGCCGAAGCTCGAGATCGCTAGAGCCAGCGGGGCGAGCTCCGGCACGGAAACTTCCGTCGAAAGTGTTTCGAATGCTCCCCGGCCGAAGGCCGAGAGCAACAAGCTCGCGAAGGCCGCCAGGAAAAAACTCGGAAGGACTCGAGGGAGAATTCCGGGCTCCAAAATCAAACCGGCGAGGAGCAGGGCCAGAAACAGTGTAGCGCCGACGCTTCCGAGCCGGGCGGACAAGCCGCTCGCGGCGAACGATGCCATCACGAGCCAGGTGGAGGCCAGGATCCATAGGAGCGCTTCGAGAGACGGGAAGCTCCTGCCTCGATCGATGAAGAGCGAGTCGATTTGCAGCTCTCTTCCGCGCCCGATTGCAGGAAACTCGAGCCAATGGCCCGATCGCCAACCGAGAGACGGAGCGGGGAGCGTCGCTCGGTGGAGGCTCCAATCAGAGCTCAGAGCTCCGGATACCTCGAAATCACCGGCGCGCAGTAACGTTGCTCGAACCGTCTCGTCGGTCGCGACCCCACTTCGAGCCCGTAGCTCCACGGTCCAGGGCGAGAGTGCGCCGAAGTCTCGCAAATCCAGCGCGGCACCGGGGAGCGCCCGGCGAAAGCTCACGCCACCTTCCTGGTCGAATCCGGCGAAGCGGCGACTCACCGCGTCCGCGCGCCCCGAGCCGAGGTCGAGCTCGAAGCGAGGCCTCGACCAATAGGCCAGGACCGTCCCTGAGATGGCAAGGACGGCCACGTAGACAGCCCAACCGCTCGCGAGGGTCTCGAGACCATCCACGAGCGCACTCCCGGACCGGGAGATCGTTTCCGCGATCACCCGGGCGAATTCCGGCAGGAGCCATCTCACGATGAGAGCGGCGCCGAGCGCGACGGCGAGGTCCGGGACGAGGATCGTCGCCCAAACCCGGGCGAACGCGAAGGCGACCCCCGCGGCCACGGTCACGACGCCAGAGACCACGAGGCCAGACGTGGCTGAGTCCCACCATCGAGATCCGGCGAGGAGGCTCGCGAGCACGAGCGCCAAGGCTGCTGCGAGCTGACGGAGCGGCGGCCTTGACCCGTTCGGCAAGACGAGACGCGCCTCGTGCACCCGGACCCCCAGGGAGCGGTCGTCTCCCGCTCCAGGTGAGAAAGCATCCGAGCGGAGAGAGACCTCGAGCGTCGAGCTCCAGACGCCCTCGGTTCGGGTCTCGAGCTCATAGAGCTCGGCTCTTCTTCCCGGGCTTCGTCGAAGGGTTTCGCCGCCGGACTCGATCACGAGAAGCGGCGGGGGAGTGCCGCGCGGTCGAAACCCGGCCAGGACGATCTCGACACGAGCGGTCGGGCTGGCGCCAGGATCCAGGAAACGCATGCGACTCGTGCCGCGGGTCCAGCGGTAGCCCTCCTCTGCGTCGTGAAAGTTGTCGGTGAGGAGCGCGCCGAGAGGTGCGTTGCGCATGTCGACGACTATCGTCGTGGGCAATCGGTAGGCGAGCGTTACGAGGAGGATCGACCCGAGCGCACTAACGCCGGCCGCCTTCCACACGCCGGAACGCCCGGAAAGGTTGAACACTCCGGCCGACTAATCGCGCGGCGCGAGTTTCGTTTTAGCCGAGCTCGGCAGCCGCAGCTTTACCCAGAGCCTCAAGAGGGCTAGAAAGGTACGGGGAACGTCGGTCGGGCCGACCGTCGACTTCCCCGCCGTGCGGAGGTAGTGGCGAACGCCTTTCTGAACGTAGCGGAATCCAGCCCGGTGAAGCTGGACCACGATTTCGGTATCGATGAAGAAGTAGTCTTCCTCGAGGTGGAGCGAGGTCAGGGCTTCGCGGCGGAAGAGCTTGAACGAGCAGTTCAAATCCTTGACCGACATCCCAAAGGCGAGCGACGCGAGAGCGTTGTACCCGTTGGAGACGAAGAGGCGGAATCCACCGTCCTGCCGCCCGACTCGATAACCCAGAATGGCGTCCTGGCTCTCCATCAAAGGGAGGAACTCGGATAGCTCGCGAAGATCGAACTGATTGTCCGCGTCCGTATAGAAGACGAGACGACCTCGGGCCGCATCGAAGCCGGTACGCAGCGCTCCGCCGTAGCCGAGGTTCGTCTCGTGAGTGACAACGACGAGCGCCGCTCCCAGCTCGCGTTCGAGCTCGTGAAGGATCTTCGGGGTCCCGTCTCGGCTCCCGTCATCGACGACGACGATCTCGTAGGAGGCAACGAGGGGCGCGACCGCTTCCGACGCACGCCGAACGGCTTGCTCGATACTGCCCTCTTCGTTGAAGGCAGGGAGAATGACGGTAAGAGCAGGGGCGGTTGGGCTCATGCGGGCAAAATCTTAGCAGAGAGCGAGTCGCGCTCGCCATAGGATGCCTGCTAGTCCGATTTGTTGCCGGTGCCCTTGTCCGAGGATTTCTTCTTGGACGATTCGGCTTTTGTCTTGTCCCCACCCGATTCGGCTTTCTCCTTGTCCCCTCCCGCTCCCTTTTTGGCGTAGTCGGTGACGTACCAGCCAGTGCCCTTGAACTGAATGGCGGGCGAAGAGATGAGTCGCTCGGTTTTCGACTTGCACTTCTCACACTTCTTCAGCGGGGGATCGCTGACCTTCTGGATGGCTTCGAAGCGGTGCCCCTTGGCGCATTCGTATTCGTAGATTGGCACAGAGGAAGTAAAGCAGATAGTGGCGTGTGCCGTCAAGATGCGCCATCAGCGCTCCTCGAAGTGTCGAATGAGATCTTTGTAAACTCAATAGAGAGGCGGCGAGAACAAGATCTAACCCAAAACGGACTTGACGAAAAGCCCCATCGGGAGTTATAAAAGGGGTGTTCATCATGTTTGATCGTACCCGTTTAGCCAACTTCCGCTGGTGGTGGTGCGGCTAAACGGGTTGTCCTTCCTTTAGTTTAGATTCGAGAAAGAGGCAATCCCGTTCGGGGTTGCCTCTTTGCGTTCTACGAGGCTCCCCCGAGGCGGCAAGGAGCTTAGACTAGGATGCACGAATCATGAAGCTATCCGCCAAGACTCGGGTCAGTGTGCTTCCCGGAGACGAATGTCGCTCGCCGCTCGATTTCTTCGGGCGGTTGGGCGGTAGCGAAGATGTGCGCGGTGCGGTCTTGATGGAGAGCGCCGCTCGAGGTGAGGCCGGCGGCACGAGGAGTCTCGTCGTTCCCGGAGGGGTCGTCCGTCTCGAGTTGCGCGGAAGCGAAGCGGTCTACCGAGCCCTATCCGCCTCGGCAGGTCCCGTGCTGACGGCTCTCGCAAACGAGCTCGATGACTCTCGGATGGACGGGGACGTGCTCCGTGCTACCTTCCCTGTGGGGCCCGGCTCCTCGTCCTGGTCGGACGAGGAGCGTATCAAAGCCCCCTCGGGGCTCGATGCCGTCCGTGCCCTCGCCTTTCTCGTGGAAGACGAGGAGCCCGGTACCGCGATCCCCGTCGGCGTCTATGGTGCCTTCTCCTTCGAGCTCGTGGATCGCTGGGAGCGTCTCCCCGAGCGCCGCCCCGATCCCTGGAACGATCCCGACGTCAGTGTCGTTCTCGCTCTCGACACCATCCTTTACGACCACCTTTCGCGTGAGACTCGCGTCGTGACGCGCGCCTTGACGAAATCCGACGAGGCGGCGGCGGACCTTAGGCACCGTGGATATCTCGAAGCCTTGAGGGGAAACGGCGGGGCGGGAGAAGAGCTTGTCCCCGACGGCGTCGCGGAAAAGGAGATGACGCCCGATACGAGCGACGAGGTCTTTCTCGAATCGGTGCGCTCGTTCCTGTCTCACATCGCGCGGGGCGATATCTTCCAGGGGGTTCTGTCGCGCGGACTCACCATGCGTAGCGAGGCCAGCACGCTCGAAGTATACAGGGCGCTTCGCCACCGAAACCCTTCCCCCTATATGTTCCACGTCGATCTGGGCAATGGAGTGCTCCTGGGTGCCTCACCGGAGACCTCGGTGAAAGTGGAAGGCCGGCATCTCGAGATCCGGCCGATCGCGGGGACGGCGCCGCGCGGCTTCGACTCTCGAGGTGAGATCGATGACGAGCTCGACGAGCGTCTCGCAGTCGGTCTGCTTCTCGATCACAAAGAGCAGGCCGAGCACGCCATGCTGGTCGACCTTGCGAGGAACGACGTGGCCCGCGTGGCCATACCGGGTACCCGCCGGGTCTCCCAGCCTTTCACGATCGAGAAGTACAGCCACGTGCAACATCTCGTGAGCGGTGTCCGGGGTGAGCTTCGGCCCGATCTGGACGCGCTCCATGCCTACCGCAGCGCCGCCAATATGGGAACTTTGACGGGAGCGCCCAAGCTTCGGGCGATGGAGCTCATTCGCGAAACCGAGCCCTTCGCGCGTGGCTTCTACGGTGGCGCCGCCGGCTATCTACTTCAAGACGGCACCTTCGACAGCTGCATCGTGATTCGCTCGCTGCGCCACGGGAAGGGGGGCATCTACCAAACGCGCGCCGGTGCGGGGATCGTGGCCGACAGCGTCCCGGAGCGCGAGCTCGCGGAAACGCTTCACAAAGCACGGGCGCCGAGGGTCGCGGTGGCGCTCGCCGAGCGGAGGTCCCCGTGATCCCAGAGTCCGCGCACGTTCTCGTCCTCGACCATCGCGACAGCTTCGTATTCAATCTTGTGGACGAGCTTCGCGCGACGGGCGCCGTCGTGACGACACTCCGCAGCGACCTGTCGCTCGACGAGCTCGAGCACAAGATCGATTCGCTCTCGCCTCGACTCATCGTCCTGTCCCCTGGGCCGGGAACACCGGAGGACGCCGGGGTGATGGTGGAGTGGCTAAGGACCGATCCGAAGATCCCCGTCATGGGAATTTGCCTTGGCCACCAGGCCCTCGCCGTCGCGTCCGGCGGCAGGGTGGGTCGCGCGCCTCGTCCCGTCCACGGTCGCCGGGCGGAGATCCGCGTGTGTGGGGACGAGCCAAGTTTCATCGGCCTGGGGCCGAGCTTCGTGGCGGCGCGCTACCATAGCCTGGTCGTCACCGAAGTGCCTGCCTCGATGAAGATCGTGGCGACGACGGAGGAAGACGGGGCCGATCTCGTGATGGGTTTGAGACACCGAGAGCGTCCCCGCTTGGGACTCCAGTTCCATCCCGAATCGATCCTCACCCCGGACGGACGCGGGATCGTGTGGCGTTTCTACGAAGAAGCCTTGTCTCACGGAGGAAGACGATGATTTCCGAGCTCATCGAAAGACTCTTGTCCGGCGAGCCCGCCGATCCGAAGGCACTCGAGGACACGCTCCATCGCATCATGATCGGAGAGGTGCCTCAAACGCAGACGGCCGGCCTGCTCGTCGCACTGCGCGTTCGCGAGCCGGACGCGGAAACGCTCGCCGCCTGCGCTCGCGCCATGCGATCCCACCGAATCGCCGTACAAACGGAAGTCAGTCCGCTCGTCGATACCTGCGGGACGGGGGGTGACCGATCGGGAACGTTCAATATTTCGACGGCGGCCGCGCTCGTGGTCGCGGCGGCGGGAGGGGCGGTCGCGAAGCACGGTAATCGAAGCGTCTCGTCTCGAGCGGGAAGCGCGGACGTGCTCGAAGCGAGCGGGGCTGTTTTGAGCCTGGGTCCCAAGGAGGCGAGCAAGTGCCTCGACGCGACGGGCTTCGCTTTTCTCTTCGCGCCCGTCTTCCATCCCGCCATGGCGAACGTCGCGCCGGTTCGCAAGGCGCTCGGCATCCGCACGTTGTTCAACCTCCTCGGGCCACTCGCGAATCCTGCCCTCGCTCAGCGCCAGCTCATGGGCGTCTACGACCCCGAAATGACCGACGTGATGGCGAAGGCGCTCCAGGAGCTCGGGAGCGAGAGCGCGCTCATCGTGCACTGCAACGGGTTGGACGAGATCGGTCTGCACGATGTTACTCGAGGCCACTTCCTGAACGAGGGGAAGGTAGAGCCATTCCACCTCGATCCCGAAGAGCTCGGACTCGCGCGCGTTCCCATCGATGCCCTGAAGGGTGGAGACGCCTCATCCAATGCGGAGATACTCGAGTCCGCCCTGAACGGTGAGAGGGGGCCGAGAGCGGACGTCGTGGCGTTGAATGCCGCCGCGGCTCTCGGTGTCGCCGGCCTCACGCGAGATCTGGCAGAGGGTATGGAGGTCGCCCGCGACGTTCTCTCGAACGGAAATGCTCTCCGCGTCTTGCATCGCTATGTCGAGACGTCGCGACGGTTGTCGGACGAAGCGTCGACCAACAGGTAGGAGTGGCTTTGGGTCTTATCGAGGAGCTCGTCGAGCATGCCCGCGAGAGGGCGAGAAAGCTTCCGCGGCGAGAGTCCGTTCCTCGACCTAACCGCGCGCGCCTCCTTGCGAGTCTCCGCGGTAAGTCGTGCCTCGACGTCATTGCGGAGTTCAAACAGGCGAGCCCGAGTCTCGGTGCGATTGCCGAGCGCGACGTCGAGAGCCGTGTGAAAGCCTATGCGCGGGGAGGAGCATCGGCCGTGAGCGTGCTGACGGAGCCCACCCGCTTCCGAGGCTCCTATGACGATCTGGAGCGGGCGGCGAAGTGCGCTCAGGTTCCTATATTAATGAAGGACTTCGTCGTCGATCCCGCGCAGGTCCGAGAGGCGGCGTTTCGCGGCGCCGGCGGCGTGCTCTTGATCGTCCGTTGCCTCTCGGCTGCGCAGCTCGATGAGCTCGGCTCGGCGTCAAGGAGCTACGGGCTCACGCCTTTCGTCGAGTGTCATCGGGATAAGGAAATCGAGCGGGCGCTCGACCTCGAGGAAGCGGTCATTGGCGTGAACAACCGTGACCTCGATACCCTCGAGATCGACCGGGATCTGGCCCCGAGGCTTCTGGCCGAGATTCCGAGCGAGCGCGTTGTCGTCGCCGAAAGTGGTTACGAGAGCGCTGCGGACGTCCGGGACGTCCGGGGGATCGCCGATGCCGTGCTCGTCGGATCGGCGCTGATGAAGCGCGACGATCCCGAGGAGCTCATTCGGGAGCTCCGCGGATGAGGCCCCGTGTGAAGATCTGTGGTTTGAGACGTATCGAGGATGCCCTGCTCGCCGTCGAGCTCGGCGCGACGCATATCGGCTGCGTTCGAGACCCGAGCTCTCCTCGTTGCGGTCCCCTCGAGGAGGCGGCGGCTATCTTCGAGGCGATCGCGGGTCGAGCGACGACCGTGCTCGTTGCGAAGGGACTCTCCCGCGAGACTTTGCTCCGCGAGGCACGGCGCACCCAAGCCCAGGCCGTGCAGCTGTTCGACTTTTCGCCGGGCGACGTCGAAGCGCTCGAGTCGGAGGGGCGTCCGGTTTATCGAGTCTACTGTCTCGACGAGCGGGCCTCGGCGCTGCCCGCGATCGATCCCGCACCGACCGAGCGAAGCCCGGTGATGCTCGACGTCGGAGGGGGCGGGTCGGGGCGAACGTTCGACTGGTCGATCCTGGGAGAGCGAGCTCCCCGAGCGACCTTCATCGCGGGAGGGGTTCGTCCCGACAACGTACGGCAGCTCCTCGATCACCATCCCTATGGGATTGATCTCTCGAGCGGCGTCGAGAGAGCGCCCGGCATCAAGGACGCGTCCAAACTACAATCGTTGTTTCGGGAGGTAGGCTGATGGAAACGGCGTTGAGACCGAGAGTGGGCGCGTTCGGGGTCTACGGGGGCCGCTACGTTTCCGAGCTCCTCGTTCCCGCGCTGGACGAGCTCGAGCGGGCCCGAAAGGAGATCGTGCCGAGCCCGGAGTTCAAGAAAGCGCTTTCCGAGCTTTCGGCCGAGTGGGCCGGGAGGCCGACGCCGCTCGCATCCGCGCCGTCGCTTTCGAAAGCCTGCCAGCTCGAGGTCGTGCTCAAGCGGGAAGACCTGCTCCACGGCGGCGCCCACAAGACGAACAACGTCGCCGGGCAGGCGCTCTTGACTCGCTTCATGGGGAAGAAGCGCGTGATCGCGGAGACGGGCGCGGGGCAGCACGGTACCGCGACCGCCATGGCCTGCGCGCGGCTCGGGCTCGAAGCGATCGTCTATATGGGTGAGAAGGACATGGAGCGGCAAGCACCCAACGTGAAGCGGATGGAGCTCTGCGGCGCTCGTGTCATCCCCGTCACTGCGGGGTCGCGCACCTTGAAGGACGCCATCAACGAGGCGCTCCGCGATTGGACGGCGAATCTCGAGACGACGCACTACCTCCTGGGAACGGTCTGCGGTCCCCATCCTTTTCCACGTCTCGTGCGTGACTTCCAAGCCGTCATCGGCAGGGAGGCGAAAGCTCAGTTTCGAAAGCGATACGGCGGCCAACCCGACGCGGTCGTCGCCTGCGTCGGCGGCGGGAGCAACGCCATGGGCATCTTCCATGCCTTCGTCCCCGTTAAGCGGGTCGCACTGGTGGGCGTCGAGCCCGGAGGCCGCGGTCTCGCGACGAGCCATCACGGGGCAACGCTCGTAGCGGGAACGACGGGACTGTTGCACGGTGCTCGCACGAGCGTACTCCAAGACGACGAGGGACAGATTCTCGAGGCCCATAGCGTCTCGGCCGGGCTCGACTATCCGGGGGTGGGGCCGGAGCATGCCTATTTGCGCGATCAGGCTCGTGCCCGCTACGTCGCGGTGACGGACGACGAGGCGCTCGACGCCTTCGAGCGGCTTTCGGAGCTCGAGGGGATCATCCCGGCCTTTGAGCCCGCCCATGCCGTCGCGTACTTGCTGAAGGCAGTTCGTGAGAGGGAGCTTCCCGAGGGCGCGCGCATCCTGCTCAACCTTTGCGGAAGAGGTGACAAAGATCTGGATAACTACTTCGCTCACTATGCGGGGCGCCGATGAGCAAACGTAGACTCGCGAGTCTCTTGAAGAAGGGCACGTCGGTAAGTCCCTTTCTCGTGCTTGGCGATCCGACGCCGGCGGTATCGCTCGAGCTCGCAAAGACGGCCGTCTCCACCGGAGCGCACATGCTGGAGATCGGTTTTCCCTACAGCGATCCGGTCGCCGACGGACCCGCGATACAGGCGGCGGACATGCGCGCGCTTCAAGGTGGCACCTCGACGTCTTCTGCCATCGAGCTCTTGAGACGCATCCGAGACGCCTGCCCGAAGACCCCCCTCAACCTCCTCGTCTACGGAAACCTCGTACACGCCAGGGGGTTCGATCGTTTCTGTCACGACGTCGCCGAGGCCGGCGCCTCTTCCCTGCTCGTGCCCGACGTCTGCCTCGAGGAGAGCGCGCCACTCAGGAAGGCGTGTCGCAAGGCACGGTTGGGACACGTCCAGCTCGTCGGACCGCTGACCTCGAAGGATCGATTGAACCAAATCGACCGCATGGCCGATAGCTTCATCTACCTCGTGGCCCATCAAGGCGTCACGGGGGTTCGCTCGAAAGGCTTCGAGCCCGTCGAAGAGCTCTTGGAGAGAACGGCCGCGATTCTAGATCGACCGCTCTGCCTGGGCTTCGGTCTCTCGATGCGGGATCAGATCGACCGTGCGTTTCGAGCGGGTGCGCGCATCGCGGTCGTCGGGAGCCATCTTGCGAAGGTCATCGGATCCATCCCGAGAGAGGGTGCGGGCTGGGAAGAGCGCGTCGTTTCGGCTTTCAAGCAAGCGGTGGGAGATCTATTGATCCCTCACCCGCCCGCCTCCGCCCTTCCGGCTGCGGCGGACACCCTCTCCCAAAGGGAGAGGGGATAAAGGAGCAATCGCATGTTGGTCATCATGAGACAGGGCAGCACCGCCGAGCAGTGCGACGCCGTGGAAGACGCGATCCGGGGGATGGGGTTCACGCCTCTCCCGGTGCCGGGGGCAAACCGCACCGCCATTTGCGTTACGGGCAACAAGGGGCCCGTCGAGTCGGCCCTCCTCAACCAGCTTCCGGGGGTCGTCGAGTGCATCCGCGTCACAAAGCCCTACAAGCTCGTGAGCCGCGAAGTGCACCCAGAAGACACGGTGATCGAAGTAGGCCAGGTGAAGATCGGCGGCGAGTCGCCTCTCATGATCGCGGGCCCTTGCAGCGTGGAAACGGAGTCGAGAACGCTTGCGATCGCTCGTCGGGTGCAGGAAGCGGGCGCCCACATCTTCCGTGCCGGCGCCTACAAGCCGAGAACGAGTCCCTACTCCTTCCAAGGCCTCGGCGAGGAAGGGCTCCATACGCTCCAGCGAGTTCGCGACGAGGTCGGTCTTCCCGTCGTGAGCGAAGTGATCTCAACGGAGATCGCAGACAAGGTTGCGGAGCACGTCGACATCCTCCAGATCGGCGCGCGCAATATGCAGAACTTCTCGCTGCTCAAGAAGCTCGGCGAGCTCAAACGGCCCGTTCTCCTGAAACGAGGCCTATCGGCGACGCTCGAGGAGTGGCTCATGGCGGCGGAGTACCTTCTCGCCGAGGGCAACAAGGACGTGATTCTCTGCGAGCGCGGCGTGCGTACCTTCAACGACCACTCGCGGAACACATTGGACCTCAACGTCGTGCCGCTCGCCCGGAAGATCTCGCACTTGCCGGTGCTCGTGGACCCCTCCCACGGTGTTGGCAAGCGTGATCGCGTCCGCGCTCTCGCAAGAG
Source organism: Candidatus Marinacidobacterales bacterium (assembly GCA_965247365.1). GTDB lineage: Bacteria > Acidobacteriota > Vicinamibacteria > Marinacidobacterales > SMYC01 > CBDFHB01. Next base: position 243,961 of record CBDFHB010000001.1, read on the forward strand.
CTGCGATGGCCGCGGGCGCACACGGCCTGATGATGGAGGTACATACTCATCCCGACACCGCCTACTCCGATGCTCAGCAGACGATCGACGTCGAGACGTTCTCCGGCGTCGTGAAGGATATCGAGATATTGGGAGCGCTGGAGAGTATCTTCTAGGACAGTCCGTACTATCTCATCTTCGGTCCCAACCGCGACGAAATCGCGCGCTACGGCCTGACAGTCGGGGACGTCCAAGACATTCAGTCCGCGATCGGCGGGATGAACATCACTACGACCGTTGAGGGCCTCGAGCGCTATCCGGTCAACCTTCGCTACAGTCGCGAGCTCCGGCACAATATTCCCGCGCTCAAAGAAATTCTGGTCCCGACGCCGGCGGGCCAGCATATTCCACTCGGTCTCCTCGCCGACATCCGGGTCGAGAATCCCGTCGGGTACAACGTCGCCTGGAGTGGGGAGTACGAGTACATGCAGCGCGCCAAGGAGCGGCTTCGATTGGTCGTTCCGATGACGCTCGTCATCATCTTCATCATTATTTATCTGAGCACGAAGTCGTTTCTCGAGACCGCCATCGTGCTGCTCGCGGTACCCTTTTCGCTCGTCGGGGTGTTCTGGCTCATGTGGTGGTTGGACTACAATCTGAGCATCGCCGTCTGGGTAGGCATCATCGCGCTCGCTGGTGTGAGCGCGGAGACGGGGGTCGTGATGCTCCTCTACCTCGACGTGTCCTACAAGGACGCGGTGAAACAGGGAAAGATGCGGCACCGCAAGGATCTCGTCGAGGCCGTCTATCACGGCGCAGTGAGGCGAGTGCGTCCGAAGCTCATGACGGCGATCGCGGCCATGGCGGGCCTGCTTCCCATCATGTGGAGCACGGGCACGGGCGCGGCCGTCATGAAGCGGATCGCGACGCCCATGGTCGGGGGCATGATGACGTCGGTGGCGGTGGTGCTGCTCGTCTAACCCCGCGATCTATTACGTTTGGAAAGGCTGGAGGCTCACCGAAAGGTGAACGACCTGAGGGATACCCTGTTTCACGTCGTGCGCTCACTCACCTGGGGTGCGGGCTGAAATCTTGCCCGCGCAAGATATCCGTCGCGATAGCCTCGCTGAGCCGCATGCAATCCGAGGAAATTGGAGGAACTGGCGCCATCTCGGCGGCGTGCAGGCCGCCGTCGATCTAGACGAAGGCATTGCCGCGCGCTGCCAGCTCGCGGGCTTCGCCGTCGGACAGTCCGCGAACGTAGGCCAGCCTCTTCGAGAACCTCCGGTGCGCCAGTCGTCGCTAGCGGCCCCCGTATTTCCCCTCCTCACTGAGGAACTCGTTCAGATCCCCGACCTCGCTATAGAAGGTTGCTGAAGCGTTGATGTCCCCGGCTCGATTGTGGGAAAAAACCTCACCGGCGATTCCGGGCGTCTTCGGGCTCAGCCGATGGGCTACCGTCCCGAAGATGAGAAGGAGTGCCAGCCCGAGGACGAGTTTGCACCAGCGCAGGAAACCGTTCGTCACGACGGTTCCAGTTCCGGGAAAAGGATGCCACCGAAGGCCAGCCAGGCCATGAGCAGCGTCAGCAGGATATTGAAGCTCTGGCCCACGACATAAAGAACGAGAGGTTTGCCTCCACCCAGGTGGCTAACGAGCTCTTTGAAGTTCGATTCCAGGCCGATGGAAACGAAGGCAAGACAGAAAAACCAACCCCGAAATGCTTTGCTGACATTGAGAATGCCGTTCACGCCCTCATCCCCCAGCGCCGGCATCAAGACGAAACTGAAGACTAGAGAGGCCAGAGCGAAGCCGAGGATGAACTTCGGGAAGCGATACCATATTTCCATCGGGCTCGGACGCGGCCTGGTTGGATCCCGCTCGACCCGGGTCACCCAGTAGAGGGCCACCAGGAACGCAACGACGCCGATGAGAATGTTCTGAATCATCTTCACCACCGCCGCCACCTTCTCCGCCTCCGGCCCCAGGAACGCTCCCGCTGCCACCACCGCGCCGGTAGCATCGATGGTGCCCCCCAGCCAGGCGCCTCCCACTTGATCGGAAAGACCCATCGAGCGGGACAAGGCCGGCATTCCCACCATCATGGCCACCGTGAAGATCATGGTCATGCTCACCGCCAGGGTGAGCTCTTGCTTCTTCGCCTTGCAGGCGGCGGCAGTCGCGATGGCCGCCGATACCCCACACACCGAGGTGGCCGCTGCGACGACGATCGTCAGCGGTCTCGAGGCCATGTTCAACCAGCTGGTGCCGAACTTCCACATGAAGATGATGACGACAGGAGTCACGACCCACGCCACCAGCAGTCCGGCCACGCCAAGGTTCAGGATCTCCGAGAAGAGGATCTCGCCTCCCAGAAGCACCAGACCGGTCTTGATGAACAGCTCGGACCGGGCACCGTGAAGAAGCAGCTTCGGTGTGCCGACCGTGTTCGAAATGAGAAGTCCCAAGAAAAGCGCCCAGAGTGCATAGCCAAGCCCCCAGGCGCTCATCGTCACTTGAGCAGCCACGGTGTAGGCGATGACCGCAAGGACATAGACGAACAGAAAACCGCCCGCGTACGACGCCCAGTCCTTTCTCATGAACCAGACCCCCACCGCGGTCAGGGCTCCGAGACCGAGACCGAAAAGACCGAGTGGAAGGACGACGTCGCCGGGAAGAGCGGCCCGAGGGTCTGCCGTCCACTTCAGCACCTTCGGTACCGACCCGATGAACCCGGCTCCAACTGCAATGAAGACGAGCGTACCCAACCAGATGGCCCACCAATCTTCCTTTCGCAAGAGATCGGACCAACTGTGCCGTGGTGATGGTTGGGCAGACACGGGATCGGACATACGCTAGGCTCCGGGCATGCTATGTACCAGATCGAGTGACGACTGGCAAGAAGCCGGGGCTTTTTTGAACGCGCCCGCCGATGAAATCTCGCCCGCGCAAGATTTTCTGTCGCGACTGGACTCCTCCAAGAATCCTGGCCGCCGGCGCTTTGAAATGCGGCGACCGCGTCGCGATAACGCGGGTCCTCTCTTTTTAGCAGATCTTAGAAACGGGGCTGCGTTACCATGGGGCGCGGGACATGGTATACGCTGCGCTCGCTGACGTGACATTGGCGCTCCATCTCGCCTTCATCGTGTTCATCGTTCTCGGCGGCCTCGCGGTGGCGCGTTGGCCTCGCATGGCGTGGGTGCATCTGCCCGCTGACCCCTCTCGAGAACTGGCTTCGCCTGCGCGCGGGCGAGGAAGGGTTAGCCGGAACCTTCGTCGAGCGTTATCTTCTGCCGATCGTCTACCCGGACGGGCTCACGCGAAACGTACAGTTCGTTCTCGCGGCCGTCGTGCTCGCGGTGAACGTCGCCGTCTACGCGTTCGTCATTGGTCGAGGTCGCCGTCGTCCCACTGCCGCTTCGGGTCGACGCCCTCGTGCGTCAACGTGACGGTTGATAGACTAGTGCCGTGGTCCACAAATAGTGCCCGTAATGAGAACGTCGAGGCGCGCGGCTGGCAAGGCGCGCCGAGTGAGGAATACCGGGTGTATGTGAGCGAGGCGCAACGCAGCCAGCCGGGATGCATCGGCGTTCTCATAGGGCAGTATTTATGGACCGCGGTACTAGCTTTGTGATCGTTCGGAACGAGGGTCCAGGGGATGCCAACGCCATCCGCCGCTTGAATACGGAAGCGTTCGGACAACCGCGGGAAGCCGAGCTCGTCGACGCGCTTCGTGACCACTGCGATGACGTGCTTTCGCTCGTCGCGGTGGACGGGGACGACATCGTCGGCCACATTCTTTTCAGCCCTGCCATCATTAATGATGTAGCCAGCATGGGGCTCGGGCCGATGGCGGTGGCACCCGAACGGCAGCGGCGTGGCATCGGCTCCAAGCTGATACGTGCCGGCCTCGCGAAGCTCGAAGAGCGCGGCTGCCCGTTCGTCATCGTGCTCGGACATCCGGAGTACTACCCGCGGTTCGGCTTCGAGCGAGCGAGCCGTTACGGTGTCCGGTGCGAGTGGGATGTGCCGGATGACGTCTTCATGGTTTTGGTGCTCGACGAGGCTGCGATGAGAGGGGTGTCGGGGCTCGTGCGCTATCGACCGGAGTTTTCAGAGGTGGCGTGAGTCAGTCGGCCGAAAGGAGGTCCGCGTGCTCGATTCGAAAGCTCCATTGATCATCACCAGTCTGGCGTGGATGTGCGCCACCAGTTTTGCGCTTCCTCGAGAGGCGAGCGTCAAACCGGGCAGTGGCGTTGGCGAGCAACAGGAATCGGGCGATCCGAAGCTCACCGAGATCTGGGAGCCGGAGCCTCGCGTCATCGATCCGGGCGACTCCGGCCAGCCTCCGTCGGATGCCATCGTTCTCTTTGATGGATCGGGCCTGGCGGAATGGCAACACGAGAACGGCGGCGGACCCAGGTGGGGCGTTGCCGATGGGGCCTTCACCGTGATAGCGGGCACAGGCAGCCTGGTGACGAAGCGATCGTTCGGCAGCGTTCAGCTCCATATCGAGTGGAGGACGCCTGACGTTGCCGAGGGCGAGGGACAAGAGCGGGGCAACAGCGGTGTCTTTCTGATGAAGCGGTACGAGGTTCAAGTTCTGGATTCGTTCCAGAACCGGACCTACTCGAACGGACAGGCGGGGAGTGTCTACAAGCAGTTCATTCCCGAGGTGAACGCTTCACGCGGCCCGGGGCAATGGCAGTCCTACGATATTGTTTTCGCGGCACCGAGCTTTGCGGCTAACGGTGCGGTCGAGCGACCGGCGACGTTGACCGTGTTCCACAATGGGATCTTGATTCAAAACCACGTGTCGCTCACCGGGCCGACCGTCTATATCGGCGAGCCCGCCTATGAGGCGCATCCTCCGAAGCAACCTTTGATGCTGCAGGATCACGGAAACCCGGTCAGCTTCCGCAACATCTGGGTCCGCGAGCTCTCGCCCTGAGCCCGACGAAAGACTAGGAGGATCTCGTAGTGGGCGACGTGATTCTTCACAGGTTCCCTTTTCTCAGCTCCTCCGTCAGGTAGTCGGTGGCTCGCCAGGAAAGCGCGAGGATGGTGAGCGTGGGGTTCTTTTCCGAAGCGCTCGCGAAGGCGGAGCCGTCCACCACGAAGACGTTGTCCACCTCGTGCATCTGGTTGTAAGCGTTCAGCATCGAGCTCTTCGGATCGCCTCCCATCCGGCACGTACCGTGCTCGTGGATGGCCGAGCCGGGTGGGTCGTGGTCGTCGCGCCGGAAAGGCGAGATCTCTGCGCCCGCGGCATGGAGGATCTCCTCGCAGGTGTCGTACATGTGGCGCATCATCTTTTTCTCGTTCTCACCGAAGCCGACGTCGATATTCATCAAAGGAACGCCGTATCGGTCGGTGCGGCTCTCGTCGACGGTGACCCGGTTCTCCGGTCTGGGGAGCACTTCTCCGAACGGATGCAGCGAAACGAAACCGGGGTAGCGTTTCTTGACCTCGGCCTTGAACGACGCGCCGAAGCCGGGCACACGCTCGGCAATGGGGATCGCGGTAGGGGTGCAGCCGCTCGACCAGAACTGCATCCCAAAGCCCCTCAGGTAGTCGTTCTTCGTTCGATGGTTGAACCGCGGAAGGTAGATGTGACCACCGTCGGCGCCGTCATCGTTGCGGTAGCCCTGGTCGAAGAGCTGTGGCAGGAATCCACGGACGTGCACCATGACCTGCTCGCAAAAGTGACGCCCCAGGGCGTCGGAGCCGTTGCCCAGACCGTTCGGTGAGCGCTCCGACTTCGAGTTCAGGAGGATCCTCGTCGAATCCATACAGGCGGCGCCCACGATGACCGTCCGGCAGCGCACCCGCTGCTCGCGGCCGGACGCACGCTCGAAGTACTGGACCTCGCTGGCCCGGCCGTTGTCGTCGACGAGGATACGCGAGACGACCGCGTTCGACTGGATCCGCAGGTTGCCTGTTTCCAGTGCGAACGGAAGAAGGTGATCGGCGGAGTTGAAGAAAGACGCGGTATCGCAGCCCGAGCCGCAGTTGCCGCAGTAGTGACAGGCGGGGAAGCCGCGATGATTCCGGGTGAGGTTGGCGCGTCGCATGCGCACGACCGGAATCCCGAGGTGGCGGGCCGCTTTCGACAGAATCACCTCGCCGCAGCGAAGAGCTGGGGGCGGCATCAGGTGCTTGCTTCCCGGCAGCACCTCCGAGTCATCGTCGCCGCCGAAGACCCCGATGAGCTCTTCGACCCGGTCGTAGTACGGAGCGATGTCGCGATAGCGAATCGGCCAGGGGGCTCCCCAGCCATCGCGCTCTGCCGCGGTGAAGTCGAGGTCGGACATGCGGAGGCTAACCCGTCCCCAGACGTTGGTCTTGCCGCCGTGTCCCCAGACGCGCGTCAGCGCGAACGGCTTTCCCTCGGGGGTGAGATAGGGCTGTTCCTTTTTGTCGAGGTAGAACTCCGGCCGGTGTCCTCCGTTTCGAAGTCGCTCGTCCGCTTCGAACGGAAGCACGTGCGTCCAGAAGCGGTCCCGGTCGAACTTGCTCCCGGCGTCCAGAACCAGGACCTTTACCCCTTTTCGGGTCAGGTTCCAGGCGGCCATGCCTCCGGAAGCACCGCTTCCGATGACGACAACGTCATGGGTCTCTGGCTGGCGCACCACCGCCATCAGTTCTCCGCCGGCGACCAGTCGTGGTGCTCGGGGTGGGTGCAGCCTTCGAACTCCCCTAGAAAACTGTTGCCGTCGTAGTCGAGCTCCTCGATCATTCCCGCCCGCGAGCGGTAGTAGCCTTCGACGGTGAGTTGCTTGATCTGCTCGAAGAACCGAACGCCGCGCTCGTCCTCCGAGCTGCCATCTGCGGACAGGGCTTCGAGCAATTCGATCTGTGCCTGCTCATCGAGGGAGACGAAACGGGAGCTACTGCGCTCGTCGAGCCAGGCAAGGCCGCCGCGAAACGAGCCCTGCTGTTTCTCCGTTGCTTCGCTCAGGACGAAATCGATGTACTGGTGGACGTTCGCCGCCTTCGCGCCGGGCGTGTCCGTTTGAGGGATGATGAGCTCGGCGAGCTCCGTTACTGTATCGAGCTCAGCGTCGTCCAGGAATCGGGGCGTCCAGGACTCGCCCTGCTGCACCGGAACGGCCGGGTGAGGAAGCGCCAGCAACGAGAGGGAGCCGAGAGCTTTGAGAGCGGTTCGGCGATCCACACGGCGCGGCACGACAGGCAAGTATAATCCTTCCCGTACGAGCGGTGCCGAGCCGCAGCCAATTTCTCATCCTGGGAGCGGCCGACGGGAGCCTGTCGGAGAGCGAGCGCGCAGATCGGATTCCCGACCATTCACATAATCAGGGCCTATAATGCTGTGCTAGAGGCTTGAGCCCGGTACCGAAGGTCGTTGCCAGCGCCAGCGGAATTTGGTCGCCCCAGACAAAAACAGCTCGAAAGAATCTCAAGGAGTAACAAATAGATGCATAAGAACGCCAATCCGGTTACGCACTTATGCTATTCGGACGTCGACAATATATTTATCCGCGGTAAGAACCTAGTCGATGAGCTAGTCGGCCAAGTTACCTTCACGGAGATGATGCTCTTTCACATGCTGAAAGAACAACCGACGCGGCTGCAAGTCGCCGTCGTCGATGCCGTCCTGGTCACGATTATGGAGCACGGCCTGACTCCGACTGCGATCGCGGCGCGGCAAACTTTTCTAGGTGCACCAGAATCTTTACAAGGCGCAGTGGCGGCCGGGATCCTTGGCGTCGGTACCCGCTTCGCGGGGACCTCGGGCGACTGCGCTCATTTGCTCGAAGAGATCGTCAACACGGAAAAAGGTGAAAAACAGAATGTCGCCACGGCAATCGCCAAGCGGTTTCGAGCCGCAGGCAAACCATTGCCCGGGTACGGACATCCAATCCACAAAAACGGCGATCGCCGCGTCGATAAGCTGGTGGAAATCGCCCGGGCGCATGGCGCTAAAGGCGATTACATCGAGGCAATGTACATACTCGGTGATGCCATCAATGCCGAACTCGGCAAGAAGCTAATCATCAACGCCAGCGCCGGCATGGGTGCCGCACTAGCGGAAGCCGGCATTCCTGCGTCAATCATGCAGGGCGTCGTGATCGTGTCGCGATGCGCGGGCATCGTCGGACACCTGCTGGAGGAAATGGAAGAGCCGGCCGCCAACTTCATGTGGGAGCTCATCGAAGAAAAGGTTCCCTACGCAAAGCCATAGCGCGTCAGTCCACAGCCTCCGAATAATCCAGCAGTTTGGATTTGTATTCTTCGCGCGGCAAGCTGCCGTAAGGTACCAAGATTACATTACTGGCCACTAACAATTTGGCGCGAATGCTCGCTTGGATACGCTCGGCGAGATCCGACGGCGCCTCTTGCACACCTTTCCCCAGCTCTATCTTGATTGGCAAAGGAGGATCTTGGGAAACGCCCCGCTTATTCGGGGTAATGCGAAAAGTCCCGCCAATATCGGGCTGAAAGTCGTTCAGCAAACTGCGCACCGCGGTCGGGAATAGGTTCACGCCGCGAACGATCAGCATGTCATCGGTGCGGCCAATGCAACGGATTCGTGGGGTATTACGTCCACAGGCACAGACTTCGGTTCTGACTACCACATGGTCGCGACTGCGAATGCGTACGACTGGCTGGGCTTCTCGCACCAAAGCAGTGTAGATCAACTCACCTTCAGCCCCGTCTTCCCAAGGCACGGGTTGCTCGGTCTGAGGATCGATCAGTTCGACGAAACTATTGTCGCGGGCGGAATAATGCATACCCCCCTCGTGCTCGCACTCACCCCAGACCGACGTTGAAATGTCGCCCGTTCCCATCGCTTCTCGCATCGTGCAACCAAACGCGGACTCGACCCGACCACGAATAGCGGCTTCCCCTCCTCCGGGTTCGCCAGCGGTCGCCATGTTCTTGATGCCTAAAGAAAGCGGATCGATGTCGCGCTCGCTACACCAATCGATTAGATACAACGCGTACGACGGCGTGCAAGCCAAGCCGGTCGCGCCCAAGTGCTGAAACGCTTTGACCAAACGCTCGGTGTTGCCAGTGCCGATCGGGATCACACTGGCGCCGAGCAAGTCGTAGCCGGCGTAAGCGCCGCCCGCGACAAACGGGCCAATGTTGAAAGCAACCACCAAACCTTGCCCAGGTCGAAAACCGCAGGCTGTATACGATCGTGCGGTATTTACTGCCCACACGTCATAAAGGTCTTTGTGAGTCACCGCGATATAGCAGGGGGTACCGGTGGTGCCGCTGGTAGAAAACGTCCTCACTAGCTTCTTGGGGTCGGCGGCTAAATGTGCCCCCAGCGGTGGGCATTCGGCCTGAGTCGCCCTAATGTCTTCTTTTACGGTGAAGGGTAGCTTCCCGATCTCGCTCAAATCACCAACACTCTTGGCGGTTTTGAAACCGGCCTCTGCAAACTTCTTTCGATAGAACGGTGAACGTTCGAACAGATACTCGATCTGCTTTTTGTATAAAGCTTCATCGCGCTGCCGTTGTTCAGCAGGGTCGCGGGTTTCAACCTGCGGGTCGAACATAGATAAACTCCACGGGCTGCCGGTGCTTTTGCCCTATCAATATTAATACTTCATCCCCGTCGGCAACGACTTGGAGAAATGGGACTACTTCTGGGACGCTATAGAATACCTGGGATGACGGAATTCTTCGGATGCGACCGTGGTGGATCAGAACGCTCGAGCAGCTGACGCGCCCACGGGTACTCGCTACCGTTGCGCCGGCTCTGGTGACCTACGTGATGTCGGCCGTAGGTCTCCACTCCACCGAGTTCACCCTGGTCGAGCTCGACGTCGGGTCGCCCGGCGTTCTCGAAGCTGCGTTTGGGGTGGCCCTCTTCACCTTGTGCTATGCGCTGGTGCCCGTGGGAATGGGCTACGCCTGGTCAAGCGACCGCGAGCTCGGTTTCATGGCCTGGCTGGGTCTGACTGGGCTACTCGGAATCCCAGTCCTGGTCTTGGCGGCAGAGACCGGCTGGCTGAGTCTCTTGGGCTTCCTCGTCCACCTACTAATGGCGCCGAGGGGCACGCGTCTGTGGCTCGCCATCGAGTACGGCTTCTCGGCGTTCTGCCTGTTGACCTTCCGGGCCTTCTACCAGAATGTTGCGTTGTTTCCTTGGGGGCTCCCGGTCCTGGTGCTTCAGGCCGGGGTGTTGTTGCTGATGGCGAAGTACTCACGCGAGTGGTGGGTCGACGATCCGTGACCGTGCCCAACTCGCGGCCAAGTAGTCTGGATCGTCCGTTGGCGGAACCCCGGACCTCAGCAGGTTAGGAAGAGGCCGCTAACACTTGCTAAAGCACCCCAGCGAAGGACCCGAGACCCTTGGCCGAGTTTCCGTACCCTACGGGGTCATCGCCAACGGCCCGGCACGAACATGTCTGCGAATCGCTCGGGCGCCTCGATTCCGCGAGCACGCAACCAGGCGTCCGCCTCGGCTCGGAGCGCGTTCCCCTCATCGCCTTGCATCAACGCGCCGCGCCGCCGCTGCGCGGCCGCCTTGTACGAGAGCAGATCCACGCGCTCCAGCTCGTGCTCGGCCGACTCCAGCGCAGCCAGCGCCTCGTCAAGACGACCCTCGAGCGAGTGACTCCCGGCCACGAGAAGAAGCGACCACCCTCGACTCCAAGACGTTCTCTCCCGGGCGACGCGCCGCACGTCGCGACGGAGCGACCTTTGGATCTCCTCACGCCGACCATTGCCTCCACCGTCGCCACCAAGTGCCGACAGCGCGGCCCGCGCCCTCAACGTGTGATAGAACACTCTCGTGAGCTGTGCGTAGAGTAGATGCGAACGGCGAAGCCGCCCGCGTCTCGATTCCATGATCTCGAGCGCCTCCCATCCACGGCCTTCGTACAAGGCGACGTCCACGAGGCCGAACATCCCGTCGCAATGCTGGATGTGAAAACCCTCCGGCGTCCACTCGGACAACGCCTCGCGGATCTCGCCTCGCGCCCGTTCGGGCTCGTCGTCGGCCAGACGGATGAAGTAGGGATAGGGCATGAGTCGCAATCCGACGTGGGCGTAGAGGTCGCCGCGCGCCTCGGCTTCGTCGAGCAGAGGAGGGAGCTGCTTCGCCATCCGTTTCCATTCCCCTAACATGGACATCCCCGACAGCGCGATGATCTGAGCTGTCGTTCGCTCCCAGCCGACGCCGACGGACTCTCGACGAAAAATCGTCAACGCTCGATCGCAGAAGTCCCTGGCTTGACGAAAGTCGCCCAGAAGCCATGCCATCGTGCCGCGCATCGCGAGACCGAACGCCCGCACGAGAGGATCGTCGAGCTCCGCGGCGAGCGACTCGAAACGCCGATAGACGCTCTCTCCTCTGGGACGGCCGCGCTCGCCTGCAATCGCGCAGTACGCGACCTCGGCGGCAAGAGCGAGAGCCACCCGACGAGGATCGCCGACCCTCGTGGCGAGAAGAAAGAATCTCGAGTGGAAATCCGAGCCGAGGAAGGCATCGATGAGACCGATGCCGAAACCCGCCGTCCAGCATAGGTTGAGCTGATCGGCTGCCTTCTTGGACAGCGGGGCACCGCGCGTTCCGCGCGCTGGTAAGCCGCGGAGTCGTACCCGCGCACGATTCCAGGCGGTCGACAAGAGCACGTGCCAGGTCCCGCCGGGAAACCAGATGCCGCATTCGTGGCAGAGATCACGCAACAGCTCGATGCCCTCCTCCACGTGGCCACTCTTGAGATAGTGGTCTGCTGCGAGCCGCTGCAGCTCGAAGCGATCCTCGGGGGCGCTTCCGCGGGCCGTTCGCAAGTACTGCTGCGCGGCGTCGAAGCCGCGGCCGGCGTTCGATAGCGCGTCCGCGAGACTCCTCCGGAGCGCGACCTCGCGCTCGGGTCCGTGGGCTCCCCACTCGAGCGTCGTTCGATACAGCTCGGATGCCCTGTCGAATGCGAGCGCCGCAGCCGCGGATTCCGCCGCGCGTTCCGCATATAACGACGCCTTCTCCCGATCCCCTCCCAGCTCGAAGTGGTTCATCAAACGCTCGGGATCCACCCCAAGTTCCGCTTCCAGGGACACGGCCAACGCGGCGTGATGCGCTCGGACGCGGGGCTCACTTAGGCCGGCGAGTATCGACTCCCTTACGCGGTCGTGGAACACCTCGAGCGCATCCGAGTCGCGGCCGGCGGGGCTGGGACGAAGAAAACGCTCCGCCACCAGCCGATCCCGTTCCTCCGACCACGTCGCAGGGTTGCCGACACTGCGACAGGCCACGGACTCCTCGAGCCGCCGACCGGACACGGCGACGATCTCCAGAAGCTTGCGAGGGCCGATTGGCAGCGTCTCCACGCGCGAGGCGATGACCCGGTCGAGTGTGACAGCGGTCTCCCCGACGTCGGCGCCCGAACGGCCCATCCAGTGCTGCACGAGCTGGTGCACGAAGAGCGGGTTGCCACCGGATTCGGCAGCGATCGTCCTCGCGACGTCCTGCGCTGGAGCGTGCCCGGCACGACGCAACAGCGCGGCCGCGAGCTCCTCGGCGTCGTCATCCGCCAGCGCGCCGACCTGAAGCTCCTCGCTTGCCAACCCGGAGCCTATCGATGGCCTTGACAAGAGCTCGGAGAGAAACGGGCTCGAACCGGCGTCTTCGCCGCGATAGGCGAAAAGCCACAGAAGCGGAGGGGCCTCCGGCGGCGCCAAGAGCTCCGTCAGCAGTGGAACGCTGTCGAGGTCTCCCCAATGCGCGTCGTCGATGAAGAGCACCACGCGTCGTCGCTCGGCAAGGCGTCCGAGGAGCTCACGGAGCGCGAGAAAGGAGCGGCGCCGAAGCTCCACGCTGTCGGTAATCCTGCTCACGGAAGCCGGGATACGGTGTCGCGCCGTGAGCTGAGACAGCACGGGAAACAAGCGCGCGAGGAGACCCGCGTTCCGGGGCAGAATCGCTTCGACTTCGGCAACGGAAAAGCTCGAAAGGTAGCGCGCGAGCTCGTCGACGATCTCGTCCACCGCTTTGTACGGAAGCGACTCGCCGACGTAGCAGCGGCCTCCGAGAACGACGAGGTCGCCCCTCTCCTCACGAAGTTGTTTCAGAAAGTGCTGTACGAGCGTCGTCTTGCCGGCTCCGGATTCGCCCCGGATACGAACCATCACCGCTTCGGCGCGCGAGCGCTCGAAGCTCTCCGCGAGCCGCTCTACGTGCCGACTCCGGCCAATGAGCTCCGTCGTATGCGATTCGATACGCGCGACATCGTCGCCTCCGAGCCGAGAGACGACGGAAGCTCCATCAGGCCGTCTCGATGGATCCCTTTCCAGCAGCGCCGCGCACAGCTCGATGAGCTCCGCGGGGAAGTCGACGCCCGTCGGTGCCGGTGCCGGCTGCCCGCGTTTTTGCACGAGCACTTCGAAGGCACTTCCCTCGAACGGTGGAGCGCCGGTGAGGACTTCATGCAGAATTACCCCGACCGCGTACCAGTCGCTTGCCCGTGTGGGCTCTGCACCATCGAGGAGCTCGGGTGCGATGTAGTGCGGCGTACCCACAAGGGGGCCGGACCCGGATTCGAACGACACGTCGATCTCGCGTGCCATTCCGAAGTCGAGGACGACGACTCTTCCCGAGGGAGTCACCCAGACGTTCGAAGGCTTGATGTCCCGGTGGAGGATCCCATGCTCGTGAAGAGCGTGCACACCGGAAGAGAGCTGCCCGAGGGCGGCCATCACCTCCGCGGGTCGCTCTTTCGAGAACGTCACAAAGTCCGTACCTTCGAGCAGCTCCATGCTGAGGTAGAACGAGCGGCCGTCATAGACGAGGTTGTGCACTCTGACGAGGTTCCGATGCCGCACCTGCTGGAGCAAGCGGAAGCCTTTCTTGAATCCGCGGATCGCTTTCGGGTCCAGGTGCCACAACGATTTCAGTGCGACGTGGGCGTCTCTCTGCCGGTCGTATGCGAGGAAGACGTCGCCGTAGCCGCCTTGACCGATAAGACGCCCGACGTCGAACCGATCCAGGCTGATCGAGCTCGGGTCGCTCGCATCCGGCTCGTCCGATTCAGGCAAGAGCCACGGCATGGACTCCGCCTGGTGATGAGCCAGTAGAGACTCGACCTCCTCGCGCAGCACCGCTGAGCGCCCGCAGAGGTCATCGACGAGCACGGGCCATTCGGGCTCGGGTCGCTCGACGATGTGTTCGAAAACCTTCCGGACCTCCCTCCACCTCTCAGGGCTCATAGTCACGAGATGCCCCCCGGGACAGCGATCGCATCGACAACATCTTGTCGCGTAAGGATAGGAGAATTCATCCTCGTCGAACAAACGGGAACGGGGGCCATCTGGTATCCTCGGCGAGCCTCGTCAATCCGGCCTCGACTTATTCGGAGCTTACAGGAGGGAGACGTCCATGCGTCGTCTAGTTGCCCGAATCGTGTTCATCGTCTCCGCGCCGTCCGCAGTTTTCGCCGCGGGACTTCCGGAGCCGCATCTCGGAACAGCACCCTCCAGTGAGGTCGAACACCGCCAAGACGCCCCGCAGAACCTAGACTTCGAGAACGGGCTGCGCGGCTGGACCGCGTCGGGGACGGCCTTCGATGCTCAACCCGTGGCCGGCGCCGGCATCAAGAGCGACGGCGACCGCCTCGCGCCCGGGGTCGGGGGCGACTATTGGCGAGGGCTACCCTATCCTTTGGGCCACCAGGGCGACCATCTCGTGAGCTCGGATGACATCGGGCGCGGCGAGCTGGTTTCCAGCGAGTTCGTCATCGTGGAGAGTGAGCGCTACTTCAGTTTTCTCATCGGCGGGCTCGATGACGCGGAGCGGGTTCGCTTTGAGCTACAGGTCCGGGGCGACACGGCTGCCGATACACGGGAGCTCGAGAGGCACATCCTTTCGTGGCAAGTTTCACGGGGATGGAAACCTGCGGAAGCGAGCGTTTCGTGGAACGAGAGCTTCCTGGTGCTGCAGGCAGCGACCGGTCATGGCGTCGAGGCTTTGCGCCAGGAGGTGTGGGAGCTACCCGCTTTCTTGCGTGGTCACCACGGCCGCATTCGGATCGTTGACGACTCCGACCAGCCCGGCGGCCACATCAACGTCGATTTCATCCGCCTGAGCCGAGAACGACCATCCGAGCATCTCGTGTCGGAAGTATGGGGTTTCGCGGACTACCACACCCATCCTATGGCGCACTTGGGCTTTGGAGGACTCAGCGGAATCAGTACGTTGTGGGGAGATCCCGGCGGCAATTACGAAGACTACGTTAACGACGATGAACGCATTACTCGGGACATCCCGGCGTGTATTCCACGGCATGGTCAGGATGCGGGGCCGTCGGCCGAGCCGTTCATCAACACTGCGGAGCATCGATTCCGGAAGCACGATGATTGGCGCGATCTGTGGAGCCTAATCACGGGTCGGATCACGCGGCACAAGCGTCACGGCGCCCCCGACTACCGCAACTTCCCGACGTTTCTCAGCGGTGCGCATCAGCAAATGCACGTCACCCAGATCCGACGAGCGTGGCAAGGTGGCCTCAGGCTCATGACCGCGATCGCAGTCCATAATCGCGGCCTCGAGTACTTCGTTTCGAAGGTCCGCAACGGACGGATCGACCCGAGCACCGAGCTCGAGGTAGTGATAGCACAGGTCTGCGCGATGCAACGACTCGCGCATTTGAACGACTGGATGAGGATCGCCTACTCGTCCGACGAGGCGCGCAGGATTATCCAAAGCGGCAAGCTCGCCGTCGTGCTCGGCGTCGAGGTGGACCAGCTCGGCGAGCTGGATAAACACCTCTCCTTTGCGGAGGAGGTTGAGCTCTTGTGGGACCTCGGGATCCGCCAAGTCACGCCGATTCACGCTATCGACAACCGCCTTGGCGGAGCAGCCGTATTCGAGGACGTTTACAACTCCGTCAACGACCTCGTTCATCGGGGAAATATGAACCTACGCCCGCAAGATCTGGACGCGTGGCCGGCGAAGTTCTTCGACGTGCGCGACCGCAGTGATTGTTCAGCCAACGACGACGAGCTCGGAGACCGCGTCTTGTTCAGGCTCGAAAAGAAGTCGCGGGTCGTATTGAGGAGGACTCCCTACTCTCCTTTTCGTATCACGCCCGATATGAAAGAAATTGCAGCCTACGACGAAGGGCCTCTCGGACACACAAACGCGAAGGGCCTTACACCTTGCGGGCGTCGGTACATCGATTTACTGATCCAGCGTGGAATTTTGGTCGATATCGCGCACATGTCGCAGCGCAGCGTCGACGACGCCTTCGCGACCGTGGGAGAGCAACTGGAACGGGAGGGTCGACCGGAGTGCGCCAGACTCGGAACGGATCCCGACCTTCCCCCCTCGTGCTACGCAGACGCCCCGCCTCTCGTCGCCTCCCACGCGCACTTCCGCCGGCTCTCGTACCAGAGACGAAAGGACACTACCGTTGAAGGCTTCTTACCCAGCGAATACGAGCTGAGCGACCACGTAACAACGATCGTAAGCGAGCTCAACGGGATCGTCGGACCCTTCGTGAGCGAGGGTCCGGTCCATCCGCCAAACACGCTCGAGCTTCCCTTCGCCAACGATTGCGCCATGTCCTCGAAGAGCTTTGGAGTCTCGTGGTTGTACGGACAAAAATTGATGAATCGCACCGGCGTGGGGCTGGCCACGGACTTCGCCTTCATTCCGAGCGTGGCTCCGCGCTTCGGCCCCAACGCGTGCTGGGCCTATAAACTTGCCGATAACGCGAAGAAGGAGAGGGAGAAATCTCCAGGAATGTACCTAACCGACGAGCAGCGAGACGGCGTCGTATACCAGAGATGTCCGAAAGATCCCCGTGTGACATACGGCGAAAACGAACCTCTCGTTCCATATCAGATGGGTAGTCGCACCTATGACTTCAATGTCGACGGCCTCGCTCACTACGGACTGTTACCGGACCTGTTGCAAGACATCAGGAACTTGGGTATGGAGGCCTCCGACTTCGCGTCGCTATTCGGCTCGGCAGAGGCGTTTTTGCGTACGTGGAAAGAGGCAGAGAGGCATCAGGAGCCAGTGAGGGCGATTGACTAGGGTTTCAGCACAGCTACTTGCCCGGGAGGGCACGAAGCCCGGTTACCCACTTCGTCAACTAAGTGGGCAACCGGGCGTCCAGGCTCGGGATTTGTTTTGGTCGTCGCAACCTTCCTTTCCCACCTGAACGGATAGTGATGATTAGCTGCCGCCAAAACCGACGACGACACCTGCGGCCACACGCAATTCCTGTCCGTATTCGTCTTCGTCAGAGAGGAGCTGCCGGTAGTCCACCTGGATCCGCGCCGACACCCGGTTGCTAAGCCGAATATCCCAGCCCACGCCCGGCTGGATCGCGGTATCGGTTGCCGTTTCTTCGAATCTCCCGCTGGAGCGTTCCTCGTCGAACCGAAGAGCGAACTGGCCGATGAGAAACTGGCCGAAGAAGCCTCCTTTGCGGAAGCGGACCCCGCCCATCGTCGTGTAAATCTTGAAACTGTCCGACTCGACGGTCTTGGAGCTGCCGGCGAACTCACCGACGATCGAGAGCCAGCCGGTCGCGTTCCAGCCGGCCGACACGAAGAAGCCTTGCGGCACGCTCTCGATGGCTGGGATATCGAACACATACTGGTACCCTCCCGACAGTTCCGCGACGGGAGGCTCCTTTGCCAGGGACGAGCTGGCCAGGAACAGGATCAAAAGGCACGCGTTGAATGTTTTCGGGTATAGCCGCTGCTTCGACATCTCTTTTCCTTTCATCGATTTGCCTCAACGATCGAATCCGATTTCCCGGAGGCGGACGTTCTCGCTTCCTGGGCCGTCGTTGGTGACGGTCAGCACATAGGAGATGGCCGGGTCCTCCGCGACGAACTCCACTCGCTTTGGCTTGTCGCGACTCCGGTTGCTCACCTCGACGGAACACGTGGGTAGGTTGCTCTCGGGTAGAAACCCAAATTCAGCCGCCGGTACGAAACATAGTGCCATCGCGAACGAGTCTCCCGTCAGCTCCTCTCGGTACACGACGAAGCTCACATCATTGGCGGAGGAGCTCCAATCGATCTCGAACACGAAACGGCCCCCGACTTCGCTGGTCATCCCGAAGAAAATCTCGCTGCTGCCGACTTCGACGGGGATAGGCTCGGACCACTCACCTGGGTTGCCCGGGTCCGTCGAGGAAGCCACTCCGTCCGGGCCAATGAAACTCTGGCTCTCCCTACAAGCGAGCGCGAGCGCGCCGAGAAGGAGCATGGTGGCGATGTGCAAACGGGTTTTTGTTGTGTCTCTCATCGTTATCTCCTTGAGCGTGGGCTGTGTCGCACCATGTCAGACAGCGAGTTATCGGCAGGGGGTGGAGCCGGTGAACGTCCCACTGTCCCCCTCAGAGTCACGCCAAGTGCCGCGCATCGATTGACCCTGGCGCGTCCCGCTGTACGTGCCGGTCAGAGAGCCGTCGGTGACACTGCCACTCACCGATTGGCCCTGCAAGGTCCCACGAAGTCTGCCGGAGCCCCCCGTACCCGAATAGGCACCGGAGACGCGCCCGTCGCTTGCGACGAGGTTCCACGTACCCGAATAGCCGCTCCCAGAGTAGGTGCCGCAATACGTCGTCACCGCGGCAGCGCTCGCGTTCCGTGTCGAGAACGAGCCTCCGGAACCACCTGAGTCTGAGAAAGTGCCTGAGAGCTCCGCTCCGTCTTCGGACACCCCGCCTGTGAACGTTAAGCCACCTCCCGATAACGTGACTTCCCGCGTCGAATCGTCGTAAGTACCGGAGAGGCCCACGCTGCCGCCTCCCCCGATGAGCTGGAGATTGCCCGACGCCTGCACTGGCGAAGCAGCGCCCGAGTCTGACGACCGCGCCACCGCCGACTGCAGCGTCACTTCGAGTGCTCCGCTCCGACCAGCGCCAGCAATCGTGCCTTGAAAGACGGTGGTCGATACTGTCGGTGGCTGCGTGGGTTCACTCGTTGGTGTTGGTGTGGGCGCAGCGTCGCTCGTCGGGGCAGGCGGCAGGGGTGTGGTCGGGCTCGTCGGCGAATCGCCGTCGCAACATGCCGCCATCGCGATGATGCAAACGAGGAGCGGAAGCATTAGCAAGTTCGACCGGCGCATCGCAGGCATCCACTGAAACATCTTTGAACTGTCCATTTTTTTCCTCCTTTGATTGGAGTCCTGGCCGTGCGTTGACCGTTTCGCCTATAATCACGGCGACAACGGAAGTGGTTTCGATAGCGCGAACCAGAACAACCGCTTGATAAGCAACCGTCATCGGGAATCGAAATGGATCATGAGTGGTCCATTTTTAAAAAAAAAGAACCTCGAGCTCTGAAGGAGGTGGAGAGAGATGGCGATCTCCCGCCCGAATGGCGAGCCCGCCGGCAATGACCCTGCGCGAGACGCTGCGCCGGGTGACGTGACGCGGTGGCTCCACGAGTGGACCAAGGGTGATCGTCAGGCCCTGGAGCAGTTGATCCCGCTCGTCTACGCGGAGCTTCGGCGACTGGCGCGGGGCTATTTGAGCCGGAGGGCCCCACACCACTCGCTCCAACCGACATCTTTGATCAACGAAGCCTTCGTTCGGCTCATCGACCACAAGCAAGTCGATTGGAAGAATCGAGCGCATTTCTTCGGCGTGGCGGCGAAGACGATGCGCGGCATCCTCGTCGACCACGCGCGGAAGCATGGCGCTGCAAAACGAGGCGGGAGCGCCGTCACGATGAGCTTCGACGAGACGATCGGAGTCGCAGGCCAGCTGAGAGAGATGGACTTGGTTTCTCTCGATGATGCGCTGACCGGCTTTGCTGCCATCGACCCGGAACTGAGCGAGCTCGTCGAGCTGCGCTTTTTCGGCGGATTGACGATCGAAGAGACGGCTGTCGTGCTAGGTGTCTCGACGGGCACGGTGAAACGGAGTTGGAAAACGGCAAGAAGTTGGCTACAGCGCGAGATGACCCGAGGTTGAACCTGATCGCCGTAGAGCGCTGGCGGCAAGTCAAGAAGATCCTCGAGGAGGCCGGCACCAGCGCGGACGTCATGAAGCGGATCGCGACGCCAATGGTTGGGGGCATGATGACGTCGGTGGCGGTGGTGTTGCTGGTCTACCCCGCGATCTACTACATTTGGAAAGGCTGGAGGCCCACCGAGGGATGAACGAGCGGAGAAATACCAGGTTCGACGTCGTGAATCGACTCATGCTCGCCTCCCTGCTCGTTTTGGCCTTGTTCGCATCGTGCCATCGTTCCAACGACGTTTGCGACGCATGCCATCGTCCAATGCACGCCGAGACCCAGTTTCAGGTCCGGCTCGAGGGCGGTGAAACGCGGGCTTTGTGCTGTTCCCGATGCGGGATGCGGTTTCAATTGGAGCGAGGCGACGCGGTGGGGGCGGAAGTCGCTGACTACGCTACGAAGACGCTCATCGACGCGCACTCGGTCTACTTCATCAAAGACAGCTCGGTTAGCCTCTGCACTCACTCACCTCCCGTGCGGGAGGACCGAACCGGCAGCCAGTTTCAGGTCACCTGGGACCGCTGTCTTCCGAGCCTGGTTGCCTTTCAGTCGCAGGAGCTCGCGGACGCATTCCGAAAGCAGAACGGCGGCCTCGTCAAGACCTACGAGGAGCTTCTACTGGAGAGCTATTAGAGTGCCTGGAACAGCGCATCGACGAGCGAGCTCGCGCTGGCATCGACTTCGCCGAGGACGAAAAGCGCCGCCGTTGTGGTGAAGCCCCTTCGCGCGAGCGTTGCACGGCACAGCGCGTTCGGATACCGTTCCGACGCCGACCCCACGACTACTTTTCTTGGCACGAGGATACTAGCGAATGCAACAACTCATTGAATGTGTTCCCAACTTCAGCGAAGGGAACGACAGGTCCCTCATCGAACAAATCACATCGGAGATCGAGGGTGTCGAAGGCGTAAAGCTTCTCGATGTCGATCCGGGAAAAGCGACGAACAGAACGGTCGTCACCTTCGTGGGGACTCCAAAGGAGGTGATTGCAGCCGCGGTCCGAGCAGCAAGGAGGGCCGCCGAGCTCATCGACATGAGCCAGCATCACGGCGAGCATCCGCGCTTTGGCGCCACTGATGTCTGTCCCTTGATCCCGGTCGCCAACATCAGCATGGAAGAGACAGTGCAGTACGCCCACGAGCTCGCGAGACAGCTCGGAGAGGACGTGGGGCTCACGATCTATTGCTACGAGTACGCGGCGAGAACCGAGCAGCGGAGAAATCTGGCCCTCGTACGTGAAGGCGAGTACGAAGGGCTCGAGGACAAGCTCGGGAGCCCGGATTGGAAACCGGATTTCGGTCCCGCTACCTTCAACCCGAGGTCGGGGGCCACGGCCGTCGGAGCGCGGGACTTTCTCGTTGCCTATAACGTCAACTTGAACACCACGTCGACTCGGCGCGCCAACGCTATAGCCTTCGACGTGCGCGAGAAGGGGCGCAAGAAGCGCGAGGGGAATCCGTTTACGGGGCCCGTCGTCAAGGACGCGAATGGCGAGGATGTGTGGACGCCGGGATCCTTGAAAAGTGTCAAGGCCATCGGTTGGTACATTAAAGAGTACGGAATCGCCCAGATCTCGATGAACCTTACGAATCTCGGCGTAACCCCGGTTCACGTGGCCTTCGACGAAGTCTGCGAGAAGGCGCGGGAGAGAGGAATTCGGGTGACGGGCAGCGAGCTCGTCGGCCTCATCCCACTAAAGGCCATACTCGATGCGGGCCGCTTCTTTCTCAGAAAACAGCACCGGTCGACCGGTGTCTCGGACGAGGAGCTCATCAAGATCGCGGTCCAGTCGCTCGGTTTGAGCGAGCTCTATCCCTTCAAGCCGGTCGAGAAGATCATCGAATACGCCATGGCGGATCGTTCGCAAGACCGCCTGATTGACATGACGGTCACGGACTTCACCCACGAAACGGCGAGCGAATCTGCCGCGCCCGGGGGTGGCTCCATCTCCGCAGCGGTCGGTGCGCTCGGCGCCGCGCTCGCGGCTATGGTGGCAAACCTGTCGTCTCACAAGCGGGGTTGGGACGATCGATGGGAAGAGTTCTCGAGCTGGGCGGAGAAAGCGAAGAGCTATCACGATGAGATGCTAGCCCTTGTAGACGAAGACACCGAAGCCTTCAACAAGGTCATGGACGTCTTCGCCATGGCGAGAGATACCGAGGCGCAGAAAGCGGAAAGAAAACGCGCCATGCAGGAGGCGACGAAATACGCCATGGAGGTTCCGTTCAGGGTGATGCAGAGCGCCTACGATTCCATGGAAGTGATCCAGGCGATGGCGGAGCACGGCAACCCGAGCTCCGTCTCCGACGCCGGCGTCGGGGCGCTTTGCGCCCGCACCGCCGTCTCCGGAGCGTTTCTCAACATCAAGACCAACGCAGCCGGACTCGACGACAAGAAGTTCGTGGACGACATGCTCGCCAAAGCCGAAGCGATCGAGAGGAAAGCCATTTCTCTCGAACAGAAGATTCTCGGCATCGTCAACCGCAAAATCTCGGGTTCCTAGATACGGATTGGCGCCGGATGCGTATGACGTTGGCCGAGCGCTCTAGCCGAGCGCGAAGCTCATCACGCCGGACGCGACGAGCGTGTCTCCGACGAACGCAGAGACCGCGAGGCTCCCGAAGCGGGCGCGCATCTTCTTGACGGAGGCCTCCACGCGAACCGTCTCGCCCGCTGCCACGTGGCGATGGAACTCCGCCCCATCGATGGCGCGGAAGAAGATCGTTCTGCCCTGGTTCTCGTCGGAATAGAGCGGAAGGATCGCTCCCACCTGGGCCATGACTTCGGCGAGCAGCGTTGTTGGAAGCTTCCTCTCTCTAGTGAGGAATTTCTCCGAATCGCTCACGTGGAGGTGTCCGACGATCCGCTCGCCCGGAACGAGCTCCGAAACCTCGTCGACGAAGAGGAAGGGATCGCGATGCGGAAGAATCGCCTCGATTTGAGTCCGGTCGAGTTGCGTCATCGCCGCGAGGCCTCGCTTTGCCCGTGAACGAGGACACTATATCACGGCGACGCCCCGGCCACGCGAAGTGGCTGCGATAGAAACAGTTACGAACACACAAAACCGCTAAAGCGGACCTCCCGCCATGCCGATAAGAAGGTGTCGGAGCCTGGATTCATCAGAGCCGAAGCGTGAGAACCCACCGAGCCCTTTTCGCCATCGTTTGCGCGAGCGTCACCACCCTGGTGCTTGCTTACGCCGTACCGCGCCCGTTCTCCTTGCTCGCGGGGTTCGTCATCGTAGCGTTTGCGAGCGCCGGTGCCTACGCGCTGAATCGAGCGCTCGGCGGAGCGAGCGGAGGCACGGAGCCGCGAGCGCCGGGCTCGGAGTTTCTGGGTAGTGTCAGCCACGAGATACGCACGCCTCTCAACGGGATCCTGGGTCTCACCCAACTCCTGTTGAGAATGAAGCCAACGGCCGAACAGTCCGAGTACCTGGAGATGATCAAGGCCTCCGGCGAGTCTCTCTTGCGACAGATCAACGACATTCTGGACTATTCCAGAATTCGAGCCGGACGACTCCACATGGCCATGGAGGAGTTTCACATTGAGAAATTGATCCGCCAGACCGTCACGACGCACGCGCCGCAGGCGCACCTCAAGGGTCTCGAGCTCATTTACGAGGTGATGCCCGAGGTTCCGAGACGACTGGTCGGAGATCCCGCGCGCCTGCGACAAGTCCTTGGCAACCTTCTCGTGAACGCGATCAAGTTTACGGACCGGGGAGATGTGAGCGTTCAGATCGGCGTCGAGTCGCTGTCGGCCATAGCGGTCCGCCTCCGTTTTTCGGTGACAGACACCGGAATCGGTATCCCCGAAGAGAGTCGAGGAAGTATCTTCGAAGCTTTTAACCAGGTTGCGCGCCGCGATCGGCTCGAGCAGGGGGTGGGACTCGGGCTTACCATCTCCAAGGAAGTCGTCGAAGCGATGGGGGGAGCTCTGATTGTAGCGAGCGATGAGGGAGCGGGCTCCACCTTCACTTTCAGTGTCGATCTCGCGATTGCTTCCGCCGGGATGGAAGCCGATCTCCGTCCCGCATGCCTGCAAGAGCTGAAGATGCTGATCGTCGACGACAACGAGGCCCACCGCCGTGTTCTTCGCCGTCAGATGGAACTGTGGGATGTCCGGGTCGAGGACGCTTCTGACAGCGCCTCGGCACTTGCGGCCGTCGAGGGTGCGGAAGCGGCGGGTGAGCCCTTTTCGCTTCTCTTGCTCGACTCGAAGAGGCCCGACGTAGACCCCTGGTCTTTGAGCGACGCGCTTCAAGAGCAGTCCAGGATCCCGGGTGTTCTCATGACGTCCTCGCACGAGCATCTGGAGCTTTCGACTTTGCGCGACCATGGATTCGTCGGTCAGCTGACGAAACCCATTGCGCCCTCCCATCTGGCTCGGGCCATTACGATCATTCGTAGTGGCGCGGCGGTCGAAAGGCCGGAGGATGTGAAAACCGACGGCATGGACCGGCTCCTGCTGAGCGGGCTTTCGGTTCTGCTCGCGGAAGACGATCCAGTCAACCGAAAAGTTGCGGCCGAGATTCTGGAGAATGGTGGAAGCACGGTCGTTTCGGTCAACGATGGTCGATCCGCCCTGGAGAAGCTCGCGACAGATAGCTTCGACATCGCCCTTCTCGACATCCAGATGCCGGAGCTCGACGGCCTCGAGGTCGCGCACTCCGTTCGCCGGCGAGAGTCGAGAACGGGAGGGCACATCCCGCTCGTTGCTGTGACCGCTCACACCCGTGAGGAAGATCGCGAGCGCTGTCTGGGAGCGGGTATGGACGCGTTTCTCGCAAAACCCTTTGGCGAGGAAGAGCTCGTTTCGGTCATGGGATATGCGCTGAGACAATCGCGGGCAAAGCGTCGCGCCGGATCAGAGGGAACACTGGTGGATCGCGAAGCTGCCTTGGCCCGTGCGAACGGCGATGCACTACTATTGGCAGAGCTCGTGGACCTTTTCCTCGAAGATGCCCCCGAAGTACGAAAGGAGCTGGCCTCGAGCGTTGCGGAGGGTCGTTTCGAGAGCGTGGAGCGGCTAGCGCATCGCGTCAAGGGCTCGCTGCTCACTCTCTCGGCCCGTGACGCGGCGCGAATCGCCCTCGAGCTCGAGGACGCGGCCCGATCGGAATCGGCGCAACGCTGCCATGAGCTCCTCGAACGCCTGCTCGAAGATCTCGCTCGCCTGGAGGCGGAGCTCGCCGACATGGCGCTTCGCTCCCAAGCCTGAGCTATCACCTCGACTCGCGCCTGCCCCAAAGGGTTCGAGGCTTCCCTTCGCTCCGCTGTTGCAGCCTGGTGGATAATACACGAGCGTTTCAGGGCCTCTGGAAGAGAGTGAACCGTCTCGAGCCCTAGATCGAGACATCCAGACATTCATTCAGGGGCGATTCAAATGGAAGGACCATGATCTTGAACCTACGGATTCCCGGGCCGACTCCTTGTCGTCAGGAGGTGCTGTCGGCCGTCGCTCGACCCATGATGAACCACCGTGGACCGGAGATGAGGGAGCTTTTGAACGGCCTCATCGATAAGATGCAGCGCTATCTCGGGACGTCCCACGACATTGTGTGCTTGACGGCGAGCGGAACGGGAGGGCTCGAGGCCACTATCTGCAACCTGATGAGCGCAGGCGATCGGGTCCTCGGCGTAAGTTCGGGTGTCTTCGGCGAGAGGTTTTGTCAGATCGCCGAGGCCTATGGCGCCGACGTGAGGCGGCTCGAGGTCGAATGGGGCCGGGCGCTCGAGCCCGATTCGCTGCGCGCCGCTCTGCGCGAAACGAAGGGCTTCAAAGCGGTGCTCCTCACGCAGAACGAGACCTCCACCGGGGTCGCGCATCCAATCGAAGAGCTCTGTCGGGTCGTCTCCGCGGAATGCCCCGAAACGCTCCTGTTGGTCGACGCGGTCTCGAGCCTGGGAGCGATGCCCTTGCCGATGGACGAATTAGGGATCGATGTCGTCGTGACTGGATCGCAGAAGGCATGGGGCGTTCCTCCGGGCATGACGATGCTGTGTCTTTCCGCGCGAGCGTGGGACACGACGGAAACGGCCACGATGCCGCGTTTCTACTTCGACTTGAAGCGTTATCGCGACGCGCAGGCCAAGGGGAGCTTCCCCTTCACACCCGTGCTTCCCGTCGTTTTCGGACTCGACGTCGCATTGGACCTCATGCTCGCGGAAACGCCCGCCGCCGTACATGCGCGGCACCGGGCCGTGGCCGAGAGGGCCCGCGAGGGTCTCGAGGACCTGGGGCTCGAGCTCTTCGCCGATGAGCGATTCCTCTCTCCTACCGTGACGGCCTTCAAGGTGCCCGACGGTGTCGACGAATCCGAGCTCGTTGCGCTTCTGCGCTCGAAATACGGGACGGTTCTCGCGCGCGGTCAGAAACGATTGAGAGGCGAGATCCTGCGCCTTGGACATCTCGGCTGGGTGCAGCTACCGGAGGTCGACGACGCCATCGAAGCTCTCCGCCGCGCCCTGGCCGAGGCGGGACCGACCGATCCTACGACCAAGGCGTGAGCGATCTGGTCTCCTCTCTTCGAACCGAGTGGGCACCCATGCTCCGTTTGGCGATTCCCGTCGTCGTGGCGGAGCTCGGCTGGACCGCGATGGCAACGGTCGATACCTTGATGGTGGGTCGGATCAGCGCCGAGGCGATTGGCGCGGTCGGCTTGGGCTCGGCGGTATTTCTCGGCGTGTCGATGTTCGGGCTAGGGCTTCTCCTCGGACTCGATACCATGATCTCCCAAGCATTCGGTGCCGGAGACTCCTCGGAATGCTATCGGTCGCTCGTCCACGGGGTCTATGCGGCTTTCGGCCTCACGCTGCCGCTCTCCGGAGTCATCTTCGTGGTCGTCGCCTTCCTTCCTGGGTTCGGAATCAACCCGGACGTCCTGGCGCTGGCCATCCCCTACTTGAAGCCGGTGGCGGCGAGCCTCCTTCCACTCCTGCTCTATTCGGCTACCCGTCGTTTTCTCCAGGCGACGGGTCACGCGAACGCCGTCATGATCGTTCTCGTCACCGCGAATCTCGTAAACGCGCTCACCAATTGGGTGCTCGTATTTGGCCACTGGGGGTTTCCCGCGCTCGGTGTCGTGGGTGCCGGTTGGGCGACTTTCATGTCGCGCAGCTATATGGCACTCGCTCTGGTCGGCTGCATCATCTATTACGATCGTCGTGGGGCGAAACAGGTCTTCGAAACGCCACTCTGGATTGACGGGTCGCGTTTGCGCAGGCTGCTCGAACTCGGATTGCCATCGGCTTTTCACATCTCTCTCGAGATGGGCCTGTTCGCCGTGGCGACGGCTCTTGCGGGACGATTGGACGCGGCCTCTCTTGCGGCGCATCAGATCGCGCTGTCGGTCGCGGCGACAACCTTCATGGTGCCGCTTGGCGTTTCGTCTGCGGCCGCCGTTCGGGTCGGGCAGGCGGCTGGCCGAGGTGATCGCGAGGGAGTGAGGCGAGGCGGTTGGATGGCCATCGTGCTCGGAGTAGGCTTCATGTCGATCGCAATGGTCACGCTCTTCGTGTTTCCGAGCCGGATCATCTCCTTGTTCACCGATGATGCTTCGGTACTTTCCGTCGGGGTATCACTGCTCTTCGTCGCCGCGCTCTTTCAGCTTTTCGACGGGCTCCAGGTGGTCACGACGGGAGCTCTGCGGGGCCTCGGAGAGACCAGGACACCCATGATGGTGGGGCTAGTCGGCTACTGGGGTCTGGGTATCCCAACCGGCTACCACCTCTGTTTCAACGCCGGTTGGGGAGTCATCGGGCTCTGGGTGGGTCTCGCCGTGGGTCTCGCCTCCGCCGGTGCGGTGCTCCTTGTCGTGTGGACGCGCCGACTCGCAACGCTCGCGTATTGAAACTTTCGGCCGAACCGCCTATAGGTCCGGGGACCAAGGACAAATCGAACGAAGGAGAAGCGAAATGAGTGACCAGCGCCTTGTCGCCATCGTGCCAGCGGATGATCTTGCCGATGAGATAGGAGCAGGCGACGAATACCACCGCCGCCAAGGACGTTGCCTTGTTTAGGATGAAGAGTGGGAGGTGTCGCCAAGCGACCTCGCCAGCGAGGTGATATCGGACGATCGCGTAGGCGAGGGACGCCCCAAAGACGACCGCGAACCACTTAGCGGTGGTGGGTTGCCAAAGCCGCTCCGGCGGCAGGTCCGAATGGTTGTGATCAAGTTCTGCGGTTTGATGGGTTTCTTCATGGCCGGGGTGCACGCTCTTTTTTCGCTCGCGCTTCTTCGACCATCGTACTACGCGAAGTATTTCGACTCCGGTGGCCGGTTGAATCTCGAGGGTGAGCTCGCAATGTCGCTCGGCGTCCTCGCCTTGTTCTGTCTTATGTCGCCGGCGATCACCACCCTGCCGATGATGCCCAGAGAGCTGGGAGGCAAGCGCTGGAAACGAAGCCAGCGTTTGGGCTACGTCGCATTGGCGCTAGTGTTCGCTCACCTCGTCGTCCTCGGCCTGAAGGGCTGGTTGGCGCCTTCGGGGTGGCACGCGGGCCTGCCGCCGATTAGTCTGTTGGCAGCCTTAGCGGCCCTGACGCCTCTTCTCGTCAAGCGCAAGCTGGAACGGGAAAAGCGGGAGCGTGATGCAGACAATTGAGTAGTAGCTAGAGGTTCCAAGTAGGATGCGTCTTGGTGGATAGGCTGCTACGTGGCGCGCCAGATGAAGATTCGAATCGAAGCCGGAGAGATCTCTTTGACGGCGGAGCTTAACGACTCCGAGACCGCCACGCGAATCTACGAAGCACTACCCATCCGAGCCGAGGCGCAGAGGTGGGGCGACGAAATCTACTTCGAGATTCCCGTCGATGTTGGCGAGAGCGATGACGCTCGGGACGAGCTCGAAGTCGGCGAGCTGGCGTACTGGCCGCCCGGCCGGGCGTTTTGCATCTTCTTCGGTCCGACGCCCGCCTCGAGCGGCTCCGAACCGCGAGCGGCAAGTGCCGTCAACCCAATTGGCCGGATCGTTGGGGACGCGAAAGATTTTGGCACAGTGTCGAGCGGAGCCGAGATGACCGTCGAAGCCTGGTGAAGGCTCAGAGAATCTTGGTTCCCATCACCGCTCTCATCGTCGTCGCTTTGATCGTGTTTACCAGCGGTGTGAATTTCGCGGCTTGATCTTCGGTGAACTTTTCGGTGGTGAACATCAACAAGGCGAGAGTCGTGCCGTTCAGATAGCGCCCGCCCAGCGCGAGCACAGTATGAATACCGTGAGCCAGGACAAAATTCTGATCGGGAATCACATTGTAGCCGTCACTCGTCTTCGCGGTTGCCGCATCTTCGACGTAAATGAGCTGGGCCATCTCGCCGACGGTCTTCAGCATGATGAGGGTATTCTGCTTCTTGAGCCACGGTAGGCCGATTCCGGTGTCGCCAAGAATGCGGCCCACCAAGGGAATTGTCTGGATGAAGCTCGCGCTCAAGAGGGGAATGGCGAGATGGTGGCGGGAGCTTCCGCGATCGTTCCATGCCCGCATCGAGCCACGAGTCGCGAGCAAAGTGACAACGATGGTGTCCTCGGTAAGCTCTGAGAGGACGTTCCGCTCCGTCGCGATTCGGCGGGCGAACGCTTGCTCCCGCTCGGGGAGGTAAGCGAACGGCACGGTAGCGAACAGCCGGACGAGGGCGAGAGATTCGGAAAACTCCTCAAACAGCTGATCCATGCAGATTTTACCGGCCTCCCGGAGCGTCGGGCAGTCGCTCGTGAGGCGCTTCAGCTCTTCACGAAGGTTTCCGAGCTCCGCGAGGGTGTAGTTTCCAAATCTGGCCACGGTATCTCTTCAACAGGGACAACTCCATTATACGTGGGGCTTACATCGAATTGCGTGCACCTCAGTGAAAACCGCAGATCAGGGCCGGCGGGCGAGCTAAATCTGGGTGAGCAGCGCCGGGGGTAGCGGGAAACTAGCCGAAGCGGCGACGATAGCGCTGGGGTGAACCTGGCGGCCCGACCGGTCGTACCAACGAGAGATGGACGTCTATCTGCTGCCCGCAAAAAGGGGCGGCCATCGTCTGTTCTCCAGCCGGTTCTTTCTCGAACCGGCCGCGTCCGACGCCGCCGAGCCGAGGAAGCTTTGGGACGCTCTCAAGGAGACTTACGATGCGCTCACCCGGAAGTCGCGGCAAACGGAGCGGTTTCTCAGGTGCGCGTGGGAGCTCGAGAGCATCACAGTCCAGTACCCGGCGGCACTGACGGACGACGAGGCCCGTGGTATCTATACGTCCATCGTCGAGGAAGCCACACGAAAGCACAAGAAGTGGCTGCTTTTGAACGGCGCGGCGCTTCCATTCAGCGCCGTGCTCACGATCATACCGGGGCCCAATCTTCTACTTGCTTACCTCGCGTTCCGTACGCATGCGCACTACAAATCTCAGCAGGGAGGCGCGAAGCTCGCTAGGGAAATTCCCGTGGACTTCGTGCCGAACGAAACGCTCGACCGGTTGAGCGCCCTCGTCCGCCGCGGATGGGTGTTTCGGCGGACCAAGAGGATTCGAGCGCTTGGAGAAGAGCTCGGGTTGCCGCGTCTCGAGGAGGCGTACTAGCCGACCGCGCTCTGGCCTGTCAGGGGAACGACTCCACCAGCATCAGATCGCTTTCGCTAGCGGTTCGCTCAACGTTCCTATCAACTCACGTGCGAGAGACCAGCTCGGCTCGTATGCGTCTGACCGCGATACGGAACAGTTGTGAACGCTCGGGCGGCGAGGGCAACCACGAAACGTGCGAGTTGGTCGAGATTGCCATGAAGGATGCTTTCGACGCTACCATTCGCGGAGACAGTGAGCTTCAGCGGTGGCAGGACAGCCAGCGTCATGGACACTTCAGCTGCGGCTCGTATCTCTTGTGGGGATCGTGCCAAACTTGCCAGCGGCGAAATCCGCGTGCGCCTGATCGATTTCTTCACGCGTGTTCATCACGAAGCCGCCGCCCACGGCAATGTTCTCTCCGATAGGTTGACCGCACATGAGCAGCACTTCCGCGTGTCCATCCGAGGTGATCGTGATGGAGTCACCGTCGTCTTTGAACACGGGTGTGTCCCCGATATCAAGAGCTGTCCCATCCCCGAGTCGCGGTTTGCCATCGACGACACACAACGCAGTGGTCCAGCCTCGGGGAACCGGGATCGTGATCGCGCCGCCCGCCTCAAGGATGACGTGTGCGACGAGCACCGGAGTGGGTATAGGCGCGGGGCCCGTTCGTCCCGCGACCTCTCCGGCGTAGAGTCGCACGGTGGCGTTCGAGCCCAACGACGTGATCTCGGGGATTTGATCGGCGGGGACGGCCTGGTACTCTGGCGGTTTCATTTTGAGAGCGGCCGGCAGATTGATCCACAGTTGAGCCATGTGGAATACACCGTCGTCGTCACCGTTGAGGACTTCTTCGTGGAGCGCGCCTGACGCTGCGACGAGCCATTGGATGCCGCCGGATGTGATCGTTCGATGGTTGCCGAGAGAGTCGCGATGCTCGATGCGTCCTTTGAAAAGAAGGCTAACCGGCTGAACACCCCGGTGTGGATGAGGGCCGACGTAGATGTCGTGGCTTCCAAGGGTCTTTGGCGCTCCCGTGTCGAGGAATACGAAGGGGTCGATGTGGGGAAGCTCCGGCGTCGGGAACGGATGCAGAATGCCGGTGCCAGGTTGAGGGGTTGTGCCGACGATGGCTTTTATCGAACGGTCAGACATGGACGCTCCTCGTCTCGCTGACGTAGGCTGCGAATCGCTCACACCAGTCAACCAGCTGTTGACGAGTCTCGTTGTCGTAGAGCGACTTCGGTGTGCGACGGAGCCCTAGTGTCTCTTCGAACAAATGCCCGGTATTGGCCGCAACGGAAACGCTGAGGTGCGACCGTACGCCTCGGGCGTCGTGACCACCGGGGCTTTGGGCAATGATCCCGACGGGTTTACCGGCGAGCGGGCTACCGCCGTAGGGCCGCGAGAGCCAATCGACCGCGTTCTTCGTGACGGCTGGCACGCTTCGGTTGTACTCGGGAGTGAAGACGACCAGGCCATCGGAGTCTTCGACCGTGCGTTTGAGCGCGACGACGGCCAGAGGATCTCCAGCGGCTTCGATATCTCCGTTGTAGAGGGGCACATCTGTGAGGCTCGCTTCCGTGAGCTCCACCGCCTGGCTTCGAAAGATCTCGGCCGCGGCTTCGAAGACTTCGTGCGTGACCGAGTTGGCTCGAAGGCTGCCGACGATGGCGGCCAGGTAAATATCTTTTGTCATGGTGTCGTAACCCCTTTCGTTCTGGGATACGTAGCTGAGACGAGTGCGGCGGTCGCGACCAGGATACCCGCGGCTACGGCCATGCCGAGACGTACGCCGTCGCTGAATGCGTTGGCGGCGACGTCGATCGCGGGCTGCGCGAGCTCCGGTGCGAGATTTGCCGTCGCGGCTAGCAGAGCACCGATAGAATCATGGCCGAGCTCTGCGATGGTCGGGTCCATACTGCTCAAAGAGTCGCCCAAGCTACTGCGGTAACCGACGGAGACGAGGGCACCTACGATCGCGATGCCGATGGCCCCGCCAACCTCTCGGGTGGTGTCGTTCATCGCAGAGCCGACACCCGCTTTCGATGGTGGCAGCGATGCGACGAGCGCTGTGGTGGCCGGCGGCATCAGGAGGCCGGTCCCGAGAGCGACGAGAACCAGGCCCGCTCCAACGAACACGTAGGCCGTCTCCGGCCGAGATAGTGAGAGAAGGGCGAATCCACCGGCGGCGATGATCATCCCGACGGTCATGACCGCTCTTGCACCGAAGCGTTCCGCCAGAACGGCGGCGCGGGGGGAGACAACGAGCAAGACCAGTCCGTATGGAAGGATTCGAAGCCCCGCCCCGAGAGCCGAGTGTCCCTGCACGAACTGAAAGTACTGCGTTATCACGAAGAACATCCCGAAGATTCCGAAGAACGCTACCGTGATGGTAAGCGAACTGAGCGAGAACTCTCGGTTGGTGAAAAAGTGTGGATCGAGCATGGGGTTCGCAACGCGAAGCTCCCACAGAATGAATGCAGTTAGGAACATCCCGGCGAGGGCGAACGCTCCGAGCGTCGGCGCCGAGGTCCAACCCACCTCAGGTCCTTCGATGATTCCGTAGACCAGAGCCACGAGACCCACCATGGATAGCACGGCGCCAACGGGATCGAGTGGCGTGGATTCCTCATCGCTAGAGGTAGGAACGATGCCGACGACTGCAATCAACATGACCGCGATGATCGGAACGTTGACGAGAAATACAGACCCCCACCAGAACGACTCCAGCAGTAACCCGCTCGAGATCAATCCGATCGCGCCACCCGCACCGGCGAACCCCGCCCAAATGGCGATGGCGCGACTGCGCTCGTTCTCTGGGAAAACCGTCGCCACAATAGAAAGCGTGGCGGGCATGATGAAGGCCGCCCCCGCTCCCATCAAACCGCGCCACGCGATGAGCTTCGTGGGTGTGTCGGACAACATGCCGCCGAGTGAAGCGATTCCGAACACGATTAATCCGGCGACGAGGGCTTCTCGACGCCCGTAGCGATCGCCAATCGCTCCGGCCGGAAGCAACAGCCCAGCGAACACGAGCGCGTAAGCGTCGATGATCCACTGGAGCTCGCTGCCGGTCGCATCGAGGGTGCGCTGGATTGCCGGGATGGCCACGTTGAGCGAGCTGACGCTCACGACGACCAGCACGAGCGAGCCGCAGAGGATCCACAGGACCGCCCAACGCCGCGGATGCGGACCGCTCGTCATTTCCAGCCTTTATCCGGATCCATTTTGAAAAGGTACTCCATGAAGATCCGTGTGGTCTGCTCTTCAGTGCTGCTGCGCGCGTGATCGCGTTGCAGCTCGGCGAGCACCACGTTCCAAGTGATCGGTTTGACCCCAGCCTCAATCATCCGCTTCATTCCGTTTTCGTGAGACAGCTGGGTGATGCTCCCGATCGTGTCCTCGGGTACGTGGACGTCGTAGCCGGCCTGGGCGGCTTCGATTGCAGGATATGCGAGACAGACATCCGTCCAGAGCCCCCCCATGATGAGCTTGCGTCGGCCCGTAGCACGGACGGCGGCGACGAACTCTGGCTCTTCCCACGCATTGACGTTCGTCCGGTCGATGATCACGGCATCCGGCGCGAGCTTCACGAGCTCCTCAAGAAACGGTTGGGAGCCTTTCAGCCCAACGCCCACATGCGAAATGATGATCGGCAGCTTGAAATGGACGGCGGATTTGATGAGCCCGGTGGTGTTGTTGATGAGCTCTTCATGCTCGACATTCCGGACGCCCATCAAGATGTGCGGCTGGTAGTCGATGAGAATCAACGCCGAGTTCGTCGGCGAGAGGAACGGGTCTTCGTCAGCATCGCGGACCGGTGTGCCGCGGTAATCGTCCGGATAGCTGGCGACGCCGTCGATGGTCTGGATGGTCTGACCAGCGACCGAAGCTGTCGTCATCATCACGAGTGCAATCCACAGTGCGTATCGTGCTTTCATGAGTTCAATCTCCTTTTCACAGCATTATGAGACTAGTGCCACACAAGTAGTAGTAGGTATAATTGGGAGAGACTATTGCAGAGAGAACAATAAAAGGACGAGTGGACGAACCGAACCTGAACGATCTGAAGGTCTTCATTCAAGTCGTTGATACCGGTAGCTTTACAGCCGCCGCGCAGCGTATGAGGACGCCACCCTCTACCGTGAGCCGTAGGGTCGCACGCCTGGAAAAGCGCCTAGGCACCCGTCTTCTCCACCGCACCACGAGAAAGCTGCGGCTCACGGACTCCGGCCAACGTTATTACACGCGCGGATCTCGGATTCTGGAAGAGCTCGAGGATGCCGAGCGCGAGCTGGCCCAGCTCCAGGCAAGTCCCCGCGGCCGGGTTCGGATCGCGGCGCCGATGGACCACTCGGTGACGATGAAGTTGATTTCCCGTTTCCTCTTGGAGCACAGGGATGTGCGAGTCGAGCTGTTTCTGACTAACCGCTTTGTCGATCTGGTGGAAGACGGCTACGATGTGTCGATCCAACCGGGTGAGCTTCCAGACTCTACGCAACTCGTCGCGTTCAAGCTCATGGACTCACCATTCCGTCTCGTCGCCAGTCCGGGTTACCTCGCTAAGCGAAGCGAGCCCGCGGTGCCGGAAGACTTGGCGACCCACGATTGCATCGTCTTCGGGCCGTCGGTCGAGACAGTCTGGTCGTTGTCAGGCGCTGCTGGCGACGTCAAAGTTCCTGTGCGCGGGCGACTCGCGGTGAACCATTTGCTCAGCGTCAAGGATGCAGCGGTGTCCGGAGTCGGGATCGCAATGTTGCCGACCGTGGTCTG
Source organism: Candidatus Marinacidobacterales bacterium (assembly GCA_965247365.1). GTDB lineage: Bacteria > Acidobacteriota > Vicinamibacteria > Marinacidobacterales > SMYC01 > CBDFHB01. Next base: position 279,215 of record CBDFHB010000001.1, read on the forward strand.
CAATGCCGACATCCGCTCAGGCGCCCTCCGCGTGGTTCTGCCGAAGGCAGTCCCGCCTACCGTTCCTATTTGGGTCACGTACTCGGGTGGACGTCACATTTCTCCGGCGGTTCGCGCGTTCGCCGACTTCGCGAAAGAGCATTTCCGCCCGACCCTCGAAGATCTCTACGACTGGCCGTCTTAGGGGTAGCGGGTCGGCGCACGGGAGATCCCCCGCGTTCTGTTCAACGGCGTGGCGTGGTTCTGGCGTCGAACGCACTCCTGCATTGAAACGGCGTATTCTAGGACAAATACCGCCAGATGTAGGAGACAAGCGCCGGAGGCCGCTACTCATGGGTTGGTATTGTCGACAACGTCAGCTGGGAAGAACGAGTATGCGGGGATTTTTTCTACTATGGGTGGGGCTCGTCGCGGGCTGCTCCAACGACGACCCGCAAACGATCCGGATCGATTTCAGCCAGGGCGCCCAAGGTTGGGTTGGTAGTTTCACAGACTACCCCGTCGGCGAGGACGATTTCTTCGAGCTTAAGGTGGACTACCGCCCACTTCTCCAGCCTCTGAACACGTCGCGAAACGCCCACTACATCTCAGGGAACAACCACAGCGACGACCTGTGGATGTACTACAAAGGACAGGTGAGAGGCCTCGATGGCGGCAGGCGCTATTCCGTGCGGTTCGAAGTCGAGATCGCGACGAGCGTCCAGAACGGATGTTTCGGCGTGGGGGGCGCGCCGGGCGAAGGCGTGACGGTCAAGGCAGGTGCCTCAGATATCGAGCCTGACCGCATCATCGTCGGCACAGACTGGCGCATGAACGTCGACAAGGGGGAGCAGGAGACTGGTGGGGAAAATGCTGTCGTCATTGGCGACGTCGCGAACTCGATTCCGTGCGAGGAACCTCCGCAATGGGAGCTGAAGCAGCTCTCGAGCGGTCTGGAAACGGTGGAAGTCACGACCGATGGCAGCGGAAGCGTCTGGCTCTTCGTCGGCACGGACTCGGGCTTCGAGGCGACCACGAGCGTCTACTACACGTGGGTCGTGGCCACCTTCGAGCCGCGATAAGCTCCAGCGAAGCGGTGCAGCATCTTCTGGCACGGCCACCCTGACCGCCGCGGAGCGCGACGAGGCCCTTTGGCCGCGGCTACAAATCGATATCGGAGATCGGCTGAGTCGGTAGCAGCGGGTGTCCCAGGAACCATCCGATGGCGTCGGCGGCGAGCGCCACGCCACGAGCATGAGCGCGGCCAAGATCAGGCGCCGCCCCCAGCGCGCCGACGCGACCGACACCCAGTGGAAGATTTGCTCGCTACGCGCCGGTGTCAGAAGCGGCACGAGCATCAGCAACGCCAACGGCGACAGAAAGACAACGTTGTAGAAGAGAAGACAAACGATGGACCAGAGGTTCGATAGATCCGATTTTGTATCGAAGGCACGCTAGAGCACGAGTTGACGTTCGAGAGCTCCTAAGCGCAACCGGATGAGCCGGCAGCATCCGTCGACGAGCCGATGGCCGTGTATGAGTTTACCAGCCTCCGGCAGTTCCTCGACGTCTATTACCAGGGCGCTCGTGAACTCGCTCCGAGGCTCGCGGATCGAATTTACGGAAGATAGGATGGCTGAGCGTCGAGGACTAGTCTCGCCCCTGCAGGGTGAGGGGCCTTTGCTGCGCAGAAGCCCGCCATACCTTTCCTGCCCACACCGAAACGTTGTCCAGGAGCACGTAGATATAGGGAAGGATGACGAGCGTCAGGAACGTCGAGGCTGTCAGGCCTCCGATAACGGTGCGCGCGAGAGGAAAGTAGTAGAGGCCGTGAAGCCCCGCCGTCCCGATCGCCATGGGCACGAGCGCGAGCACCGCCGTCCCGGCCGTCATGAGAATCGGGCGCAAGCGCTCTCGTCCTCCCAGCTCGATGGCTGTCTCGCGATCATGCCCGTCCCGACGGAGATTGTTGATGTGGTCGATGAGCACGATACCGTTCTTGACGACGATGCCCATGAGCACAAGGACGCCGATTTGCGCCATGAAGTTGAACGGCGTGCTCGTGATCAGAAGAAACCAGGCGACGCCCCAGAACGCGAACGGGATGGAAAAGAGGATCGCGAAGGGATGGACGAGCGATTCGAACTGCGACGCAATTACGATGTAGATGAGCGCGAGGGCGAGCGCGTAGTTCACGAGCATCTGCTCGAACTGGCGGTCCTGCTCCTGGATACGCCCGCCGAAGGACCAGGAATAGCCTACGGGAAAAGCCATCTCGTTCAGGGTCTCCTCGATCCGCTTTCGCGTCCCGGCCCAGTCTTCTCCTTCGTAGCTCGAGCGGATCGAGACCTGAGTCTTCCGGTTCTCGCGCTGGATGGTCTTCGGCTGCTCGACGACCTTGAAATCCGCGAGCGTTCCCAGCGTGACGCCCCTGCCCTCGTCGCCGCTCACGACGAAGTTCTTCAAATCGTCGAGCGTCGAGACGTCCTCCTGGGACATCATGAGGAGAAGCTCGACTTCCTTGTCGCCGGCGTCGTAGCGCCTCAGGCGCTGTCCACCGAGCGTGAAGGCAAACGCCTCCGAGATGTCCTGCGGCCGGACGCCGTACTTCGACGCGAGCTCGCGGTTGAGCGAGACCTGGATCTCCTGGCGGGCGCTTCCGATCGAGGTCTTCGCATCCTTCACGCCCTCGACGGCCGAAAGGCGCCTCTGCACATCTTCGGAGAGGGCCGCGAGCCTCTCGATGTCCTCCCCGAAGAGGTTCACCCGGAAGAAGGTGCTGTCGCCTCCCGTCTCGGCATCCTCGTCGTCGAACGTGATCTTGACACCGGCCAACTTCGGAACGCCGTCCCGAATCGTCTCCCGGACCGCCTTCGCTTCTTCCTCGCTCACGTGGGCGGCGGCGAACGTGAGTATCGTGCCCGCGTTGTTCTCGGCGTAATGGCTATAGATCGATTCGAGCGCGAGCTCCTCCTGGCGCTCGAAGAGCCACGCCTCGACCTTTGTCACGGCCATCTCCGCCTCTTCCTTGTAGTGGAAATCGGTGAACTCGTAGCCGAGGCGCATCTGTTTCTGATTGACTCCGGCGAACATAGCCGTCTGGAGCCCGAGAGAGAACGGAAGCGCGATGCTCGCGAAGATGGCCACCGTAATACCGAACGTGGCCCAGCGATGCCGGAACGTCCAGCGCAGAGTGCGAACATACTGATCCGAAAGCCATTCTGTCCAACTTGGCGGTGCTGAGTCCTTCCCGCTCAGAAGCTTCGAGGCCATGAGCGGGATGAGCGTCATGGACACGACGAGCGAGCTGAAGATACAGAGCGAGATCGCCCAACCGATCGCTTCCAGATAGAGGGTGAGCCAGTTGCGCTGGCCGACGATCAAGGGCAGGAAGACAATGGCCGTCGTGACGGTCGAGGCGAACACCGCACCCCATACCTTCCGGGCGCCGGTGACGGCGGCTTCCTTTGCCTCCGAGCCTTGATTGTGCTCCCGGAAGATAGACTCCAACACCACGATCGCGTCGTCCACCAGAAGCCCGACGCCCAGCATGAGTCCCATCATGACGAGGACGTTCAACGTCTTGTCGAGGAAATACAGGCCAACCGCCGTCGCGATGATGGACATCGGGATCGCCAGACCCACGATAACGGTCGTATCGATGCGCCGGAGGAAAAAGAAGAGCACCAGCATCGCGAGCGCGCCTCCGAGAAAGCCCTCGGTCATGAGGCCTCGAAGGCCGTTCGTGATCTCGGCCGCCTGGTCCTCGAAGACGACGAGGTTGATACCGGCGAGCGTCGTGTCTTCGGCAATCGGTCCCTGGATGAGCGCCGTCACTTCACGGGCCGTCTCCACGGTATTCGCGGTGGCTTCCTTGAACACGGAAAGTGCGACGGCGTAACGCCCGTTCAGATGTCGCCCGATCCGGATCGGCGGCTCGCGGTAGGTGATATCGGCGATGTCTCTGAGCACGAGGCCCCGACCGTTGACGGGAAACCGCTCGATCTCCTCGATGTCCGCGAACGCACCGAAGCTCCGTACGTGGATGACCTGCCCCTCGCCATCGAGCTTTCCGAGCGAGACGTTCCGGTTCGCGCCCATGAGCTTTTGCGCGAGAGTCCCGAGATCCACGCCGTGCTCGGCGATCTTGTAGAGCCTCAGGTTGATGCGCACTTCGTTCGGCTCGACGCCGTTCAGCTCGACTTTCGCCACGCCGGGGATCCGCGTGATGGGATTGACGACGCGTTTTTCGAGGAGATCGTAGTTTCCCGAAAGGTCGATCCCAGGCGCGGAGATGCGTGCCTGCACCACGGGGATCTGCGTCGTGCTGAAGGTATTGATAGAGATATGCTCGATGTCGTCCGGAAGCTCCGGCCGTACTTCGTCGATCTTCTCCGCCGTCTTCATGCGAGCGATATCGACCGCCTCCCCCCAGTCGAAAAAGAGCTGGATGAAGGCCCCGTCGGCGTTGGCCGAGGAGCTCATTTTCGTGACCCCCGGAAGTGTCGCAAGCGCCTCCTCGATGGGTTTGACGATCTGCTCCTCGATTTGCTGCGGGCTCGAATTGGGATAGGGCACGCTCACGAAGACAACCGGGATATCGATATCCGGAAGGAACGCGAGCGGCAGGCGAAAAAAGGAGATCACGCCGAGCACGAGCACACTCACGAGAACCATCGTCGTCGCGATCGGACGCTGGACGGAGATTCCTGCGACGCCCGTCATGATGCGTACTTCTTGCGATCCAGCACGCAATAGACCGTGGGGATGACGATGAGCGTCAGAAGCGTCGATACGGCGAGCCCCCCGATGACCGTGATCGCCATGGGCTGGCGGATCTCGGCGCCCTCACCGAGGCCGAGCGCCATAGGCACGAGAGCCAGGATCGTCGTGAGGGTCGTCATGAGGATCGGGCGAAGACGGACCCGACCCGCTTCCACGACAGCGTCCTCCCGGGCCATCCCTTGCTCGCGCAGACGGTTGATATAGTCCACGAGCACGATGGCGTTTTTCACGACGATCCCGGCGAGCATCACGGCACCCATGAGCACGATCACACTCACCGTGCTCTCCGTGATGAGAAGTGCCCAGATGATACCAATGAGCCCGAGCGGAATGGTGAACAAGATGATGAACGGGTGCATCAGCGATTCGAACTTACTCGCCATGACGAAGTAGACGAGGAAGATCGCGAGACCGATGGCGAGATAGAGGCTCGAGAACGAGTCTTCGATCTCGAGCTGCTGGCCCGCAAAGCGCGTCGCCACGGAATCGGCGAGCGGAAGCCCGGGGATAGCAGCTTTGATGTCCGACGTAACGCTTCCCAGATCGCGGCCGTCCAGATTTCCCGAAATGACTATGGCGCGGCGCTGCCCTACACGTCGAATCTCGGATGGACCCGCGGTGAGTCTCGTGTCGGCGATCGCTTTCAGCGGCACGGAGCGTTCTTCCGCCTCGTGCACGAGAAGCTCGGAGACCTGCTCGGCTCGCTCGCGGGCGTCCTCCGAAGCTCTGACAACGATGTCGATTTTGCGCTCGCCTTCGTTCAGGCGCGTGGCGACGTTTCCTCTGAGCTTCGTGCGGAGCGTCTCGGACACGCCGTCGACAGAAAGCCCCATTTGCGCCATGCGATCGACGGCAAAGAACACCTGGAGCTCGGGGTTCCCCACCTCCGACGACGAGCGCACATCCGTGAGCCCGGGTATCGCTTCCATCGCCTCCGCAATCACGGCGGCCGCGGCCTCCAGCTGCTCGACGTTGTCGCCGTAAACCTCGAGCTCCACGGGACGCTTGAAGCTGAAATAGGACGGACGGTCGAATTGGAATGCGAGGCCGGGAAAGCGCCGGAGCGCGCCCCTCAACTGTGCCTCTGCTCGGCGCTCGGCTTCACGGTCGTCCTTGTCTGCCATCACGACGTGGATGCGTCCCCGGTTCTCCCCTTTGGCGCTCGCGTCGACTGAGCTAGCGCCCGTGGCGCCCGCCGTCGTCACGACGCGCCCTCCGTTGGCGACGTCCTCGAGCGCGGCCGCGTCCTTTCCGACCCTCTCGAGAAGCCGGTCGGTCACGGCGAGTGGCGCCCCCTCGGGAAGCTCGACGTCGAAGTAGAACTCGCCCTGGGTCAGGCTCGGGATGAGCTCGACACCAATGCGCCCGCCGAGAAGCAGCGTTGCGACGAAGACGACCGTCGACGCCACGAGCACGACGGAACGATGGTTCAGTGCGGCGCGGCAGGCGCGCGGGTAGAAGGCGTCGACTGCTTTCTCCGCTCGGTGAAAGCCGTTCGTGATCGGAGATACGAGTCTCGACAGAAAATGGGCGACGTGACCGACGCCCCGGCTCACGAGCGCGACGACGCGCGCAGGTCCCCGATGCCATGCGGTGAGCTCGTCGTCGGCGAGTGGCTCCGGTGTTTCCCTCGCAATCCGCGCCGCGAGCACGGGGATCAAGGCGAGCGAGAACCCGAGCGACGCGAGGATGGAGATCGAGACCGTGAGCGCCTGGTCATTGAACAATTGCCCCGCCACGCCTTCGACGAAAACAATCGGGAGAAACACGGCGACCGTCGTCAGTGTCGATGCAATCACCGCCATCGCTACTTCGCTCGTACCGCGTACTGCCGCGTCGTGTCCGTTGGCACCGGCCTCGCCGTGCCGATAGATCGACTCCAGCACCACGATCGAGTCGTCGAGAAGCATGCCTACACCAAGGGCGAGCCCTCCGAGAGACATGATGTTCAGCGAGATCCCGACCTGATACATGATGAAAAACGTAGCAACAACCGAAACGGGAATGGCGAGCCCGATGATTGCCGTGGCGCGCGCATCGCGCAGGAAAAGCGCGATGATCAAAACCGCGAGAAGCCCGCCCACACAGGCGTTCTCGACGACCTCATCTATGGCGCCCTCGATGAAGCTCGACTGATCGAAGAGGACGGCGATGTCGACCGTCCCCGGGATCTCGTCCTTCAGCGCATCGAGCCGCTCGCGCACGCTCCGCGCCACCTGCACGGTGTTGGCGTCACCTTCTTTGTACACGCGGAGCTCGACCGTCTCATGGCCGCCGGTGCGGACGATGGACTCTCGCTCCTTGTGCCCCCAGCGGACGTCGGCGACGTCTCTCAGAAAAACACGCCTCCCGTCTTCGTCGACGAGCTGGGTGGCGCCGATGTCGTGCAGATCTTCGAACTCGTTCAGCGTGCGGACAAGGTAGCGTGCTTCGTCCTCGTAGATGCTGCCCCCGGCGAGGTTCACATTGCTTGCCGCGAGCGCCGTCGACACGGCCGCCACGTCCACGCCGGAAAGAGACAGGCGATCCTCGTCGACATGGACTTGAATCTCGCGCTCGAGACCGCCTTCGACCTTGACCGCCGCAACCCCGTCGACGGCGTCGAGCTCTTTCTTCAGCTCTTCTTCCGCATATTGCCGAAGCCGGGCGAGATCCATAGAGCCCGTGACGCCCAGCCGCAGAATCGGGTCAGTCGATGGATCGAAGCGAAGGAGCGTCGACTTCTCCGCATCCCGTGGCAACTGGACGAGGTCCAGTTTCTCTCGCACGTCGAGCGCGGCGAAATCCATGTTGGTATCCCAGAGGAACTCGAGCGTGACTTCGGACGTGCCGGCGCGCGATCGTGAGCTAAGTCGCTTTACGCCCGAGATGACGCCGACGGCTTCCTCGACGGGCTGGCTCACGAGGCTTTCGACCTCGGCGGGGGCCGCGCCTTGGTAGCGCGTCTCGACCGTGAGGCTCGGGTACGAGATGTCGGGAAGAAGATTTAGCGGCAGCCGCGTGAACGACACCACGCCGAAGATGGCAATCGCCACCGTGAACATGGAAACGCTTACCGGCCGCCGGATGCAGAAGTCGACGAGGCGAGACATGTGCTCGAGAGCTCAGCGGGTCAGGATGTCGACCGCTTCCCCGTGCTCGAGTGCCGTGTGGCCAGCGACGATGATCTTCTCTCCCTCCGTAATACCGTTCAGAACTTCGACAGCACCGCTGCGCGTGTAGCCGAGCTCGACCGTACGCCTCTCCGCGCGATCGTTCACGACGACGAAAATAAACTCCTGCCCGCCTTCTTTGACGACGGCGAGCTTCGGAACGAGAACCGTGTCCTCACGGAGATCCGTCTCGATCTCGGCACGGACGAATGCACCCGGGCGGACGTTGGCGGAGCGGTCGACGACCTCGACGGTCACTTTGACGGTCCCCGTCTTCGGATCCACGACGGGACTGATGTCACGCACGCGACCAGCGAAGCTGACGTCTTCGGTCGCCGCCTCCGGCACCAGCCGCACCGGTTGTCCGACATCGAGCTCGAAAACGTCCTTCTCCGGTAGAAAAAGGCGCACGATGAGCGTGCCAAAGTCAGCCAAGGTGAAGAGGTGGTCTCCTTCCTGGATCGCTCTCCCCACGACGATTTCCTTCGTCGTCACGCGTCCGGCGAACGGTGCTCTGACCACGGTGTAGCGGAGCTCGAGCTCCGCCGTCAAAAGCCCAGCTCGGGCGAGGTCGCGGGCGAAAACGTATTCCTGGTATTCGAAGCTCGAGATCAGCTTCTGGTCGAAGGATAGCTTCTTTATATTGAGCTCGGCGTCGGCCTTCTTCACCGTGATCTCCGCTTTCTCGAGAGCGAGCTTCTTCTCCTCGTCGTCCACTTTGGCAAGGACCTGGTCTTTCTTGACGAACGCTCCCTCGCGCGCCATGACCTCGGTTACGACGCCCGCGACCTTCGCCAAAACCTCAGCGGACTGCTCGGCCTCTAGAGTCGACGCTGTGGAGAGCGTCCGGGCCACAGAGCCCCGGATCGCCTCGATGACCTCGACGGGCACCGAAGTCTCGACCCGTGGCTCGGCGAGAACGTCCGCGTTCGCATCTCCTTGCCGGATAACGAAATAGGAGACTGCGACGGCCAGGACGGTGAGGGCGATACCTCCGGCCACAAACGTCAGCTTTCGAGTTCGACTCATAGCCCCTTTGATGGAATACGAACGGTGCGTCCGGCGAGTTCAAGAAATCTGCTGAACTCATGATACGTTGTTGCCGAAGAGGGGACAAATCGCGACTGATGCCAATCGGTCCCGAACCGAAATTATCGACCCCCCGATCCATCACGAGACCGTTGATCTCTTGATCGTGCCAGCGCCCCGTACTAGAATAGTTTTCGATATAACGAAGGCTATGCTATGAGAAAAAGCGCACGTTCGAGTGCACGGACCAAGTCGCCCATCCGTCTCACGCCTGCTTTTTTTCATATTCTCCTCGCGGTCGTGGACGAAGCTAGCCACGGCTACGCCATCATGCAGGCGGTCCAGGAACGCACGGGTGGCGCGGTCAAGCTCGGTCCCGGCTCTCTCTACTGGGCCATCAAGCGACTAGTCGATGCCGACCTGTTGGAGGAAGTGCGAGCCCCGTCTGGTGGCGTGGAGGACGAGCGACGCCGATTCTACGCTCTCACCGTTTTCGGTCGTGACGTGTTGAAGCGAGAAGTCGAGATTCTCGCCGACATCGTCGGATACGCCGAATCCCAGAAATTGATCCGGCGAGCCAAGGTCGTCTAATGGCCGAGCATTGGTTCCGGCTCCTCTTGCGCTTTTACCCAGCTTCGTTTCGACGCGAGTTCGGCGGGCCGATGATCGAGCTCTTCAACGAGATTCGTACCGACGCGGACCTAGGTACATGGCGCGGCCGGGCTCGATTCACGGGGGTGGTCCTGCGCGATTTCATCGTCACCGCGAGCCGCGCTTGGATGGTCGTCATCACGCGGGCGCGCCCGACCGAAACCACCAAGAGGGACAGGCGCGGATGGCTGGACCGATCCGGTCAAGACTTTCGATACGCTCTCAGGACTTTCGCCAAACGGCCAGGTTTTACGGCAGTGATCGTGACGACCCTATCTCTCGGCATCGGCGCCAACACGGCCATTTTCACGCTCGTCAACGAGATCGTCCTGCGCCCGTTGCCCATCGGCGATCCATCCGAGGTCGTCGACATCTTTGCCGACGTTCAGGGTGGAAACAGCTTCACCGGGTTTTCCTATCCCGATTTCATGGATTACCGCGACCGTAACGGGGTATTGACCGACCTGGCTGTGTTTACGGCTCGGAGGGTGAGGCTTCTTGCCGGCGGCGGCGGCGAATCCATCAGCGTGCAATTCGCATCGGTCAACTATTTCGACTTGTTGCAGGTGCGACCCCCTCTCGGGCGAGGGTTTCGGCCGGAAGACGGGATACGGGGCGGTGCCCATGCCGTCGCGATCGTGAGCCACGGCTACTGGCAACGTCGGGCGGGCGGGGACCCGGCGTTTCTCGGATCGACGATTCTCTTGAACGAGACCGTGTTCACCGTCATCGGCATTGCTCCGGAAGGATTTCAGGGAACCTTCACCGGATTCCCGATGGAGATCTGGATCCCGCTCGCGAGCGGGAAGTCGATCCTGCCGAATTTCGATCTGTCCGATCGCGCGGCGCAGGGTTTCGAGCTCATCGGGCGGCTTCGCCCGAACGTATCGGTATCCCAGGCACAGGCGGCCCTGGCCCTCATCGCCAAAGGGCTCGAGTCCGAGCACCCGGTCGAGAAGCGGGGACACGGGGTCGGAGTCGTACCGACGACCGGGGTCGACCACTCGTTGCGGGTTGGGGTGATCGGATTTCTCGGCATATTGATGACCATTACAGGCCTCGTTCTCTTGATCACGTGCTTGAACGTCGGCAGTATGCTGCTCGCGCGTGCCACCGCGCGGCAGAAAGAGATGGCCATTCGCGTCGCCATGGGCGCAAGACGCGGCCGTCTCGTCCGCCAACTGCTCACCGAAGCGCTTGTCCTCTTCACGCTTGGTGGGCTCGGGGGCGCACTCGTCGCCGAGCGATCTGCGAGAGTGCTGCTTCATCTCACGTCCTCCGAGTGGCCCCTCGGCTTTCGCCTCGACTTCGATTGGCGCGTCCTTGCTTTCACGGCTGTCGTCGCCCTCGGCGCGGCTCTGCTCACGGGGCTCTTTCCAGCCCGAGAGGCGCTACGACAAGATCCCATCGGCGCGTTGCGTGTGGGCGGAAACCAGGATACGCGCGCCGCGGGTCGATTGCGGAGCGCGTTCGTCGTGGCCCAAATCGCGGGCGCAGTGGTGCTGCTGACCGCCGCGGGATTGTTCGTACGGTCCTTGTGGGAAGGGGTGCGGATCGATCCAGGCTTCGAAGCCGACCACGTCGCCGTGACCACGATCACCCTGCCCGAAACGGAATACGGCGAGACACGCGGGCGTTTGTTCTTCACGCAGCTACTCGAGCGCGTCACGCGGCTGCCGGACGTGGCATCGGCGTCGGTCGCCATGCGGCGGCCGATCGGCGTGTCGCTCAACCCGCTGCGTATCGACGTTCCCGGTTTCGATCCTCCAGGCGATCGACCGGAGCTTTGGGTCGATGCCAACGCGATCGACGAGACGTACCTCGCGACGATGGACATTCCGATCGTAAGAGGTCGCGACTTTCTGCCATCCGATGATCGAGGTCCGCCGGTGGCGATCGTCAACAAAACGATGGCTGCGCGGTTCTGGCGCGATCGCAATCCCATCGGCCAGCAATTCGTCGTCGACGGTAACGCGGTACAGGTCATCGGTGTCGCTGCCGATAGCCGCTACCTGATACAAGACGACGTCCCGACGTCTCACTTCTACCTCCCGTTCGGGCAAAACTATGCGGCGCGGGCGTATCTGCTCGTTCGGTCCGATGCCAACCCCTCGGCGTTGCGGTCGCAGATCCAGCTAGCGATCGATCGCCTCGACCCGAGCTTGCCACCCATCGACCTCGTCACGCCCCGAGAGACAATCGACGCCTCGCTTCTGCCGCAGCGTGTTGCTGCATCGGTCACCTCAACGCTAGGCGTCATCGGATTGCTGCTCGCCGCTCTCGGCGTCTACGGAGTCGTCGTCCACTCCGTGAGCCGCCGCACGAAGGAGATCGGCATCCGCATGGCCCTCGGTAGCAGCGCCAGCGCGGCTGTCGGCCTGGTCTTGCGTACGGGGATGAAGCTCGTGATCGGGGGTATCGTGATCGGTACGGCGACGTCGCTTGCGGCCGCTCCGTTGCTGCGGAGCTTTCTCGTGGGCGTCCACCCCGCGGATCCCCTCACGATTGGGGCCGTTATCGCAGCGTTTCTCAGCGTCGCATCCATCGCATGTTTCCTACCCGCTCGCCGCGCCACGAAGATAGACCCCGCGACGACTTTGCGGTGGGAGTGACTCCGTCGTGAGTTCGCCCTCGAGACTTGCGCCGGTCAGCGGCTGGCTGGCATGAGAGGTTTGAGCTCCTCCTTTTGTGGACATTGCCGATCATGGGGACGCGTGTAGCCCGCACGCGATACACTTGTCGCCGTCATTAGCTAGAAGAATGCACCGTCGAACGATATTCGCTGCCGCAGTGCTGTTTGCCGCCACCTCGTCCGCCCAGGACGGCGTGGACGACTACGAATGGAGGACCTATGGAGGCGACCTCGCCAGCACCCGTTACGCACCGCTCGACCAGATCGATCGCTCGAACTTTAACGAGCTGGAGCTCGCCTGGCAATTCAAGACCGATAATCTCGGGCCGCGGCCGGAATCCCGCTTTCAATCGACGCCGCTCGTGGTCGATGGAGTGCTCTATTCGACGGGAGGCAGTCGCCGCACGGTGTTCGCGCTCGATGCCGAGAACGGCGAACTCCTCTGGATACACCGTCTCGATGAAGGCGAGCGAGGCAAGGCCGCGCCACGTCGCCTCTCGGGGCGTGGACTGGCCTATTGGCAGGAAGGGTCGGAGCTGGCTCGCATCGTTTACGTCACGCCGGGCTACCAGATGATCGCGCTCGACGCCGGAACCGGTCGACTCGTCTCGAGCTTCGGCAACGACGGGATCATCGACCTGAAGAAGGGACTCGATCAGGAGCTCGATCCCATCACCGGGGAGGTCGGACTTCACGCCGCTCCCGTTATCGCCGACGGCGTCATCCTCGTCGGCGCCGCGCATCTGATTGGGGATGCCCCCGCGACCAAGGAGAAGCCCAAAGGTTACTTCCGAGGTTTCGACGCCCGAACCGGCAAGCGTCTCTGGATCTTCCACACGCTCCCTGGGCCGGGCGAGTTCGGTAATGACACTTGGCTGAACGACTCCTGGCAGTACACGGGCAACACGGGAGTGTGGGCACAGGTCACCGTAGACGAAGAGTTGGGCATCGTCTATCTGCCCGTCGAGATGCCCACGGGCGACTACTACGGCGGTCACCGGCACGGAGACAATCTGTTCGCCGATAGCCTCGTCGCGCTCGATCTCCATACGGGTGAGCGGATCTGGCACTTTCAGACCGTTCATCATGATATGTGGGATTGGGACCTGCCGTGCGCGCCGATTCTCGCCGACATCGTCGTCGATGGCCGGCCCATCAAAGCCGTCGCCCAACCGACCAAACAGGGATTCGTGTTCGTCTTCGACCGGGCAACCGGGGAGCCGGTCTGGCCGATCGAGGAGCGTCCCGTCCCCCAAACGGACGTACCGGGCGAGCGGACCGCACTCACCCAACCGTTTCCGACTAAACCGCCTCCCTTCGAGCGTCAGGGCGTGAGTCTCGACGACTTGATCGACTTCACCCCAGAGCTCGCAGCGCAGGCAGCCGCGCTCGTTTCGAGCTACCGGCTCGGTCCGATCTACACGCCGCCGTCACTCGCGAAGGCTCCGGATGGCACCGAGGGAACCCTCATGATGCCGTCAGCCACCGGTGGTGCGAACTGGCCGGGCGGCTCACTCGATCCGGACACCGGCATCCTGTACATCTACTCCAAGACTCAGATTACACGGTTGGCGCTCGAGAACGATCCGCAACGCTCGAACATGAATTTCATTTTAGTGCGCCGTCGCGACGCCCCGCCGTTGAACATCGACGGCTTGCCGATCGTGAAACTGCCATGGGGACGTATCACCGCGATCGATCTCAACGAGGGCGAAATCGTATGGCAGGTGGCGCACGGAGAGACGCCAGACAACATTCGCGAGCATCCGGCCCTACAGGGTGTGACGATCCCCCGAACCGGCCAGGTGGGACGCATCGGTACACTCGTCACGAAGACTCTCGTGATCGCCGGCGATGGCACGCTGTTCACGACACCATCCGGTGAGGAAGGTGCCATGCTGCGCGCCTACGATAAGGCGACGGGCGAAGAAGTAGGGCAGGTGTTCATGCCCGGGCCGGAGACCGGCTCTGCGATGACCTACATGTTGAACGGCGCACAGTACATCGTGCTCGCGACCGGCGGGAGAGCTACGGGGGGACTGGTCGCGTTCAAGCTTCCGTCGTAATCGGGCTCTGATCGAATCGTTGAAACGAAACTCCCGATCGCATAGGCTGCCCGTCTCTGTCGATCACGTCTGGAGGGCTAACATGAAGGGGAGAGCTTCTCGCGTACTTGCGGCCTTGGCTCTGGCGGCAAACTGGGCATGTCAGCCGGTGCAGGCCCCCGATACCGCTATCGATAAGGCCGGACCGCCGCCGGGTGCCGTTTGGGAAGGCGAAGCGTTCACTTTTCAACAGGTTCGCGACGATATCTACCACGCCGTTGGTACGGGTAACTTGACCATCGGATGCAACGGCAGCGTCATTATTAATGAGAACGACGTGCTCCTGGTGGACTCTCACATGACGCCGGCCGCTTCATGGGCGCTCTTGAAAGAGTTGAAACGCATCACCCACAAGCCCGTGCGCTACGTCGTGAATACCCATTTCCATTTCGACCACGCGCACGGCAACCAGACATTCGGCGAGGACGTCGAGATCATTGGCCACGAGTTCACCCGCGAGCAGCTAGTATCGGGGGCATCCATGGAAGGTCGCGCCTGGGACGCGTTCGTGGGAGGACTGCCGGAGCGGATCCAGGAAACAGAGAGCAAGCTCCAGATGGCCATCGACGCGACCGATCCGAACGCCGAAGCGGAACTGCGGAAACAAGTCTCGATTCTGAAGAATTATCAAGACGCGACGAATGCGATAGTCCCGACGCCGCCGACGATCACGCTGAGGAAGCGCATGACGCTCACACGCGGAGGCCGGGAGATTCAGCTCCTGTACTTCGGCCGCGGCCATACGGGTGGTGACGTCGTCGTCTACTTGCCGGAAGACAAGGCCATCGTAACCGGTGACCTCTTGACCAACGGCCTCGCCTATATGGGGAACGCCTACTTGAACGAGTGGGCCGACACGCTCGAGGAGGTCAAGAAACTCGACTTCGACGTCGTACTTCCCGGCCATGGCCGTGCGTTCGAGGACATCGAGAAGATCGATCACTTCCAGGCTTATCTGCGCGATTTATGGCCCAAGATCGTAGCCAAGCACGAGGCGGGCGTCAGTGAGGAAGAAGCAGCCCAAACGATCGATATGACGAACCACGCGGAGCAGTTCTCTCAAATCGACGGGCCGGGCGTACACCCTCACGCCGTGCAGCGCGCCTACGCGCTCCTCAACGACACCGAGCACTAGCCGGAAGGACGACGATGCGCGTGCATGGGGCCATGTTGGCGCTCACACTCTTATGCTGCGCCTCCGCATCCATCCTCGCACAGGACAAACGGGCCATGACAGTCGACGATCTCCTCGAGCTCGTGAGGATCGGCGACGTTGCCATGACGCCCGACGGTTCCCGAGTCTTCTATTCCGAGCGGCATCTGGACTGGGAGACGAACAAGTACGAAAAGACTTTCTTCATGATTCCCTTCGAGGGCGGATCACCGGTTCCCTTCGTTCGCAAAGACGGCGGTGAGAATTTTCTCATCTCACCCGATGGGAAATACTTATCCATGTTGCGAAAGGTCGAGGAAAAACCGCAGATATTCATCATGCCCCTGGATGGTGGCGAGGCTCGGCCCTTGACGGAGCACCGTGGAGAAATCACCGATTACAAATGGACCGGTGATGCGCAGAGCATCGTGTTTATTGCTAAAGAGGCGATGGCCGAGGAAGAGGAGAACGAGTTCGCGCTCGGAGCCGATCCGATATTCGTCAATGAAGGAGCTGATGGCAAGAACCATGGCCGATGGACGCATCTCTGGCACCTCGATATCGCGTCCGAGAAGGTAGCTCGTATTACCGGAGAGGACTTTCTCATCGGCGGATTCGATGTGTCGAGCGACGGCTCTCGCGTCGTGTTTACGGCTCGACGCGACAACCGCGGGAATTTCCCTTTCTTGTCGGAGCTCTATCTCGTCCGGACGGACGGGAACGACATGAAACCCCTGACCCGCAACCGGGCTCTCGAGAGGGATCCTGTCTGGGCTCCGGATGGGAGGCGTTTCGTATTCCACGCTACCGATGACCAAGAGTTGGGTCTGCGCAACGGCTACTTGTGGATCCTGAACCCCGACACCGGCGAGCTCGAGAAACTGGAGGGACAAAACACCGGTAAGATCGACCACCTCGTCTGGACACCCGATGGAGAGAGTCTCCTCTTCAACGAAGTGCACGGCACGAACACAAACCTCTACCGGCTCGAGATTGCGTCCGGCAAGGTCGAGGCTCTGACGACACGGACCGGTACGCACCGGGTGCTCGCCTATTCACAGGACAGATCTCGGTTCGCCTATACATTCGACGACTTCGATACCCCTGCCGATCTCTATAGCTCTGATTCGAACGGGACGAGCGTTCGGCTCACACATTCCAATCCCTGGACGGAAGAAGAGATCCTGACACCGAAGAGTCGCGTCATTCGCTGGGAAAGCACGGACGGCACTCAGATAGAAGGTGTGTTCTTGCTTCCCGGGAACCATCGCGAGGGATCTCGGCTACCTCTCGTCCTCGAAATCCATGGCGGCCCCGCCAGCAATTGGGACAACGCCTTCGAGCCCCGGTTCATCATCTACACCGGATTGGGGTATGCGGTGCTCGGCCCGAATGTTCGGGGTTCGAGTGGCTACGGTGACGACATTCTACGGGGGTTGATGGGAGACGTTGGCGGCGGTGAATACGACGATGCGATGAAGGGGGTGGACCACGTGATCGAAGCCGGCTATATAGACCCGGAAAAGATGGGTGTAGCCGGCTGGAGTTGGGGCGGTGTTGCTGCAGGATGGGTCATCACGCAGACAAACCGTTTCAAAGCCGCCTCCGTGGGTGCCGGCGTCAGCAATTGGATCGGCGAAAGCGGTCCGGGTTTCAACTGGGACGTGGCCAACTGGTACATCGGCGGCAAGCACTGGACCAACCGGGACGAGTGGCGCCGGCGTTCCGCCATCAACTACGTCGAGAACGTCCAGACACCGACCCTGTTCCTGCACGGAGCGAGAGACCAGACGAGCAGCACGAACCAGAGCATGGTGTACTTCGACGCCCTTCAGGATCTGGGCGTGCCGACCCGCTTCATCAAGTTCCCGAGACAGGCACACGGTGTCCGCGAACCGAGGCTGTTGCGAATCCGTGTCGTCGAGGAGATACGCTGGATGCAGAAGTACGTCCTCGGTGAAGAATGGACTCCGTGGGAGCGAGTCAAGCGATAAACTTCAACCGGCGGTGTAAGACGGGAGCTGGACGACCATGAGGATACCCATCGGAACTTGTAATGACCGATTACGCTCATCGTTCACGAGGTCTTGGGTCGCGTCCCGCAAAAACTCGAAATCCGCCAGCTCGCGTATTGAAACGGGTCAACGAGCGGTGCGGGAGTAGAAGTCCGCCTCGATCTCGTGAATGCGGTTGTCGTGCTCGGGCCAGCCCGCGAGTAGCGCGGGAACGCCGGAGGCGAAGCTCAACCAGTTGATCCGAAAAGCGCCCACCTGCCACTCGCTGATCGCGGAACCTCGTTCCACTTGGAAGCTGTGGATGATTTCGTGACCGAGGACATGCCGATCGTCCCGGTGATCGACGCCGACCCAGATTGTGCCCGGCACGTAGTAGCCCCGCACACGATCGGGAGCGTCTAGATTGTCGAAGACGAGACTTCCGCTGAGGAGAGATCGTTTTGTGTCGAGCCGATATGGGTCTCCCGCGAGCAGATAGTAGGTTGAGAAGGCCGTATTGACCGCGTCGATCTGAACGCTCGGAGCCTCGCCGCTCCATTTGATGTGAACGAAGGAGTGCGTGAGCTCCCAGTGCGTCCAGAGCGTCTCGTCGAAGACTGGCTCGCCGTTCATCGAACGTCGCGTCAGAAGAATCGACTTCTGCGCCAGCGCCTTTCCGACGAGGGCCCACTCCGGGTTCCGTCCGCCTATCGAATAGCCTGCGTGCGCGACGAGGCCCGACATGCTTCCTTCCTTCAAGGCTTCTTCGATCGCGCGTCGCGGCGGCTCGCGCTCGAGGAGCACTTTGCCCAGGAAGCTGAGCGCGACGTTGAACCCGATTTGTCCCGCGATCAGCTTCGGGTCTCCCCACTGGGCGAGGGCCTTGACAGGAACGCTCAGACAGAGGAGACCCACCAGCATGATCGCTCGGCGTCTCCCCATGACGGCCCCCCCTCGACGAGCAGAGAAGCAATATCGCTGCCACGAAGGGAGCCTGCCCTCAACGAACTCGGCGCCAACGATTTGTATGGAGCCGTCCGATTGGCGGGCCGGAGCGAGCGTGGTGAGAATCCCTCGGAGCGTGTCGTTTTTTCCCGGGAAAAAAGGTACGCCTTTGGGCCTAGATTTCGGCGGAGCGAGCCAGACGCGTCGAGGAAGAGCTCGGCCGCCAGGCGCCCGTCGAATCGAACGCGAAGTGCGATAGGATACGGCTGTGGCCGTGGTCCTCTCGGGCAAGTCTCTCACTCTCGACGAGCTCGCTCGTGTGGCTTTCGAGAACGACACCGTGGAGATCTCGGGCGAGGCCCGGAAACGGGTTCACGATTCGCGGCGGGTCGTCGAGGAGATTCTCGAGGCGGAGCGTGTCGTGTACGGTATCAATACCGGCTTCGGCAACTTCCGGAACGTTGTCATTCCCCGAGAAGATCTGGAAGAGCTCCAGACGAATTTGATCCGGAGTCACTGTGCCGGCGTGGGCGATCCGTTCTCCGAAGAGATCGTCCGTACGATTCTGCTTCTTCGTATCAACGCTCTGGCTTCCGGTCATTCGGGCATCGACCCTGAGACACTGGACGGGCTCGTTTCGATGCTGAATGCGGGTGTCGTTCCTCTCGTGCCTCAGAAGGGCTCGGTGGGTGCGAGCGGCGACTTGGCGCCCCTCGCGCACGTCGCGAGCGTGCTCATTGGAGAGGGCGAGGCACTTTACGAGGGAGTGCCTATGCCCGGGGCGGAAGCGCTCTCGAAGGCCGGGCTCCGGAAGAAGACGCTTCATCCCAAGGACGGACTCGCGCTCATCAATGGAACGCAAGTAATCTCGGCGCTACTAGCTCACGCGGTGATAGGAGCAAGGCGTTTGATCCGCACCGCGGATGTCGTCGGCGCGCTCACCTTGGATGCCCTGCTCGGAACCGACGTAGCCTTCGATCCGAGGATACACGAGGCCCGACCCCATCCCGGCCAGCGATGCGTCGCCCGGAACCTGACGCGGCTTCTCACGGGAAGCGCACTTCGCCGTTCCCACGCGGACTGCGACCGCGTGCAAGACAGCTATTCGCTGCGTTGTATGCCGCAAGTTCACGGTGCGGTACGCGATGCCGTCGACCATGCCGAGCGTGTCCTCCAGATCGAGATCAATAGCGCCACCGACAACCCGATGATCTTCATCGAAGAGAAGGAGGTGATCTCGGGAGGGAACTTTCACGGTCAGCCCGTTGCGCTTGCCGCCGACTTCCTGACGATCGCCCTCGCGGAGCTCGGAGCCATCAGCGAGCGCCGCACGGAGCGTCTCGTCAATCCGGACCTGTCGGGGCTTCCCGCCGTTCTCGTGAAGGAAGGGGGGCTCAACTCCGGATTCATGATCCTGCAAGTGACGGCGGCCGCCCTTGCCTCGGAGAACAAGACCCTCTCGCATCCCGCGAGCGTCGATAGCATTCCGACTTCCGCGAATCAGGAGGATCACGTCAGCATGGGCGTGACGGCGGCGCGCAAGACGAACGAAGTGGCCGGAAACCTCGCCTACATTCTCGCCATCGAGCTTCTCGCGGCCGCGCAGGCCATCGAGTTCAGAAAACCGCTCGAGTCGTCGCCCGCTCTCGAAGCGGTTCACGCCTTGCTGCGGCAGCATATTCCCGCTTATGAACGGGATCGTGAACATTCCCGTGACATCGCCGCCGCGAGAGCGCTCATCGCGTCGGGTGAGGTATTGCGAGCCGCAGAGAGCGAGCTCGAGGAGATCGAATAGCAAGGAGATTGCGCATGAGTAGCGAGACTAGAACGAAATCGTCCGCGAGGACGATCCGGGCGCCACGGGGCACCGAGCTGACCTGCAAGGCTTGGCCGCAGGAAGCCGCGTACCGAATGATCCAGCACAACCTCGATCCCGAGGTGGCCGAGCGGCCGGAGGAGCTCGTCGTCTATGGCGGCACGGGGAAGGCCGCCCGGAGCTTCGAGGATTTAGATCGCATTCTCGGGGCATTGAAGGAGCTCGACTCCGACGAGACTCTGCTCGTCCAGTCGGGCCGTGCCGTCGGGATTGCCAAGACACACCCCGAGGCGCCGAGGGTCCTCATCTCGAACTCGATGCTCGTGCCCCACTGGGCAACATGGCAGGAGTTTCGTCGCCTCGAAGCCATGGGGCTGACGATGTACGGACAAATGACGGCGGGAAGCTGGATCTACATCGGGACCCAGGGCATCTTGCAGGGAACTTACGAAACCTTCGGCGCCTGCGCGAGGAGACACTTTGGTGGCAGCATGAAAGGGCGTCTCGTCGTTACGGGTGGGCTCGGCGGTATGGGTGGCGCGCAGCCTCTCGCCGTCACGTTGAACGAGGGGATCTGCCTCGCCGCCGAAGTCGACCCGGCTCGCGTGGAGAGGCGCCTCAAGACGGGCTATCTGGACCGAGCATCGGCCTCGCTCGACGAGGCGCTTGCCTGGTGTGACGAAGCGAAGAAGAACGGGGAACCGCTGTCGGTGGCCTTTGTGGGCAATGCCGCCGATCTGCTTTCCGATCTCATTCGGCAAAACCGCGTTCCCGACGTCTTGACGGACCAAACCTCGGCGCATGACGAGCTGAACGGTTACGTGCCGAATCGAATGACTTACGAGGAAGCCCTCGCACTCCGCAAAGCGGACCCGAAGCGCTACAGCGAAGAGTCGATGCGCACCATGGCCGAGCACGTCCGCTCGATGCTCGAGCTCCAGAAGCGAGGCGCTCAGACCTTTGACTATGGCAACAACATCCGCGGTCGAGCCATCGAAGCGGGCGTCGAGAACGCGCTCGACATCGTCGGTTTCGTACCGGCTTACATTCGACCTTTGTTCTGCGAGGGCTCCGGTCCGTTTCGCTGGGTCGCGCTTTCGGGAGATCCCGAAGACATTCGGCGCACCGATCGCGCCGTGCTCGAGACCTTCCCCGACAACGAGCACCTGGCGCGATGGATACGGCTCGCGGGCGAGCGGGTTCACTTCCAGGGGCTGCCGGCCCGCATCTGCTGGCTCGCCTACGGCGAGCGCGCGAAAATGGGGCTCGTTTTCAACGATCTCGTGGCGCGCGGGGAGGTGAAAGCACCCATCGTGATCGGCCGCGATCATCTCGATTGCGGCTCTGTCGCCTCTCCCTACCGCGAGACGGAAGGTATGAAGGACGGTTCCGACGCGATTGCGGACTGGCCGATTCTGAACGCGCTGCTCAACACGGCCTGCGGAGCGACTTGGGTCAGCGTGCATCATGGAGGCGGTGTGGGGATCGGCTATTCGATCCACGCGGGGCAGGTCATCGTCGCCGACGGAACCGCCTCCGCGGCGCAGCGACTCGAGCGCGTCCTCACCGCCGACCCCGCGATGGGGATTTTTCGCCACGTCGACGCCGGATACGAGCGCGCGGTCGAGGTCGGACGTGAGCGCGGCGTAAAGCTCCCCTGATCCGGACGCGACATGAGGCTGATTCGCAACATCGGAGAGCTCTTCGTTCCCCATGTCGTGAGCGCACCGGTCGTCAACGACGTTCCCCTGAGCTCGTTGCGCGACGCGTGGCTTCTGATTGAAGAGGGCACAATCGAAGATTTCGGCACCGGTAGCGCGCCCGTATCGGAGGGTGACGCCATCGACGCACAAGGCGGTGCCGTTGTTCCCGGGCTCGTGGATTCGCACAGCCATCTCGTATTCGCGGGTACGAGAGAAGACGAGTTCGTTCTCCGATCGTCGGGCAAGAGCTATCTCGAGATCGCCAAGGCCGGAGGCGGCATCAAGCGCACCGTGGCCGCGGTACGCGAAGCGAGCCTCGACGAGCTCGTGGAGCTAGCGTTGCCGCGACTCGCGCGCATGCTCGCGAACGGTGTGACGACGCTCGAGATCAAGAGCGGCTACGGCCTCACGATTGAGGACGAGATCAAGATGCTCGAGACCGTTCGGCGTCTCCGCGAGCTGCAGCCCATCGAGCTCGTCGCCACTTACCTCGGAGCGCATACCTTGCCGCCGGAGTACCGCTCGGACCGCTCCGCCTATGTGGATCTGGTCATGAGCGACGAGCTCATGGGTCGCGTCGCGGAAGAAGGTCTCGCGGAGTTCTGCGACGTTTTCTGTGAAGAGGCGGCCTTTACACTGGAGGAGTCCCGTCGAGTGCTCGAAAAGGGCAAGGACTACGGACTCGCTCCAAAGATTCACGCGGATCAGATTACGCAGATGGGAGCCTCCCGGTTGGCCGCCGAAGTGGGAGCGGTGACGGCGGAGCATTTGGAGCACATCGATGACTCAGGTGCGAAGGCGCTTCGCGACGCGAAGGTCATCGCGGGTCTCCTGCCGGGCTGCTCGTTCTATCTCGGCGTTCCGCAAGCTCCCGCGCGCCGAATACTGCGGGAGGGTATCCCCATCGCGATCGCGACGGACTACAACCCGGGCTCTTCCATGGTGGAGTCTCTTCCGCTCGTACTCTCGATCGCCTGCACGCAATTGAAACTCTCACCCTCCGAAGCGCTGATTGGCGCGACGCTCAACGCCGCGGCGGCACTTCGTCGCGACTCGCGAATCGGGCTCGTTGCGAAGGGGATGGAGGCGGATCTCGTCGTGCTCGATACGCCGAGCGTCGATCGGTGGCTCTACCAGGTCGGACGCAACGCGGTGCAGACCGTCCTCAAGAAGGGACGCGTCGTCTACGAGAAACCATCGGCCAAAGCCATGAAGCCCTGAGTGGGTGAGGGTTCCCCGTGACGTGCCTCAGAAAGCGTATTCGAAGCCGACGAGCGGGGTGATCTTGTCGCGGAGTCCGTTGTCGTCGAGGTTGAAGAGCAAGTTCACGTCGATAAGGAGACTCTGCACGACATTGAGCTTGAAGCCCACGGCCCCGCTGAGCTGATTGTAGGACTCGTTAACGAAGTCCACGGTCGGAAACGTATTGATGCCGTCTCTGGCTTGGAACGTCGTCTGGACGAGGCGCGGAGCGTCGATGAAATAGTTCCCGATCACGTCGAGAACGAAGGTGAACCGGCTGCTCACGCCAAAGTCCGCACCAACGACGTAGGTGACCTGGTCCGGGAGGTCGGCGGACTCGCCCGTGTTCGGATTGCCGGCGAGAACACTCGATCCGTTCCAGAGATAGCCAGCGTTGACGTGGGGTGAGAAGGCTCGTCCGGATCGCGAGAGAACGATGAAAGGCCGGATACCGGGCGCGCCGATGCCGAGGAGGTTCTCTTCGTCCCCGGTCGGCAAGCGCACGTCGAGACCGAAAGCTGCGCCGGCCCCGAAGCGCCCCTTGAGCCTCATCGTCAGATCGCCGATGCCGTTCGCGTTTCCGAAAGCCGTGAACGTACGCTGATCTCCCAGCTCGCCGTCCTGCCCTCGGTAGAAATGGACCTCGTCGTTCGAGGAGGTACCGAGCCTCTGGACGCTCGCGGTGGATGTGACGGTGAGGTCGGCGCTCACCATCGGGATGGCGAGGGACAGGTCGAGCCGATCGGTGAGGCCGTAACTGATGAAGGTGGTGAACTGGTTGACGCGGGCCTGGATGGAGTTCAACGTCGTCACGACATCGATGCGGCCGCCGAGCCGCTCGGCGCCGTCGTGCTCGAAGACCGATGGAACTGCGCCGATGTCGAGACCCTCGATTTTGTCGAAGGTGAAGTTCTGGAACGTGAAGCCGAAGCTGAAGCGTCCGCCACCGAGGGTCTCCGCGCGCTCGGCGAGAATCGGGCCGAAGCTCTGGCTCGTTCGTTGAAAAACCCCGAGATCGGAGTCGAACTCGTAGGTGAAGCCGGAGGCCGGTGACGGTAGCGGAACGGCCGCGAGCTGGCTCGTCATCGCCACGCCGAATTGCGTGAACTGCGACTGGAAATCGCTATTGAAGTGAGCGGAGTGCGTATCGCCGCTGGGCAAAACGGTGAGGCTATCCACGACGAGACCACCGGGACCGTAGAGATTCGTGAAGATGGTCGAAAGACGGTCCACCGGGACCGCGACGTTGAATGGCTCCTGAGCGTGAGCCGCACTCGACCCCACCAGGACTGCGAGAGCTAGAAGAACGGTTCGCTTGGACATCTCTGGCACCTCATTCGTGTCTCAAAGGGTTTCTGGTTTCGGAAGATGATTTCTGGACTTTGCTAACCGATATCGTCGATGACCCAGCCGCCACCGCTCTTGGACAGTTTGAAAACCTGCCGGCGTTCGTTGCCGTTCTGGGAGCGACCGCCAATGACGATGATGTCCCGGCGGGTTACCGTGACGACGGCCGAATTCGACTCGATGCTCACGTTCTCGATAGCGAGCTCCACCTCATGGGAGTCCACGTTCTTAAAGGATTCCTTGAGTCGGCTCTCGTCGTCCGCCGTCAGATTGGGCTTCACTCGACGAAACAGCGCGATATCCTCCGACTCGAGGGCGCGTTCGTAATTCGCGAGCGTCTGGCGGATCGCAGCCTCCTCTTGAGCCACCGAAGGAGCGGTGGAGGCCGGAGGGGCGGTCGTGGGGCGCGGTGCTGCCGCAGCGCGCCGATCCGCCTCGCGCTGTCGAGCCTCGACTTCGGCGAGCTCCCTTTTAGCTTGCTCCAAGAAGCCGAGGGCATCCCGATAGGCTTTGCTCGCTCCCGCGAGATCGCCGCGGCTTGCGAGGCGCTTCGCCACCTGCTCCTCCGCCGTGGCACGACGGTAGGAGGGCTGCTCTATGAGTCCGGCCGATCGAGGCGTTTGGCTCGCTCGGTTCCAGGCGGTTTCGGCGCTCCGGAGCTCCCCTTCGAGCTCGGCATTCGTCTGCGCTTGCGCTTGGGACTGACGCTCCGTTTGAGCACGCTGCTGCTTCTGAGCCTGTTGATGAGCGGTCCTGGCTTGCTGGAAGACCCCCCGAGCTTCGAGAAACTTGGACGCGGCGTTCGTGTACTCGCCGCGGTTGAAGTTGCCGCTCGCCTCCTGTCTCATGCGCTCCGCCTGTTGGAACTCGGCACGCCCGTTGGCGCCGGCGGAGGAGGCAGCGCTCCGAGCTCGCTCCATCTCGTCCCGTGCGGAATCCGCACGACTCTGGAAGTGCTCGTTGAGCTGTGCTGAGAGCTCCGTTCCGAGAGGGTGGCTCGGATCGAACGCCAGGACGCGCGACAGAGCGTCGGCGGCGGTTGCAGTGTCGCCGCGCTCCAAAGCGGCGCGAGCCTCGGTGACCGCGGCATCGATCTCGGCCAGCGTCGTCCGAACTTCGTTCTGAACGCGGAGCGCCTCGGCTTGGTCCGGTACCTCCGCGAGGATCTCTTCGGCCTGTGCCATAGCCGCTTGATAATCCTTCAGCTCGAGCCTCCGGAGCATCAGCTCCTGTTTGCTTTGCAGGAGCTCCAAGCTCAGCTGCTCGACGTTGGCACCGGCCCTGTTATCGCTTCCTCCGCTCGAGCTCATATAGAAAAGCCCGGCTCCGACGACGCCGAGGACCAAGAGCCCGACGACCGCGTAGAGCGCGACGGGCCGGCCGGCGGTTGACGTCGCTCCCATCGACTGGGCCGGGATGCTAGTCACGTCGCGCTTGCGCAACGTACCCCGGCTGCCAGAAGCGGACGGGCCGCTCAAGCTCGGCCGACTCGGAGCGCTCTTCACGGAAACCGACGGCTTGGATGGAGAAGAGCCCGCCCCGGCTGCCGGTGTTGAGATCGTCGAATCGGCATAGCTGGTCATGGTCGAATCCGCCTCAGTGGTCGACAGAACCTCGCTTCGGATAGCTCTCAGATGTTCACGAAACTCGTTGCCGTCCGCGAAACGCGCCTCCGGATTCGCATCGAGTGCTCGATCCACACAGGACACCAGATTTTTGGGCAATTGGGTATAGCGAGCGAGCGGCTCTCGGTCACCCTGAACGACTTTGAACATCGTCGCGTGGATCGATTCCGCACTGAATGGCTTCTTTCTCGTCAGGAGCTCGTAGAATACGGCTCCCAGCGAGAAGATGTCCGACCTCGGATCGACGCGAAGCCCCTGCACCTGCTCGGGAGACATATAGTTGGGCGTTCCCATGACGTGGCCCGTCTTGGTCATGTCGGAGGACGCTTCGTGAACCAGCCCGAAGTCGAGAATTCTGGTCTCTCTCGACGAGAACCGGCCCTGTCGACGAGGGCTGGGATTTTGGGGTCCTGAGTGACCGTAATGGTCCATCAACCCCCCGATTTTGTCGCCCTCGTCGGCTAGAACCGTTACGTTTTCGGTTACGGCTCCCCCGCCGACGTCGTGGACTGGACACGCCTGGAATAGGGCTGCGCACGGCCAGTAGACCTCGCGAAAAGCGAGCGGAAGTGGCGCTCCTGCTACCGTCTCCGAGGTACGGCGGGTGCCCGACAACCTCCAAGAAAGCTCTAGTTCCTCGTTGCTGGACAACGTGGGGCGCAGGCTGGCGCAGGCCGGCACGGTGCGCATCGAGGGCCGCGCATGGCAGGGGCAGCGCGTGGTCCAGCGAGGTCGCCTCGTGATCTTCAAAAAGTGCGGGTGCGCGAAGTGCCGGGCGGCGCGAGCCGGACAACGCCCGCCGGCGAAGGGCTCGAGAGATGTCGAGTCG
Source organism: Candidatus Marinacidobacterales bacterium (assembly GCA_965247365.1). Taxonomy (GTDB): domain Bacteria; phylum Acidobacteriota; class Vicinamibacteria; order Marinacidobacterales; family SMYC01; genus CBDFHB01. The sequence goes on from CBDFHB010000001.1 coordinate 306,202, forward strand.
AAGGGGTCAGAAAAGGAAAGAGCCGGGCCAGCACCCACTTCCGAGAAGTCTGCGGCCTGGTCGAAACTTCACGCCCGCTGGGGGTCTGGTGTTCGGCTCTGTATCTCCCAACTAACGAACGAATGAAAGAAAGGAGAAAACTGTGTCCATTCTAAGCACGAACGAACCAACCGTCAAGAACCTTCTGGAGGAGGGCGACGGACAGCCACGGTACAAGGCCCTCTGTCGCGCCTCCGGCTGCGATTGGAGCTACGAGCACGAAAAGGGCCACGCCGCCCGAGCACACGGCGAGGCTCACCGCTACGAGACGCATCACACGGTGGAGCTGCGTTGCGACATTCTCGATGTCTTCATTGACCGGCTCGTGCCGCGCTCGCCGGGAGCGTGAAGGATGGCCCGGAAAAACGACGAGAGAAAAGAGCTTCAGCTGGCCGCGGAGCGTGAGGCCAAGCATCTCGAAACGGTTGAGGTAGTAGCTCAGATCGACACCCAAGAGCACTACGTCGAAGCGGGCGAGCTGCGCAAGGACATCCGCCGCGGACAAAAGGCGATTGAGGAGGCGAAGAGGCGGATCGTCGAGCCTCTCAACGAGGCGCTCCGGAACGTGCGCTCGCTCTTCAAGCCGTGGGAGCAGATGGCGAGCTTAAAGCTCCGAGCGATCGACCGGGCCATGGACGACTACGAACGTCGCGAGGAGCAGAAGCGCCGGGACGAGGAGCGACGGCTTCGCGAGCTCCAGAGGAGCCGGACGGCGAGAGGGTCGAGGTCCCCGCCGCAACCCCGTCGACGGCGTCGAGCTCTTTCTTCACGCGGAGACGCCGAACGGTCTCGAGCATCTTGATCTCGTCCTCAATCGTGAGGCCGTAGCCGCTCTTGATCTCGAGCGTCGTCACACCGTTCGCGAGCATGCGCGCGAGTCGCGGCAACGCTAGCTCCACGAGCTCGTCGAGGCTCGCTTCGCGTACCGCGGCCACGGTGCGCTTGATGCCGCCTCCGGCCTTGGCGATCTCGAGATAGCTCTTGCCCGACGATCGGAGAACGAACTCGTCTTCTCTCGTACCCGCGAATACGAGATGGCTGTGCGAATCCACGAGCCCGGGAACAACGGCACCGCCTTGTGCGTCGATGGCGTCACCCTCCGATACGGGCGCGCTGAACGCGCTCGACATCGTCGGTTTCGTAACGCGCTCGACATCGTCGGTTTCGTACCGGCTTACATTCGACCTTTGTTCTGCGAGGGCTCCGGTCCGTTTCGCTGGGTCGCGCTTTCGGGAGATCCCGAAGACATTCGGCGCACCGATCGCGCCGTGCTCGAGACCTTCCCCGACAACGAGCACCTGGCGCGATGGATACGGCTCGCGGGCGAGCGGGTTCACTTCCAGGGGCTGCCGGCCCGCATCTGCTGGCTCGCCTACGGCGAGCGCGCGAAAATGGGGCTCGTTTTCAACGATCTCGTGGCGCGCGGGGAGGTGAAAGCACCCATCGTGATCGGCCGCGATCATCTCGATTGCGGCTCTGTCGCCTCTCCCTACCGCGAGACGGAAGGTATGAAGGACGGTTCCGACGCGATTGCGGACTGGCCGATTCTGAACGCGCTGCTCAACACGGCCTGCGGAGCGACTTGGGTCAGCGTGCATCATGGAGGCGGTGTGGGGATCGGCTATTCGATCCACGCGGGGCAGGTCATCGTCGCCGACGGAACCGCCTCCGCGGCGCAGCGACTCGAGCGCGTCCTCACCGCCGACCCCGCGATGGGGATTTTTCGCCACGTCGACGCCGGATACGAGCGCGCGGTCGAGGTCGGACGTGAGCGCGGCGTAAAGCTCCCCTGATCCGGACGCGACATGAGGCTGATTCGCAACATCGGAGAGCTCTTCGTTCCCCATGTCGTGAGCGCACCGGTCGTCAACGACGTTCCCCTGAGCTCGTTGCGCGACGCGTGGCTTCTGATTGAAGAGCGTGCCGCAAGCAGCCCGGTACGCGATGGGAGAAACGTCGAAGAACGTCTTCGCCGGAGTGGCCTCGTCGCCGTCGGAGTTCGGCACGGGGCGCCGCTGCAAGCAGGACGCGACGTCGGGCATCGGGTGGCTGTGGAGCGACATCGACGTCGCCTCGCCCGCTCACCGCTACGAAGAGCTGCCGCCCACGAAGCAACGGGCGCTGGAGATCCTCGAGGGACTGCCGGAGCCCTCGCTCGTGGTGGACACCGGCGGGGGGCTTCACTGCTACTGGCGGCTTCACGAGTACTGGGTGTTCGAGACGCACTCGGAACGGGAAGAGGCGAAGGCCTTGATGCGGCGGCTGACGCTCGCGCTCAAGAACGCGGCCGGGAGGAAGCGATGGCACGTCGACTCCGTGCCGGACCTCTCCCGGGTGCTGCGGGTGCCGGGCACGTTCAACCACAAGCCCGAGTACGGCGAGCCGCTGCTGGTGCGCATCCTCACCGACCGAGACGAGCTCTGCTACGACCCGCTGGACTTCGACACCTTTCTCCCCGAAGACCCCGGCGAGACTCGGGCCGCCACCGAGACCGAGCTGAAGCGAGTCGCCTCCACGCTGAAGGGGGACAAGAGCGCCCAGGTCTCCGACAAGTTCCTGGCGCTGCTGGCGAACGACGAGGAGGCGAACCGGGAGTGGCACTACAAGGCGCCCAAAAAGCACAAGGCGGCGGACATGACCGCCAGTGGACGGGACATGCGTCTTGGCTACCGCTGCGCCCGCGGCGGTCTCACCGACCAGGAGATCCAGGACGTTCTCGTCGCCTTTCGCCGCCAGAGGGGACTCCCTCTCAAGCTCGACCATCCGAGCTACTACGTCCGCACCATCGCGAACATCCGGGCAAGGCTCAAGGAGCACAAACGCTCAGAAGAGGAACGGGCGAAACAAAAACGCGAGACCCGGAGCCGGCTCCAGCAGGCCGAGTCGCTCCTCAAGAAGCTCGAGGAAGAGGAGTCGAAGGTCGACCCCATCGATATCGACCTCGACGAGCTCGAGCAAACGAAAAACGAGTCCGAGCTGATGGAGATCGTCAACCGCAGCTGGAAGTCGAAGCGGACGTTTCTCCGCCTCCAGCGCTACAAGGGCGACGACCCCGAGCTGCGGGTGACGATGGAGGACGGCTCCGCCTACGTCGTCAAGTCCGTCGACGAGGTCATCAGCCAGGCGAAGTTCATTCGCCGCTTCGCGACGCACACCGGCGACTACTGCTCGGGGCTCGCCCGGCCCGAGTGGTACGTCATCGCCCGCTCCATCATCGCCATCGCTTTCCTGCCGAAGAATGTCATCGACCTCGGCGAAGAGGCGACCGAGGAGGGGGCGATGAAGCTGTGGATGGACAGCTACCTCGAGTCCCGCCTCGACGAGTCTCTGTCAAAGAACACGTTCTTCGAAGGGCGCGGGTGGCGCGGGCTTTCTGCGCTTTGTGCAGGCGACGTACGACCGGGGGGTGAGCGACAAGAAGGTGCTGCGGCTGCTTCGGGGTTACGGGTTCCGCCCTCACACGAAAGTACGGATTCCCGGCATGAACAAGGTCATCTCGTGCTGGCGGCTGAAGGCCAAGGTCAAGGGAGAGGAAGAGAAGACGAGCTCGTGAGAGTTCCTGTGTATCCGGTGCTTCCTATAAAGAGCCATTTGTATATAGCGGTGCGGAGCTGCGAGATCGCAACGCACCGCCCAGCAGCGGATACAGCGGAAACAAACAGCAGAACATCCTTATTAATTACGCCTTACGTGATCCCGCCCGCGGCGTCTGAAGCCGCTTTGCCTACCTTGGTAATCTCAGTTATCAGTTTTCCGATCACGTCTTGCGCCAATTCCGACGATCCACCGAAGGCATCAACGGTCTTCTGGAACAGCTCCATCGGGATCGTGCCGCCCTTCTCGAAGGCGTTCTTCAGCTCCGTGCGAAGCTGCGTAATGAGCGGCTCGTTAGCCTTTGTTACCCGCTCTATGGCCGTTGCCAGTCGTTTGGCGTTCTCTTCGCTTGCGGCCTGTGCGGCCATACTCACCGAGAGCGAGTTGGCGAATTTATTGAGGGCATCAGCGGCGGTGTTGAATCCCTTACCCACCCACTTACTGACGAACTCCACCATGGCCTTGAGCCGATCCGTTACCGGGGAGATCCAATCGAGCAATTTTCGGAAAGCGTCGGTAACCCACGCAATGCCATCCTGGGCCAGTTTTCGGAACGCATCGGTGACCCACGTAATACTCTCCTGGGCGAGTGCTTGCAGCGCCCGTCCGACAGCGACAACAAGGTTTCGGAACGGCTCAAACTTCAGCAGAAGTTTGCCGATCGAGTGCAGAAGCTTACCGATCGAGACGGCCAGGCTGGCGATCATGATGGCCAGTCCTACCGGCCCGGTAATGAAGCTCCCCACTAATCGCAGTGCCATCGCCAAACCGCCACGGAGACCCAGCATCGACGTAGCGCGTGCAATGGGCGCAAAGAACTTGCCTAACCCACCTGCGAATTTGCTCAGGCCAGTTAGCAAGGGTCCGAAGCTCGCGGCCATTGATTTCAGAGCAAGCAACACCGGCCCCGCGGCCGCTGCGACACTCGCTAGCCCGACAGTAACCAATCGAACGGGCTTGGGGAGATCGGCGAATTTGTTCGCTGCTTTCTCCATCAAGTCCACCAGTGGCTGCGCGGCGTCGAGTACATCTTGAAGTATCGGCAGCAGCGCCGTGCCGAGCGTGATGCCAATGTCCCTAAGGCGGTTTCCGAAAATCGTCAGCTGCGAGGAGAATGTCTTGTAGCGCTGCTCCGCTTCCTTGGTGAGTGCTGTGTTTTTGCTCCATGCATTGGCCTGCAAATCGAGGGCTCGCGTGAGCAGGTCACCAGAGCTCGCAGCACGCAGGAGCGCATCGCGCATGCGGACTTCCTCAATCCCCATCGCGGCAAGCGTACCGAGCACGTCACCGCCGCTGGCCTGCATGTCGCCGAGCCCGACGACAAAGGAATTGATCGCCGTAGCGGCATCGTCGCGGAACACACGCGCGAAGTCCTGGCCGCTCATGCCAGCGACGGAGGCGAACTGTTGTAGCGACTCTCCACCCGCAGAAACCGCCGAGGCCATGTTGATCATGACCTTGGAGATCGCCGTGCCGCCGGCCTCCGCGCTGATGCCGACCGACGAGAGCGCCGTGGATATAGCGAGGATCTGCCCCTCAGCAAGGCCAATCTGCTCACCCGCTCCAGCGATGCGCAGTCCCATCTCGACGATTTCCGCCTCCGTCGTTGCGAAGTTGTTCCCGAGAGCCACGATGGTCGAGCCCAGCCGGTCGAACTGGTCCTGGGGCAAGCCGGTGATGTTGGCCAGCCGGGCCAGAGAGGTTGCCGCCTGTTCGGCTGACAGATTGGTTGCCACTCCAAGATCGGCCATCGTGCGCGTGAAGCCGAGGATGTTTTCGGTCTTGATGCCCAGCTGTCCGGCGGCCTCACCGACGCGGTTCAGCTCGTTGACATTGACCGGGATCTCCTTCGCCATGTCGCGGAAACCCTGTGACAGCTTCTCGAACTCGGCCTCCGTCGCATCGACCGTCTTACGCACCCCGGCGAAGCTGGACTCGAAGTCGGCGGCTAGTTTCGTCACCACGAGGCCGGCGGCGGCTATGGGCAGCGAGACATTGCGGCTGAGCTTCTTTCCGGCGCGGTCCAGCCGCCCGATGTTCCGGTCGAAGCTCTTGGTATCGAGGCCCAGCCGGGCGATGATGGTCCCTGCTTCAAACGCCATTACGCCGCTGCCCTTCGGAGTGGAAATCCTGGAGCGGAATCGTCTATTCTGGGATGTAGAGTGTGCCCCCCTCGGGGTTTGCCTAGGAGGACACCATGCGAACTGCCGCTATCTCTTTTCTTTTGATGGCTTTGCCAGCCTTCCTCTTTGCCTACGATGACAAAGACCCCGAGCTCGTCAAGGTCTACTGCTTCAGCGAGGAACTGGAGGCTGGGTTCAAAGATAAAGTCGCACACGCCTTCTGTAGGGAGGTCACCAAGAACGGCAAGAAGAAAAAATCGCTTGTTGATGCTGACCGAGAATCGTCGCATGTGGTCGTGCAATTTCTCGGTAGTGGCAAGTTTGTGCAGCGCGGAGAAACAACCTTTGTCTCTGGGGGGTACGCCTGGACACCGGATGCCACTGTAAACAACGCTTCTGCTGTAGCCGTAGTCGTTGACTTTGCAAAACGATTCTCCGCAGAAGGGACCGGTTTCCAGGCTGTCGGTGGCGTCGCCGATCAAGTTGAAGAGTGGATCCGCGAGAACCGCGATACGATCCTCGAGAAGGCGAGTGCCCAAGCGGAGGCGCAACAGTAGCTTCCCCTTGGCGATCGTCCCTAACCGCTGCTGATCCCAGCGTGCCCGACCGAAGAACAAGCCCGGCTCCGTCACGGTAGCCATCTGCTGCTTACCGCTAAGGGTGTCGGTTAAAGCGACACCCTTAGCGTTCCAGTGGGTGCTCACACTATGAGCACCCTTCCCGTGACGTTCGTCCCTCCTGGTCGTCTCCCAGCCGTCTTTACACGCTCCCTTACTCCGTAAGCTCGGGTGTCGGTTAGAATTGCTCAAATATGCGGGACGGCCGCGCAACCGGCCGCCCCGCGATCCCCCTGAACACGGTTCAGGCACAGGAGGAAACTGATGTCGGATGACCCCGTAGCTGCCTACCGAAAGGCCATCAAAGCAAGGAATGAAGCGGGAGCGCAGCTCTCGAAATTTTCCGGGATGTTCCAGACGGTCGTCAAGAAGCTTACAAACTTCGGTGACCCGCTGTACATCCGCGGCGCTCCAAAGTCGCTCGATGTAAAGATCGACGTGGCTTTGTGGCCCACCGGGCAACAGATCGTTGATGCTATTGACGCTTGGCACCGAGCCCATGCAGACGCTACCACCGCCTGGAGTCAGATTCCCGAGGACGAACGGGATGCACTCAAGGCGCCGGATCATTTCTAAGTTTCCGAGTTTCTTCCGGTATCGGTAGGCGGGGGTTTCAGACCGATGCGCTCGTTGTCCGGCACGGCCTTCCACGCCTCTACAAGTGCAGCGAACACTTTGATGTAGACCTTTACGGGATCCGGCGTGGAGCCCCCGTTCTCTTCGGCGGCTTGGCCGATGGCGTTCACGTCCGTATCCATGTTCATGCTCATGCTCACGTTCTCCTTCTTCTCAAGGGGTGTCGTTTAAACTGACACCCTTTTCGTCGCCCACGTCCTTAACCACTAGGCTCTACTGCCCGGTTGAGCCTCTACCGGACTGGCCTGCTCAGCGATCCCGGCGTCTGGTGGAGGCATCGTCTTCAGATGGCGCCGGATGACGTTCACCTCTGGCTCAACGTTCATCGTGCCCTCGATTTCCGCCGCCATGATCTCGAGATGCGCTTCGGTAAGTTGCCCAGCGATTGCTTCGATTCGAATTCCCTTGACGAGCTTGGTTATCTCCTGTCCGTCCAGCCAAATCTTGGTGTCGGAGTGTCCAGCCATGGCCCCTAGGTGAACTCGCAGCCGGGGAGGGTGGAGATACCTGCGGCTCTTGCGGTTGTTCAGGAAGCGAATGAAGCGTTCAATCAGACCGTCTAAACTCATGGGCCCTCCTCTCGATGCCTTCCCGCACGACGGGCGCTAATGCTTTCGCCAGCTTGTCGCAGTTGTCGGACATGTCTTTGCCCATCAGGTGGAGTAAACGCGCCAGCATACAGAGCGTGATGGCGGTGAACAGAAGCCCGAGCGACGTCACGATCTCAGCAATCTCCCCGATGCTCATAACCTCCCCCTTCCTTCTTCAATCGTCCTCGGGCTCGGGCAGGAAGGCCCACGGGACGAGCTGCTTTGGAGACTTGGAGCGGCCGCGCTTGCGCGGAGTCGCCCGGTCGATCATGGCCATGATGTAAGCGGTGCGTCTCCATTCGTCTTTCACCCTCTCATGTGCTCCCTTGGCGAAGCGCCGAAACTCGGCCGGGCTCATGCTCCGGACGACCTCGGGCGTGAGCCCGTAGCGCGCGCCCAGGACCTCGGCGCGCTCCATCCACCGCGTGAAGCTCTCTAGTTCGTGGGCGTCTCTTCCGGCTGCTTTTCCTCGGTTGCCGCTTTCTTCGCTTTGGTGGCCGGCCGCTTCTGACCGGCCCCGTCGGAAGGGCTTTGACTCAGGTCCACGACTTCTCCGTTCCGCTTCGGCTTTTTCGGCGTCCCCATGACCCCGGATTTTTCGAGAGCTTCGAGCGCTGGGGTAATGACGACTTCCAGGCCCAAACCTTTCTCGACGACGTGCTCCTGAATGAGATCGCCTACCTTCTGTGGTGTCAGTGTGGGGTCTTGCCACTTCAGGCCAACACAGAGCAGATGACGGATGAAATTGAACCCGGCCCGTTGATTGAGAATTTCGAGGATGGGCCGGTCCCCGAGCAATAATTCCAGCTCTGCGATAGCGTTCATATCGAAAGCGAGCAGGCGCTCGTCTTTGTCGGGCGTCGGCCCAAGTTCACGGAACGTGAAGTGTTTCAAAATATCCTCCTTGTTTTTCGTTTCTAGTCTTACGAGGTGGCTCTCGTGAGGTCGCTTCCTGCCTCGAAGGTAACGGGAGCTTCGAGTTGATCGCCCACGGCGGCGCCCAGAGGCGTGTAGTCCATCAAAACACCCGTACCCGACCACTGCGGGTTCGTGGCACTCACCGCGCCACTATCGGGCCGAATGATGAGGGCTGCCTCGGGCGGATCGGCGGCGTAGATAGACGAAATATTTGCATCCACTTTGTTCGCGTCGAAGTTCTAATTGAAGACGAGAGAAACGTTCCACGTCTTGAGCCCCGTTTTCACGAGACGGGTGCTTTTTCCCATCGTGGTCGGGTCCTGAGATTCGAAGCCTTCCTGGATGGTGACCTCGCGGACCTGGTCGGACAGATCGGTGCCTCCAATCGAAACGAAGGCATCGTTCAGAATTATGCTCATTGTGTTTCTCCTAGGGTTTTGGCCCGATGTAGAGGCCAGCAACAAAAGTAAAGGATGGGGTGGTGCCTCCGAGAGTCCACGATGCGCGCCACCAGTCATCCGTGATGGCGCCGTTAACCGGCGCCGGCACGCTGAAGCCGGAAATGCCCGAGCCGGTCTGCTGTGGAAACGTGAGCCGCGTGAGCGCCGAAGGCATCCCTGAGTCATCGTCTGATCTAAGCGTGACGTCGAGCGTCGGGTCGGTCCCGGACGCGGCCAAAACGTGGAGTATCCCGGTGATGCGCTGCGACGCGGAGACGGCGCCAAGCTGCAACGGATCTCCATCACCCGACGCCGTTTCCGTGCTGCTTCGAAGCGACACGGGGCGCAGGATCTCCCCCGCAGCCGAGTGGGCAACCGGGAACCACTGCCACGCGCCGGGCACGGGCTCCAGAGGTAAACAGAAAGCGAGGGACAGAAATGGAACGAATCTACCAGCAAGGCGATGTACTTCTGAAGCGGCGGGAGTCCCTGCCGAGCCACACCAAAAAGCTCGAGCCGAAAGCGCGGGGATGGGTCGTTGCGGAAGGCGAGGCAACGGGACACGCCCACGTGCTCGACGTCCCGGGCGTCGAGCTGCGCGAAGACGAAAACGGGGTCGTATGGGTGAGCGTGAGCGAGGCTGCCGAGCTTCGTCACGAAGAGCACCACGCCCAGACGATTGCCCCCGGCGTCTACGAGGTCGGCATCGTGCGTGAGGTGGACCCGTTCACCGATGAGATCCGCGAGGTGATGGATTGACGGTTCGTATCGAGCGCCTCACGGAAGCGCAGAAGGCCCGATTCCCCGAGTACGTAGAGCGGTGGACGAAAATCGGTCTGTGTACCGAGCCGGCGGAGCGCGAGCGAGCGAAACGGGCGATCTGTTCGATGTACACGAATGCAGGCTTGTCCGAGCCGAAGGTCGTCTTCTGCGGCTCACCGCTTGGGAACGCGCTTGCGAGAGCAGCCCTGTCGAATCCGGACTCGGTCAGGAACTCGGTCGGGGCCTCGGTCGTGGCCTCGGTCTGGGCCTCGGTCAGGGCCTCGGTCTGGGCCTCAACTTACGGGCAGCACGACGCGGGCTGGTTGTCTTTCTATGCGTACTTCCGGGAAGTCTGCGGGCTCGTCGAGCAAACGGAGCCTCTCGTTGGCCTTTTCGAGCTAGCGAAAAGCGCGGGCTGGGCGCTCCCGTGCGAGCGCATCTGCTGGGTGTCCGAACGGCACGACGTCGTCCGACTGGACGCGCAAGGCCGCCTCCATTGCGACAACGGCCCAGCGCTCCACTATCCCGACGGCTGGGCTATCCACGCGCTGAACGGCGTCCGTGTTCCCGAGTGGCTGGTGGAGACCAAAGCGGCTCGTCTCGATGCCCGCCAATTCGCCGAGCTCGACAACGCCGAGGTCCGGCGGGAGTTCGTCCGCAAGGTCGGTATCGAGCGCATCGTGACGGAGCTGGGCGCGGAAGTGCTGGACCGGCGCGGGGACTACGAGTTGCTATCCGTCGACCTCGGTGGCCGGACCGGGAAGTGGCCCTATCTCAAGATGCGCAATCCCAGCATCGGCGTGTGGCACCTGGAAGCCGTGGTCAAAGAGTGCGCCACGGTGGAGCAAGCGTTGAACTGGCGCAACGGTGGCGGCGCGTTCGAGCACATTGCTCCCATGACGTAAAGGAGCCAGATGAATCCGGCGCTTCACTACGTTGACTCATACGGCGCTTTCATGGAATGGCGCACCAAGGAGATGAGTCGGCGCGAGTTCGAGTACGGCGACCCCGCTGGCTATCGCGGGATGCAGCAAAGAAAGCGAGAACGGAAAAAGCGCCGTCCTGGATCTAGGAGAATGCGGCAGAAGCGCCGCAAGCGGATTTTGAAAGCGGCCAACACCATCGACAAGGTGGCCGTGTTCGAAGCCTCCCGTTTCGTCATCTCGTACACGGGCTCGTGGCACCCGGAGGTCGCGTGTTCCCAAAGCCGTCGTCACGCGACGCGTCTCAGCTCCGTTGCGATAGCTGCGCCGACCTTCGGAACGCTCGTAGCTGCGACACCCCAGCGCCTGTTCGACTTCCTCTTCAAGAATGACTTCGATCACATCAAGGACCCGTTGGTGTAACCGAAGCTGCACGTACTCCCGGTACTCACTTACAGACTCGTTCGTTATGGTGGTAGGCTTTGCTCATGGCGTAATCCTCCTCCTCGCCTTTCGAGGCGTGGTTTTGGTTTTGGTTAACCGGAGGTTACGCCATTCTTATTTCCACGGGAAGCGGGACGGATCCTCCTGGCGCAGTTCGGTGACCCCGCTCGATGTCGCTTCCCGTTTCGTGTCTCCGTCCAGTGGTTGGGTGGGTCGGCTGCGGCCTTTGCGAGCGCCGAGCTCGGCGGTTCGATTCAGCCGACCGTCAATGATCGGCGGACGATTCGGAGACCCGATCGCAGCGTCTACCTCCGATTCTTCACACAGCAGCGAAACCAATCCGACAGCTCTCGACCGACGATTTCGTGGCCCCGATTGTTCAGATGTGGATCCCCGGCGACGAAGAGGCGCTCGTTGGTCCTTTGGACGTGCGTGCGCAAAATCGGGAGCATGTCGATATAGGGGATGTTCCTCTCGCGGGCGAAGACATGCAGAAAGGCTTGCGGGAAGGCGGTGTCGTAGTCCGCACCTACGGCGGCTCGAGCATGGACCTGCTCTTTGGTCGGAAGTGCGACGATGGCCAGTCGGGCGTCTCGTTCTTCCAGGCGTGCGTCCATGCGGGAGAGGGAGTTGAGGACCATGTCTTTCGCTTCTAGGGCGGCATCGGGATAGGGGTATTGGGACCAGAAGGAGTACATGGTGAAGTTTCGGTTGACGGCGAAGTCGATGCACAAGTTCTCGAGGCCCAGCCATGGCGACAACAGGCGAAAGCTGGCGAGATTCTCTAGCCAAGGACGCGCTCCCGACTCGGGCCTGCACGGCTGGGGCACGGTATCGTCCTCGATGAGGAGCTCGGGCGGGACCCGGGCTCTCACTCTGGTGTCGTCCAGATGGGCGGTTCCGTCGATGAGGGTCTCCTTGTCGACGCCCAAGAAGGTGTCGCGGAAGTCGTTTCCGGTGAAAATGACGACGACGACGAAGGTCGGGGAGAACCTCAACACCTGCTCGTTCAGGAGGAGCTCTTCATCGGCCTGGCCGTAGCCTCCCACTCCGAAGTTCAGAACTTCCCAGCGTTCGTGGGAAACGTTGTTCTCGAAGACACCCACGAAGCTCTTCTCGTAGCGACCAGCCCAGGAGCCGAAGGTGAACGAATCTCCCAGAAACGCGATGCGGCGCCTTCGGTCTTTCTTCTCGACGCCCACCTCGCGCCAGGGCATGCCGTGGCTATTGGTCCGGATATGGACACTGCGTGGACCGACGTGCGTGACGAGATCCACGTTGGGCTTCAAACGATAGGAGCCCGTTCCCAGCGGATTGGGAACGAGGAGGGCCAGCTCCTCTCGGTCTTGCGGTGTCTGTTCACGGCGGTTTTCGATGAAGTGGGAGCCGGCTTCGAGCAAGAGGAGGGAGAGAAGCACGCTCGCGCCGGCGGCGGTGGCAGTGAAGGCCAACCGCTTTTGTTTCGATAGGTTTGCTTCCGCCATGGGATGACAGCTAGCGGCCACTAGCTACTCTGTCATGCTATCAAATCAGCGTTCTCAGGTGCCGGAGCGAGGCAGCTTGGCGACGTCGCGAAGCCTCCCGGCGATGGGCTCGGAGCTGGCTCGGGCAGCCCGGAGGCACTCCTCCAGGGCGTCAGGGGTCTCGGCTGAGACGGAATGTCCGACCCGCTTGGCGGCCTCTATTTCCGGAATAGGATCTAGAGACACTCTCCGGTATCGGGGTTTGAGTACCCGAGACGGTACGACCGTTATCGGGAGTTCACTCGGCCCAGTATCATGGAGCGACATTTGAGGCCTCGGACGACCTGGAGGCGATGGGTTTCATCGGCCACAACGCAACGTTGGCCGAGGCCGTGGACATGGAGCTTACGGGAAAGATATTCGACTACCTCGCCGCGCACCCCGGCGGATCTGGCATTCGGGAACGGGTCCGGGAAGGGATCGGAGTAACAGGCGAGCAATCAACGCTTTGTACTTGATCAAGCTTGGGGAGGGGTGGGACCTGGATCCTGTTCCCACCCCTTATAGGGGAACAGGTCCGGGAAGGGGTCAGGTGACGGGATGATCTGGGCGCTAACCCACCGCAGAGGCCACCTGACCGAAAAAAAGCTGTGGACGCGATGGCTCGCTACGAGTGCGGAGGAGAAAAGCTTCGTGATGACCACGAGGGGCTTCGAGGCATTCGTTAATCCGTTTCCTCCTCGCCGGACAGTCCACACTTCTTCACGTCGCCGCTCCCCCCGGTCGTCACGCGAGCGCCGGACGTGTGGTTTTGCCGCGGGCGGCTGACCAAACGAGGGCCCCTGAGTGTGTACGGTTCCAGCGGGTAAGCGAGGCGCAAAACCCCTCCGCCTCGCAGGGCCCCTTAAGGTCAACAACAATGTTTTTTCCGCCGGCGTTTTTTGAGGTTTAGCGTAAGCTGGAGAGGCTATGGCGAAGAAGAAGCCATCACCGAAGGAGAAGACTGCGAGACGTCCCGCCGTCAACAAAAGGCGCAGCCCGAAGTCCGCCTCCAAGAAAACGGGAGCGCCGAAGAGTGCGGCCGCGGTATCGTGGCGCGTGGTCGACCGGCTGCAGCTTGCGGAGCTGCTCGGTGTCCATCCCGACACGGTGTCTCACTACACGAGAGCGGGGATGCCGGTCGTCACCCGCGGGGGCGGCTCGGGCCGAAGGAGCGCTTACGATGCGGTGGAGTGCCTCGCCTGGTGGCGTTCGCGGCAAAGCCACGACGCGAAGGAAGCGGCGCAGACGCGCACCTATGAAACGCAGGCGCGCCTGAACGAGCTGAAGATTGCGACCCAGGAGGGCCAGCTTCTGCGCCGTGAGGACGTGGTCCACGCCGGGCAGGCTTACACGAAAGCGTGGACTGCGAAGATCCGCGCGCTGCCCCGGCGGATGGTGCAGTCGGGGCTCGTCCCCAAAGGGAGCGAAGCGGCGGTGGCCGCTATGCTGCGCGAGCTGCTCGCCGAAATCAGTGAATGGGAGACGGTGCCTGACGTCGAAGAGGCGGTGTGAACGGCGGGGATATTCTGATCGATGCGTGGTCGAGCGCGGCTGCGCCGCCGCCGCTTTTGTCGGTGAGCGAGTGGGCCGAAGCGAACCGCCGTCTTCCCGAGACGAGCTCGGCGCGCGGCGCTCCGTGGAGAAACGAAACCACTCCTTATCTCAAGGGGATCATGGACGCCGTGCTCGAGCCCGGGGTGACGAAGCTGGCTCTCATGAAAGCCGTCCAGTCGGGAGGCAGCGAGGCCCTTCACAACATCCTGGGCTACTTCATTCAGTACGACCCGTCGCCGATGCTCTTCGTTCATCCAACGGCGATGGTGGCGGAGGAGTGGAGCAAGGAAAGGCTCGCCGACATGCTCCGCTCGACGCCGGCGTTGCGCGCGGTGGTGCGCGACCGCCGCCAGCCGCGCAAGTCCCACGAAGCGGAGAGCACGCTTTCTTTGAAGATCTTCCCCGGCGGCTACCTCGCGCTCGGAGGCGCGAACACGCCGAACACGTTCGCGCGCCGCTCGGTGCGCTTCGCGTTCGCGGACGACTTCGCCCGTTTCCCCTACGTTGTGGGCGAGGAGGGTGACCCGGGAGACCTGCTGGTCAACCGCACGACGACGTTTCACGACGGACTCTCTATGTTCGTCTCGACGCCGGCGCTGAAGGGCGACCGCATCGACACGCTGTTCTCGAGGAGCGATCGGCGCCGGTACCACGTGGCGTGTCCGCACTGCGGGCGCGAGGACTGGCTCACGTGGCGCGAGCCCGACCATTTTCGGGTGACATACGATGGCGACAATCCGGAGACGGCCCGGCTGGAGTGCCCGAGCGAGGAGCACGGCGGGTGCGGCGCGCGGATGGACGAGGCTGAGCGGCGCCGGATGATCGGGGAGGCGGGAGCCCGTCCGGACAGCGGCTGGCGTGCGACGGCGGAGCCCCAGGAGTCGGGCCTCGTGGGGTTCCACCTTCCCGCAATGGTCTCGACGTTGGGCGTGACGCTGTCCGGGCTCGTCGAGCAGTGGCTGAGCGCCCGGGCGCGGGGGAACGAAAGCTTGCGGGTGTTCATCAACACGGTGCTCGGAGAGGGCTGGGAGCTCCGCGGGACGAGGGTGGACGCGCACACGCTGTTGGACCGCCGGGAGTCGTACGGCAATGAGGCCGAGGAGAAGGAGCACGAGAAGCAGGCGAGACGTGCCGACAGGAAGGCGGCGAAAGCGGAGGAGAGGGGCGACCTCGAGAAGGCCGCCGAGCTTCGTGCTGAGGCAGCGGCGCCGCCACCGCCGCCGGCCGTTGTCCCGACATCAGTACCGAAAGTCGCCGGCGTCACCAAGCGCGAGTCGTGGAAGTTTAAGTTCAGTCCGAACGGAGTAGAGCAACAGAAGCAGCTCCTCAAGAAAGCCGTCGTTCAGTACAACGCGAGCGTCAAGCCGGGCGAGCCCGAGCTGGCCGGCGCCGAGTTCTGGGCTCTCGACGAGAAGACGATCGGCGCTGTCGTTCGCTCCACGAAGGGGCAGATCGAGATTCCGGGTGTTGACATCTACTCGGAGACGATTCGGCCGACGAGGGCCTCGTGAGCACAGCCCTAGCCAGCTCGCGCCTTCAGGAAACAGCCGACGGCGACGGCTACACGCGCAAGCAGGGCGCCCTTACCAAGCGCTACGACCGCACCACGACGGTGATTCGCTACGGCCTGCCGTTCTGGGAGGGCGTCGACGAGGACACGAAGCTGGCGGCCGCGGAGCGGGGCACCGAGGTGCACCGCGCGTGCTACGAGCTCGCACAGAGCTCCCAGCCCGAAGAGCTCGCCGAAACGTTCCCCGAAGAGCTGAGGGGTTACGCGCAGGCCTGGCTCGCGTTCCAGCGAATCACCGATTTCCGACCGTGGCTTCTTGAGGAGCCTCTTGCGTCCGACAGCCTCCTTGTCGCTGGCAGACCGGACGCTATCGGCCCGATGAAGAAAACCGTGACGGTGGTCGACTACACGGTCGGCACCGCCACGCTCGCGAAGCAGCTCCAGACGGCGGTCTACGAGCGACTTTGGAGGGAGAACCACGCGAGACGCGGCGCCGTCATCAAACGTATCGAGGTTCACCTGCGACCGAATGGACGATTCAGCTTTCGTCCACACGAAGACCCCGAAGACTTTCGAGGGTTTCTCGGTCTTCTCGGCTGGTTTCGCTTCATGCGCCGGAAAGGAATCGAGCGGTGAGAGCCCACGGTCGACGTCGAGAAGGGGGTGATCGAGCTCCGCTTCCCGTTCAGCGTGGCAACGAACGAGAGGCTGAAGGAGCTGAACGTGGGTGCGCGGTGGAGCAAGGCGCGGAGAGCGTGGACGGTGCCAGCCTCGGCGGCCGTAACGTGCGCGCTCTGGAACGAGTTTGGCGAGATCGCATATGACGATGCCTTCGTTGAGCTCCAACAACTCGGCGAGTGTCGGGCCGCCGCCAACGAGCTGAAGAACTCGCCGCACGCCTCTCGGGAAGAGATCCCTCGGCGGAAGACGGAGCCTTGGGAGCATCAATCGAAAGCGTTCTGGTACATCGCGAGGCTTTGGGGAGGCCTCCACGAGCCGGGTGTGTACGGCCCCGAGCATTCACGTCCGGCGGCCTACTTCGGCGACATGGGGTGCGGGAAGACGAAGGTAGCGATCGACCTGCTGGTCAACTTCGGTTTCCGCCGCACACTCATCCTCGCGCCGAAGTGCGTGGTCGACGTATGGCCGGCGCAGTTTGAAGAGCACTTGCCGGAGCTTGTGGACGTCCTCGCTCTGGGTGAGGGCTCGGCCCGGGCCCGCAAGCTCGAGCTTTCGCGCTTCCTGCGCTCGGCGGGTACCGGAGCCGTCATCCTCAACTACGAAGCAGCGTGGCGGGAGCCGCTACGAACGTTTTTGCTCGAGACACCGTGGGAGCTTCTCATCACGGACGAGCACCACCGGCTGAAAGCTCCCCAGGGGCGGGCTTCGCTCTTCGTCTACCAGCTCTCGAAACGGATTCCGTACAAGCTCGCTCTCACGGGCACCCCGCTCCCGCACTCACCGCTCGACGCGTTCGCGACGTACCGATGCCTCGACCCCGGCCTCTTCGGCACGTCGTATGTGAAGTTCCGGGACCGCTACGCGGTGATGAGCCGGGGCACGCCGAGCTTCCCCGTGGGGTACCGGAACCTCGAGGAGCTGCACGAGCGCATGTACCAGATCGCGCTCCGGGTGACGAAGGAGGAGGCGCTGGAGCTTCCGGCGGTGACGCACGTCGAGAGGCGCTGCGAGCTCGGTCGCGTCGCCGCGAAGGCCTACGCCGAGCTCGAGGACGAGCTCTACACGAAGCTCGAGCGAGGCGAGGTGACGGCGGCGAACCAGCTGGTGAAGCTCACCCGTCTTCGCCAGGTGACGAGCGGCTACCTGAGAGACGACGACGGTGTGGAGGTCTTCATCGACGACAGCAAGGAGAAGCTTTTAGCCGACGTCTTAGAGGACCTTCCGCAACGCGAGCCGCTCGTCGTCTTCTGTGTCTTTCACCACGACCTCGACGCGGTGAGGCGCGTGTGCGCGAAACAGGGGCGCCGCTATGCCGAGCTCTCCGGTCGCGCCCGTGAACTTGAGTTGTGGCAATCCGGCGAGGCAGAGGTCATCGGGGTGCAGATACAGGCCGGCGGTATCGGTATCTCACTCGTCCGCGCGGCATACGCTGTTTATTACTCGGTGGGGTTCAACCTGGCTGAGTTCGAGCAATCGCTCGCGCGCCTGCACCGGCCCGGGCAGAAGCGCAAGGTGACGTTCTATCACCTGACCGCGAAGGACACGGTCAAGGACACGGTCGATGTTCGTGTTTATGAAGCTCTACGAGCTCGCAAGGACGTTGTGGAAACGGTGCTTCAAGAGATCCGGCGGCGTGTTGCCGCCTGAGCAAAGGAGGAAAACCATGGCCAAGGAAACAGCATTGACGACGACGGTCTCGGAGGAGGGTGGGCGGCACGCAGGACGAAGAGCGAACCCGAATGGCAGTGAGTGCGTCAGACGCCGCTCGGAAGCGTTCCGCGGACGAGCAGTTCAATGAGGGCAAACGCCACTACGACGAGACGCACTTCTTCGACGCGATTCAATCCTTGCGCGAAGCGGTGAGACTATATCCCCGGAAGGCCTACCACAAGCTTCTCGCGCAAGCCTTGGCGAAGAACCCGAAGTGGGTCAAGGAGGCGGAGGAACAGTTCCGCCTCGCGCTCGACCTCGACCAGTTCGATCCGGAGTGCTATCTGGGTCTCGGCGAGATCTACGACACCGCCGGCATGACGACGCGGGCTCAGAAGATGTACGAGCAAGCCTTGACCTACGACCCCGAGAACCCAGCGATTCGAGAGAAGCTCGGAGAGGACCACCGCGGATCCACCCTCGGCGGCATCAAGAAAATCTTCGGCCGCAAGAAAGACAAAGACTAGGACACTAGCGCCGATAGAGAGGTTGCCTGTCCGAGTCGACCGTAAGCCGAATTCTGTCACTCCCTTCGGTCACCCTCGGGGAGTTGATGATCATTTCTCTAGCCGGAACGATTGCTCGTCCAGTCCAGCGACCTACCCGGAAGCTTCGGACGGGCCGCCCTCGAACGCTTCCCTATTTGGTCTTGCTCCGTGTGGGGTTTACCGTGCCTCGGATGTCACCACCCGAGCGGTGCGCCCTTACCGCACCATTTCACCCTTACCGCTTCTCCGATAGCCGAAGCCTCCGGAAAAGAGGCGGTATATTTTCTGTGGCACTTTCCTTCTGGTTACCCGGACTGGTCGTTAGCCAGCACACCGCCCTGTGGAGTTCGGACTTTCCTCTCGCCCCAAACGCCCGAAGGCGATGGGGCCAGCGATCATCTGTTCGGCTCGAACAGGCGTCACTATTATAGGCTGAATCCTCTCGTGGCGAGCTCGCTATCTTGCCTCGACGACGAGCTCGATCCCGAAACCCTCCCTTCGGCAGACGACTTCCTGTGGAGCGGGCTGTGCTATCGTCGCAGAGACACGATGCCCGGCACCCCCGTCACCCGATCGCCGTGAGCGCGCTCGTGGCACGCGTGTGCCACCATCCAGCGGAGGCGGGCGTCGGTGCCGTCGCGGGGCGCGACTTCCGCCAAGTGGCGATGATCCACGCCTTTCTGCCTCGGCTCCCCCGCTCGGGACTTCTGCCCGACGATCCCGCCCTCATCGAGCGGATCTCGCGCGAGGCGCGATAGTGAGTTAGCCGTCCGCGTCTTGGGTAATCTGGTACTGCTCGAGCTTCTTGTAGAGGTTGCTGCGGGGGGTGCCGATGACTTGGGCGGTCTGTGAGATATTCCATCCGTTCTCGCGGAGCTTCTGGACGAGGAAGGCGCGCTCGCTCGTCTCCTTGAACTCCTTGAGCGTATTGGCGTGAGCCTGGTGCCCGTTGGCCTCGTCCTGAGTGTAGCGGATGGTCTCGGGCAGGTCGTTCAGCTGGATGATCTCACCGGGTGCCATGATGAGAAGGCGCTCGATCGTATTGCGGAGCTCGCGCACGTTGCCCCTCCACACGTACTGCTTCAGTCGTTCCATGGCTTCGGGTGAGAAGTGCTTGTGCTTGAGACTGTCCTCGGCAGAAAACATCGTGACGAAGTGCTCGACCATGGACTCGATGTCCTCGATACGCTCGCGCAGCGAGGGGGTTCGGATCGGAATAACGGAGAGTCGAAAGTAGAGATCTTCACGGAAGTTGCCCGCTTCGATCTCCTTTTTCAAATCTTTGTTGGTCGCGGCGATTACGCGGACGTCAACCTTGATGGTCTGTTGGGAGCCGACCCTCTCGACCTCGCCCTCCTGCAGGACGCGGAGCACTTTGGCCTGGGTACGGGCACTCATGTCACCCACCTCGTCGAGAAAGATTGTCCCTCGATGGGCTTGCTCGAACTTTCCGATCTGCTTCGCCGTCGCACCGGTAAAGGATCCCTTCTCGTGTCCGAAGAGCTCGCTCTCGATCAGATCTTCAGGGATCGCCGCGCAGTTCACCTGCACGAAGGGCGCACGGGATCGATTGCTATTACCGTGGATGGCGCGCGCGACGAGCTCCTTGCCGGTCCCGGACTCACCCGTGATGAGCACGGTGGCGTTGGTGGGCGCAGAGCGGCCGATGGCCTCGCGAACTTGATCCAGCCCGGAGGAGCTTCCCACCATCTGGTAACGCCGCTCGAAGCGGAGGCGGAGGCGACCGACCTCCTCCTGGAGCTCCTTGCGCTCGATGGCGTTCCGAACGGCGACGAGCACCCGCTCGGTCTCGAGGGGCTTTTCGATGAAATCAAAGGCTCCGAGCTTGGTCGCCTGAACGGCCGTTTGCACCGTACCGTGGCCGCTGATCATGATGACCTGAGGCACCGCAGGACGCTCCCGAAGCTCCTCGAGCACTTCGAGCCCGTCCATACCTGGCATTTTGATGTCGAGGAACACGAGGTCGGCGGGGTCACGCTCAATCGTCGTGAGCGCTTCGCTCCCCGACGACGCCTCTGACACCTCGTAACCCTCGTACTCGAGGGTCATGCGAAGCGCTTTGCGAATGGGCTGCTCGTCATCGACGACGAGGATGCGCGGCTTGACCATGTTCCGGGATTCTTCGCCAAGTATAGCACGCTGCGTGCAACGTGGCCGTAAACTACTTGCAAATAAATACTTATACGTCGATAAGCTCCAGCCGCCTCGTGGCCTTCTGGATCTCATGGCCGTCGATACCCATATAGACGCCGGGGAGGGATCGAAGCTTTTCAAGCGCGGCCCGAGTCAGCTTCTCTGCGCCGCGCAGCTCGTTCTGACTCTCCTTCAGTCGAGCGGCGGCGAGCTGGATGAGCCCCTGCAAGAGCAGGGCGACTGGCTCCCCCGGTGTTTCGAGATGCCAGAGGCGCTCCCACGCTTCGTGGGCCTCCCACCAATACTCGGCGTTGAAGAGATCGACGGCGTAGAGATAGCCCTCGTTGTGCCTCCATCCCTTCTCAGTGAGCGCCACCGGATCGGGCTCGGCCCCGGCGCGGAGGTGTCCCTCGGGATGACGTTCGGGGTGAGGCGTTCGGCCGGGACGGTGTCGGTAGGGTGGGAAGGGACGTCGAGAGTAGCGCGTCAACCTGTCAGCGATTCCGATCGATCACGTAGTGGGTGAGCGACGATAGGGCGTCCTTGTGACGCGATTCCGGCACGACCTCGAGACACTGCTTTGCTCGACGGGCGTAGTCCTCGGCAAGGATGCGGGCCCTGTCGAGGCAGCCGTTGCGGCGCACGAGGTCGAGGATCTCCATCCGACTCACGTCGTCGATGCCTCGCCGATCGAGCACCGACTGCACCGTGGGCAGAGCGCGAGGCTCCTCCTTGAGCGCATAGATGATCGGAAGCGTGACGTGGCCTTCCTTCAGATCGGAGAGCACAGGCTTTCCGAGAATCTTCTCGTCCGAGGTGAAGTCGAGAAGATCGTCGGCGACCTGAAACGCCATGCCGATGTTCATGCCGTACTCCCCGAGCGCACTCGCAATTTCGGGCGGTACTTTGCCGAGCATCGCGCCCATCTGAGCGCATCCGTAAAACAAATAGGCCGTCTTGCGCTTGAGGATCTCGAGGTGCTCCTCTTCTGTCAGATCGATCGCGCCCCCACGGGTCAGCTCGAGAATCATGCCTTCGATCATCCGGAGCGTGATCTCCGTGATCACTTCCAGGATCTCGATGCTCCCCATCTCGATCGCGAGACCGATGGAGCGAATGTAGAGGAAGTCGCCGAGCAGTACCGTGAAATCGTTTCCCAGGAGGGCGTTGACCGACTGCTGGCCTCGCCTCATCGTTGCCTCGTCTACGATGTCGTCGTGAACGAGAGTCGCGGTATGAATGAACTCCGTAACGGCTCCATACTGAGGTCCTTTGGGACCCGCGTAACCACAGGCTCTCGCGGCCAACAACAGGAGGGCGGGCCGGACCCGCTTGCCCCCGCTACGATAGATGTAACGACTCGAGGACTTTACGAGCTCGAGCTGGCTGTCGACCTTGTCGCGGATGATCTGCTCGACGGTATCAAGGTCATCCTGGATCTCGGCGAAAATGTCCTCTAGGGGCACGGAGGGCTCGGACAGATCGGAGCGGGTCTCGGGAGCAGGCATCGTGCGGTGTTCCTCTGGGTCTCTCTCTAACGGTAGTTCGTGAATTGCATCGCGATGTCTAGATCTGACTCCTTCAGAAGCCCCATGATGGACTGCAAGTCGTCTTTCTTCTTTCCGGTCACTCGGACCTGGTCGCCCTGAATCGAGACCTGAACTTTCAACTTCTTGCCCTTGACCATTTTGACGATCTCTCTTGCCTTCTCCGTCGGGATTCCGCTCTGCAGATCGAGCCGCATGCGGACGGTCCCGCCGAGAGCCGAGTCGATCTTGTTGTGCGACAGGGCTTTGAGGCTCACGTTTCGCTTCACGAGCCTTGTTTCCAGCACGTCGAGGGCGCTTTTGAGCTTGAACTCGTCCGAGGAAGAGACTTCGATAGCGGCGCCGTCGTCAACGAGCCCGATCTCGGTTCCGGAGCCCTTGAAATCGAAACGGGTCTGTATCTCTTTCATCGCGTGCTGGATAGCGTTCCTCACCTCTTGGAGGTCCACCTTGCATACGATGTCAAAGGAACTATCTGCCATCCGGTCACATTATTACGGAAATCGATCCCGCTAGCAATGGGGAGCCGCGCTAGTGCCCCGCGTCACAGGCGAAACAGCCGGCGAAAGTTCTCGTCCGTTCTGCTTTCGATCTCCTCGACTGATACGCCTTTGACCTCGGCGAGGACCCGCGCCGTCTCCACGACTAAGGCAGGCTCGTTGCGCTTGCCGCGGTGGGGTACCGGAGCCAGGTAGGGACAGTCCGTCTCGACGAGGAGATTCCTGAGCGGCAGCTGCCGTGCGACATCCCTCAGGGCCTCGGCGCTCTTGAATGTCAGAATGCCGGAAAACGAGACGAGAAACCCGTGCTCGATCGCGGCCTCGGCCGTCTTTAGGTCGGCAGTAAAAGAGTGGAGGATCCCGCCAACGTCAGCCGCTTCCTCCTCCTGCAGAATCGTCGTCAAGTCCTGCTCTGATTCACGCTGGTGCACGATGATAGGGAGCTTGACCTTCCTGGCCAAGCGGATCTGCCGGCGGAAGACTTCCTGCTGCACGGGGCGCGGCGAGTTGTCGTAGTGATAGTCCAGACCGATCTCGCCGATCGCCATGAGCCGCGGGCGGTCGGCCAGCCGCTCGACGAGCGCCTCCCCTCCCTTTTCGTCGAAGAGCTTCGCGTCGTGGGGATGACAACCTATCGCGGTGAGAAGATTGGGGTTCTCGTCGACGATGAGAAACGCCCGCTCGTAGGAGTCCTTCCCGTCGATCATGCCGAGCGACAAGATGGTCTCGACCCCCGCTTCGCGGGCGCGAAGCAAGACCTCGTCCCGGTCGGCGTCGAAGGCCTCCATATCGACGTGCGCGTGCGAGTCGATCACTTGGGCACCATGTTCGTGTATCCGAGATCTTCGATGAACTCGCGCTGCTCTTCCGTCACGACTGCGCTCTCAGGGGGCGGCGTCGAGGCACGCAAACGCTCTTGCTCAGCGAGCCACGCGAACATTCGTTGCTCGAAGAGACCCGACATGAAAGGTTCCTCTTCCAAGATGTTGCGAGTCTCCCCCGGGTCACGCTCCAAATCGTAGATCTCGCGCCGATCCGTTCTGCTGTTCCAGATGAGCTTGTAGCGCTCCCCGCGCGCGCTGTAGCGCGGCTTGTCCCAGACGGTACGGCTGAAGGCAATGCGTCCCGGCTCGGGACGAAGGAGACTCTGCCCGTCCATGTCGTCGAAGGCGACGCCGGCAAGCTCGAGGATCGTCGGCGCGAGATCGACGAGCTCAACGACACCCTCGACACTCCGCGCCTTCGTAGCCGGAATGTGGATCATCAGTGGGACTCGGATGCTCTCTTCATAGAGCTGCGTGTTGTGTCCGATGTAGTCGTGCTCGAACAAGGCCTCTCCGTGATCGGCCGTCAGAACGACGATGGTATCGTCCGAAAGACCGCGACGCTCGAGCTCGCCGAGCAACTTCCCCACGAGAGAGTCGACGTAGGCCATGTTGCCGTCATAGAGCCCTCGTATCCGGTCGAGGACTTCCGTGGGCGGGCGCTCCCCGGCCGCCGCCTTGTCGTTGAGTACTTCGATTTGGTTCCTCCAGTCGGTGATGCCTTCGGGGTAGAGCTCGCTCTCTCCGAAGGCGGTATCGAAGGGCGGGGGAGGATCGTAGGGAAAGTGCGGTTCCCGGAAGTGTAGGTAGGCGAGGAAGCGCTCGTCCGCCGCGTCATCGAGCCACTCGACGAAGGCTCGCAAGACCGAATCGCCACGGCCCGTATAATCCTCTCGCTCTCGAACCTGGAAGAATTCCTCGTAGCCGCGGTCGAGGCCGTAGGCTTTCGACACGACAGCGTTCCCCGAGAAGCCAGCCGTCCGATAGCCGGCCTCGGTCAGCAACCCCGGAAACGTGATGGCGTCCTGACGTAGTCGATCCGCGAAGGTGACGCTCTGGTGACGCTCGGGGTAGTGCGACGTGAGCACGGACCCGATCGAAGCGATCGTATAGACGGCCTGGCTGACGGCCGTCTCGAAGACGATACTCTTCGCCCCGAGCACGTCGATGCTGGGAGTCGTCTCCTTCGAGTAGCCGTAGAGACCCATGCGCAGCGCATTGGCGCCATCGAGAAAGACGACGACGAGATTGCGCCTGGGAAATCGAGCCCGAGGTTCCGGCGAAGCGTGGCGCTTCGGAACGACGAGCTCGGGCCGCACGAGCACTGAGTGGCCCTCGGCGACGAGCCGGATCTCAATGGGCGTGGCGGCGCTCTCGATGCCGGCCTCCCAGTCGAGCACTTCGCCGCGGGGCTCCCGAGCTTCGAGCACCTGGGAGAGAATCGTGCCGGATCTCTCCCGTACTTCGACGAGGAGTCGCGTCCCGCGCGCCGCGAGCAGCTCGGGCGAACTCGCGCCCACCCGGACACGAAGTCGCGCCGGCTCCTCCTCGAGCTCCGCGTAGATCGAGATCCCACCGCCGGCGGGAAGCATGATGCCGGCTTTGCCGTCATCGCCCGCCACCCTCGCGAATGCACCGCGCTCCGACGGCGCTTGCGCCGCATCAAACGGAAGCTCGAAACGATAGAAGGCCACGGCGAGGCGCCGCCGGTCGGCGGCGCTCCCCGTCGGCTCACCCGCATAGCGGAAGCGGATCGTCACTTCGTTCTCGCCGGCGCGAAGATCGATATCGGCGGGATAGCGTCCACGACCCGGACGCAGGCCGATCGGCGCGAGCTCTTCGCCGTTGACGGCCAGTTGGATGAATTGGCTGGGGCTTCCGTCGAACTCGAAGGGCTCGCATTCGAGCCAAGCGAGGAATCGGCCTTCCCGCGCGCTATCGAAACGAAAGCTCGCCTCCTCCGCAACCGCCCAGCGAAAGGTGTTTCCGTCTTCGGCGGTCTCGCCGTAGGACCAGCCGCTCTCGAGTCGAGGCATCGCGCCTGGCGAGCCGAACTCGAGGAGAATGCCGTCCCATCGCTTCTGCGCGACGGCTATCCGCGATTCGAGGAGCTCTACTTGCTCCACTTGCTCCTGCTCGCAACCGACGATGATTGCCATGCCGGCTAGCCCTAGCAGAGCCGCGATGTCCCCTCGCACGATTGGCAAGCCCGACCTACTTCACTCGGCTTCCGGGAAGTGCCTCACCCATGGAACCTCACTTCCTGCGGTAGGCGACGAGGGCCGCCTGTTGGACCTGCTTCAAAGAGACTCTTTTCTTGGCGGCGAGCTTTCTCGCATCCTCGAACTCGGGGGCCACGTTGACGACCTTGCCGTTTCGAAGCGCTTCCTTGATGCGGAGCGTGCCATAGGTCGTCTCGACCTCCGTCCACTCGCGGTCGAGAACGTCTCGCTCCACTTCGTGGCAGCGGAGGCCGATAGTCGAGCTCTCTGTGAAAAGAATGGTGCTGACCCGCTCGCGTGCCCCGGCAGGCGCGAGCACCGTGACGTTGACGCCCGGTCGGTTCTTCTTCATTTGGACTGGCGTCAAGAAAACATCGTGAACGCCCGCCTCCCAGAGCCTCTCTTGAAGATAGCCGAGCTGCTCAGGCGTCGAATCATCAATTGTCGTCTCGATCACGAGGGATGATTGGGTCGCTCGCGACACGCGAACTCCCAGAACGAGCCGGAGCGCGTTGGGGCGACCGGTGCCAGGATCCTTACTCCCGAGTCCGAATCCCATCTTCCGGATCGTCATCGACGGCCATGCCCCGAAACCCTCGGCGAAGGCGGTAACGAGCAACGCGCCGGTGGGAGTCGTTCGCTCGAAGTCGTCTCCGTCCGAAAAGGTCGGCGCTCCCTGAAGCAGACGGGCGGTGGCGGGCGCGGGGATGGCGAGAAGCCCGTGCTCCGTCTCGACGGAGCCGCCACCGACGTTGATGGGAGAGCTCGTGATCCTATCGACGTCGAGAAGCTCGAGCCCCGAGACGGCTCCCACGACGTCGATGAGCGTATCGAGCGAGCCGAGCTCGTGGAGGTGGACTCGCTCGGGAGTCTCTCCGTGGATCGCCGCCTCGGCCTCGAAAATACGCCGGATGAGCGCGAGCGATCGCTCTTTGACGCGTGGCGAGAGCCGGCTTCTTCCCACTAGACGCTCGAAGTCCGACCAGTGACAGTGGCCGCGGTCGCCCTGGGTCATCACACGAATCCGCGTCCCCGCGATGCCGCCGCGTTTGGACCGCGAGCGCGCGAGACGAAAGCCCGGCACTCCGAGCTTTTTCAACTCCCCGACGAGCGCCTTGAAGGGGACCCCGAGGTCGACGAGCGCGGCGAGGATCATGTCGCCGCTCGCCCCCGCGGAACAGTCGAAGTATAGGACTCGCTCGTTCATGCTCGAAGCCGTGCAGTCTGTCGCGAAAGACGCAGTTTAGCAAACGAGCGTTCAAAGCAACCCTCGCTCCTTGAAGCTGAAGTGCTGATCTGCAGTCACGATGACGTGGTCGAGAAGCTCGATTCCCATGATCACTCCGGCCTGGTGGAGCCTTCTCGTGAGCTCGCGATCCTCACGTGACGGTGAGGGATCTCCCGACGGGTGGTTGTGAAAGGCGATGATGGCAGCGGCCTGAAGGATGGCCGCCTCCCGGAACACCTCACGCGGATGAACGAGCGATCCGTTGAGAGTCCCCGTCGAGACGACCTTCAGACATTTGAGCCCGTTTCGAGTATCGAGCGCGAGGACACCGAACTCCTCGAGCGGCTTCGCGCCGAAGCGCGGCATCAGAAAGCGCGCGGCATCGGTGGGCAGCCGGAACCGGGGACGGGGAGTCACGGGAGGCGACGCAGCGCGCTTGCCGAGCTCGATGGCCGCCAGAATCCGCGCCGCTCGCGCCTGCTTGAGCCCGTGAAGGCTAGCCAGGGCCTGTGCGCTCGACTGGGTAAGGCCCACGAGACCTCCCGAGAAAGCGAGAAGTCGATTCGCCAGCTCGAGCGCCGAGAGACTTCGGCTCCCGCATCCGAGCAGAACCGCGAGCAGCTCGTTCACCCCCAGGCTCTCCGCCCCATGCTCGAGCAGCTTCTCGCGAGGCCGGTCCTCCGGACTCAATCCCTTCACGTCCATTGAAAGACGAAAAAGAGAGCCGTGGACCTCCTTTGGTGGGGAGTTAGATTTCGGTGCCGTCGGGAATGCTGGTGTTCTTGGGGATGACTACGATGCCTTCGCGGATGACATGTCATCCGATAGAGCTGGCTGTGAGCGGAAAGAGCCGCGCCCCGGTCCCTCCCCCGAGAATCAGGGCAAGGGTCTTGTCCGGCACGGCAAGCTCATCCTACCATTGAAGCCATGGACACTCTCAAAGAGCTCCTCTCCCAGCGCCTCGCCATCATCGCCCGTTCGAAACAAGGGCAACTCATCCCCGGCTTTCTCGAGAAGGGACGGCTCCTCACCCGCGGTGTCCTCAAGATGACGGACCTCAACGGCGAGCCCTTGCCCATCGATATCCACAAGCTCAAAGCGGTTTTCTTCGTCCGCGATTTCGTGGGGGATCGAGACTTTATGGAGGAGAAGTCGCTCCATCATGAGCCCGATCGGCCGGGCCTTCGGGTGCGGTTACGCTTCGAGGACAACGAGTCGCTCGAGGGTGTCGCCGAGAACTCTCTCGAGCTCCTCACGAACGTGGGTTTCTTCTTCTGGCCTAGCGACGCAAAGTCGAACAATCAGCTGATCTACGTCGTGAAGTCCGCCCTCATCGGCTTCACGGTGCTCGGAGTGCGGAACAAATGACGGCTGGCTAGCCGTATTGGATGCTCAGAATCTCGAGCTCCACGTCGCCATCGGGTAGCTCGAGCGTCACGACGTCACCGACGCGAGCCGAGATGAGCGCCTTGGCGATGGGCGAGATCCAGCTAATCTTGTCGCGAGCCGGCTCGCTCTCGTCGACGCCGACGATCTGATAAACTTTCTCGTTGCCCTCCTCGTCAGCGACCCCAACCCTGGCTCCGAAGCGCACGCTGTCCCTCTCCTGGTTCTCGGGGTCCACGACGACCATGTTGGCGATGCGTTCCCGGAGGAAATGGGCTCGGCGGTCGATGGCCTCGAGCCGACTCCGGGCCTCGACCTGCCTTTTCGCCCGGGCTACCTCCGGTCGAACCTCCTCTTCCAGATGACGCAGCTCGCCACGGAGAGCCTCGGCACCTTGCGGCGTCACGTAGTTCTTCAGCCCCTCAGGTAAGAGGTCCTTGGGTTCAGGAATCACCTCGTCGAACGAACCTTCGTCCGATTCTTTGGTGAAAGCCTTGCTCATGAGCCCCCCAGGGTTAGCTGGTTGAGGATAGATAGACGGAGACCCATCCCTCGCATCACAGACGGATGGCCAAAGCTATTCTAGTGAGCGCGGAAAGGCAAACGCCTGCCCACTCTGGGCTTCAGAGAATGACGCGGTCCTTGCCGGATCGCTTTGTTACGCGCTGGCGGTCGAGCCACTCGAGAAGCGGTATGGCGTGCTTACGGGTAACTCCCGCCATCTCTTTGAAGAAAGCGACGTCGATGCGATCTCGCTCGGCCTTGAACCCCCGCACCTTGTCCTCGAGCTCCTGGAGCACCTCGCGATGGAAAACCATCCCTTCCGCGACCTGGACGAGGGTACCATCGCGCAACAAGACTCTCTGAACGCGCTCGAGAAGCCTCGAGTCCCGCTTGGCGGCGGCGGCGGTCTCGCTCAGGCTGCGGGGCTTGTAGCCGTCCCGCCGATACTCCCTCACGAGAAACTCCTTGGCCTCGCCCTCCTCGTCGCTCATCTGAATACGATGATCCGAAGTGGCGACGAGCTCCTTGGCCACACGTAGCCGCCCCGACTCGCTCATTCGCGTGATGACCCACTCGAAGATCTCGAGCGGCATGCGGCGCGCGGTCTTGTCCCGTAGCTCGCTCTTGGGCATTCCGGCAAGCAGGGGATTTCTCTTCTGATAGCCTTCGAGCTCGCTCAATACTCGTGAGGAGAGACTCTCCACGACGCCGGGAGCGACCAGGAGGCGAGGAGAGCGCGTCACGATGGACGCCTTCTTCCGCTGCAGCAGCGTCTCGATCAAGACACCGGCCTCCTCCACGGGAAAGCCGAGCCTTTGCGCGAGATCCGTTTCATAGATCCCCCGCTCGCCGAGCTCCTCGACAAAGAGTGCCGCGACCTCGTCGTCGGTGCCGTCGAGAAGAAACTGGCACGTCGCGAGGGCCGTTCCGGAAGAGACAGCGTGTTTCAGCGGCTGAGCGTCGAGGACGAGACCTCCGGCGATCGTCTCGAGCGGCGAATAGCGTCTCAAGATGAAGCGATCGCGCCGAATGGCGACGACGGGTCCTTCGAGACGAAGCTGCACGAAACCGCTTTCGCCCGGAGCAATGCTCTTTCGATCCCCCAGCACGCGAACCCGCGCGAGGACCTGGGCCGTACCCGTGTGGAGGTGGGCCCGAGATAGATCCTTGATGCGAACGGGAGACGTCTTCAACACTTCGATTTCCGCGTCGATCATGAGCGCGGGCAGGACGCTCCTCGGACGAACGAGCACGTCCCCTCTCTCGATCTGTGCGAGCTCGACACCTTGCAGGTTCACCGCCGTGCGCTGCCCGGCCGAGGCCTCGTCGCGCTTCTCGCCCTGTACCTGGAGACCCCGCACCCTGGCGGAAAGCCCCCGAGGTACGAGCTCGACTTCCTCATCCCGGCTCACGGATCCAGCTATCAGGGTCCCTGTGACGACGGTCCCGAAGCCTTTCATCGAGAATACACGGTCCACCGGAAGGCGAAAGAGCCCCTCAGACGATCGACCCGGAACCTCCCGCCCCATGGCGAACAGAACGGCTTTGAGCTCCTCGATGCCCGCTCCCGTCTTCGAGGAGACTTCGACGACGGGGGCGCCTTCGAGGAAGCTACCCGCGACGAGCTCACGGGTCTCGAGCGCCGCGAGCTCTCTCAGGTCCTCGTCGGCGAGGTCCGACTTCGTGAGCACCACGAGACCGCGCGGTACCCGGAGCAAACGGCAGATCTCGAAGTGCTCACGGGTCTGCGGCATGACCGATTCGTCCGCCGCGACGACGAGCAGGACGAAGTCGATCCCGCCGACCCCAGCGAGCATGTTTTTTACGAAACGCTCGTGGCCCGGAACGTCCACGAACCCGAG
The DNA here is from genome assembly GCA_965247365.1 of Candidatus Marinacidobacterales bacterium. Taxonomy (GTDB): domain Bacteria; phylum Acidobacteriota; class Vicinamibacteria; order Marinacidobacterales; family SMYC01; genus CBDFHB01. The sequence continues at coordinate 336,963 of CBDFHB010000001.1, forward strand.
CGAGAGCTCTTCGCCGTCGCGCAAGAAGGCGAAACCGAGGTCGATAGTGATACCTCGCTCCTTCTCCTCCTTGAGACGGTCGGGATCGGTGCCGGTGAGCGCTCGGACGAGCGCGCTCTTCCCGTGGTCGATGTGTCCGGCGGTCCCGATCACGACGTGCTTCATGGCTGAGGACCCATCATAGCGAGGAGCCTCGAGAATGTGCTAGATCATTGCCCCATGCGGTGGCACTGGACCTCGTCGATTCTGCTGGCGCTGTGGCTCGCCCCGGGGCTTTCTGCCCAGGAGATCGGTCCCACCCGCGGGAGCCTCGTCATCGTCGGCGGCGCCATGAGAGACGAGACCATCATGAAGCGTTTCATCACGCTCGCGGGGGGTCCTGGGGCCCGGATCGTCGTGATCCCGACGGCAGGCGCGGACGAAAATTACGACAATTTCTATCCCGGCCTGCGCCGCTGGCGCAGCCTCGGCGCCGAGGCCACGGTGCTCCACACCCGGGACAGAAACGTCGCGAACTCGGAAGCCTTTACCGAGCCCATTCGCCAGGCCTCAGGTGTCTGGTTTCCGGGTGGCCGCCCGCAGCGACTGTCGGACGTCTATTTGGGCACGTGCATCGAGGGCGAGCTTCATGCCCTCCTCGGGCGAGGCGGCGTCATTGGAGGGTCCTCGGCCGGGGCTTCGATCCAGGGCTCCTACCTGGTACGAGGTGACAGCGAGACCAACCGAATCGTGATGGGAGATCACGTGAAGGGCTTCGGGCTTCTCAGAAACGTCGCCATCGACCAGCATCTCATCACCAGAAACCGCCACTTTGACCTCATTCCAGTGATCGAGAAACACCCTGAGCTTCTCGGCATCGGCATCGACGAGGATACGGCCATCGTCGTCCGAGGTGACACCTTCGAGGTGATCGGCCAGAGTGTCGTCGCCATCTACGACAATACCCGGTTGCTCGCGGATGGAGGTCGGTTCTACTTCCTTCGACCCGGAGACACCTTCGACCTCGCGAAGCGGGAGGCCAAGCGCCGTGCGTTCGCTGCCGAGCCGTTCGCGGTCGTACGGGATGAGCCCTGGCCAGACCGGAACTGACTATTGAGGTCCTAGGCTAGGCTACATTCTCTGGGCCATGAGGCCCATCAGCTCCTTCAATCGCTCGAACTGAGCCGATGCTTCCTGGAGCCCGAGCCCAATAGGGCTCAGGATGATGGATTTCTCACCGGCGTTCATCGCGAGAATGGCCACCGTTTTCTCGGAGTCACTCAACTGCGTAGCCACGGCCGCGGGCCCGTTCATGCCGGATACCTCGGCAACAAGATAGCCTTCCCCGAGATCGACGGCGCCAACGATGTCCGAAGCGACGGCGCCCACCTGCAACAGAAGGCTCGGGTCTTGACCCGCGGGCCAGGAGCAGATCTCGGAGCCGTCGGAAAGCGCCTCGTCGACACCGGCACCTACGGACGTGCCGAAGAGCTCGTCCACCTCGGCTTGCATGAGCAGCCCGCAAACGCCCCTGCCGCTCGGCCTCGAGCTCCCAGGAGTCGCCGCTTGGTTCGTTGAGGGCTCCTCGCCTCCGCCGCAGGCGGCGAAGAAACCGAGCAGCATCAAGGCCAGCGTTCGACGGATGCAGTGAGTCATGAAACCTCCCATGAATCACCGTAGCAAATGGTCCTGTTTCGTCAAGTCGCCCTGGGCTTGCTATCATCGCGGATCCCATGGTCAAGCTCTCGGTCGAAACCCTCAAGCGATCGTCCGAGGAGAGCGCGCGTCTGCTCTGTCTGCTACTTCTCGAGGAGGCGGAGCGGGCTCTCGAACGGATGGAGCGCGGTGAGGACGGCGACGCGCTGCACGATTTCCGGGTAGCACTCCGTCGCAGCCGGAGCGCCGTCGGAGCCTACCGACGCTTTCTCGCGGGCTCGCGGCCCAGGAAACTCGCGAGCCTCTTGAAGTCTCTCGCCTTCTCAACGAACGTCGCCCGCGACGTAGAGGTCCAGCTCGACTATCTCCATGCGGAGCAGGAGCGATTGCAGGAGCCGGCGAGCTCCGCGTCAGCGCACCTGCGGGAGCGGCTCGAGGCTAGGCTGGGCGAAACCCCGACCGCGGCGGAGCTCAGAAAACGATTCGACACCGCTCGCAAGGTGATGAAGCGGAATCTGGCTCGGATGCATCTGAAGACCCACGACGTCCGGGATCGCTTCCAATCCGCGACCGGCCGATTAATCCGCGAGCATGGAGAGAGGCTACTGAAGCGCCTCGAGGCCGTGGAGTCTGCGCGGGACGCGGCGGCGCTCCACCGAGCGCGCATCGCAGCGAAGCGATTGCGCTACCTCCTCGAGCCTCTGCAGCGTGAGCTAAGCGAGGCGCGGCCGTTGATCAAGAAGATGAAATCGCTACAGGATAGGCTGGGCGAGCTTCAGGATACCCGCGTGCTGACGGAAGAGATTGGAGCGGCACTCGAGAGCTCGGCACTCGAGGAAGCTCGAGCGCTTCGAGAGCTCGCCCTCAACGATGAAGCCCCGGGCGACGGGACGGCTTCGGCACGGCCGGGCCTGCTTGCGCTGCTCGAAGTCCAGAGAGAGAGGCGCGACGCCGGTTTCCGAGAGCTCACTTCGAGCTGGATGGGCGAGGCCGGCCGCGGATTTTTCGCTGAGGTAGAAGCCTTTGGGGAAGGCCTCATCGGAAAGGCAGAAACCCATCCGAAGCGCAGGTTTCTGCTACGAGGCTTGCCGGAAGCAGTGCGAGGCGTGCGGCCCGATCGCTTGCGGATGGGTTGGCTTCCGGGTCGAAAGCTCCTCGAGCGCGTCGAGTCTCTGCGCGCGGGAAGACGCGTCAGCTATCGCCGCGTCGTAAGAGGCAGGGGCGACGTCGTTCTCGAGGAGCCGCTGACGCGACCGTCGTTCGACGCTCTCTGGACGCTGACGGAAGGCCGTCGTCTCGACCTCCAGAGGTATGGTTACCTGGACGGTGACACGCGCTGGGTGCTTCTCGCCTGCGCGCGCCACGGAATCGTGCTCGCCGAAGTCGAGCTCCCGGCGGATGCGCCGCTGCCCAAGTGGATTGCCGCTTACGTGCGCCGAGATGTCACGGGCTCCGAGCGCTACGATCCCTTCTCCCTCGCGCGCCGACGCCCATCTATGCGCCCTGACCTACCTCAGCCCTGAAGCTCGCTCGGCTCTTGAAAAACGGCTCGATCCTCGAGACGGACCGCCGTCAGACTCCCTCCCCAGACGCAGCCCGAGTCGACACCAATGAGGCGCTCGCTGACGTGGAGCCCGAGCGCTGCCCAGTGACCGAAGACGACCGTCTCCTTCCATGTTCCCAGCTCGAACCACGGACGGCACCCTTCGGGCGCCTGCGACGGCGGTCCGCTGAAGTCACGGCGGAGCTCGCCTGTCCCCGACACGGTACGCACTCGAGTGAAGGCCTCGAGGATGGCGCGTAGTTTCTTGACACCCTTTCGCTTCCCGTAGAGCGCTTCGAGCAACGGGATGCGCGTCTCACGCTCGCGTAACGCCCGACCGGCCTCGTTTGCAAGCCTCTCCGCCTCCTCGAGACTCCAGCTGGGTAGCAACCCAGCGTGAACGAGCACGTGGTCGTCCTCGCGATGCAGGAGCGGTCTCGAGGTCAACCACTCTCGGAGCGCATCGAGGTCGGGCGCCTCGAGTACGGCCTCGAGGGTATCGCCGCGGCGTGCGGAACGAAGGCCCTCGGCGCAGGCGATGAGGTGAAGGTCGTGATTACCGAGAACCGCGATGGCGCCGCCATCCTCTTCGAGCTCCTTGGCCCACCGCAGAACACTCAGGGAATCCGGTCCGCGGTTCACGAGGTCGCCGACGAGCCAGAGATGATCGCGGCCGCGCTCGAAGTCCAGCCGATCGAGGAGCCTCTGCAACGTGATAAAACACCCCTGGATGTCGCCGATGACGTACGTCGCCATGGTCTCGATCATACGCCACGAAGCACGATGACCGAGACCAATCGCTCCGATTCCTTCGCCGCGGTCGATTTGGGCTCGAACAGCTTCCATATGAAGATCGCGCGCGCAATTCAGGGCGACGAGATCCACGACGTGGACCGATTGCGCGAGCGCGTACGCCTCGCGGCCGGGCTCACCGAGGACAAAACCCTCAACGACGAAGTCCTCGAAAGAGCCTTCGCCGCCTTGGAAAAGTTCGGCGAGCGGCTTCGCGACGTCCCTTGGAAGCAAGTGCGCGCCGTGGGTACGAACACTTTGCGCCAGGTGAAAAACCCGAAGGAGGTGCTCGCCAGGTCCTCCCGGGCTCTCGGACATCACGTGGAAATCATCTCTGGACAGGAAGAGGCACGACTCATCTATCTCGGTGTGTCGCACTCTCTACCCTCGTCTGACGAGCGGCGCCTCGCGGTCGATATCGGCGGCGGCTCGACCGAGTGCATCATCGGGCAGGGCTTCGAATCCAAAAACACGGCGAGCTTGTTCATGGGCTGCGTGTCCTTCACGAATCGTTTCTTCCCCGACGGGATCATCACAGCCGAAAGGATGAAGCGGGCCGAGACCGCCGCCAGGGTGGAGCTCGAAACGGTGGAAGATCGGTTCAAGAGCCTCGGGTGGGACGGGGCTTATGGAGCCTCCGGAACACTCATTGCCGTGAGCACGGTGTCGCGAGAGAGCGGCTTCGGCCAGCAGATCACGCGCAAGGGCCTCAAAAAACTATCGAAGGCGATCGTGGAGGCCGGAAGCATCTCGAAACTAGCCTTGCCCGGCCTTCGCCCGGAGCGGGCGCCGGTATTCCCGGGTGGAGTGGCTATCGCGCGCGCGGTGATCGAGGGGCTCGAGGTCGACGCCATGGAGCCCGCGACGGGGGCGTTGCGAGAGGGAGTCCTCTATGACCTCATTGGGCGCGTCCGACACGAGGATACGCGCGAGCAGACGATCCAAAGGCTCGAAGAGCAGTATCGGATCGACGTTGCCCAAGCCAATCGCGTCGAGCGCACCGCCCTCGCGGGACTCAAACAGCTCAAGAAGACTTGGGCGCTCGAGGATCTCGAATACCGTCAAATCCTCATCTGGGCGGCTCGACTCCACGAGATCGGTATCACCATTTCCTACAGCGGTTACCACCGTCACGGCGCCTATATCGTCGCCAATGCCGAGCTGGCGGGCTTCTCTCGTGGCGATCAGACGTCTCTCGCAACGGCTCATCGGCGCGCACCGGCGGAAGATCGCGCGTCCCGTCTTCGAAGAGCTCACCCAGATCGATCCCGAGACGGCGCTCCGGCTCGCGATCATCCTTCGCATCGCGGTACTCCTGAACCGGCCCCGCAGCCCAAGGCCCCTGCCTGTCGTCACCGCCGCAGGAACGAAGAAAGGCTTGACGATCTCCTTCCCAGCCGACTGGCTCGAGACGCACGCCCTCGCGCGAGCGGACCTCGAGCAGGAAGCGAAGTACATCAAGAAATCCGGCTACGATCTCGTCTTCAGTTAGTGCTCACTCGCCTCTTCGGCGCCCTGCTAGTCTCGTTCAGTGTCGCCGGCGACGACCCGAACGACGCGGGCGAGTGGGTGAAGGCCTCGTTCTCTGCTTCTGAGCAACGATACCTTCGATGGCGAGCTCGATCTGTCTCGCTTCCATGTTCACGCGGACGACCTGCACGTCGACGGTGTCTGCTAGGCGGAACGTCTTACCCGTCGACTGGCCGCGGAGCGAGTGGGCGTCCTCGTTGTAGTGGTAGTAATCGTCCGCGAGGGTGGAGATGTGTACGAGCCCCTCGACAAAATACTCGATGAGCTCGACGTAGAGCCCGAAGGCGGTAACTCCCGTCACGATCCCATGAAAAACGTCGCCGACTTTGTCGGCCATGAAACGAAGTTTCTTCCAGTTGACGAGCTCGCGCTCCGCTTCGTCCGATCGCCGCTCGGTGAAGGAGCTATGCTCGGCGATTTCAAGAAGCGCTCGTTCCCGCGACTTCTTCTCGGCGTCGCTCGGCGGTCCGCTCTGGCGAAGCTCGCGCAAGAGCCGGTGAACCACGAGATCTGGATAACGGCGAATAGGGGAGGTGAAGTGGGTGTAGAAACGCGCAGCGAGAGCGTAGTGGCCACGATTCTCTTCCGTATACACCGCCTGTTTCATGGCTCGGAGCATGAGGTAGGAAACGAGTCGCTCCTCCGGCTTCCCCTCGACGCGAGCGAGAAGCCGTTGAAACGCTTTCGGGCGAAGCGACTCCGACGGTGAGCGCAGTCGGTGGCCGAGTCCGAGGATGAACTCTTCGAAGCGTTCGACCCGATCTTCATCCGGTGAATCGTGAACACGGTAGAGCGACGGAACCTTCGCTTCGGACAGGTGCCTCGCTACGACCTCGTTCGCGAGCAGCATGAACTCCTCGATGATGCGATGGGCGACGTTTCGCTCGGCAGCACGAATGTCGATCACCTGACCGTCTTCGCCGAGGACGACTTCCGCTTCGGGGCGCTCAAAATCGATCGAGCCCCGGGCCTCGCGACGAGCCCTGAGAATCTTGAAGAGCGCGAGCATCTTGTCGAACTCGGGGACGAGAGTTTTGTAATCTTCACGAACGGTCTCGTTCCCATCCGTCAAGATCTGCCGTACTTTCGTATAAGTCATGCGAGCCGCGCTTCGGATGACGCCATCCGCGAATCGACTCCCGACGATCTCGCCCCCTGCAGTCACTTCGACCAGGACGCTCTGCACGAGACGGTCGACGCCCGGATTCAAACTGCAAATCCCGTTCGACAGCCTCTCGGGTAGCATCGGGATAGCCCGGTCCGGAAAGTAGACCGACGTGCCGCGGTGGAAGGCCTCGGCGTCGAGCGCGTTGCCGCGACCAACGTAGTGCGATACGTCGGCGATATGGACCCCGAGCCGAAAGTTGCCGTTGTCGAGCACCTCCACCTCGACGGCATCGTCGAAGTCTCGAGCCGTCTCCCCGTCGATCGTCACGATGGGATGATCTCGAAAATCTTCGCGCCCCTCGATGGCCGAAACGGGAACCTCCGTCGAGATCTCGTCCGCCGCGGCCAGAACCTTGTCGGGAAAGGAGTCGGGAAGACCATGCTTGGCGATGACGACTTTGATGTCGACGCCCTCGGTCTCGACGCTGCCGACGACCTCGACGATACGGCCCATCGGCGCGCGATGGGGCGCGGGAAAGCGCGTGAGCTCGACGACGACCATGTCGCCCGGAAGCGCCCCCGAGAGCTCGCGATCCGGGAGAAAAATCTCGTAGAGCATTCGCGGGTCGAAAGGGACGACGCGCGTCCCTCCCGCGTCGATCTCGAGACGACCTACAATCTGCGTCGTACGACGCTCCAAAACATCGACGATCCGTCCCTCGGGACGGCCTTCTCGCCCGCGGCGCTCGATGTGGACGAGCACCTTGTCGCCGTGGAGCGCCTCACCCAGGTCAGTCCCGGCGACGTAGATGTCTGGGCCCCCGCCTTCGAGCGGCACGACGAAGCCGAAGCCGGAACGCTTCACCTCGAGCCGGCCGGGCACGAGGTCCATCCGCTCGGGAAGCCCGACGCGGTTCGCCCGGGTTTTCGCGAGCTCTCCCTCCGAGAGCATGGTCTCGATGACCTGTTTGGCCTCGAGGCGCGCATCGCCCTTGACGCGAAGACCCTTCAATAAATCCTTCTCGGTCGTGGGTCGCCCGAGCTTTCTGAGGCGCTCACGGATGCGCTGCTTCAGCTCTTCAGTGGTGGTCGACACGGGTGGGCTCGACCTTTGACACTATGCTGAACGCCGCCTATCATCAAGTTCCCTTCCGTGCCGAAGTGGCGGAACTGGCAGACGCGCTGCGTTCAGGGCGCAGTTCTCTTCGGGGAGTGGGGGTTCAAATCCCCCCTTCGGCACCAAAACCCGGCTTCGCATGCCCGGGAAAAGCGTTAATCTTGGGCGCCATGGTGCGGTGTTGGGGCAACTCCGTCCAGACAGAGTCGAAACGCGGGCAGCGGTTCACGTATCCGATCGGCTGATCCCCGGTACTGATCCATTTTCTTCTTGCCGTAGTCCAGCTCGGCCATATACACGTTGTGCGTGCGGCACAAGAGTCCAATATTTTCAGGGCTGCGATCACCGCCGAGAGCGTAGGGATTGTCGTGATGGAACTCGAGTCCTTCGCACGCCGTGCAACGTCTGCCGTTTGAAGCTATGTACGTACACTGGTCACCATCGCGCTCGCACACGACGCGCTTGACGGTGCCGGCGATACTGCGCGAGCCGGGCGACGTGTGAGCGTCTTCGACGTTTTTTCTTGGGTTTTTCGTCTTACCGAAGCGTTTTGCTTCGAGCCGCTGGAGTTTCTCGGTCACAGCCGCTTCCACAATAGTAGCGAGGTCGGCACCAGGGCTCGACAACAGCCGGCTTCGCAGGTGTGGCCGGAGCCGAATCCCGTGGAGCAACTCTGTCTAGACGGAGTTCGCTCGGCAGCGGTGGCGCTGTCTTCACCCGCCGCGCCGGCAGCTTCCGGATCACGGCCGGGACATCAGGCTTCGGCGCAAGCTCTACCACCAGTTCTTTGATCTCGCTCTTGGTCTTGTGAGCCGCTCGGGACAGGAGCTCGTCGCGATCGGACCTATTGAGTTTGTCGAGATGCGATGCCAGCTCGGCGAGGCCGCTCAAGTGAAGACGCCCGGCCGCAAGCATCGTCAATCAACTACCACCCGCATAGCGGGTGGTTTGATGAAGGCCCCTCGAAGGGGCCTCCATCGTGCGGAAGGGGGCTAAAGCCCCCTGAGGTTTAGCTGCTCTTGACGTTTTTCCTCCGCCTCCTGGTTTCGGATGTACTCCCGGATGACTGCCTCGTCGAGACCCACCGTGCTGACACAGTACCCACGTGCCCAAAAATGAAATCCCGTGAAGTTCCTCTTCCTCTCCAAGTACTCCCGGTGGATTCGTATCGCAGACTTGCCTTTCAGGAACCCTATCGTGTTCGCCACGCTGTACTTCGGGGGAATACTCAGACACAGGTGAACGTGGTCCGACATCGCGTGCCCCTCCACCAATTCGATTCTCGCCTGTTCGCAAAGTTCCCTCAGGATTTTCCCGACCCCTTTTCTCAAACTCCCGAATATCGCCTTCTTTCGATACTTGGGGCTGAACACAACGTGGTATCTGCAGTACCATTTCACGTGCGACTGGCTCTGCCATTCTCGCATGTCGATCTCCTTTCTTTTGAACTTCCCGGTTCATTGAAAGGAGATCGTCTACCACACGCCGGAACGGCAGAGCCTATTCGAGTCACACCGCCGGAGGCGGTGGCTTACCCGTTGGAGTTAGCACGGGATGATTGCGCGACGCACGTGCCACGGTGATTCGCAGATAAGCCTCCGCCTTCGACGAGTGCAACACCTCGGTGCAGTACCTGAACATCGAGGACGACGCCTCGCGTGCATAGAGGCGGCGCTCGTCGACTTCGGCGATGTGCGCGACGAGCTCAGACTCGACGCGGCGCGACTGCTTCAACATCTCCGACAGCCGACGGAGTAGCGCATCATCCGAAAGCGATTTCAATTCTGCGGTGTTTGTCATTCCTTTTTACAGCATGGAGTTTTTGGACGCTCTGAGCTTTTGCCTGTTGAGTCGACCACGTCGAGACACTTTCGAAGTCCTCCGGAGCACGCGTCGCGCGTGTCGGTCCTCTCATGGGCTCAGGCACACGCTATCGATCGCGTCAGCGATCTCTCTCAAGTTGCTTCGAAAGGCTGTCAAGCACGAAATGTGTTTTTTTGCGCGCGTTCGCAGAATTTTACGGTGTCGCTCAACAGATTCGAAGCGGCGGGAGTTCGCAAACCGATCCCTGCCTGCTACACTGAAGCCATCCCGGAAAATTCCAACCAGCCCTTGCGACTCTTCGTGAGTCGTTGCAGTGGAGGACCATATGGTGCGAAGAAGCCCCCTATTGCTTGCCCTTCTGTTCATGTGCTCGTGCAAACACACCACGACTCAGTTCACGGAGCCTCCGACCGAAGACCCGGCTGAGGTCGCCGCATCGCCAATCTCCTCGCCCAGGACCACGGTTGACGCTCTGATCTTCGAGGAATCCATCTACCCGGTGTCACGGTTCAGAAACGCCATGGGTCCCGAGTGCGAAGGAGCTCCCCACTGGCATTCCACTGAACAAGTTCCTCGCATTGGCCGGTTGAGGCTTGAGGGCACGGCGATGGTTTTCACGTGCGACGCCCAGGTTCAGGAGGGACTGCCGGCCGAAGGCTGCAAGAAGGACCCAAATCCGAACGGATGCGGTCATGGCGAAGTCTCGGAAGTGCCCCGAGAGCAGGTACAGATCTTTCAGATTTGTCTCGACGCCTATGCGAACTTGACGTGCGGGGGCTAAGTTTCAGCTCCTATTGGCGCCGTAAAGCGTCATTTGACTCGCATAGAACGTTAGGCGCAGAGCGAGCTTAGCCACGAGATAGGCCTGGCCTACGAGAAAGGCGAAGGCGACCGATACGGTCGAGGCCTGAGAAACGCCGGGCGCGATCGATTGGTAGAGGAGCAAGAGCGCGATCCCGACGGCGCCGAGACCGTAGTAGAGCGTCAGCGTCCTGCCGAGATTCGAAAGAACGAATCCGAAGCCCGTGAGCGTAGCCACGAGCATGCTCCGACGGTTCTCTCGATAGGTCGCGATCTTGGCGTAGTCGAAGACCATATTGACGAAGGTGAGCATGAAGACGACGAGCACCGAGCCCGCGACGACATAGGCGAAGACGTTCTCCTCGACGGTCACGTCTCTCGAAGTTTCCGCAATCTTCGAAAAGAGCCAAGCCTCAAATTGGTAGACCCCGTAGTAGAGCACGGCGGAGACCAGGGCGAGGCGCAGGTAGCGGAAGAAGAATGCACCACCCTGGCTGAAGAACTCGCCGAGCCGGAAAAGGCCCGCACCCGCGCTGAAGCGATGGAAGATTCCTCCGAGAAAGAGAGTCCAGACCAGCGCATAGACCATCCCGATACCCACGAGACCCGGCGTCAGCTCGAAGAGCTTGCCGTTGAACCACGCCTCGATATTGTCGAAGAACGCACCGGCGCCGACAATGCTCGGAGTAAAGGTTTGCTCGATACCCTTCGCCTCAGCGCTGAACTCGCCGTACCAGCCCATGTCGAAGCCCCTTCTCAGCTTTTCGTGTACGAGGCTCTCCCCGATGGACTCCCCGAGGGAGCTCGCCATGAGGGCGGCGTAGGGAAGAGCGACGACGAGATTGACGATCCAGAGCCACAAGACGAGGCTAGGGGAGGCGAGGACTTTCCCCAATCCACCAAAGAGTGCTCGGACGGCTGACATCGTCTCTTCCTCCTAGCTGAAGAATGCGAAGGTCACAAGAAGATCCTGGAGCCAGATCATCCACTTCGACGCCCACTTTCGTGCCGGCAGCTTCGCTCGAGGCTCGAGGAGCTTGGAATTGTTGGTGTAATAGACGTCGAGAAGGAGCTTGCGCTCCTGGTCAACGACCGCATAGCTGAGCTTCGCGGGCCGCTCCTCGACGTATTGCTCCCAGCGACTCAGGCCGTCCCACTCTCTGCTGACTTCGCTTCCGTCGTCGAAGACCATCAAGACCTCGACGGGAAACGTCGCACCACCGTATCGACGAACGACGACTTCCGTGCGGTATTCTACCGGCTCCTCTGCACCGTCCTGGTGAACGAGCTTGTCACCCTGCTCCACGAAACCGCTGACTTTCAGCGGCTCGCTCTCGACCGACTCGACCCCATAGTCGAACTCGTTCGAGCTGCGGTGCACCTGGTCGAAGAACCACGTCAAATCCTGGCCGCTCACCTCGTTGGCGATGTCGAAAAAGTCCTGAGGCCTGGGATGTCCGAACTTGTGGCGCTCGAAGAACGTCGACATGATGCGCTGAAGCGTGTCCCAACCGAGGTATCGCTCGAGCGTTGCGAGCCAAAGCGCAGTCTTGCCATAGCTGTGAGGGCTCGCGGTCTCGGGATTGTACTGATAGGTCGGCGTCGACTGGACATCGTGGGTCGCGGCAAGCCGATAGCCGTCGAGGCGATTGCCTCCGATCATCCGATCGATCTTGACTTCGTCGAACAAAACAGGGAGAAAGCCGCCAATCTGGTCGGTCCCCCGCGGATTCAGGTAACGCTTCGTATAGGACCGATCGCCGTAGGCCACGTCCATCGCGCGCGCCGTCGAAAAGGTAGTGAAGCCTTCGTCGATCCACGCGTGCTCGAACTCGTTGTTGCCGACGATGCCGTACCAGAACTGGTGGCCGCACTCGTGCACCGTCACGCTCTCCGGCGAGCCGCCGCCGACAGGATTGTACCGGCGCGTTCCTGCGGTAAAGAACGTCGGGTACTCCATTCCACCAGCACCGCTTCCGTAGGCGGGGTCCACGATCGTGACGTGGCCGTAGGGGTAGGCCCCATACCAAGTGCCGTAGTTGCGGAGCGCCACCCGCGTGGCCTCGAAGTGTCGCGCCGCTTGTCCTTCGTGCTCGGGCTGGAGGAGGAGACGCATGTCGACGGGGGGAAGCGGCGGCTCATCGAAGCGTTCGACGACGGCGATGTAATCGGGGCTCGCCGTCCAGGCGAAGTCGTGAACGTCCGCCTGCTGGTAGCGATAGGTCGTCCGCCCCTCCGTGATCTCTTTCTTTTCGACCTCTCGACCCGTCGCACCGACCACGAATTCGCTCGGTACGGTGATATAAACATCGTACTCGCCGTAGTCCGAGTAGAACTCCGTCGCCGAATGGAACTGATGCGAGTTCCAGCCGTTCTCTTCGAGAACCGCGAGTTTCGGAAACCAATGCGCGAGAAGAAAGAAATTCCCGTGAAATCCGGTGCGTTCGAAGGTCCGCGGGATCTTGGCGTGCCACTCGATCTCGACTTGCGCAACATCTCCCGGCTCGACGGTCTCGGGAAGGGCAACCACCATGAGCGTCCGGTCTTCGGGGTTGGCGTCGTCGGGTGCCTCGAACCGCGACTGGCTCGTCAGATCAAGGGCGGGTACTCCGATATCGGGAAGGAGCTTGATGGAAGTGACCATGCTATAGCTGTAGTCACCCTCCCTCGTATCTTGAAGGCTTCGACGGTCACTTCGGTGGCGGGACTCCAGAAACCACGTGCTCCGATTGTTCCGCCACGCGTTCCAATACAGGTGGAAACGCATCTCGTCGGTCGGAATCTCCTGGATGTTGCGCCAGGTGAGGGTCAGTTTCCCTTCGAGCGTCTTCGTCTCCGGATGGAGCTCGACTTCGATCTGGTAGTTGGCGTTTCGGGGAGAGAGCGCTTCCTCTTGAGCGGATGTGTCGATGGCGATCCCGAAGAAGAGAAGCAGAGGAATGAGAATTCGATTCGGCGGCGGCATGTGGACCTCCCAAGCATCGAAGGGCGGGGTGATTATAGGGGGGCGGGAGGAGCGGGACAAATCAAAGCCGAGAACATTCAATTGGGATTCTCAGATCGAGGCTCATGGCTCCTCGTCCCCTTCCGTCGGCGCTCGAACCGACTGCGCGAGCTCCATCGAAACGAGCCGCGCCAAAAGAATCGCTGGATAGAGCTGACCGATGAGGCCTTCGAGCACCGCGAACTGCTTGGCGAGGCCGCTCAGCGGCGTGATATCACCGAAACCCACCGTCGTCAGCGTAATGAAGCTGAAATAGGAGAACTGACCGAGCACGCGGTCGAAGCGAGAGCGTGGGTCGATGTCGAGGTCGAGCGCGGACATATCGAAGGCCGTCGGCTCGACCAGGAAGATGAGCGCGTATACGAGTCCGAACGTCAACCCGAGAAGCAGATACACGGCTATGGCGCCCTCGATGCGACTTCGAGTGATCCGCCCGCGCGCAAAGACCTGTCTCAAAATACCCATACAGGCGAAGATCAGGTAGAGCACGGCAAGCGTCGTCCCAATCAGGACGACCGAGCGAGTCGGTTCGATATAGACGAACAAGCGCCCCAACAAGATGAAGAGCGCGGCGACAAGGGAGAGCCGCCGAAAGCGACGTACCGCCAGCGCACCGCTGAAAAGGATGAGGACGAAGAAGCCGTCGATGACGATTCTGCCGAGGGCGGTATCGGAGAGGAAGGGATCGACGACAAAGATCAAGAGAAGGAGGGCATAGAGGAGCACGGTGAGGCTGCGATCCGAAGAAAAGTGAAGGATCTCCTTCAGCCAACCGTGTGAGCCGTCTGTCATCGTAGCCCTCTCGTGGGACGCGATCTTACCAAAAAACCCTGGATTGACGGCGCCCGACCTCCCGTCTACAATGGGCGGTCGCGACATTGGCCAGCTTGAACGTCTTTCACGCCTCCTTCCACTTCTCTCTCATTGACAAGGACTCCCGTGCGAAAGTGGCGGAATTGGCAGACGCGCTGGACTTAGGATCCAGTGGGGCAACCCGTGGGGGTTCGAATCCCCCCTTTCGCACCATATCTATATATAAAGGAGGCCCGGTTCGTTGAAGGTTGACTACCAGGAAGAGGGCTCGTCGCTCCGCCACCTCGACATCGAGCTTCCCGAGGAAAGCCTGAGCGAAGAGTTCGACCGCGGCGTCGACAAGCTGAGGCGGAGTGCCCGACTTCCCGGTTTTCGCAAGGGCAAGATTCCGAAGGACGTTATTCGCCAGAGGTTCCACTCGGACGTTCTGAATCAGGCGGTGCAGGATCTCGTCTCCAACGCGCTCAATGAGGCGATCCGGGAGAAGAAGCTCTTTCCCCTCAACGACCCATCGATATCCAACCTCGAGTCCGAGCTCGGCCAACCTCTGCGCTTTCGCGCTACTTTCGAGGTCATTCCCGAGATCGAAGTCAAGACGTACAAGGGTCTCGAGGCCGAGCGACCCAAGACGGAAGTCACGGACGAGCACATCGAGAAAGGCATCGAAAGCATTCGAGAGGAGAATGCGCGATTCGACCCGATCGAGGGCCGGGGCGCACAGGACCACGATTTCGTCATGGGCAATCTGACGGAAAGACCCCAGGCGGGCGGCAAGGAACAGGTTCACGAGGGTGTCTCTATCGAAGTAGGCTCCAACGCCTATCACGAAGTGCTTCACGAGAAGCTCCAGGGTAGAGAGCCAGGCGCCAAGCTGACCTTCAGCGCCGCCTTCGCGGGGGATCACCCCGACCCGGCTCGAGCGGGGAAGACCTTCGACGTCAGCTTCGACCTCGTCGAGCTCAAGCAAAAGGTAATGCCGGAAGCGGACGACGAGCTCGCGAAGGATCTCGGCGACTACGAGACGCTGGACGAGCTCAAAGCAGCGCTCAGGGCACAGGGCGAAGCGCGCGCGGCCCAAGACGACGAGCAGGAGCTCCGGCACCGTCTTCTCGGAAAACTCATCGAGGCCAACCCATTCGACGCGCCCGAGTCCCTCGTCGATCTCGAGCTCGAGGGCCGGGTGGAAGCTGCCGCCAGGGACCTTTATCAGCGCGGGATCGATCCCAGCCAGACGGGCATCGATTGGCGCGCCATGCGCCAGGAACAGCGACCCGCTGCAGAAGCCGGTGTAAAAGCGACTCTAATTCTCGACAAGATCGCTCAGCACGAGGGTCTCCAGGCGAGCGAGAAAGAGGCCGAACAGGAGATAAAGCGGATAGCGGAAGCGGTCGAGAAGAGCCCCGAGGCGGTGCGGGCTCAAATGCTCAAAGACGGTAGCCTAGAACGACTTAAGGGAAGACAACGCCGTGACAAGGCTGTTGACTTCGTAATGCAACATGCTAAACTTAAATAGGGGTTGAACTTACATGCTAATCCCGATGGTGGTCGAGCAGACCAACCGGGGTGAGCGCGCGTACGATATCTATTCGCGCTTACTCAAAGACAATATTATTTTCATTGGCACTTCCATCGAAGACAGTTTGGCCAATTTGGTCGTCGCCCAGCTCCTGTTCCTCGAGGCCGAGGATCCGGAGAAGGAGATTTCCATCTACATCAACAGTCCGGGAGGCTCGGTTACCGCGGGCTTGGCGATTTACGACACTCTGCAGTTCATCCGTCCCGACGTCACGACCTATTGCCTCGGTCAGGCGGCGAGTATGGCGGCCGTGCTGCTCGCAGCCGGCACGCCCGGAAAACGCTTCGCGCTGCCCAATTCTCGGGTCGTCATCCACCAGCCATCGGGTGGCGTCCAGGGCCAGGCTACCGATATCAACATTCAGGCGAAGGAGATCCTCCGCACTCGACAACGTCTGAACGAGATCGTGGCCAAGCATACGGGACAGGACATCGCAAAAATCGAGCAAGACGTGGAGCGCGATTTCATCATGACCGCGGAATTGGCCCGGGAGTACGGGATCATCGATCAGGTGATCGACCGGCGAATTTAGGCCGCGACCGCACCGAGACGGGAGCTATTGTGTCGAAGAAGAACGGGGATCCGGAAGTCCTTCGGTGCTCCTTTTGTAACAAGGATCAGAGCGATGTGCGCAAGCTCATCGCCGGCCCCACTGTATTCATTTGCGACGAGTGTGTCGAGGTCTGCAACGACATCATCGCCGACGACAATCGTTTCGAGAATCGCGCACAGAGCACGAGCCTTCCCACTCCCGTAGAGATCAAGCAGTTCCTGGACGAGTACGTCATCGGTCAGGAAACCGCCAAGAAGCGGCTCGCGGTCGCCGTCTATAACCACTACAAGCGCGTCCAGATCATGAAGTCCAAGGGGCGCCAGGACGTCGAGCTCACCAAGAGCAACATTCTTCTCATCGGCGCCACCGGCACCGGAAAGACTTTGCTGGCACAGACGCTCGCAAAGCTCCTGCGTGTTCCCTTCTGCATCGTGGATGCCACGACGCTCACAGAAGCCGGCTACGTCGGCGAGGACGTCGAGAACATCATCCTCAAGCTTCTTCAGGCGGCGCAGGGCGACATCGACAAGTGCCAAGAAGGAATCATTTACATCGACGAGATCGACAAGATTTGTCGCAAGGACGAGAATCCCTCGATCACGCGCGACGTCTCCGGCGAGGGAGTTCAGCAGGCCTTGCTGAAAATCCTGGAGGGCACGGTCGCCAACGTTCCTCCACAGGGTGGGCGCAAGCACCCTCATCAGGAGTTCTATCAGATCGACACGACGAACATTCTCTTCATTTGTGGCGGCGCATTCGTCGGGCTCGACAAGATCATCGAGCGCCGTTCCGGGAAGAAGAGCCTGGGATTCCGCGCCGAGCTGAAGAAGCCACCGAAGGTCACCCCCGATCAAGAGCACGTCTTTCAGAACACTCAACCCACGGATCTCATCAAGTACGGCCTCATCCCGGAGTTCGTAGGTCGGCTTCCCGTCATCGGAACTCTGCACGAGCTGGGGCGGGACGCGCTCATTCGCATCATGAGCGAGCCGAGAAACGCAATCATCCGCCAGTATCAGCGGCTGTTCGAATACGAGAACGTCAAGCTGCGTTTCACAGACGACGCTCTCGGGGCCATCGCCGACCTGGCGGTAGAGCGCAAGATCGGCGCAAGGGGACTGCGCATGATCATCGAAGACCTGATGCTCGACCTGATGTATAATCTACCTTCTCAGAAGAAGGTCAAAGAAGTCGTCGTCACCAAAGAGGTCGTGGAGGACCGGGATAAACCGGTGACCCTCATAGAAAAAGCCGGCTAAAAGGCCAATTGACTCGGATTCACAGCACAAATCAGAAGCGTCTGCCGTTTATCGAAACCAGCTAATTTTCCCCAATTTGCAACTCCGTTCGTGAACCGGCCTGGGCTGGTTGGACCGGAACACACTCGACAAAAATACCCAAGCACCGACAGAGGAACATGTTCGGAACGAAGAGCAAGGACCGTACCGAAATCTACGAGACCCTGCCGATGGTCCCACTGCGGGACGTGGTGATCTTCCCCTATATGATGATGCCGTTCGTGATCGGGCGGTCTTCTTCGGTTCGGGCGCTCGAATACGCCATTGCCCACGACCGGCGTATCTTTCTCGCGGCGCAGCACGACGCCACGACGGACGATCCCGGGGGGCCGGATATCTACACCGTGGGCACGGTGTCCAACATCCTGCAATCGGTAAAGCTGCCCGACGGTAACATCAAGGTATTGGTTGAAGGAGTGGATCGCGGCAGGGCGATCGAGTGCCGTGACGAGGAGGGTTTCTTCAAGGTTGTCGTAAAGACCGTTCCGAATCCGAAGGAGCAAGCCGCCGGCTCCGACGAACTGATGAGCAAGGTCGTCTCCCTCTTCGAACAATACGTGAAGCTCGCCAACAATCTCCAGAGCGAAGTCAAAAACGCTGCGGTTCAGGTCGACGACCCGGGCAAGCTCTCAGATACGATCGCTTCGCATCTGGTGATGACCGTCGAGGAGAAACAGAACCTTCTCGAGATCTGGAATCCCGTCGAGCGCTTGACTCGCGTCGCGGGCGCCCTCGAGCTCGAAGTCGACAAGCTGCAGGTAGACCGACGCGTCCAGGGTCGCGTCCGCAAACAGATGGAGCGTGCCCAGAAGGAGTACTACCTCAACGAGAAGATGAAGGCGATCCAGAAAGAGCTCGGCCGCAAGGACGACAAGTTGAACGAGACGGAAGAGCTCGAGACAAAAATTACCGAATCCAAGATGAGCAAGGAGGCCGAGGAGAAAGCGCTCGCCGAGCTCAAACGGCTCGAGGCCATGCCGCCCATGTCGGCTGAAGCGACCGTCTCACGCAACTACCTCGATTGGCTCCTGGCAGTGCCGTGGCACAAGAGAACTCGCGAGAGCCGTGACATCGGCCGAGCCGAGCGTGTCCTGGATGAAGATCACTACGGCCTCGCGAAGGTCAAAGACCGAATCATCGAGTTCCTCGCCGTACGCCAGCTCGTCAAGAAGCAGCGAGGTCCGATCCTGTGTCTCGTCGGCCCTCCCGGCGTCGGCAAAACTTCGCTGGCTCGTTCGGTGGCGCGGGCGACGAATCGCAAATTCGTGCGTTTGTCACTCGGAGGCGTCCGGGACGAAGCGGAAGTCCGTGGCCACCGCAGAACCTATATCGGCGCATTCCCGGGCCAGATGGTTCAAATGATGAAGAAGGCGGGCACCGTGAACCCTCTCATTTTGCTCGACGAAGTCGACAAAATGAGCATGGACTACCGCGGCGATCCCGCGGCCGCGCTTCTCGAGGTTCTCGACCCCGAGCAAAACCATTCGTTTCAGGACCACTATCTCGACGTCGAGTACGACCTCTCGAACGTCATGTTTATCGCGACGGCCAACGTCATGCAGAACATGCCTCAGGCATTGATGGACCGGCTCGAGGTGATCAGACTTCCTGGATATACCGAGGAGGAGAAGGTCGAGATCGCGAAAAGATTCCTCGTCGCCAAGCAAATGGCGGCTAACGGCCTCAAGAACAAGAAAGTGACCTTGGCGGATGACGCCCTCGTCGAGATCATTCGCAGCTACACTCGCGAAGCGGGCGTGAGAAGCCTCGAAAGAGAGATAGCTTCCGTCTTCCGCAAGGTGGTCCGCAGGATCGTCAAGGAAGGCGCTGCACTCGAGGTCAGCGTCGACGAAGCGAGCATTGCCAGCTATCTGGGTGTTCCGAAGTTTCGGCCGCGGAGCAGGCAGGGCGAGGCCGAGATTGGAATCGCCACTGGACTCGCTTGGACCGAAGTCGGAGGCGAGCTCCTGACCACGGAAGCCACGCTCATGCCGGGAAAGGGAGAACTGACGATCACAGGAAAGCTCGGTGAAGTGATGCAGGAATCCGCCAGGACAGCCGTATCGGTCATTCGCTCCCGGGCCCGTCGCTACGGTTTGCCGACCGATTTCCACAAGAAGCTCGACATCCACCTGCACGTTCCCGAAGGAGCCATCCCGAAGGACGGCCCTTCGGCCGGCATCACCTTGGCAACGGCGCTCCTCTCGATTCTCAGCGCGGTCCCGGTCCACAGCGATGTGGCGATGACGGGAGAGATTACACTCCGGGGCAAGGTTTATCCCATCGGGGGCGTCAAGGAGAAGCTCCTCGCGGCACACCGCGCCGGGATCTTCCAGATCATCTTGCCGCGCGACAACGAGAAGGACCTGACTGAGATCCCGGAAGACATTCGTAAACAGTTGAAGATTCACCTCGTAGACACGGTCGACGAGGTTTTCGATATCGCCCTGACGACACCGCTGAAGCGGGTTAGCGAGGCCGACCCGCTCCCGGATTTGACCGAGGATGGGCCGGTCTCAGGTGAGTCGGTTGCTCACTAGAGTACCGGGCGCAAGTGGATATAATAGAGCGGTTCACCGCTCGAGATGAAGGGGTTTTCGCCGGTCGAGTTGATCCGGAGCGTTGCCGAACCTGACGACTTCCCGCCGCAGAGCTTGCCGGAAGTCGCGGTCGTTGGTCGGTCCAACGTCGGCAAGTCGAGCCTGCTCAACCGACTGACGGGGGTAAAAAGACTTGCATTCGTTTCCAAAACACCGGGGCGAACGCAGCTCATCAACTTCTTTCGAGTCGGCGAAGAGATGGTACTCGTCGACCTTCCAGGTTATGGATTCGCAAAGGCACCGATTAGCGTAAGAAACAAATGGGAACGATTGGTCACGAGCTATCTCTTCGAAAGAGACTGCCTCGTTCTCGTCGTGCTCTTGGTGGACATTCGGCGCGATCCGCTCGAGAGCGACCTTCGAGTTCGGGACCTCATGGAGGAGAGAGATATCGACTACGTCGTTGTTGCCACCAAATCGGACAAGTTGAGCGCGGGCAAGATCCGTCATCAACGAGAGCAATTGCAGAGAGTTTATGGAGCCGAGGAGAGAGCGCCCGTCGTTACATTCTCCTCCGTAACGAGTGAAGGAAGGAAAGAACTATGGAAGGTGATCGGGAAACGAGTTCGGGAGGCGAAACGAGCACCGAAGAGCTAGAGGAAAAACCCGTCCGCAACGATTCGAAAGCCAAGTCCTTGAACATTGCCGAGCTCAAGGAGATGAATATCTCCGCGCTCGCCAAAGTTGCAAAGGATCTCGGTGTCGCAGGGGCGACGGGGATGCGCAAGCAGGAGCTGATCTTCAAGATTCTTCAGGCGCAGACCGAACAGAGCGGACTCATCTTCTCCGAGGGCGTGCTCGAATGCTTGCCCGACGGATTCGGTTTTCTGAGAGCGCCGGAATACAACTACCTTCCGGGTCCCGACGACATTTACGTCTCACCCTCCCAGATTCGTAAGTTCGACCTCAGGACCGGGGACACGATCTCGGGCCAGATCCGCCCACCGAAGGAGGGCGAGCGTTACTTCGCTCTCATCAAGGTCGAGGCGGTCAATTTCGAGACGCCCGAAGCGGCGCGGGAGCGCATCTTCTTCGACAACCTGACTCCGCTCTATCCCCAGGACCGCATCAAGCTCGAGGCGACCAAGGACAATCTGTCCGCTCGCGTCATGGATCTGATGACTCCCATTGGCAAGGGGCAGCGCGGGCTCATCGTAGCGGCCCCCCGAACCGGCAAGACGATGCTCCTCCAGAACATCGCCAATAGCATCACCGCGAACCACCCCGAAATTGTTCTCATCGTGTTGCTGATCGACGAGCGGCCCGAGGAAGTCACGGACATGCAGCGTTCGGTCAATGGTGAGGTTATCAGCTCGACCTTCGACGAAGCGGCGTCGAGACACGTTCAGGTGGCCGAGATGGTGATCGAAAAGGCCAAGCGGCTCATCGAGCACAAACGCGACGTGGTAATTCTCCTCGATTCCATCACCCGGCTCGCTCGTGCCTACAACACCGTCGTTCCTCCCTCGGGCAAGGTTCTGTCCGGAGGCGTGGACAGCAACGCGCTGCAGCGCCCGAAACGCTTCTTCGGGGCGGCCCGGAACATCGAGGAGGGCGGTTCGCTCACCATCATGGCGACCGCTCTCATCGAGACCGGAAGCCGCATGGACGACGTCATCTTCGAGGAGTTCAAAGGCACCGGCAACATGGAGATCCACCTCGACCGCAAGCTCGTCGACAAGAGGGTCTTCCCCTCCATCGACATCAACAAGAGCGGTACTCGGAAAGAGGAGCTTCTCCTTTCGAAGGAAGAGCTCAACCGTGTCTGGATCCTGAGAAAGGTGCTCTCGCCTCTCTCCCAGGTCGAGGCGATGGAGCTCCTACTCGACAAGATGAGCAAGACGAAGGACAATCAGGAGTTCCTCTCGTCGATGTCCGGTCAAGGTTAGAGCCCCCAGTCGTCGCCAAGGCGCGTGAGCGGATTTGCTTGCCCATTGAGCTATAATTATGGATCGTGGTTTTTTTGGGGCCGAGAAGGGCCCTGGCAAGGAGCATTTGACGCCATGAAGCCTGATATTCACCCTAAGTACGTGGATGTGAACGTCCGTTGCGCATGCGGCAAGACCTACACGACGCGCTCGACCAAGGGCGGAGAGATTCGACTCGAGATCTGCTCCAAGTGTCACCCTTTCTTCACCGGCAAGCAGAAGCTCATCGATTCCGCGGGTCGTGTGGAGCGCTTCAACCAGAAGTACGGTACTCGCGAGGAGCGGAACAAAAAGGCGCAGGCCGGCCAGTAAGGGCGCCGCTCTCTTCCAGCGATGTCGAATCTGGAGCAAAAGCTCGAAGCGGTCGAGAAGCGTTTCGAGGAGGTCACCGCGGAGCTTGGCAAGCCGGAGGTCATCGCCGACCCGGCGAAGATCCAGAGGCTTGCCAAGGCACGTTCGGAGATGGAGCCGCTCGTCGAGAACTATCGCCGACTCAAGACGACACAGAGCCAACTCGAAGAGACCCGGCAGATGTTGAGGGAAGCCGACGAGGTCGAGCTGCGGCTCCTCACCCAGGAGGAGATCGCCCGCCTGGCGGAGGAGGAAGAGCGCCTCCTTCTCGAGGTCAGGCTCGAGCTTCTTCCGAAAGACCCCAATGACGAGCGCAACGTGCTCCTCGAGATCCGGGCCGGAACCGGCGGCGAGGAAGCTGCGCTCTTCGCTCAGGAGGTTTTCCGCATGTACACGCACTACGCGGAGAATCAAGGTTGGCGCGTCGAGGTGATGAACCTGAACGATACCGGCATCGGCGGAGTCAAGGAAGTCGTTGCCCTGATCGAAGGCAAAGGCGCCTTTAGTCGCTTGAAGTACGAGAGCGGGGTGCATCGAGTCCAACGGGTTCCAGCTACCGAGGCTTCGGGACGCATCCACACTTCCGCGGTGACGGTGGCGGTTCTGCCGGAAGCCGAGGACGTCGAAGTGGATGTCGACGCGAAGGATCTTCGAATCGATACTTATTGCTCGTCCGGCCCCGGCGGACAGAGTGTCAATACCACCTACTCCGCGGTTCGGATCACGCACGTTCCAACCGGCCTGGTGGTGACCTGCCAGGACGAGAAATCGCAAATCAAAAACAAGGCCAAAGCCATGCGCGTTCTGCGCTCACGACTCTACGACCTGGCGATGAAGGAGCAGCAAGATCAGATCGCGACCGAGCGCAAGGTGCAAATCGGCTCGGGTGACCGCAGCGAGAAGATTCGTACCTACAACTTTCGCGAGGGACGAGTTACGGACCACCGCATCCACTTCACCCTCCATCAGCTGAACTCTATTCTCGATGGCGCGATCGACGGGCTCATCGACGCACTCGTTGCGCACTATCAGACGGAGAAGCTCAAAGAGGCCGAGGCCGCCGTCCAATCGTGACGAACGGCAGCCCAAGCGCACGGCGACTTCTGGAGCGGGGCGCCTCGGAGCTCGCCAAAGTCGGTGTCGACGACTCTCGCTGGGAAGCGGAGCTCTTGTTGCGGCACGCCCTCGGCTGCTCCAGAGAGCATCTCCTCGCTCGGCTGCAAGAACCTGTCCCCGCCGAAGCACTGGGCCATTTCTTTCAGCTCGTCGACCGGCGACGGGGTCGCGTCCCCATCCAGTATCTTCTTGGAGCCCAGGAGTTTTTTGGATTCTCCTTCCGCGTTACTCCCGCCGTGCTGATACCGAGACCCGAAACGGAGGGGCTCGTCGAACAAGCGCTTCTCATGCTCGAGCAGAGACCTCGCCCGCGGATCGCGGACGTGGGATGCGGCAGCGGCTGCATCGCGATCGCAATTGCGCTTTCGCTGCGTCAGGCCGAGCTCTTCGCCATCGACGCCTCCGCGGCGGCCCTTGCGGTCGCTCGGGAGAACACTCAGCGGCATGGAGTAAGTCACCGCGTCGAGCTCCTGAACGGCAATCTGCTCGCGCCACTGCTCGATCATTCAACGCCAGAGCTCGACGCGGTCGTGACCAATCCTCCCTACATATCGGACGAGGAGCTCGAGGAGCTTGCGCCCGAGGTTGCCGGCCACGAGCCGCGTCTCGCCCTCGCCGGCGGCAAGGAAGGTCTCGGCGTCATTGCTGAGCTACTGCCGCAGGTGGCACGAGCACTCCGCCCCAAAGGTCTGCTCTTTATGGAGATCGGCTGCGGTCAGGAGGCTCGCGCCGGTGAGCTCGTCCGTGATTCCGGAATGGCGATCGTTCGCGTCGCGCCCGATCTGGCCGGTATCCCGCGAGTCGTCGTGGCGCGAAAGCAATGAGCGGGGTCGATGGATCGAATCCGAGTCGTCGGCGGTAATAAGCTCTCGGGCAAGCTCCGAGTGAGCGGAGCGAAGAATGCTTCGCTTCCGGCGATGGCCGCAACGCTCTTGGCTGACGAGCCCATCGTGCTCCAGAACGTTCCCGACGTATGGGACGTTGCGACGATGAGGCGGCTTCTCGCGGAGCTCGGTACGGAGATCTCCAGACCGTCGCCGAACGAGCTCGAGCTCAGGACACGAAAGATCGCCGCACATGAGGCGGCCTACGATCTCGTCAAGACGATGCGCGCTTCGGTGCTCGTCCTAGGTCCGCTCGTCGCGCGCGCAGGTAGAGCGCGCGTGTCGATGCCCGGAGGCTGCGCCATCGGTGCTCGCCCGATCGACCAGCACTTGAGCGCCTTGGAGAAGCTTGGAGCTGGTGTTCACCTCGAGCACGGATTCGTGACCGTTGAGACGGATGGGCTCATCGGCGCCGATATTCGTTTCGACACCGTCACCGTGACCGGAACCGAGAACCTCATCCTGGCGGCCTGTCTCGCGCGAGGCCGCACGGTGCTCGCGAACTGCGCCCGTGAGCCCGAGGTCGTGGATCTCGTTCGGCTGCTTCGTCGAATGGGCGCTCAGATCGAGGGCGAGGGCACGCCGCGCATTCTCATCGAGGGAGTCGATCGCTTGAAGGGCGCGTCGCACTCCATAGTTCCCGATCGAATCGAGACCGGAACCTACCTGATTGCCGGCGCGCTCGCGGGTGAAGAGGTCGAGCTTACTCACTGTCGCCCCGAGCAGGTCGCCTCGCTCGTGGCGGCGCTTCGCAAAGCAAGAGTTTCCATGGACGTCGAGGAGAAGAGGATTCTGGTTCGTCGTTCCGCGCGGCGCCTGCACGGGATCGATATCACGACCGAGCCCTATCCCGGCTTTCCCACGGACATGCAAGCTCAGCTCATGGTCTTCCTGACGCAGGCGGACGGAGAGAGCAGCATCATGGAGACCATTTTCGAGAACCGCTTCATGCATGTCGCCGAGCTCTCACGTATGGGGGCGCGCGTCGAGGTCGAAGGACATCGAGCCAAAATCTACGGCGCTAGCCACCTCTCGGGCGCGAAAGTCATGGCGACGGATCTTCGAGCGAGCGCCTGTCTCGTTCTCGCCGCTCTCATCGCCGAGGGCCAAACCTGGATCGAGCGCGTCTATCACCTCGACCGCGGGTACGAGCGCATGGAAGAGAAGCTCGGCGCGCTGGGCGCCGTGATCGAGAGAATCCCGAGCTAGCTGGCGCGAACTCATCGAGTTCGCGCGCGAGCGGAGCGAGCCGGCCGGGAGGAATGGGCGCCGCGGAAGCCAGCAGCCCAGGAATCGTCCGCATCGGGCCGCTTCGACGGGATGAGATGTTGCGGGGCAGCCCGCGAAGGGCCACCCACCATGATGTGGGATCCAAACCGCACCCTGTGGGGGTTTACCCCTGTCGTCCCACGGCAGCCTGGGACAAGATCGAGCGCTAACTGGCGCGAGTCATACGCTTTCCGCTGTGCAGCTTTTGTGGCACCGCTCTTGCTAAATGGTATGGACAGACCTGGAGACAAAAGATGATCTGTCCTTCCTGCAAGAACAGCCAGCCCATGTCCTTCCGATGCGAGCGTTGTGGCGAGGCGTTGATGCGCGGCCGCTATCGTGGCCAAGCGTCGTCGCCCGCGCCGCCGCGATCCGTCTCCGGCGGCGGTGGAGCGGCCGTTGCCACGATGGACAATCCCTATCAAACGCCTCAGGCGGCGCCGGCCCGTTTCCAAGCGCCGACTCTGGACCAGGCCCTCGCCTCGCGGGGCTCTCGTCTCGCCGCTTCACTGATCGACGGTATCGTCGCCTGCGTGCTGATGATTCCCATCTTCGTGAGCGCCGTCATGGCGGACGCGAGCGGAGGCGGGTCGGCGGCACTCGGTGGAGCTCTCGTCTTCGGATCGGGCGTGTTGTTGATAGCTTTTGTCGTGTATCAGCTCTCGATGTTGGTCCGCGAAGGCCAAACCATTGGCAAGAAGGCCATGAACATTCGCATCGTGGACTATCACAGCGGTGACGTACCTGGCTGGGGCAAGCTTCTGGGAATGCGCTACGGGCTGAACAGCCTCCTGGGCAATATTCCTCTGTACACCTTGGTCGACATTCTCCTGATTTTCGGAGAAGAGCGAAGATGCATCCATGACTATCTGGCCGGAACCAAAGTCGTCGAAGCCTAGTCGCGGATCTCGCCCCAATCAAAACGGTATCCCGTCCTACGCCCTGCTATAGTCTGAACGTCGCATGGTCGCGCGCAAGGCTACTGATCAGCCCGTTCTGAACAATCTCGTCTTCATCGAGACGCCGGAGAATGTTCGTCTTGCGTTTCGGATCGCTGGCCCAGGTACTCGCCTGGGCGCTTATTTGATAGACGTTTCCATCCGAATCGCGGCCCTCTATGGAATTGTCCTGGTTTTTTCCCTGGTTCTTATGCCTTTCGCCTCTACGGGTCTTCCGATGGGGGCCTACTTCGTCGTGGCTTTCATTCTCGAATGGGGATACGGATGCTTCTTCGAAACGTGGTGGAATGGACAGACGCCTGGAAAAAGGGCGTTCAGACTGAGGGTCATCAAGGTCGAGGGCTACGCCATCGGATTCTACGACGCATTGCTTCGAAACCTGTTGAGAGCTGCGGATTTCGTTCCCTTCTTCTACGCCGCGGGATTCCTCACCGCGGCGTCGAATCCACGGATGCAGCGCATCGGCGATCTCGTCGCGGGGACGATCGTCGTGCGGGAGAGACGCCCGGAGCTCTCGAGCGAGCTCACCGGCCTCGGCGATTACGAGCCCTTCCCGCTCGAGGCGTTTCGGCATCGTTATCGTCCGTCCGAGAAAACGCTCGAAGTCATCGAAGCGCTGTTTCGGCGACGATTCGATCTGGCGCCCGCCCGGGTGGATGAAATCGCCATGGTCCTCGCGGAGCCCTTGGGCAAGCGTTTGGAATCCTTCCAACAGCGCAAGTTTGCGCGGGACCAACCGGCTGAGTTCCTCTTCCGTCTCCTGCGCACACACCGACTGCGAGCAGGATCGGATACCGACGAGGAAGCCATGAGAGCAGCCTCGTGAACAAGCTCTCTTTCGTGAAGAATCGGAGGCCGAGCTGGAAGCGTTTTGCCGCCCTGCTCGAAAGAGCCGAAGCTCCGGGTAAACCGCGCCTGAGCAGTGACGAAGTCACCGAATTCTCCGAGTTGTTCAGGGCGTTGTGCTACGACCTCGCACAAGTGCGCTCCAGAGACTGGAGCTCACCGCTGGAAAGGTACTTGAACGACCTCGTCGTGCGCGGGCACGGCGCGTTCTACGGTGCGCGGCCGCCACGCGGAGGCCAGGTGTGGCGATTCTTCTCCGAGGCCTTTCCGCGCCGCTTGCGTGAGAATCATTTCTTCTTCTGGGCCGCCTTGGCCTTGTTCGCCATCCCGATGATCGTGAGCTGGGCGGTCGTGGGGGCCGACCCCTCTCTGGCGAATCGTGTGCTTCCTGGGACGGCTCTCTACAACATGGAAGAGATGTACTCGGAAGACCTCAGCGAGATGGGGCGTCAGGATGCCGCCATGGCGGGCTTCTACGTACGACACAACACGTCGATTGCTTTCAAATGCTTCGCCCTCGGATTCTTCCTCGGGCTCGGAACGATCTACGTGCTCCTCTCGAACGGAATCCAACTCGGAACCGTCGCCGGATACGTCATCGCCCAAGGCCACGGCGACCGCTTTCTGGGTTTTGTCGTCTCTCACAGCTCCTTCGAGCTCACGGCAATCGTCGTCGCTGGCGCCGGCGGCCTCGTCCTTGGGCACTCGATTCTTGCCCCTGGAGCCTTGTCCCGGTCCGAAGCCCTGAAGCAGCGTGGCCTCGTTGCAGTCGAGCTTGCCCTCGGAGCCGCCGGCATGCTCTTCGCGGCCGCGATGATCGAGGGTTTCTGGTCCGCCCAGCCTTTGCCGAATTCCATAAAGTACTTCGTGGCCTCGGTGTTGTGGGTCACGGTCATCGCCTATCTCGGCTTCGCCGGTCGGGGGGGCGGGGCGATAGAGGGCCCGGGCGCTAGCCCTCAGGTTCCGTCGTGAAGCTCGAAGAGGCGACGCTCTCGCTCGAGCCACGCTCCGTCGGGGCCTGCATCGATCTCGCCATCCTCTTCTATAGACGAAACGCTTCGAAGATGGTCGCTCTCTCGGCGCTTTTCGGGGCAGTACCCCTCGCGATCGGTGCACTCCGAGCCTCGAACGGGGACGGCTGGCTCTGGGGCAGCCTGTCGTTCTTCTATATCTCTCCTTTCCTGGGAGCGGCCCTGGTCGCCGGAGTTGGACATCACGTCTTCGGGGAGGCCTTCACTTTGAAGAACTCTCTGAAGCACTTCTGGAGCCGCATCGGGGCGCTTGTGATCATGCTCCCCGTCGCCCGCACGCTTCTGGCCGCGCTCGGTGTTCTCTGCTGGGGCGTCGTCTGGGTTCCCATGGCGGCACGCTACGGATTCTTGTCCGAAGTCCTGACCCTCGAGCGCCTCCGCGGGCTTCGCATTGGCAAGCGACTCGCAGAGATCCTGCGCAACCACTTCGTCGAAGCCTGCGGCAGGTATCTGGCGATCGTCGGTTTCGCCGCGGCCCTCAGCATAGCGCTTTTCTTGACGGTCGACGTCGGATCCCAGGTTCTATTCGGCGTGCCGCTGTTGCTCGCGAAAGTGTCGCGGGCGATGGCCTTCGAAGATGTCTTCAACCTGCTATCCTATGACCCGCTAGTAATCACGGCCTTGGCGGCCAGCTGGTGGCTGGTCTACCCTCTGGCACGTTTGGCCTGGTTCTTTTGCTATCTCGACGCCCGGATCCGCAAGGAGGGATGGGACATCGAGATCCAGTGCCGTGTCGAGGCACGACGCATCGCTTGAGCTCCATGCTGCGTAGCATCCTACTCACGGTCCTCGTCGCACTCGCGGTTCGGCCGCTGACGGCGCAAGAGGAGGACGTCCCGGGCTATCGACTCGAGGACACGGTGGTGCGCGAATCCCTCGCCGAGGTCATGTCGCGCCCGGAGTTTTCACGGCTTCGCGTCGAACCTCCCGAGCCGGAGGAAGCGTCGGAAACCCCGGAGTGGCTGGAGCGCTTCTTGGATTGGCTCGCTCGGACTCTCGGCAATCCGGACGAGGAGTCACGTTCGGAGCCCATCCGGTTGCCCGGAATCGAGCTCGTCCTCTACGCGATGGCTGGTCTCGTCCTCGTCGCCGCCATCGCCTTCATCCTCAAATCGATCGCGAGCGCAAGGCGCGAACGAAGACTCGACTCGAAGCATGACGAGGCGCCACTTTTTCGTGCCGGCGAAGCACCTGGAGAGACCGACCCCCAACACTATTGGCAACGTGCGCAGGCCCTCGGTGAGCAGAAACAGTTCAAAAAGGCGATCCGCGAGCTTCTGTTGGGCGCGATGAGCTCTCTCGAAAGGCGAGGACTCGTTCGCCACCGCGAGGGATTGACGAATCGCGATTACCTTCGGGCCGCTCGCGGCGTGGTCCGTCAGTCGCTTTTGGCCATCGTCTCGACTTTCGAGCACGTCTACTTCGGCCGACGAGAGGCGACTGCCGACGGTTTTCATATCTGTTGCCGCGAGTACCAAAAGAGCTTTCTCGGGAGTTCGCAATGAAGCATCCCGAGTGGCTTTGGGCCACCGCGCTGCTCGCTCTCCTTCTTGTGGGCTACGGGCTCATTCCTGCTCCACGCAGCAACGACAGTGCTGACTCCTTCGACGAGGACGGTGGGGGAAAGAAGGCGTTCTTCCTGCTCGCCCAGAACTTGCTGACCGCCGTCGAGCGCAACGCGACATCTCTCGTTCCGGAGGATCCGGATAGCGACACACTCGTCATTCTGGGACCAGCCCGCTACCCGGACCGCGCGCAATGGCAGACGCTGCACGATTGGGTGTCGCAAGGCCGGGTCCTCGTCTTCGCGGCACGCTGGCGGGATCCCGCCGTGGAGCTCGAGCCTTTCGGGATCCGGATCGTTCCGACGACGAGCCTTTCGATCGATCTCGATGACGAAGAGCCGGAGGCGGCGGGCGAAGAGCGCGAAGACCCTGTGGACTCCCGGGAAATCGACACGGATCTGGTGGAGGGAATCGTCGACTGGCGCAGCTTCGGACAGATTCGATACACCGAGCCCGGCGCCAACGTTGTGCTCTACCAAGGCGGAGCGCCCCAGATCTTGCGGCAGACGGTGGGAGACGGCTGGATCATCGTCGTGGCGAGTGACTTCGTCTTCACGAACCGCTCTCTCACCAAACCCGATAGCGGACTCTTGGCGTTTCGAGTCCTGGAGCTGGCCGAGCCGAGCGGCCCCGTATACTTCGACGAAAGCATGAATGCCGAGGGCGCTCCCAAAGTGGTCGGAATCCTGATGGAAGACCCGTTCAGACTCCTGACTCTGCAGCTTCTCGTCGTCACCTTGCTCTTCGGTTGGATGGTGAGCCGGCGCTTCGGACCGTTGCAGACGTCTTCCGCTGCGGCCCGTCGAAGTCTCGTCGAGCACGCCCAGGCGCTCGGAAGCCTGCATTTCCGCGTGGGGACCGGTGGACGTCTCGTCGCTTCGTACCTCGAGTTCTTTCGGCGCCCACTGGGGCTCCAATTTGGGAAGGGCGAGAGCGGGGCGCACCTCGAGGCGAGGGCTGCCGAGCCCCCGCCAGTGCTCGAGCGGGCGCTGAGAGCCGCCAAGAGTCCCGTGATCGGACGCGAGGCGGTGGCCTCCATCATCGAATCGCTCGCCAGACATCGATCAGGCACTCACTAAAGGAAGGACGTGATGGAGCCATCGGCAAGTCAACCCACCGCAGCGCTGCCCCTGAATCGTGTGGCGGATTTGTTCGAGGCCACGCGCAAGGAAGTCGCGAAGGTCATCATCGGCCAGGAGGAACTCATCGAAGGCGTGCTCGTCGCTCTGTTCTCGGAGGGCAGCGTTTTGCTCGAGGGCCCTCCGGGACTCGGGAAGACGCTTTTGGTGAACGTTCTATCCAGAAGCGTGTCCTGCCACTTCCGACGAATCCAGTTCACTCCGGACCTCATGCCCTCGGACCTTACTGGTCACAGCGTCTTCGACATGAAGGAACAGGAGTTTCACTTCAAACCCGGGCCGGTGTTCACCAATCTCCTGCTCACGGACGAGATCAACCGCTCGCCCCCGAAGACGCAGTCGTCCCTCCTGGAGGTGATGCAAGAACGACAGGTCACCGCGGACGGCAAAACCTATCGCTTGCGGCGGCCGTTTCTCGTGCTCGCGACCCAGAATCCACTGGAGCACGAGGGCACCTATCCTTTGCCCGAGGCTCAGATCGACCGCTTCATGTTCAAACTACTCGTCGACTACCCCACGGTGGAGCAGGAGGTCGAAATCCTTCAACACTATGCGGCTGGCCGCGATCCGAGAGAGCTCAGCGGCTTCGACTTGAAAACGATCATGACGGCGGAAGAAGTCGTCGCAATACAAGCCGCCACCGCTAAGGTCATCGTCGAACCGAAGGTCATCAACTACATTACCGAGATCGTCGCAAAGACCAGAAGCTGGCATTCCGTTCTTGTCGGAGCGAGTCCACGCGGCAGTGTGAACCTTTTCATCGCTTCGCGTGTGCTCGCAGCGTGCCGCGGTCGAGATTTCGTGACCCCAGACGACATCAAGGAAATCGCTCCCTGGGTGCTGCGGCACCGCCTGATGCTCCGCTCGGAAGCCGAGATAGAAGGTGAGAACGCGGACGGCGTCGTAGCTCAGATCCTGGAATCGGTCACAGCGCCGCGATCGTGATTCCCCGACCACCCCTGATCGCATGCTACGCCCTGGCGGGAGGGCTGCTCGTCCTCGGCATTTGGGTGCCGTTTCTCACGTTCATCGCTCTCTCCGCCAACTTCCTCGTAACCCTTGCGGCTATTTACGACCTCTACCGCAGCGTTCCGCCCGAGCTGATCGACACGCATCGAGAGGTTTCCGAAGTCCTCAGTGTGGGAGCGGCAAACCCCGTGGTCTTGAGATTCCTCAATCGCTCGTCTACTCCGCTACGCATCGAGGCCACCGACGAGCCGCCGCGCCCCAGTCGCGTGGAGGGTTTACCCTTCGAGGCCGAGCTCGTGCCTCAGCGGGAGGTAGAGGCCGTCTACCATTTGTATCCGGGGAAACGGGGCCCCAATCGCTTTTCGTTCGTGCACTTCCGATACGAGAGCCCTTACCGCCTATGGATGCGCTCCGTCGAGAGACCTCTCGTCGACGAAGTTCGGATCTATCCCGACATCCGAACGGTCCGCCGTTTCGACCTCCTCGCCCGGAGAAATCGGCTTTCCGAAATGGGCCTGAAACTCTGGCGACTAAAAGGCCGGGAGGGCGAGTTCGAAAGACTCCGGGAATATCGTCGCGAGGACGAAATGCGACAGATCGACTGGAGGGCTACCGCCAAGCACCAGAAGCTCATCAGTCGCGAGTTCACCACCGAGCGCAACCAAAACATCGTGATCCTTTTGGACTGCGGGCGATCGATGTTCAACGAGACCGATGGCATCTCCCATCTGGATCGTGCACTGAACGCTTCCATCATTCTGAGCTACATCGCCCTAGGTCAAGGGGACAACGTTTCCTTCGTCGCGTTCTCGAACCGGATCGAAAGGCATGCTGGACCGGTTCGGGGCAGAGCCGCCATCCAGTCATTGATTCGTCAGACTTACGACCTCGAGCCTCGGCTCGAAGCCTCCGACTACGGTGTCGCCTGCGAGGACCTGCTACGGCTGCAAAAGAAACGCGCGCTCGTCCTTCTTCTCACCTACGCGCTCGACGAGCAGCATCTCGATGCGATTGGGCGCTACCTGAGGAGCGTCACCTCGTCGCATCTGTTTTTGTGCGTGCTCGTTCGAGACCTACCTCTTGTAGAGCTCGCGGAGAGAGTCCCCGTTACCGACCTCGAGGCCTATGAGGTGGCAGCCGCCACCGAGATGTTGTCCGCTCAAGAGCGGCGTCTCGCGGCGCTGAGGGCTTCCGGGATTCACGCGACGGAGGTCATGCCCAACGAGCTCGCGGCTTCGATCATCAACCACTATTTGGACGTGAAGGCCCGCCACCTGTTGTGATGATGAACTCAGAACGGTGAGATGCGGAAGCCTTCGGTGAGCAATTGAATCGTGTATTGACCACCGCCCCCAGCCTCGGCATCCGCGCCAAAGGGGTCGGCTTCGTCCCCCCATATCTCCACGTGGCCATCGACTCCGAGCCCGCCACTCAATGAGATATAGAAGGCCCCGTCTCTGGACGTGCCGCCCTGCACTTTGGAGGCTCCCAAGTCGACGGAGTCGGATCCGGCCGACGAGGAGTCGAGGTCGAATGCGGGCTGGCCGCCCGTCGCGAGTGCCACGTAGAGCGTGCTGTTGAACGTGATGATGCAGGTTCCGGTATCGAAGTCTTCCCGTGAAGCGGTGAAGAAAACGAGCGCAGGCACGGCGTCGCCAATGAGCCCTACGGTGACGGGCTGGTTGAACATGCGCTCGTCCATATCGAAGATTCTCTCGTTCAGTGGATTGTCCCCGGGCAAGAATTGCGTCGTGTTCTGGCCGTCCGCGTCCAAGTCGATCCACGCACGGAACTTGAACCCACCGGGAGGAATCGGCGCGCGGCGATCTCCGCCAGACCCAGCCATCACCGCGACCCGGTTGGGTGTGAAGGTGTCCTTCATCAGCGTGACCGGGGCCGTAATCGGATGATCGAAGCCCATCTCCGCGAAGGTATTCAAGGTCCAGTTGTCGGGATCGGGATCCGCGGTCATAAGCTTCCACACCCGTCCCTGCACGTCAGGGATGTAAACTCGTGTCACATAGTCTTTGTTGTCCGCAATGTCCTGCTGATGGGGGTTGAAGAGCGTCGGCATTGCTGGCAGAGCGTTGTTGGAAATAGTGGCGAGCGGTTCGTTCGTGACCTGATCCTCGAAATAGATGTCGCCGTTCTCGACGCGAAACGCGAAGATAGAACGGCCCTCGTTCTCGTCGTTGTCACAACCGTAGCCGCCTCCCGCGAAGGCGAGCCACTGATCGACTCTGGTATCGAGTACGTTGGGATTTCCGCGCGTATCGACATTGCCCATCACGGGCGTGGACCACGTCTCGCCCAGGCCTTCGATGACGCCCTCCACGATCCCCTCACGATTTCCCCGGTTCCAGAGCAGCCGCAGCTGGTTCGGGTTGGGCGCCTCGGTAACGTCGAGCATCGTCAGGAAGCGCCCTCCACGCCCGCGACCGAAGGTGAGGAGCGTGTGCCACTGATCGTCGGCACCTTCGTCGCCTCTGAGAAAAGCGTCGGCGGGCGACGGCGAGCCGGACAGCATGAACTTGTGATTGATTACGCCGTTGTTCTCCGCCACGAGGAGCGCGACGAAATCTTTCAACGTATCTCTGCTACCGGGAGTCTCGGCCGGATCGAGCCCCAGCACGTCGTCGGGAAGGAAGCCTAGGACCTCGGCCCCCGTCTCGGCGTCGAAGCCGTGCAAGATCCCCGCGTTGGAGGTGTAGTACACCATCGTCTTCCGGTTGAAATGGTCCCAATAGAAACCGTCTCCTTCGACCGATCCGCCGACGCCATACTCGTTTGCGTGATTCAATGGTGGGTCGAAGTCAGGCGAGCGCGGCGGATTCGAGACCACCGCCACGGAGTTCGCCGTGCTTTCATAGAGCTTCCAAGTCGGATTACCGTCTTCATCGAATTTCGAGAAGTTCAGATCCCCGCTGGTGTCGTAGATGCGGTTCGTGAGCGGATCCACGGACAAGCGATAGCCCCGTATGACCTTGACGACGATGTCTCGGGCGTCCGACGCCGTCAATGCGCCGACGCCGTCAATATTGCTCAAATAGCCGACCCCGACACCTAGATCCGCGGGTGCAACATTGCCGGTATTGAACGACAACAGGTTCTTGGAGCCCCGCTTATTGAAGAGCAGGCTGCGCTGATCGGGGTCGTGGGCCTGGAGCTCGACCCCAGCGTCCCAGAGCGGGGTGAGGTCTTCCACTCTGGACGAGCGGGGCTGTGTAGGATCCGAGACACTGTAGAGGTTGGTCGCTCGGAGGTGGCCGCGAAATCCTGGAATGTCGACGGATGACACCAACAGAACGTTGTTTAGATGATCGGCACGAATGGTCCGTGCGGTCCGAACGAGCTCCGGATCGTCCAAGGCGACCGGTAATACGTCACGTCGGATGAACGAGGTATTCGTGTGGGAGTGAATGACCTCCTTCACCGAGCTGACGACGGGCGCGCCCAGGATGACCTCGGATTCCTGGAGGCCGATCCTGGCGAAAACGTCCAGAAAGGCCTGTACGAGCTGCTCGGGATCGTCGGCAAAGAAACCGGGGTTCATCAGCGCGCGACTGCGCTGTGGAAGCAAGTTGGCGCCTGCCGCCATCCAGGCGATCGTATTGATCTTCTCCTTGTCGTCCTGATCGAGGTCCATGCCGATCGTAAAGACGTTGCCCTTGGATCCGTCGAGCGCGGGGTCGATCTGCTTGAGCGCGAACTCACCCTTGAGGCCCGCGTTGAAGGAGGCGATGTCTCCGGCGTCGCTGGACGACACGAGAGCGTTGGGGTCGGCCTGGTCGGGCCGCATATTCACCGGGGCCACGAGCGGATTGGCGGGATCCGACGGATAACCACCGGTCTGGCACTCACAAGTGTCTTGACCATCGGTCAAGTGGATGACGTAGTTCTTCTGTTTCGGAAGCAGGCCGGAAACGAAATTGGTCGTATTGGCCACGCCACCGCCACTGTCAGGTATATGTGCC
Organism: Candidatus Marinacidobacterales bacterium; assembly: GCA_965247365.1. Taxonomy (GTDB): domain Bacteria; phylum Acidobacteriota; class Vicinamibacteria; order Marinacidobacterales; family SMYC01; genus CBDFHB01. Next base: position 373,187 of record CBDFHB010000001.1, read on the forward strand.
CCGATCATGTAGCTCGCGATGTCCGTGAAGGCCACCCCGATCGGGGTACTGCCCGATGCGGTGATTCCGTTCAGAACGCTCCGAACGGAGTCGCGAGAATCCGCCCCGCAGGTACCGGGATTGACGTAGTCCGCGTCCCGCAGGCCGTGGCACGCGTTGGGTTTGTCGGGATAGCCATCACCGTTGACGTCGAGGGCTACCGCCGGGCATCGGTTCCCGTCATTGATCTGCCGGTCATAAGGGACGAAGGCCCAGTTCACGAGGGGCCGTCCGGCGCCGTCGACGAGCTCATCCATGAGACGGTTCAGGACGTCCTTGGCTACCTCCAGCTTCGAGCGAGTGTCGAGTGAATTGCTGAAACGGACGTTCATCGACCCCGACGTGTCCAGGATGACCCATACGTTGTGGCGGAGGCCTGTATTCAAAACGTCGAGGGGATCCTGACCTCGTTCCACGAGACAGGGAGACCCGACCTGAGCACGGCCGCTGCCCGACCACGTGAGAGCGACGCCTGCGCCGAGAAACGCGAGTACCAACCTTCTCCACAACTGCTTCCGGAGCTGCATGATTTATTCCGTTCGCGTGTAGGAGTCGCTCGCGGAGCCCTGCCCGCTCACCGTCGCGGGACCGCCGTAGACATCACCCTGGATACCGCCCACCGGACGGCGTACCGACATTTCGAGTCGGCGGAGCGAGACGGGGCGTCCGCCCACTCCATAGGGTCCGGGCGCCGTCCCTTCGGCGGTGAGAATCACTCGGTCGTGGCGCCCTTCCCCACTCACGTCGGGCACGCCGTAATCCTGCGTTCCCGCGATCGGCCGGCGGACCCAGATTGTGAAGGTTCCTTCGATATCGGCTACCCGGTCACCATCGATATCACCGGGAATGGCGACGCCGGGGATGCGAAAGTCGTTCTGAGCAAGCGTGCCATCCGGCCGCGGAAGCACTCTTCCGATATAGACCCGCACACAAGCACCTCCGCCCCCCGGTGGGCAGCGGTCAACATAGTACTGATAGTCCCGACAGCCCGCCGTTGCCGGACTACAGGCGCCCCCTTCCGGATGTGCCTCACCCCAGTCCGCATTGGCAGCCACGGTGATGTCGGTCCGAGCCGGCGGCAAAATGGCCTCGAAATCACCATTCGCCAGCAAATGCGCGCCCAGCAGGTTCTTGCCGTACTCGAGGGCCGCCTCAGCATTGAAGAACGCTTGCTCGCCCCAACGGTAGTTGATCGCGATGTCCTTCTCCGTCGTCGTCGTCAGCATCAGTGAAATGCCGAGCACCGAAAGGACGAAAAGGAGGAGGATCGAGATGACGAAGGCCGACCCTTCGCTCCCTCGGCAACGGATACCTTGCTGATGAAGTCCTCTAGCTGCCTGCATGAACGTTGTACCTCGCCGAGGGGCTCGACAAAGACACTTCTCCTGGCCGGGGAAGAGAGAGCATATCATAATGGGGAATGTCAAGACGAATCGTTGGGCTGGGACGAGGCTTCCGCGCAGAACGAACCAAGCCCTCTACCAAGCCGAAAACCTCCGAGACACGTCGCAAGCGTACTTCCCCGATCGTCGTCTGGCGCGAAGCTCGCGAGATCATCTGGTCACGCCGCAAACGCCTCGGGCTGGGCTTCGTTCTCATGCTCGTTGGGCGTCTGGCGGGGCTGGTGCTTCCGGCGACTTCCAAGTTCCTCGTTGACGAAGTGATCGGCAACCGCCGTGCGGAGCTTCTACTCCCCCTCGCCGTCGCAGCCGGCGTCGCGACACTCCTGCAGGCCTCGACAAGCTTCGCACTTTCGCAGGTGCTCGGCGTCGCGGCCCAGAAAGCCATCACCGACATGCGGAAAACGGTCCAGGCGCACGTGTTGAGGCTTCCGACATCCTACTTCGACTCCGTGAAGAGTGGCGAGCTGATCTCTCGCATCATGTCCGACGCCGAGGGGATTCGTAATCTCGTGGGAAGCGGACTGGTGCAGCTCGCGGGGGGTCTCGTGACCGCGTCGATCGCGCTCACGGTGCTCTTCTATTTGAACTGGCGCCTCACTTCGCTGACCATCGTTGTCCTCGCCGCCTTCGGCGGAATGATGGCCTTCGCCTTCGCGAAGCTGCGACCTCTCTTTCGAAAACGAGGCGAGCTGAATGCGACGGCTACCGGCCGCCTCGGCGAAGCTCTCGGCGGCATCCGCATCGTCAAGTCCTATACGGCGGAGGAGCGAGAGGAGGGCATCTTCGGCTCGAACGTCGACGAGCTATTCGAGAACCTCCGCAAGTCAGTTACGGCCGTGGCTGGTGTCTCGGCCTCGACGACTCTCATTTTCGGCGTCGTGGGAGTCCTCATGATCATGATGGGCGGACGGTCCATACTTGCCGGAAACATGACCCTCGGCGACTTCGTGATGTACATCTTCTTCACGGGACTCGTGGCCGCACCCCTCGTCCAGATATCTTCCATCTCGACACAGCTGAGCGAGGCTTTCGCGGGGCTCGATCGGATTCGAGAGATCCGGGCGCTCACGACCGAGGACGACGCGGACGCCGAGCTCGAGATCATGAGCAACATTGAAGGTGATATTCGCTTCGAGGACGTTTCGTTCTCCTACAAGGAGGGCGTGCCGGTGTTGAAAAGCGTGTCGTTCGAGGCTCCGCAGGGCACGACGACGGCGCTCGTCGGCTCGAGCGGGTCGGGAAAGAGCACTCTCGTGAGCCTGGTGCTCGCCTTCAATCGGCCCCAGTCCGGGCACATTCTCGTCGACAGGCGCGATCTCGCCGAGGTTCGATTGAGGGACTATCGCTCCCACGTCGGCGTAGTACTCCAGGACAATTTTCTCTTCGACGGCACCATCGCCGAAAACATCGCCTATTCGCGTCCGGAAGCCACCCGTGAAGAAATCCGGGATGTCGCCCGCATCGCGCATTGCGCCGAGTTCATCGAAGGTTTCGAGGACGGCTACGAAACCGTCGTCGGAGAACGAGGCGTAAGGCTCAGCGGCGGCCAGCGTCAACGCATCGCGATCGCGCGAGCGATTCTCGCCGATCCGCGCATCCTGATATTGGACGAGGCGACATCGAGTCTCGACAGCGAAAGCGAGGCTCTCATTCAGGACGGGCTGCGCTCGCTCCGAGCCGGTCGGACGACCTTCGTCATCGCGCATCGGTTATCGACAATAGTCAGCGCGGATCAGATCCTGGTCGTGGAGAACGGAGAAATCGTCGAGCGCGGCAATCACGAAAAATTGCTAGCCTCCGAAGGCCGCTACCGAGAGCTCTACGACCGCCAGTACCGTTTGGAGATGAACCGTTTCATCAACCCCGGTGAAGACTTCACCGAGCTGGAGGACCCGACGGGGCACAGGAAGTGACGCCGCAGATCGAAGAGAAACGCTTGCACCAGGAGCTCGAAGCGTAAAGGATTGCCGGATGATTTACGTGGTCGTCGTCTCCCTCTATATGCTGTTGCTGGTCGGGGTCAGTCTTCACCGCCTGAAGAAAGTCGAGACCCAGGACGATTTCATGGTCGCGGGAAGGGGCGTCCCGTGGTACCTCCTGGTCGGAACTCTCGTATGCACGTGGATTGGGTCGGGCAGCCTCTTTGCGGGCGCGGGTCGGGCTTATCGTGAGGGGTTCTCCGCGCTCTGGATGAGCGGTGGTGCCTGGTTGGGCATCGCCATCGTCTATTTCCTGGCGGGACGCGTGCGGCGCATCGCGCAGTACACCGTTCCCGACATTCTCGAATCGCGCTATCACCCCGCGGCCCGTCTGCTGGGAACACTCGCGATCGTCATCGCCTATCTCACCATCGCCGGCTACCAGTTCATCGGCGGTGGCAGACTACTCAACGTCCTCTACCCGGCGATCGATCCGGATACTGGCAAGGCGATTATCTGCGGACTCGTCATCCTATTCACGGTGACGGCCGGCATGCTCTCGATCGTGGCTCTCGACGTCTTCAACGGTGTCATCATTCTCGTCAGTGTCGTCGTTACCGCGCCTCTCGCGCTGAGCGCGGCCGGAGGATGGTCCTCACTAACCGCGACGCTTCCCGAGACGCACTTCACCATCACGGGACGCCTCGGTCTGTCGTCAGCCTTTGGCTTGTTTCTACCGACATTGTTTCTACTCCTGGGCGAGAGCAGCATCTATCAGAAGTTCTTCGCGGCCAGAGACGAGTCTGCCGCGAGGAAAGCAGTCATCGGCATGATCCTGGGTGTCATCCTCGTCGAACTACTCCTCGCCTCGACCGCCATCTTCGCGGCGGGCTCCTACTGGAACGACCCGAGCTTCACGAACGCCGATGGGACTATCGACCAAAGGGCCACCGAAACGATCCTCTTGTTGCTGGCGCGGAACAAGCTTCCCGTGATCGCGGGCTGTCTTCTCCTGGCAGGTAGCATCGCCATCGTTTTTTCCACGGCGACGACGTTTCTCATGGTGCCTTCCACCAATCTCGCTCGCGATGTCTATCAGCGATTCATCAAACCCGACGTGAGCGAAAAGAAGATCGTGCTCTTTCAACGGGTCACGATCGTCGTTCTCGCACTCGTCGCCCTTCTCGTCACGACTCGCTTCGAGAGCATCCTGGCCATGGCGCTCTATGCCTATACGATGGTGGGTGCCGCTGTGACGCCCGCCCTCTTGGCGGCCTTCTTGTGGAAACGCGCGACGCCGGCAGGAGGCGTCGCCTCGGTGGGCCTGGGGATGGCCTCGACTATCGTATTCGGAGCGCTCGCCAACGCCGGCGTCGGGAGCCTCCATCTCGGTCTCGTCGCAATACCGCTGGACTATGACTACATCATCTATCCCGCCGCCACGCTTTCCATCCTGGGGCTCGTGGTCGTGAGCCTCTTGACCACGCCTCCGCCCGAGGAGAAGTGGAAGCCGTTCTTCACGAATTGAGCTGTCAGCTTTCTAGGAGGTCGCACCGTGCCCTATCAACACATTGGAGTCGAAGCCTCGTCGCCCGTCGCTCGCTTGACGATGAGCTGGCCGGAGAAGCGGAACGCACTTTCGCTCGACATGATGAACGAGATTACTCGAGGGCTGAGAGAGCTGAGCGCGAGTCCCGACGTGCGGGCCGTCGTGCTCGCCGCCGAAGGCACCGTATTCTCCGCGGGTCACTATCTTCCCGAGATGGTACAAAAGGACTTGCGCCACCAACGCCGCGTCTTCGATACCTGCGTCGAGATGATGAACACGGTTCAGTCCATCCCCCAACCGGTCATCGCAGAAGTGCCCGGGATCGCCACCGCGGCGGGATGTCAGCTCGTGGCCACCTGCGACCTCGCGGTCGCGGCCGAGGACGCGCGCTTCGCGACGCCGGGTGTCAAGATCGGTTTGTTCTGTACGACACCGATGGTCGCGCTCTCGAGAGCCGTGGGTCGCAAACGGGCCATGGAGATGCTCTTGACGGGAGAGCTCATCGATGCAGAAACGGCGAAGGACTGGGGTCTCGTCAACTACGTGGTCGAAAAGGAGCAGCTCGCGGCGAAATCCGAGGAGCTCGCTCGCAAGGTCGCTGATGCGAGCTCGCTGGTGGTCTCACTCGGAAAGCAGGCGTTCTACACCCAGATCGACCTCGATCAGAGCAAGGCCTATGACTATGCCAAGGAGGTGATGAGCATGAACGCCATGGCGCTCGACGCTCAAGAAGGGATGACGGCGTTTCTCGAGAAGCGCCAGCCTTGCTGGACGGGTAAGTGAGACGATCTCAATCGACGGAAGCTTCTTCCTCTTCGAGGCGGTAGAAAGCGGTCGCGCCCTGGCGGTGAACGGCTCGTACGACGTACCCACGCTCGAAATAGGCCTGGAAAATCCGACGTGTCGTAAGCCTCCAATCGAGGGCCAGCTCCTTGTCTTTCGACATGACGTCTGTAATCGTCCTGGGGATCTCGACGAGTACAATCGGCTCCTCGAGGTCCAGACGAAGCTCCTCGCCACTGGTCGTCAGAAGCCCGGAAGCACCCGAGACCGTAGGGTTCACGCGAGGAAGACCTTCCCAGCCCGTCCAGTCCGGATAGTCACCACACTCGGCATCGATGACCGACTGACTCTCGAGCGACCACTCCGCCTCGAACCGGTCGGTAGGGATTCCTCCATGAAGCGGGCTATCGCTCTCGCCATAAAGGTTCACTCGGTACTTCCTCGCGATGGCGCGGAGTCGATTGATATTGAGATTGGCGTTCGGCGCCTGCAGTGGGTCAAAGGTCCAGTTGATGAGCGCGAGGCCCTGCCGACGGACGCGTTCGCGCTGCGCCCACTTGAGCTTCTCACCTAGACCGTCTCCCCTATACTCGGAGAGCACGGCAAGCATGTGAGAGTGGTGAAATACGGATCCTTGCGCGATCGCGGTAAATCCGCACACGAAGCCCACCATGCGGTCGCCGTCGAAAGCGCCGATGCAAACGCCGCCAAAGTGGTGAAGCGCGACCAAGTGCATGGCGGGTACGGCCTCGCTCGGCGGAAAACTCCAAACTTCCATTTGGAGGCGCTCGCAAGCGTCGTAGTCGGAAAGTTGCTCGAAATCGCGAATCGAAACCCGCACGGCCCGGATCATACGGTCCAAGCTCGGAGAGCGTCAATTCAAGAGCGTTCGACAGATGACATATCCGCTTCGGCTCTCGACATGAGCTCCTTCTCCCCATCGGCGTCCTCGGGGTAGCTCGCCATCCCGAACCCGAGCGCGGGAACAATCGAGGGAAGCTCCTCGCCGACGCGAAAAGGATGCTTACCGAGATCCCGGCGCATTCTGGAGACGATGCGGCCGCCACCGTAGCGATCGGAGGCGAAAGCCGTCATCGCAATGTGACCCTTGGAGGAGATCATTCCCACAAGGTCCACCTCGCGAAGCGAGGCCATCGCCTGCTCGGCAACGTGCCACAGAACGGGCTCGCGAAATCCTTTGCCAAAAAGCTCCATGATCTGCTCGAGATCCTCGACTCGAATCAGAATGAGAGTCAGCGGACGATCGACGCGCTTGCACTTCGAGAGCTCTCGCCGCAGCTCGGCCTGGAAGTCCTCCTCCTCGTAGATAGGAACTTCTCCCACCCGCCGAATCGGTCGGCGCACTGGCGTGGTGGCTGGGATCGGCTCCGCTGCGGAAGACTCGGGGGCCGGACGAGGCAAATCCTGCGCCCCGGCCTCGCTGGGGCCCTTTTCTGCCCCACCGATGGAGGCGGCGAGACCGGACGAGAGGTCCGCTTTGGGCGCAGCTCTCGGCTCGGACCCGGCCTGGGTTTCCGCTACTTGTTTCGAAGCGCCGGGAGCTTGGACCCACTCGACCGAGTCGCGTTCCTTCGGCACCGCATCGAGCTCGCTCACTCCCGAAGACACGACCGGTTTGGACTTGGTCCCCGCTTTTGCGACCGACTTTGATTTTCCCTTGGACTTCTCCTCAGCCTTGGCCTTCTCCTCAGCCTTGGCCTTCTCCTCAGCCTTGGCCTTCTCCTCAGCCTTGGCCTTCTCCTCAGCCTTGGCCTTCTCCTCAGCCTTGGCCTTCTCCTCAGCCTTGGCCTTCTCCTCAGCCTTGGCCTTCTCCTCAGCCTTGGCCTTCTCCTCAGCCTTGGCCTTCTCCTCAGCCTTGGCCTTCTCCTCAGCCTTGGCCTTTTCCTCAGCCTTGGCCTTCTCCTCAGCCTTGACCTTCTCTTCAGCCTTGGCCTTCTCCTCAGCCTTGGCCTTCTCCTCAGCCTTGGCCTTCTCCTCAGCCTTGGCCTTCTCCTCAGCCTTGGACTCCTCCTCAGCCTTGGACTCCTCCTCAGCTTTGGACTCCTCCTCAGCCTTGGACTCCTCCTTAGCTTTGGACTCCTCCGCCGGCTTGAACTCCACGTCCGACGGCGGTGCTGACTTGGACTGGACGGTCGCGGCGATATCGGGAGCTCGCTCCTCAGACGCTGGGGGCGACCCGGCCCCAAGGGGCACTGGGGAGTCCGAAACTCGGGTGCTTTTCGTTTCGTCGTTCGCTAGCGTCCGAGCGGCGGCGGCGATCGACTCCGACGGTATCTCTTTCTCTCGGGCAAAGAGTCTTCCAAAGAGTCCTTTCTTCTCGGGCTTCCGCGAGGGGAGACCGAGCTTTCGCAGGAAGCCCGCCTGCGGCTTTCGCGTTTTCTTCGCAAGAAGCTGGACGACGAGCCGCTGCAGCTCCGGTGCCCGGAACGGCTTCGTCACGAAGCCGTCGGCTTTGAACTGCTGCAGCGCCTCCGAGCGGTACTGCTGGCGCAAATACACCCCGGTCAGGATGATGATTTGCGTTCCTTTCAGCTCACTATTCGTCTTGATCTGCTTGCACAGGTCGAAGCCGGAGAGACCGGGCAGCAGGGCGTCGAGAACGACGACGTCGGGGTGATGTCTTCTTACGCTGGGCAGAACGTCATGAGGATCCCGGACGGAAATGACTTTGGAGCCGAGAGAAGCAAGGGCCCGCTCGACGGCCGTCAGGTCGTCCGAGTCGTCGTCGACGATGAGAATCGTCGATTGTGAATCCGCCATCAAAAGGGTAGCTCGCGAGACTAACTAGGCTGGCTTGAACGATCTATCAAGTTTAACCCCGTTCGCAAGCGAATGCGAACTCCTGGCGAGCTGACCTCGGAGCCACCCGCTGGGGCCCATCACCTGTCACGCCATCAAGGTCGCGTGGCGCTAACTCCTTGAATTGAAATGGCGGGATCGAGAGTGCTAGTCTGGGTCCAGTGACGACAGATAGCCCTGGCGCCTGGCGAGAGCGCCTGCTCACACCGACTCTAGCCGTCCTCGGAATCGTGGCCCTGGATCAGCTCACCAAGGTTCTCGTTTCCAAGAGCCTGGCTCTAGGAGAGTCCGCAACGGTGGTGCCGGGCCTCGTCCGCTTCACGATGGTGCACAACACCGGAATGGCATTCGGGTTGCTCTCTGGCTCCGACATGCCCTACAAGTCCTTGCTCGTCACACTGGCGTCTCTCGTTGCGATGGCCGCCGTCGCATACTTCGCGCTCCAATCAGCAACGAGCGAGCGGATGGCGAGAGTCGGACTGTTGTGCATTCTCGGCGGCGCCCTGGGAAACATCCTCGACCGCGTCCGGCTGGGCTACGTGGTCGATTTCGTGGATGTCTTCATCGGCAACGCCCACTGGCCAGCGTTCAACCTCGCCGATACTTGCATCTCGGTCGGCGTCGGTCTGCTATTGCTAGACAGCCTTCGTCAAAATGATTCGTCTCGTGCCGCATCATCCAAAGTTGCCGCGGAGGCTTCGACGGGAGATTCCTGACATTGTTTCCCAAACTGTTCGATTTCGGTGAGGTGAGCCTCCTCGGCTTCCAGTTTCACGCGATTCTTCACACTTACGGCTTTCTGCTAGCGGCGGGCTTCCTGGTCGCGCTCAAAGTCGCCGCAATGCGAGGAAAGCGGTTCGGGATCGAGGCCAACCTCATGATGGATCTCGGCCTCTATATCCTCGTATCCGCGCTCCTAGGCGCCAAGATCTTGTTGCTCATCGTAGATTGGGAGCACTATCGGCACGACCCCCTGAGCTTGATCCGCTCCGGGGGAGTTTTCTACGGCGGACTCGTGGCTGCGGTCGTGACGTCGATCTGGTTTTTCCGAAAGCACAAGCTCCCCGTTTGGCCGACGACCGACATCCTCGCGCCCTCGGTTGCGCTGGGACATGCGATTGGACGCCTCGGCTGCTTCAGCGCCGGATGCTGCTACGGAAAGCCGACCACAGGACTCTTGGGCATCACCTTCACAGACCCCTATGCCAAAGAAATCGTAGGTGTCCCCTTGGGTATCCCACTCCACCCGACGCAGCTATACGAGGCCTTCGTGGAGTTCGCCATCTTTGGCATCCTGATCTACCTGGCATCGAGAAAGAAATTCGACGGCCAGATTTTCTGGAGCTATGTCGCGATGTACTCGGTCGGACGATTCGTCATCGAGTTCTTCCGTGGCGATCTCGAGAGGGGCTTCGTCCTCGGTGGTAGTCTCTCCACGTCTCAAGTCATCGCCGCGCTGCTCCTCGCCATGGCAATCTTTGCACTTGTCGCTCTCGGCCGCTTGCCACGTCATCGCGCGGCCTAGATTTCCTTGACTGACGCTCGCCGACGCTCCTGGGTCGTAGAAGCCCGGGAGGAAAGCCTTCGATTGGACGTCGTGATCGCGCAACATATGGAAGACGTAAGCCGCGCGCAGGCCAAGAAGTGGATCGAAGCTGGCCTGGTCGAGGTCGAGGGCGGAACGGTACGCGCCTCGAGGCCGTGCCGAGCGGGAGAGCGCATCGATGTGCGCCCGCCCGAACCCGTGCCGACGACGCCGAGAGCCGAGGCGTTCCCGCTCGATGTCATCTACGAAGATGCCGACCTCATCGTCATCGACAAGCCCGCCGGAATGGTAGTGCATCCGTCACCGGGGCACGGATCGGGAACGCTCGTCAACGCGCTCCTCGCACACTGCCGTGACCTCAGCGGAATCGGTGGTGTCATTCGCCCGGGCATCGTACATCGTCTCGACGCGGGTACCTCCGGGCTCCTCGTGGTGGCCAAAAACGATGTCACCCACCGGTCTCTTTCCGAGCAGTTTCAGAATCGTTCGGTCGAGAAGAGCTATCTCGCCATCGTTCATGGGACGGCCCCAGAAAGGCTTCAGGTCGAGGCGCCCATTGGCCGCGACCCCCGAGACCGCAAGAAAATCTCGAGCCGAAGCATCCGGCCCAAGGAGGCGAGCAGCTTGGTCGAACGGCTCGAGATCCTGCGGCTGAGCTCCCTCGTCACCGTTCGAATCCACACCGGACGCACTCACCAGATTCGCGTGCACTTGAGCGAAGCTGGTTTTCCCGTCGTGGGTGACCGCGACTATGGCGCACCGAAACCTAGCGCGAGGCTGCCGGACAGAAATCCGATCGCCTTCCGGCTCTTACGAGATTTCCCAAGGCCCGCGCTCCATTCGTCCGTACTCGCGCTCGTTCATCCACGCAGCCGGAAACTCGTGCATTTCGAGGCCCCGCTTCCGGAAGATTTGCGCGAGTTGCTCTCGAGGCTCCGGAACCTCGAGAGAGACACGTCATGCGCAAACTGACGAACGCTCTGGTTGCCGGCCAACTTGCGGCTCTGCTTTTCGCGGAGCTCGTTTTCCTCTTGAACCCCGAGGTCCCGCACAACTGGACGAACGTTCTCTCCGTTTGGGGCGTTTTCGCAGCGACCTACGGCCTCGCGATCGGTGTCAGCTACTGGGTGTTGCTTCATCTGGTCGAGGCGGCCCGCGGCAGGAGCCTCGGTCCGGCCTGGCTTTCGTTTCGTCTCTTGACTTGGCTTTTCACGTTGAGCCTGGGGATGGCGGCAGTGCTCCTCTGGCACAATCTCGTGAGCCTAGGGCTCAACCTGCCGTTGGAAACGCGTCGCGCGCTCGCCATCGCGGCAACGGTCGTCTCGGCGACAGCCTCTGCCCTGCTCGTCATGGGGCTGTTTCACTATTCGTTCGGACGACGCGGCGCCCTCGTCAGCTATCTTCTTTCGGCCGTGTCGCTCGTCGCAGCCGTGACTCTTCCACTGGTCATGCGTCCGGAGCCAGCGAGCGAGGGATCCTTTCCCCGAATGCCTCTGGAGGACGCGCCCTCGGCACGCAAACTGGCCATCATCGGGATCGAGGGTGCCTCGATGTCCTACGTGCTTCCCGCTGTCGCCGAGGGCCAGCTTCCGAATTTCGCACGTCTGATCGAAGGAGGCGCGTCGGGCGCGCTGCGTACGCTTTACCCTAACGAGTCAGTCGCAGTTTGGACGAGCATGGCTACGGGCAAGTTGCCACGCAAGCATGGCCTTATGGGTTTCTACCGCTACCGTTTCCCCGCGGTTGAAACACCCTTCAACCTTCGGCCGCGCGGCCTGGACTTCCGAACGCTGGAGCGCCTCGGCGCTGTCGATCGGAGCGCAGTCACGTCCTCACTCCGCCGAACCCAGCCTTTCTGGAGCATCCTCAGTCGCTTCGGCGTCAAGACCGGCCTCCTCCGTTGGTGGGGAAGCTACCCGGCCGACGAGGTTCATGGATTCGTGGTCTCCGAGTATTTTCACCGCCAGGTGCGTGAGAGCTTCGAGCCCCCACTACCCCATCTCACGTTTCCCGAAGACATCTTCGAGCGATACGGCCCCGATGTCGTCTTCCCCGAGGATATCGACGAAGAAACCCTCGATCGATTCGTCGACGAAACCGTTTCGCTCCCCGGCGACGACTTTCCCTGGAGAAGGCAGCTCTCCAGAGCTCTCGCGGACGACGCCACATACCAAAGAATCGGGGCCCAACTCAGAGAAGAGGTGAACCCAGATGTCTTTGCCATCTACTTCTTCGGTCTCGACGGCGTCGGCCACTATTTCACCCGATTCGACCAACCGGATCGCTTTGGCGACGTAAGCGACGCGGAGATACGCAAATACGGTCGCGTCGTGGAAAGCTACTATCGGCATCTCGATACCTTACTAGGGGAGTACATTCAGAGCCGCAGCCCGGATGAGACCATCGTCGTGGTTTCCGGCCACGGAATGGAGCCATTGTCCTTGACCAGGCGCATCATCGAACCGTTCAAAGGCAACCCTTTTCTGTCGGGCGATCATGAGAGCTCGCCTGACGGGCTTCTCATTCTTCAGGGCCCGGGGATCGCCCAAGGGGTCAAGATTCAAGGTGCCTCGGTCCTGGATCTCACGCCTACCCTGCTGTACCTGATGGGATTACCGCTCGGCCAAGACATGGACGGAACGCTGCTGACGGCGGTGCTCGACGAAGAGCTCGTGCGTAATCAGCCCGTTACCTTCATCTCCTCCTACCACAACTTCCTGGTCGAGCCACACCGACCGCGAGACGTCGCAGAGGAAGGATCTCCACTCGACGCCCTTCCCGAGCTGAACGAGATCCCGGACCAATAGCCGCTCGTCCCGGAAAATAAACGCAAAGGCGCGGAGGCGCAAAGTCGCAAAGTGTGAGAGAAGGCGAAATTCGAGTCTCTCTTTGCGCCCCTGCGCCTTTGCGTTCTTGTTCTCCGGACACGTCAGTTCAAAACTGGGCTCGGAAACTGATAGGATGCGGCCCGCAAAGGCGTCATGACCGATTCCGTGATTCTTGACAGCGAGGCGTTCCACGAGGCGATCCGTCGCCTGGCGATGGAGATATCCGAGCGAAGCGAGACTACCGACGCGCCGCTCGCGCTCGTCGGCATTCGCACCCGTGGCGTACCGCTTTCAAGGCGCATCGCCCGCTACGTCCAGGAGAAAGCGGGAAGAAAACCCGCTCTCGGAGTACTCGACATCACGCTGTATCGCGACGACCTCACCGCCATCGCCGAGCAACCCATCGTGCGGGAGACCCAGCTGCCGTTCGCCGTCGATAACGCCTGGATCGTCCTCGTCGACGACGTCCTCTATACCGGACGTACGGTTCGCGCTGCGATCACCGCACTCATTGACTTCGGCCGACCTCGAAAGATCGAGCTCCTCGTCATGGTCGACAGAGGCGGACGCGAGCTACCCATCCACGCCGACTACGTCGGCACGACTGTCGAAACGACCCGAGAGCAGATGGTCAATCTTCTCGTCGACGAGGAAGACGGACGGGACGAAGTGCTCCTCGCAGAGAGCACAAAATGACATGAATCTTCGGAAAAAGGATCTCCTGGACATCGAGAGTTTGTCCCTGGAGGAGATCGAGCTCATCTTGAGCACCGCGGCTTCGTTCAAAGAAGTCGGTACGCGCCCGATCAAGAAAGTACCTACTCTCCGCGGCCGTACTGTCATCAACCTCTTCTACGAAGCGAGCACGCGGACTCGCGTCTCTTTCGAATTGGCTGCGAAGCGACTCTCGGCCGATTCCGTCAACGTAAGTGCCTCAGGTAGCTCGGTCAGCAAGGGCGAGACCCTGCTCGATACCGTCAGGAATCTTCAAGCTATGGCCCCCGATGTCCTCGTCATGCGACACGCCGCATCAGGAGCTCCTTACATCGCCGCCAAACATTTGAAAGCTTCCGTGGTCAACGCCGGAGACGGCATGCACGAGCATCCGACCCAGGCGCTTCTCGACGCGATGACAATTCGGGACGCGAAGGGAACCTTGTCAGATCTCAAAGTGGTAATCGTGGGCGATCTGACGCATAGCCGCGTCTTTCGGTCCAATTTGCGACTTCTGAGAAAGACTGGCTCACGGGTGGTCGTTACAGGGCCACCGACTCTGATTCCACCCAAGGTGGAGGATCTGGGCGCCGAAGTGGCGAGAACGATGCAAGAGGCTATCGAGGGTGCCGACGTCGTCATGATGCTGCGAGTGCAGAACGAGCGAATGCAGGGCGCCTACTTCCCTTCCGTGCGCGAGTACTTTAATTTGTACGCTCTCACCACCGCGCGACTGCAACGGGCCAAACCCGATGTCGTGCTGATGCACCCGGGCCCGTTGAACCGCGGCCTCGAGATCGAATCCGCGGTCGCGGACGGTCCCTATTCCTTGATCCTCGAACAGGTCACAAACGGGGTCGCGGTGCGCATGGCGGTGCTCTATCTATTGACCGGGGCCTCGACATGAACCGCTTGCTAATCCGTGGCGCCCGAGTCGTCGATCCCAGCCAGAAGCTCGATCGCCTGTCGGACATCTTGATCGAGGACGAGACGGTGGCCGCCATCGAGCCCTCGTTCGACGTCCAGGATGCCGAGATCCTCGATGCCTCCGGTCTCGTAGCCATTCCCGGCCTTATCGACATGCACGTGCACCTCCGTGAGCCCGGCTTCGAGTACAAGGAGACCATCGCGTCAGGGACGACAGCCGCGGTCTCGGGCGGATTCACAGCCGTCGCCTGCATGGCGAATACCGACCCTCCGAATGACTGCGCCTCCGTCACCGAGTTCATCCTTCGCAAAGCGGCTCAAGCGGCCAAGGCACGCGTCTACCCGATCGGGGCCACGACCAAGGGCATGGCGGGCAAGGAGCTGTCGGAGATAGGTGAGATGGTCGCTGCGGGAGCGGTCGCGATCTCCGACGACGGACTACCGGTACGCGACGCGAACGTCATGCGCCGCGCGATGGAATACGCCGGGATATTCGATGTTCCCATCATCGAGCACTGCGAGACGCCAGAGCTCCACCCGGACGGGGTCATGAACGAGGGCTACTGGTCCACTTCACTTGGTCTCCGAGGCATTCCCAGAGCCTCCGAGGAGATCGCCGTGCGACGCAACATCTCACTGGCCGAGCTGACCGGAGCCCGGTTTCATGTCGCCCACCTGTCGACGAGAGCGGCCCTTATTGCGGTTCGAGAAGCCAAATCTCGAGGCCTTCCCGTGACCTGCGAGGTCACGCCCCATCACCTTCTACTGACCGACGAGGTCGTCTCGAGCTACGATACGAACGCCAAGATGAAGCCGCCCCTCGTGACCGAAGACGATCGCGACGCACTGGTAGAGGGCGTCATCGACGGCACTGTCGACGCGATCGCCACCGACCACGCTCCCCACCACCAGGACGAGAAGAGCGAAGACTTCGACCACGCGCCCTTCGGGATCGTCGGCCTCGAAACGGCGCTCCCGCTCTGCCTCGACCGCCTCGTGAGACCGGGCATCGTTTCTCTCGATCGCCTGGTGACGCTCATGTCTCGAGCTCCGGCCGCCATCCTCGGTGTCAGGGGGGGGAGCCTCGCACCTGGCTCCGTCGGAGATGTGACGTTGCTGGATCTCGATGCGCCTCAGGGCGTCGTGCCACAGTCGTTCCTCTCGATGGGAAAGAACACGCCCTTCGGGGGGTGGGAGCTCGTGGGACGCGCGGTGCACACCATCGTTGCCGGTCATCGGGTCTACTCGCTTCGATGACGCGGGTCTCGAGACCCCTTCATCGCGGACTCGAAAAGCTCCGTCGGCGTTACGACGCACGCTATCTCGGCTCGGATCCCTTGTCGTTTCCGAGACGTTTCTCCCGACCGGACGACCGAGAAGTGGTCGGCCTCTTGGCATCGTCGCTCGCCTACGGAAACGTCAAGACGATCCGGCAGAGTCTGGAGAAAATACTCGAGTGGATGGGGCCGCATCCGGCGAGATTCGCGCGTCGCGTGACCATTGCCAGGGAGCTCGACCGGCTCGGCGACTTTCGTCATCGTTGGACCCGTGCGCGAGACGTCGTCTGTCTTGTTTCCTTCGCCGGGCAAATGCTGAACGGCCATGGCGGCATCGGTAGTTTCTTCGCCTCGAGCTACGTGCAGGGTGACATGCGGGAAAGCATCCGCCGCTTTTCGGCCCGTGCGCTGGCGCTCGATCATGGCGGAATCTACTCTTCGCAAGGCTTTCCCTCGCGAGCCGGGGTTCGTTTCTTCTTCACGAACCCCCTGACCGGAGCCTGCAAGAGGACCAACATGTATCTGCGCTGGATGATTCGGCCCGACGATGGCCTCGACATGGGACTCTGGAGCTTCGCAAATCCTCGTGATCTCGTCATGCCCCTCGACACTCACATCTATCGAATCGGGCGACACTTGGGATGGACGGAACGAAAGACACCGGGATGGAAAGCCGCCGTCGATATCACACGGAGCCTCGCCGAGCTCGATCCGAGCGATCCGGTCAAGTATGATTTTGCGTTATCGCGTATCGGAATTCTGGAGAACTGCCCTCGCCATCCGGACGAAGCTCCCTGCGAACTATGCGAGATTCAACGTTTATGAAAGACTGCTGTCTCGAAGAAGCGGGAAAGAGCCTCGAACGCCACCAGGACGCCGCTACCTGCGACGCTTGCGGCTCACTGCTCCTGGCCTATGGAAATGATCGCGACTACCAACGCACCCTGGAAGAGCTCACTCGCCACGGCGTCTCCTTCGAAACATCTTCCCTGAGGGATCTCTTCGTCGTCGCGAAACCGAGTCCCTGAACCCTATCCCTTGATCGAGCCTGACGATTTCCAGCCCTCCTTCTTCCTCCCCGGAGGGCACCTCCAAACCATTGGGGGTCAAATCGTCCGAAGCTGGCTTCGGTGGCCCTACCCAACGGAGGACGTCATCGTCGAATCGACGGATGACGTGCGTCTATTGCTCCGAGCGTCGTGGCAGGTCGAGATGGACAGGCCGGCCTTGCTTCTCGTGCACGGTCTCGAGGGCTCGGACCGCGCTCCCTACGTGATCGGAACGGCGATTGTGGCCTATCGCGCCGGCTGGCACGTCGTCCGAATGAACATGCGAGGGTGCGGAGATTCTCTGCCCCTCTGTCCGCGTCTCTACAACGCCGCGCTGACGTCCGACCTTCTCGCCGCGATGCACTGGCTCTCCGGTCGCGTTTCCCGCTTCGGCCTGGCCGCTTTCTCTCTCGGAGCAAACCTCTCACTGCTGACCGCGGCACGAGAAAAGGGGCGCCTTCCAAAGGAGCTCGCCGCGATCGCTACCCTGTGTCCACCGCTCGACATGTCGCGCTCGGCCGACGAGCTCGAAAGGCGGAGGAACTGGATCTATCAACTGAGATTCATTCTTTCTCTTACCAAGTCTTATCGGAAACGCCAGCGTCTCTCGCCAGAGAGATACGCGCCGGGACGCGAGCGCGGTCTGAAGACGTTGCGCGAGTTCGATGACGTTATCACCGCTCATTACGGTGGTTATCGTGATGCCGAGCACTACTACGAGAGCGCGAGCGCCGGCCCGAAGTTGAAAGACATCGAGCTTCCCACGCTCGTTCTGGCTTCACAGAACGATCCCCTCATTCCAGTGGAGAGCGTCTCCCAATGGGAGAGATCCGACGCGGTCGTGCTAGAGATGATCTCGAGTGGAGGGCACGTGGGATTTGTCGGAGCCAAGGGACCGCCTCGCCGTTTCTGGGCGGGCCAACATATATTCTCATGGTTAGTTAAAACGGTATAGTTATAGTTTTACTTTAACTATTGGAACAAACCATCGAAAAGCAGGACCTCGAACGAGGCAGGGAGGGGTGAGGAGGGCTCGAGAAAAAGCTACCGCTAGTTCCGGGTCGATGCCGAAGCACGGCCCGGAAGCGAGGCGGGAGCGATCACTTTGTTCGTTCCGTGACTCGAGATTCCGGGGGCCCTTATGAGCCGTTGCTTTTGCAGACGCCGGTCAGCCATCTCGGCAATCCTTTGGCGACGCGTCGCCAAGAACTCCGGAGTGGGGGACTTGCTGGACTTTGCCATGTCAAACTCCCTTCGCGGTTGATGTAGGTCGTTGCATGAAGTGCCTAACAACTTATGCGAGGGAGTCAGATCTGTCAAGCCGAGCGCGAAGAGAAACCGTCCGTTTGAATAGACAGATTATCGTCAGCGAACGCCGACGTTGGCGCGATCGAGAATGGTACCACGGGCGCGCTCGAAGGCCACAATCGCCTTGATGTAGTCGATGAGCGCGCGCAGCTCGTTCGCCCTCGCTTGCGCCAGATCGCGCTGCGCCTGCACGATGAAAAAGCTCGTCGACATCCCGACCTCGAACTTCTTTTGTTCCGCGTCGAGACGCCGAACCGCCAGCTCGCGCGCGACGCGGGTCGCATCGATGCGCTTGCGATTCGTTTGCACGAAGCGCGCAGTCTGGCGCACCTCCTGAGCAACGCCGAGCTCCGCGGAGTCGATCCGGGCTTGTTGCTGTCGCTCCGCGACCTGGGCCTGAGCGTGAAGCGCGGCCGCCTGGGAATTGCCGAGCGGATAGGAGACCGCGAGACCGAGGGACCAGTCCCGGAAATCACCGCCGAACAGCTGATCCACGGCGTCGCCATACCCGCCGGGAATGATGACGCTCGGCTGGCCCGCGAAATCTTCTCGAACGAGCTGCCGTCCTCCAATGCCGTTCAGCGCCACCGATCCCACGACGTCGACTTGCGGCTGCATCTGATTCTTCGTGAAACGAACGTCGTAGTCGCGGGTCTCGAGCTCCACGCGCGACTGCTCGAGGAAGGGTCGCCTCTCGAGAGCGACGCGAACCGCGTCCTCGAGGTCGATCTCGTAGGGCTCGACCGTGGGCTCGTCCTGAGGAACGTAGTTGCTTTCCCAGAAATCAACGGATTCGGGATCGTTGATGAGCCGCTTGAGAGAATCCTCGTTCAGGTAAATCGCCTGTTCGGCGAGGATCACCGCCTCCTCTCGGACCGCAACCGCTGCCTCGGCCTCCAAGACGTCGATCGGCGCCATCGTCCCGACCTCGACTTGGATTCGGTTGTTGCGTAAGAGGTCCTGAGCGAGCTCGACCGATTTCTGAGCGACTTCGAGATCCCGAATCGCGAAAACGAGATCCCAATAGGCGGACTCGACATCTTCTACGGCATCCATCACTTGAATCTCGAACAGACTGCGGGAGATCCTCTCGCCGTTCTGAGCGGCAATGAGTCGTTGCTTGTTGGGGTCGTAGCGGAAGTCCTGCAGGAGCGGCTGACTAATCTGCCCGGTCACCGACGCATCGTAGAGAGGGTTGAACCCCGCAAAGGCACTGTTGGTCGTCCGACGCAGATTCCGCCAGACGATGTCGTAGCGGCCCCCCGTGGAGAGCTCCTGTTGCCAGGTGAAATTGTAATTCGCCGCGATACTGGACACTGTCTGCGCACCTTCGAGCTGGGTCGAAGCGGGAGACCTGCTGTCGAGATTGTTGAAGCTCGCCGAGAGCAAGGGTTGGTAGATCCCGCGCGCCGAGGCAACGCCTTCTGCCTGAACTTGGGTATCCAATCGAGAGACGACGATATCGAGGTTGTTCTCGAGCGCCATCTCGATCGCGCGTGCCAAGCTGATTAGGACCGGCTCCTGCGCGTTGGCCCGTCCAGAGAGGACAATGGTGGCCAGACACGAAAGGATGAGGCTCGAAAGTCGGTTCGGTTTCATGTGGCTCCTCGTTGCAAACGAACTCAGTACGAATTTACGTGAGGCAGCGGCTCCAAGTTCCCCTGGAAACCGCCATTTTAGTACGGGGATGGAGGCGGGGCGAGACAAGTCTGGCTAGAATGAGGCGTGCCCCGCTGCAAGATGGTCCTCGCCTACGACGGAACCGCCTATCGCGGCTGGCAGCTGCAACCAAAAGCTCGCACTATTCAAGGCGAGCTCGAGAAAGCTCTTGGCCGCATGGCCAAAAAGCCTGTGCGGGTGACGGGCGCGGGCCGTACGGATGCCGGCGTCCATGCGCGCGGTCAGGTCGCCCACTTCGATCTGGAGCAAGCCATTCCCACCGAAGGTATGGTCAAGGGCTTGAATACCCTCATCCCTTCAGACATTCGCGTCCTCGGTGTCGCGGAAGTCGATGCCACATTCCATGCGCGTTATTCAGCCCTGTCCAAGACGTACCGCTACTACCTCGACCCGACCCCAGTGGCGTCGCCCTTCCGAAACCGATTCACACTCCACTATCCCCATGACCTCGACCGCGACGGCCTGCGGGAGGCCGCCGCCAAGTTCCTGGGGAAGCACGATTTTGCGGCCTTTCGCGCCGCGGCATGCAACGCAAAAACGACCACGCGTGTCGTGAGCGTTTCCGAATGGGTGGAGGAGGAGGGCGAGCTCGTCTACCAGGTGGTTGCCTCGGGCTTTCTGCACCACATGGTGCGTAACCTCGTGGGGACGATGCTCGAGGTGGGACGGAAGAAGACGAGCGCATGCTCGATGGTCGCGATCCTCGATTCTCGGGATAGGACCCAGGCGGGGCCCACGGCACCCCCCCAGGGTCTCCACTTGGAAGGCGTGAGCTACGAACCCGGCACTCGTTTAGCCTCGTAGGACCTAGACGATCACAGCCCCCCTCCTCCTCGAGTCAAGGAGAAGGGGGGCTGGGCCGAGGGGTGTGATTGACGATTTTCGGTCCCGGTGGTTCCTTTGAAAATCAGCTAGTGGGAAATCTCCAGGAAGAGCGAGAGCCTCGCCGACGCACGAAGAGCGATAGGCCTGAAAGACCGAGAAGGAACCAGACGCTCGGCTCCGGTATCCCAAAAACGACGTTGTCGAATCGAGCTCTGTTCTTCACGTCCAGTGTTCCTGGGGTGCAACGCACGTGCCAGTGGAGAGGATTCATAGCCATCGCTTTTTGTTTCAACTGTTTAGAGGCAAAAGCGAGCGGGCGCTGCGGCGGGCAGATTGTAAGACGATCCGACGAGCGAGAGACGCTCGCCGCGACCTGAGGCGCGGAAACTCCAGGTCTTCATGTACTTTGGAGAGCTCATCCTCTCATGTCAGGTTTTCCGACGCGAGGCTTTCAGGGAAGGTGCCGCCGGGCTTCCTCGATTCGAGCTCGAATCTGCGGGCTTTCGGGAACGAGCTCGTCCGCGCCCTCGTAGAACCGAACCGCCGCCTCCCAGTTTCCAAGCGCTTCCGAGGCGGCCGCGAGCCAGAGGAAGACGTCAGGCTCCTCAATGAAACGCTCCAGAAGCGGCTCGAGATGCGCAACGAGATCGGCATGCCTCGCTTCGGCAAAAAGCAGAGCTGCGAGCTCGAGATGCACATCAAGCTCCTCCGGAGTCAAATCGCTCGCGGCGGAGAGCTCGTCGATGGCCCGAGCCCGATCGCCGCGGCCTGCGAAGGCGAGCCCGCGTTCGCGCCGGTAGCGTGCTTCCTCCTCCGTCGTACGAAGGCGCTCGACGATTCGCGCCGATCCTGATGTCGCACGCGACGGCGGCAAGGAGGAGAGGCTCTCCGTCAGAACGACGGAAGCACCGTCCGCACTGACCAGGGTCAGCTCGAAGCGTCGATCCGAAGCGTCGAGCAGACGACGTCCCTGGAAGCGAAGGGGCGTTTTTGACAGGGCGTCCCACTCCCGCGCGCTCACATCGAGCTCGATTCGATCTGCCCAGCGCTCCCGCTCGCCCGCTTCCGTTACGAGCCGCCCAACAAGCGTCACGCTCGCCCTGTGGCGCTCCTCGATGAGGTTCCAGGCCAGAGACGCCGTGTCGTGAGGAGAAAGCTCGAGCGTGTAGTGGATCTCCGAAACCCCAGCGTCATCCGGCGCGACGCGCAGGTCGAGAACTCCCCCGAGCCGGCGAAAGCTCGACGTCGAGCGCACCCTCTCCAAATCGCTGCGATTGCGATCGGCGAGATCGGAAAACACCTCGAGGCTCCTAAGAAGGGAGAGCGCTCGCTGCGAGGAGTCCTCCCCCGGAACGAGGCTCCGAACGGCCATGGCGAGCTCGGGGTCGACCCGCGCGATCTCTTCCAGACCGGGCTCGAGGAAAAAGCGGCCAGGCTCAGGAGAGGCTACGAGCGCTCCAACGCCGTCCCCCACGGGATTCCAGATGCGAAAGTCAGAGGCCGGCGTCGGTCGGAATAGTACCAGGTAGAACGATTCGGGTAGAAACGGCTCGGCGACTCCCGCGTAGTGCCACAGCTCGACGGGCGCGAGCCGGGAAGCGTGCTGGAAGCTCTCGCGAAAACGAGGAGGTCCTAGCAGCTGATGGAGTCGGCCTCTCTCCGTGAAACGTCCGCGACGCCGACCGCCTCCAAACAACCGGTCGCTCTCGGCGAGGCGAAGCTCGTGAGTTTCACGGGCGCTTCGCGAAGCCGTTTCGAGACTTCGATCGCGGTTACGCCAGAAAAGCTCGATGAAACGATCCCGGGCCTCGTCGCTCTGGGGCTCCAGGAATCGCTCCCGCTCGTTCGACGAGACGAGGAAGTGGACTTCCTCCTCGAGCCACGCCTGGTGTCTCGGAGTGAGGGCAAGTGCCAGCCCTAGAAGGCCGACGAGGAGCGGGGGCACCGGCGAAGCGTAGCACGAGTTGTGCTAAAGTAAGTAGATCAGCGTCATGAGCCGCCAGGACATTCTCGAGGTCACCCGCCCGGGCTCGATAGAGCGAGAGCTATTCGAGCAGATCGACCTTTCTCGCCTGCCACGTCACATCGCCGTGATCATGGACGGCAACGGAAGATGGGCCAAAAAGCGCGGTCTGCCAAGGGTCGAGGGGCATCGCGCCGGCATCGGCTCCGTTCGGGAGGCCGTCGAGACGGCGGCAAGGCTCGACGTGCCCGTTCTCACGCTCTATGCCTTTTCCGTCGAGAACTGGAAGCGTCCCAAGAGTGAAGTCGACGTCCTCATGAAGCTCTTGAAGCAGTACCTGAGGCTCGAGCTCTCGACCCTGATGAAGAACGACATTCGCTTCCAGGTGCTCGGCCGGATGCCCGATCTTCCCCGTGACGTCGTCAACGAGCTCGAGCTCGGCATGGAACGAACGCGCGACAATCAAGGACTGTTGTTCAACATCGCCCTGAACTATGGTGGACGCGCCGAGATCGTTGATGCCTGTCAGGCCATCGTCGACGACGCCGTCACCAAGGGAGGGGGGTTGAAGGTCAACGAAGAGCTCGTCGCCGACCACCTCTATACCGCGGGGATTCCGGATCCCGACCTGCTCATCCGCACGAGCGGAGAGCTCCGCCTCTCGAACTTTCTTCTGTGGCAAATCGCCTATGCCGAGATCTGGGTTACCGACACGCTCTGGCCAGATTTTCAGAAGCGCGACCTGTTCGAAGCCATCATCGACTTCCAGAAGCGAGAGCGGCGCTATGGGGGCATCGCGGCCCCGACTCGCAGCACCGCCTGAGCTCCAATGCCCCGGATCCTGACAGCGCTCGGCGCCGTCCCCTTGCTCCTTCTCGTCATCCTCGCGGGACCGCCGTCTTCGTTTCTGGCGCTGGCCCTCGTCGCCGCCATCGTCGGCTTTTGGGAGCTCTCGGCGATGATGCAAAAGCTCGGGCATCGCCCTCTTCCGTTGGGCTACCCATTCGTCGCAGCGCTCGTGAGCACTTTCTACCCGGGAGCACCCGATATTGCTTCAGTCGCAATCCTCCTCCTGCTCACTGTGGGACTCGGAGTCGTGTTCTTCCGCAGCCCGCAGGATGGGCTCGGGGCCGCCGCTTCCACCGTATTCGCAACCGTCTATGTCGGGCTTCTGCTCGGAAGCCTCGTCGGCATCCGCATGGTGGAGCCGGACTCTTCTGGGCGCCACTGGGTCGTATTCCTCCTGGCGGTCGTGATGGTCGGTGACACGGGGGCTTACTACGTGGGCAGCGCCCTCGGCCGTCACCGCCTCGCACCCATACTGAGTCCCAAAAAGAGCGTCGAAGGTCTTGTCGCCGGCATCGGTTTCTCCCTCGCGACTGCCTTGGCGCTTCGGGCCCTGCTCTTTCCGTCGCTTTCCCTCCTCACGATGGCCGGCCTCGGTCTCATCCTCTCCTGCCTCGGTGTGGTGGGCGATCTGTTCGAGTCGCTCCTCAAGCGCTCCGCAGGCGTCAAGGACGCTTCGTCGCTCATTCCAGGCCATGGCGGTATTCTCGACCGCCTCGATAGTGTGCTCTTCGCGTCACCGGCGCTCCTCTTGTACCTCCGTTGGGTCAGCACCTGACGATCCGCTACAATGGCGATACGTTGAAAGGAATAGCCATCTTAGGATCGACCGGCTCCGTCGGGACGAATACGCTGCGAGTCCTAGAGCGATTTCCCGACCGCTTTCGCATCGTCGCGCTCGCCGCGGGACGCAGAATCGACGTGATCGAGAAACAGATCGCCAAGTTTCGGCCCAGCCTCGTGAGCGTCGCGAGCGAGTCTGACGCTGAGGCGCTGAGCCGAGAGTTCCCGCAGATCGATGTCCGACACGGAGCTCTGGGACTGGTTGCCGCGGCGACGCAGCCGGAGAGCGACTTCGTCGTCTCGGCAACGGTCGGTGCGGTCGGTCTCGTGCCAACGCTCGCCGCCATCGATGCAGGCAAGGCGGTCGGCCTCGCGAACAAAGAGACTCTCGTGATGGCGGGTGAGCTAATGACTCAAGCCGTGGAGGCGTCGGGGAGCGACCTCCTGCCGATCGACAGCGAGCACAACGCCATCCATCAATGCCTCGATGGCCGCGACCAGCCGGTGAAGCGCATCTGGCTCACGGCATCCGGTGGACCGTTCCGCGAGGCGAGCCTCGAGGAGATGCACGACGCGACACCGGCGAAGGCCTTGAAGCACCCGACGTGGAAGATGGGGCCCAAGATCACGATCGACTCTGCCACGATGATGAACAAAGGGCTCGAGGTCATCGAGGCCCGCTGGCTATTCGACGTCGACGCCGAGCAGGTGCGCGTCGTCGTGCACCCGCAGTCCATTATCCACTCGATGGTGGAGTTCGAGGATGGCTCCTTCGTGGCGCAGCTAGGCGTGACCGACATGCGGCTGCCGATTCAATACGCGCTCACCTATCCCGAGCGCCTCGAGACCGACTTGGCTCCGCTCGACTTGGGCAGGCCGCTCACACTCGACTTCCATCCCCCGGACTTCGAGCGGTTCCGATGCCTTCGACTCGCCTACGAGGCGATCGAACGAGGAGGCACGGCGCCCGCCGCGCTCAATGCGGCCAACGAGGTAGCGGTGGCAGCTTATCTGGACGAACGTATCGGCTTTCTTTCGATTCCGGAAGTCATCGCTGAGACGTTGTCCCGGCACGATCCCACGCCCGCTCGCGACCTCGATACCGTTCTTGATGCGGACCGCTGGGCGCGGGAGCAAGCCACGGAGCTCATTCGCTCCCCGGCGTCCTCGATAGCAATTGTCTAAACTCGATCCGACGGAGTACCGATTTTCATGACGACCCTTCTCGCTTTCGCCTTCGTTCTCGGCGTTCTCGTATTCGTCCACGAGGCGGGCCACTTTCTGACCGCGAAATGGGTGGGCGTCCGGGTCAAAGTGTTCTCCCTCGGATTTCCTCCGAAGCTCGTCGGGCGAACGTGGGGTGACACCGAGTATCGAATCGGCGTCCTACCACTCGGTGGCTACGTGAAAATGGCAGGCGACAATCCGGCCGAATCGACGGGTGACCCGGGTGAGTTCATGAGCCGATCCAAATGGGAGCGGCTTGCCATCCTCTTTGCGGGTCCGCTGATGAACCTCGTGCTCGCGGTCCTCGTCCTCACTGTGTCGTTCATGTTCGGCGTGGAGCGCCCCGCGGGACTCGACGATCCGCCGGTCGTTCGCTTCGTGGCCCAGGACTCACCCGCGCTCCGTGCGGGAATTCTAGCCGGTGATCAGATCGTCGCGATCGATGGCGCTCCAGTTGCGACATGGATTGACGCGCTCGATCGAATTCTCGTGAGCGCCAACGACACGCTCTCGATGAGCTTGCTTCGAGACGGAGAGACCATCGACCGAGCCGTTTCGATCGAGCCGCGAGGAGATGATGGAGCAGGCTATGCGGGACTGTTTCCGGCCGTACAACCGCAAGTCTCGAGTCTCACCGAGGGTTACCCCGCGGAGGCGGCGGGGATCCGAGAAGGCGACTTCATCACGAAGGTCGACGACACGGCCATCTTTCACTTCATGGAGCTCATCGAAGCCATCGAGGCCCATGGGGCCAAAGAAGTCACCATCGGTGTGCTACGAAACGGAACACCTCTCAAGTTCTCCTTGACTCCGAAACGCAGCGAGACCGGCGACCGTTGGCTGATCGGCATCGGCTTCAACTCCGCTCCAACGGTGCTGCACCAGATTCGAAATCCCGCCATGGCTTTCGGCGCCGCCCTCGGCGAGACCACTCGCTTCACGCGCTTGATCTTCGTGGTGCTCGGCCGATTGGTGAGCGGCCGCGCCTCGCTCCGGCAGATGTCGGGCCCAATCGGGATCGCGCAGGCTTCGGGTGAGACCGCACGAAGGGGGGCGCGTCAGCTCTTCATGTTCATGGCCTTCCTGAGCCTGAATCTCGGAATCCTGAACCTCCTACCCATCCCCCTGCTCGACGGAGGCCACATGGCCATCATTGCCCTCGAAGGTCTAGCCGGTCGCGATATGAGCCTTCAGGTCAAGGAGCGCATCCTGCAGGTCGGCTTCGTCATGCTCCTTCTTCTCATGGTAACCGTCATCTACGTCGACCTGTCCAAAATCGATGCCATCGGCAAGTACCTTCCGTGGTAGCTCCCGACACCGGCGATGAAGATCGATTCGATCGAAGTTCACGAAGTCAAACTCAATCTCAAGCAATTTTTCGAGACGAGCTTCGCTCGGGTCGACTACCAGCGCTTCCTGCTGCTCCAGGTCACGGTCGATGGTGTGACGGGATGGAGTGAGTGCGTCGCGGACGAAACCCCCTGCTATTCCTCCGAGACCGTCAAGACGGCATTACACGTCATCGAGGACTTCATCGCCCCCGTCGTGCTCGCGCGCGAGTACGAAAAGCCCGAGGATGTCCTGCCCTCGCTCGCCCAGGTGCGAGGCCACCACATGGCCAAGGCCGCCGTGGAGATGGGCGTGTGGGAAGCCATCGCGCGCTCCCGCAACGAGTCGCTCAGCAAGACTCTCGGCGGCGAACGGAAGGAGATCGCCTCCGGCGTATCCATAGGTATTCAGGACACTGTGGAGCAGCTCTTGGAGAAGATCGAGTCAGAGCTCGCCGATGGTTATCGGCGCATCAAGATGAAGATCAAGCCCGGATGGGACCTGGATATCGTCCGGCGGGTTCGCGAGCGTTTCCCCGACACACCTCTGATGGTCGACGCCAATAGCGCCTATACACTCGACGACGCCGAGCTATTCAAGAAAATGGACCCTTTCAAACTCATGATGATCGAACAGCCGCTCTACCACCAGGACATGTGGGACCATGCGGCTCTCCAAAAGCAGATCGCGACCCCGATCTGCCTCGACGAATCGATCCACTCTCTCGACGACGCAAGGCGCGCGATCGAGATGGGAGCGACCAAGATCATCAATATCAAGGCGGGCCGCGTCGGCGGCCACGCGAGCGCCCGCAGTATTCAAAAGCTCGCGGGCGAGAAGGGTATTCCCGTCTGGTGTGGCGGAATGTTGGAGAGCGGTGTGGGCAGAGCTCACAACGTCCATCTCGCAACGCTGGCCAACTTCACGCTTCCCGGCGACGTCGCCGATTCGAAACGCTATTTCGTCGAGGAGCTCATCGAGCCTCCGGTCGAAGTGCGAAAGAACGGCACGATTCACGTGCCCGAGGGCCCGGGCATCGGCTACTCCGTCCAGCTTTCTCGGGTGGAGAAGCACCGCGTCTCGCACCGGATTTTCGAACGTCAGCGACAAAGGGCCCCGCGGCACTGAAGAAAGAGGCGACCGAGCACTATAATTGTCGGATGCGTCTGATTCCGCCCCTCGTTTTCGCCCTCCTCGCCTCGGCCTGTGCGTCCACCCCGGTGGCGGTCGAACCGACTCTCGAAGACAAGCTCGGACGTCTCCTCAAGCTCGAGGACGAGCGTTCACTCGGCGATGGCGAGGTCTACGGGCGGCTGAGCGACCCGGCGGGCCGGCTTCGCGGTCGTGCCGCTCTCGTGCTTGGCCGTATCGGTGGCAACGCCGCGGCGTTTCGCCTCAAGAAGCTCCTGGAAGACGAGACGCCCTACGTCCGCTCGATGGCGGCCTTCTCGATTGGGCTCCTCGAAGGGCCGATTGGCGATGACGTGAGGGATCGGCTTATCGGAGCCCTCGACGACGAGAACGAGATCGTCCGCGCTCGAGCCCTCGAGGCGCTCGGCCGCAAAGGAGGTGAGGACTCCGCAGAGATTATCGCGACCTCTCTCGCGAAATCGATTCCCACCGGCTCGGAACCCTATGATTGGGCAGAAGCTCTCGACGTCTCGTCCCTTCGTCCTCCTCGCTTCGACGTGCGGCTCGGCCTGTTCGCCCTCGCAAAGCTCGGGAGCCTTCGGTGGTCCTGGAATCTCATCGCCACGGAAGGCGGCACCCCGCGCTTCGTATGGTGGCCGGCGGCGTGGGCCTCGGCGGAGCTTCAAGGCGACGAGCTCCAATCCGTCTTTCTCTATTACGCGGGCTCGCCCGACCCGACGCTGCGTCTGTACGGCGCGCGAGGACTCGCCTCTCTCGGGCCCGACCGAGCGAAGGACTACGTTCGCCTGCTCGTCTACGACCCGAACGAAAAGGTGCGCATCGAGGCTATTCGCGCTTCGGCGAAACTCAGCCTCGACGAGCTCGTACCCGACTTGCTGAAACGGCTTTCGGGGGACACCGCCTACGTACGAGCGGAAGTCTTGAAGGCGCTCGGCAGACTGAAGGATCGGGCGGCCGTCGATCCGCTCATCGACGAGCTAGGCAGCGAGAGTGGTTGGTTTCGCCGCCTTGCCTTGGCGGCACTCGCCAATCAGGATCCCGATACCTTCTGGTTCCTCTTGTCGGGGCTGGGCACCGACCGCGACTGGCGCCTACGCCAAACGCTCGCGGAGCTTTTGGGTCGCACCAAGGGTGAGCGCCCGACGACACTCCTGCGATCGATGCTCGACGATTCGGACGCGCGGGTACGTGCGAGTGTTTTGCATGCGATGTCGCGCGCTGCTCCCGAGGTCGCGTCACGCTTCGCGGTCCAGTACCTGAAGGACCACGATCCTTACGCGCGTGTCGCGGCGGCAGAGAGTCTCGCCCACCTGAAAGCCGCTGAGGCCGCCGCTCCAATCGAGCAAGCCTTCCTCGTCGCGGAAGACGACGACCCGCGGATCCGTCCCTCTCTTCTGGGCGCTCTCGCGAGCCTGGACCTCACGGCAGCGGTGCCTGTAGCCGAGCGAGCGCTCGACGACACGGAATGGCTAGTTCGACGCCAAGCGAGGGCCGTCCTGAACCGCGCCGGCGTCCCCGTCGACCTAGTCCGAGCGAGGCCGAGCGAGCACGGCGTTCAAACCTTCGTGGCCCATGCGAGCCCGACGTATACGCCCCAGGCGTTCCTTCGCACGAGCAAGGGTAGTGTCGAGCTCGAGCTCTTCGTCGCCGACGCTCCACTGACCGTTGCCAACTTCATCGCGCTCGCGCGCGATGGGTTTTACGAAGGCCTAACGTTCCACAGCGTCGTTCCCAATGGATTCGTTCGAGGAGGCGATCCGAGAGGCGACGGAAACGGGGGACCCGGTTACGCCATTCGATCCGAGATCAACGAACGGCCGTTTCTGAGGGGAACTGTCGCGATGGCCGATCACGGGACCGATACTGCTGGAAGCCAGTTCTTCGTTACCCATCTTCCCGCGCCGGAGCTCGACGGCCGTTTCACGGTCTTTGGCCAGGTGGTGCGTGGCATGGAGGTCATCGATCGCGTCGAGCCGGGCGATGTCATCGAGGAAGTGATCATCTGGGACGGCGTGAAGTCTCCCTATACCGGCCCCTGACTTTGCCCCGATTTCGACTGCTGGCCATCGATCTCGACGGCACCCTCCTGAGCTCGGCGCGTGAAATATCGGCAACGGATCGACGGGCGATCGCGAAGACGCGCGCCGCGGGCATCGAAGTCGCCATCGTAACCGGACGTCGTTTTCCCGCGGCTCGTCCCTACCTCGAACTCCTGGGCGACGACCTCTTCGCCGTGGCCAATAGCGGCGCGATCATTCGCCAGGGCCCCGACGGGCCGATCCTGCGCCGACGGCTCTTGCCCATCCAGGTCGCGACCTTCGTGCTGGGCGTTGCCAAGAGCGTCAATATGGAACCTCTCGTCCACGACGGCCCCGAAGCCGAAGGCTACATTTTTCTGAGCGCGCGGGCTCGCTCTATCCCGCAAGTGCACCGTTACTTGAACAAGGCGTCACCCCCGCCATCGTGGGTCACCGAAGTACTCCTTCAGCGCGACCCGGTACAAGTTGGATTCACCGGAACCGTCGAAGGAATCCGCAAGCTCGAGACGGAGCTTGGAAGGAAGCTCGAAGCGGGGCAAAAAAAGTGAACCTGGCTCGCACGGAATATCCCGACGAAGACTTCGCCCTGCTCGACGTTCTCGCCGAGGATGCAACGAAGTCGAGCGCTCTCGCGTTCTTGAGCGGGAAGCTCGGTCTCGCTATCGAAGAGACCATGGCGATCGGGGACAACTGGAACGATCTGGATATGCTCGAGTCGGCGGGTCTCGGCGTCCTGATGAGCAACGCCTCAGAAGAGCTGCGCGGGCGCGGGTTCGCGGAAACGGCCACGAACGACGAGTCGGGTGTCGCCGAAGCGATCGAACGCTACTTGCTGTGAAAGCTACAAAAACCCGAAAAAAAGGGGGGTGAACATCTCACCCCCGCTCTCGGTACCCCTGAGGAAGTCGCTACTTCTTCTTAGCTTTTTTGGCAGCTTTCTTCTTTCTCTTCTTTTTGGTTGCCTTCTTGGCAGTCGCGCTCTTCTTTCTCTTCTTAGCCATGATTTTCGCCTCCTCTCACGTTGGGGTAGAGCGGAGGTCGCCGAGCTCGTCCTCACGACCCGTGAATTCGGAATCGCTCGTCACGCCTCGACCTTCCGCTCGCCAACTCCAAGAACTCCGA
Organism: Candidatus Marinacidobacterales bacterium; assembly: GCA_965247365.1. Classification (GTDB taxonomy): domain Bacteria; phylum Acidobacteriota; class Vicinamibacteria; order Marinacidobacterales; family SMYC01; genus CBDFHB01. Next base: position 404,315 of record CBDFHB010000001.1, read on the forward strand.
AACACGTTCACCGGGACACACGCCCGACGAGCTGTCTGGAGCTTCGAGTGGCCAAACAACTAGACCTCGTTGGAGTCTGGAGTTGACATACTAGATGTAGGATAAGAGAGGGATGTGGCACTGTCAAGCCTTTTGTCCGGTACCCTGGAGCTTTATGCTTTGGTTTGAACGTCTTAGCCGGAGCGAGTTGACCGTTTCGAGGAAAACCCTTTTCAAACACGGCGATCCTCGCACAGCCTTTTTTATATCGATCAAAGAGAGAAAGTCGAAAGCGGGAGCAACCTAGATGTTCGATTTCCATCTGAAGGGCGTCTCCGGCGGCGCGCGCCTGGGATCCCTCGATACGCCCCATGGCTCGATCTCGACCCCCGCCTTCATTCCTGTCGCGACGCAAGGAACGGTCAAGTCCCTCACGCAACGCCAGGTCTTGGATATGGGCGCACAGATTCTGCTGTCGAACACCTACCATCTCATGCTGCGTCCCGGTGCGGAGCGAGTGGCTTCTCTCGGTGGGCTTCACGGGCTCATGGCTTGGACCCAGCCGATCCTCACGGACAGTGGCGGTTTCCAGGTCGCAAGTCTTGCGGCGCTCCGTCGAATCGACGACGAGGGCGTGACGTTTCGATCGCACTTGGATGGAAGCCTTCACCTTCTGACCCCGGAGAAAGCGATGGAGGTCCAAGAGAGGCTCGGCTCCGACATCGCGATGGTGCTCGATGAGTGCGTGCTCTACCCGGCCGAGCGAGTAGATGTCGAGCGGGCGGCCATCCGTAGCCTCGACTGGGCCCGCCGTTCGCTCGCCGCACGTGGCAGCGAAAATCAAGCTGTCTTCGGCATCGTCCAGGGTGGCGTCCTCGAGTCGCTTCGCCGCGAGAACGCTCAGGCGCTCGTCGAGATGAGCTTCGATGGATACGGGATCGGCGGTCTCGCTGTGGGCGAACCTAGAGATCTCATGCGAAGGATGACGGAGGTCTCGACCGAGGAACTGCCGACCAACAAGCCACGCTACTTGATGGGCGTCGGCACGCCGCTGGACATCGTGGAATCCGTCGCGTGTGGCGTCGACATGTTCGACTGCGTGCTCCCGACGCGCAACGCGCGCAACGGTACCCTGTTCACGAGCCAAGGCAGGATCGCCATCAAGAATCGCCGCTACGCAGACGACCCCAACCCGCTGGATCCCGAGTGCGAATGTTACACCTGCGCCAACTTCTCTCGTGCCTACCTCCGGCACCTTTTCGTGGCGAGGGAGATGACAGCCAAGACCCTGAACACGATCCACAATCTCGAGTTCTATCTCGATTTGATGCGTAGATTGCGAAGCGCTATCGAGGAAGACCGATTTCCGGCCCTCAGGAACGAGCTCTCCGATCGGCTCGATAACGCTTCGGCTTGAAGGGCAATAGCCCGTGAATTATGATTGCAACATGCTCACCGCTTGGTTCGTGCCGTGGCAAGGCCAAAATTCCATTTTCAGCAGCCAGCTCGTTCTCATGTTCGTCATTTTCGGGGTGTTCTACCTCATCGTGCTGCGCCCCATGCGGAAGAAGCAGCAGAACACGGAGACGATGCTCGGCTCGCTCAAGAACGGCGACCGCATCGTGACCAGTGGAGGCCTCTATGGCACCGTCGTTGGAGTGAGCGACGATCTCGTTCAGCTCCGGATCGCCGAACACGTCAAAATCCAGGTGGCTAAATCGGCGATCGCTCAGCTGGTCGAGGAGTCCTCGAAACGCTCCTGACCGCTCACAGACCTGAAATTCTGTTTTTGGAGATTCCATGAAGAAGAACTTGCGTTGGAAGGCCGTGCTGATCGCGGTCGTGGTCGTTTCGTCGGTCTGGGCTTTCTACCCGGTCGAAGAGAAGATCAAGCTCGGCCTCGATTTGAAGGGTGGCATCCACCTCATCCTGAAGGTGCACACCGTTGACGCCCTCAACGCCGTCACCGACGAGGCCTCCGGCATCCTTGGCCAGCTTCTAGACGACGAGAGCATCGCTTTCGAGAACGTCGAAAAGCAGGAGCCAGGACAGCTCCTGGTGGTGGGTGTCGACATTAATAAAGATTCCGCCTTTAGTACCATCGTGCAGAACAACTTCGCGGCGTGGGACTCGCGGGGGCTCAACTCCGGGCAGTGGGAGCTTCGCCTTCGCGATTCGGATCGGGCCGTCCTTCGCGATGAGACCGTTAGTCAGGCCATCGAGACCATCCGGAATCGGGTAGACGATCTCGGGGTGGCAGAGCCCATCATCGCGCCGCACGGCGACCAGGGCGATCAGATTCTCGTGCAGCTTCCAGGCTACGATGATGTGGCCCAAGCGAAGCGCATTATCAAGTCCACCGCCAAGCTCGACCTGAAGCTGGTGACGGCCGGGCCGGACCTGTCGGAGGATCAGCTCCTCGGCGGAAGCGCTCAGCCATCCGGCACCGAGATCGTTTCCGGCGTCGCCGACGCGGGCGGCGTGAACAAACGCTACTACCTCGTGGAGAGCGTAGCCGCCGTGACGGGGCGCGATCTCAAAAACGCCCGGCGCGCGCTGGACTACGACACCAACACGCCGAACGTCTCGTTCACGCTGAAGCCCGAGGCAGCGAGCCGATTTCAGCGGATCACACGCGACAACATCGGTCGGCGACTCGCGATCATTCTGGACGACAAAGTCCAGTCCGCGCCCGTCATTGAGGGCGCGATTTACGACCAGGGGCAGATCTCGGGCAATTTCAGCATCGAGGAAGCTCAAGAGCTCGCCTTGGTGCTGCGCTCGGGCGCTCTGCCCGCTTCACTCGAGTACCAGGAAGAGCGGACCGTGGGACCTAGCCTCGGGGCGGACTCGATTCGAAGCGGTGTCACGGCCTCCCTCGTGGGTCTGGCGGCGGTGGTGCTCTTCATCCTGTTCTACTACCGGCTCTCGGGCGTGAACGCGGTAGTCGCCCTCACGCTCAACCTTCTGATTCTCCTCGGCGCGCTCGCCTACTTCGCCGCCACCCTGACTCTTCCCGGAATCGCGGGAGTCATTCTCATTATCGGAATGGGCGTGGATGCCAACGTACTCATTTTCGAGCGCATCAAAGAAGAGATGCGCAGCGGCAAGCCGCCGCGCACGGCGATCTCGGCTGGATTCGGCAAAGTTTTCTGGACGATCTTCGACGCCAACGTGACGAGCCTCGTCGCGGCCGCGATTCTCTTCCAATTCGGAACCGGCCCGGTTCAAGGTTTCGCCGTGACGTTGAGCATCGGACTGCTCTCGAACATGTTCACGGCCATTTTCGTCTCGCGCTTCATTTTCGATTTTGTACTCGGCGGACGTCGACAAGTCGAAGCGTTGAGTATCTAGAACGGACCCCAAATGGACTTCATCGGCGACACCCAAATCAACTGGCTCAAGTACCGCTGGTACTTCATCATCTTCTCCCTGATCGTTGCGATTGTGGGCGGCCTCGATATTGCCCGCAAAGGCGGCCTACGTTACGGCATCGATTTTTCGGAAGGGACCATCGTCTACGCCAAGTTCGAGAAGACGCCCGAGATCGACGTTATTCGTGACAGGCTACAGGGGGCGGGACTCACCGGCGCCGTCATCCAGCGTTACGACCGCGAGGACCTCAACGAGGTCATGATCCGCGTGGAGCGACAGAGCGATGACGCCAGCGATTTCGATGCCGCCGCCAATACGATCCTGGAGACGCTGCGCCGCGACATGCCGGACAACGCCCTGGTCGACTCCTCCACCGAGATCGTCGGTCCGGTGATAGGGCAGGAGCTGCGCCAGAAGGCACGAAACGCGACTATTTTCGCCCTCGTCGCCATGCTCCTCTACATCGGATTTCGATTCGAGATCGTCTACGGTGTGGGCGCGACGATCGCCGTGCTCCACGATGTCCTGCTCACGATGGGCTTGGTCTCGATTTTCAACTTCGAGATCACCCTCAACGTCATCGCCGCCTTTCTCACTCTCGTAGGCTACTCCGTGAACGACACCATCGTCATCTTCGACCGGGTTCGGGAGAACCGGCGGCTCGCTCGACGGCAGTCCTTGGCCGAGATCATGAATCTTTCGATCAATCAGACGCTGCGCCGTACGGTTTTGACGTCCGGCCTTACGTTCCTCGCCATAATCCCACTCTACGTTCTCGGAGGCGAAGTGCTCCGGGGATTCGCTTTCGTTCTGGTCGCCGGCGTCATCATCGGCACCTATTCCTCGATCGCGATCGCCTCGCCCGTCGTGCTCTGGTGGCGCACCCTGCGCGACAAGCCGGCGGGCGGACGTCGCAAGAGCAAGCCAGAAGCGGACGCCGCGCGGGTCTGACCCGAAAACCCCTCGTGACCCGTAGTAAAATAATTCATGGACACGAGCGAGCTATTTGCCGGCACCCTGACTAACGCGAATCGGGGATCCAGCGCGAATCACTGGCTGAGCGCTCCCATCGGCCTGTTCGTTCACGGTCTCGGTCTTGCCCTCATCGCCCTCACCGCTCTATACGCCCCCATCGAGGAAACGCTACCTCATGTGGCGGCCGTCGCGCTCGATCTGGCAGCGCCACCTCCACCCCCGCTTCGGCAGGGTAGCCCGGCGGGTGTCGAGAGCGCGACGCTCCTAGCGAGACCCGTGGCGGCGGCAACGGTACCCCACGTCGTTGTGCCGGGCCTATCCGCCGAGATTCTCTCCATGCGTTTCGAGCTCGGGGCAGGTGTCGAGCATGGGTTTCCGGGGGGTGACGACGACGGAATGCAAGGTGGGATCCCGGGGGGGGTGGTCGGCGGCGTCCCCGGCGGCCTGGTCGGAGGCTCCATCGGCGGCACGGGAACGGCAGTCACCCCAGACGTGGGTCCGCGCCCGATCCGCATGCCACAGCCGAGCTACACCCGGGAAGCGATTCGCGACAACGTTTCAGGGGTCGTCATGCTTCGCGTCGTGATCGATAAGCAGGGCAAGGTGAAAGTACTCGAGGTCTTGCGCTCGATTCCGGCACTCGATGCCGAGGCCATTCGGGTCGTGGAGTCTGAGTGGCGGTTCCACCCCGCCACGAGACAAGGGCGCCCAGTCCCCGCTCTCAGCAACCTCATCGTCCGCTTCAATCTCTATTGATGCGACGCGTGCTTGACACGGAGAGCGAGCACGTTTACCATGGCCCGCTCGAAAGGGGGTCTCAGACCACTCTGAGCTTGGTTTGACAAGGGGATACGTTACCAGATAGATATGCCCTTTTCCTGGATAAGGTATCTTGTTCGCTGAGATCTGGACGGAACTTTTCCGGGTTCATGGTGTCTAAGAGTTTGACCAAGGTGAGTCCTCCCTCACGAGCCATCTTGGTCAGAGAACTATAGCGGATAGTGCGATCTTCATAGTCAGAGTCGTTCGTACTTCTCCGGAAAGGAGCACGCCGTGCCCAAGGAACTGTTTGATCAAGCGCTGACATCCGGGGGGAATCCGACCGGCTCGTTGGGGAGTTTCTTGACATCCGTTCTAATCCAGTGTGGGATTCTCTTCGGCATGGTCATCGTTCCCCTCATGGCCACGGATAATCTCCCGACGCCGGAAGGCATCATGACCTTCATGGCGCCTCCGCCGCCTCCGCCGCCTCCGCCTCCTCCGCCGCCGCCGCCAAAGGCGGTGAGAGCCAAGCCGATGGCGCCGAGGCCGGTGGTAGCGGCCAACCAGTTCGTGGCACCCGTCGAGATTCCCGACAATATCGGTGAAGGCTTCGTGGACTTTGGGGGCGTCGAGGGCGGCGTGCCAGGCGGCGTCATCGGCGGCATCGTCGGCGGTCTTCCCGACGCCCCGCCGCCACCGCCCAGGGCAGAGCCGGTGCGCGTGGGCGGCAACATCCGTCCTCCCAACAGGATCAAAGACCTGAGTCCGATCTACCCAGAGATCGCCAAACAGGCGCGCGTCCAAGGCATCGTGATCCTCGAAGCGATCATCGATCCCTCGGGCAATGTCACCAACGTGCGTGTGCTGAGGTCGATCCCTTTGCTCGACCAGGCCGCCGTCGAGGCCGTGAAGCAGTGGAAGTACGAGCCGACTCTACTGAACAACGTTCCCGTTCCGATCGTGATGACGGTGACGGTGACCTTCTCGCTCAACTAGATTTCGTAAGATATTAGGGTTTTCATCGAGTCAGTGGCACCCAGCCCAAGGGCTATCAGGAGGAAATAATGTCGTTTAGTTTGCTGGATATTTGGAATCACATGGGATTCACCTCGAAGTTCGTCAACCTTATAATGCTGGTCATGTCGATCTATTCGCTGAGCGTCATGATCGAGCGGTACATGACGTTCTTCAAAGCGAAGAAGCAGTCGCGTTTCTATGCTCCGAAGGTCGCTAAGCTCCTGAAGGACGGCAAGATTCAGGATGCCATCAGAATCAGCAGCAACAAGGACGTCAAGAACAGCCACTTGGCCAAGGTTCTTCTCGCCGGACTCCAGGAGTATCAATTCCAGAAGGAGAGCGGCGAGGGGTCCCGCGACGACATGATGGAGTCGGCCCACCGCGCCATCGAGCGGGCCACCGCCCTGAACCTCACCGATCTCAGGCGCGGCCTTTCCGGGCTGGGGACCGTGGGTGCCACGGCTCCTTTCGTGGGTCTTTTCGGTACCGTTGCCGGCATCATCAACGCGTTCCGTGGAATGGCACTCACCGGATCCGGTGGGATCGGTGCCGTATCCGCAGGTATCGCCGAGGCGCTTATCGCGACGGCTGTTGGTCTAGGCGTGGCCATTCCCGCGGTCTGGGCCTTCAACTACCTGACAACGCGCGTCGAGGGCTTTACGGTCGAGATGGACAATAGCGCCTCGGAGCTCATCGACTACATGGCGAAGAAGACGGTCAACTAAGGCTGACTTTTTCGAGCAGTAAGGAGAACGAACGATGGGAATGAGCGGACTCGGTCAAAAAACCGTAATTGCCACCATCAATGTGACGCCCCTGGCTGACGTCATGCTCGTGTTGCTCATCATCTTCATGGTGATCACGCCAATGCTTCAGAAGGGTGTCGACGTGAATCTTCCGGCGGCGGAGTATCCCACAGATCATGCGGACAACGAGGACGTCGTCACCGTGGCCGTAAAACTCGACAACACCTTGTATGTCAACATGATTCCGGTGGCGCAGTCCGAGATCGTGGCTCGCCTCACCGAGGAGTTCGAGGACAAGTCCGAAAAAATCCTCTTTCTCAAAGCGGACGAGGGCTTGGCCTATGGTGACGTCCTGCGGGTCATGGATCTCTGCCGCGACGCCGGGGCCGACGAGATCGGCCTCATCACGGAGGAAAAGACTCAAGGCTAGGCCTTGGAGCTTCTCGGAGGAAAAGAATATGGGAATGTCAGGATCAGTTCGCGGCCGCGGCATGTCGGATATCAACGTGACGCCTCTTATCGACGTCATGTTGGTGCTGCTAATCATTTTCATGGTGGTCACGCCGCTGACACAAAAGGGCCTGGACGTCGAGCTGCCTGAGTCGGCAGACAATACCGTGGAATCGGCGCCGGACCCCCACCAGCTGGTCCTCCATATAGACGAAACGGGTGAAATCACCATCAACAAGCAGCCCGTCAACATTGACGAGCTTCCCCTACGCATCCGTGACCTCTTCGAGACGCGTGCGGACAAAACCATCTTTCTGCAAGCAGCGCCGACGCTGAGATATGGACAAGTGGTCGAGGTTCTGGACGTCGCTCGAGGCAATGGTGTCGAGCGCGTCGGGATCGTGCCAGGCTAGCAGCCTGGCGGCAAGGGTCTACGTTTTTGTCTTATACCTCTCCCCGATGGGGAGAGGTCGGTTCGCGAGGCGAACCGGGTGAGGGGTCAGCCGTTTCCTTCAAAGTCACCTCGAAGACGGTTCCACCCCCTTCACGAGCGAGACACCGCACGTCCCCTCCATGCAGCCGGGCTATGCGACGCACGAGCGAGAGACCCAAACCCAAACCCCGAGCGGACGCAAGAGACGCCGTGGACGCGCGGTAGAAGGGCTCGAAGACGAGCTGCCGTTCCGATTCCGGGATGCCGGGACCGCGATCCCTAATTCGTATCGAAGCGCCCCCTGGGGGCATCGGAGCGATCTCGACCTCGACGGGGCTTGAAGCTCCGTAGCGACGCGCGTTCTCGAGGAGGTTCCTAACCAGGCGCCGCACTAGCCGCGGCTCGACTCGAAGCTCCGTGGGCGTCCCGGTGGCCTCGGCGTCATAGCGCGCGGCCTCTTCGGCGGCAAGAATGAGAAGGTCCACCGTTTCCCCGCTTCCGGCGAGCTCCGTCGTATCGAGCCTGGACGCCAGCAGCAGCTCCTCGATGAGCGCGTCGAGCTCCGCGACGTCGCTCTCGATGCTCTTCTTGAGCTCTGGGCGGACGGTGTCCGGGAGAAGCTCCGCGGCGACGCGGATACGCGTGAGCGGCGTACGAAATTCGTGCGATGCCCCTGCCAGCAGAGTTTTCTGAGCCTCGACGAGACGCTCGATTTTGGCTGCGGCACGATTGAAGCTCTCCGCCAGAAAGGCCACCTCGTCACGTCCCTCCACCTCGACCCGAGCGTCGAGCTCACCCGAGCCGAGGGCGTCGACGCGGTCCCTGAGCCGCTCCAAACGTCTAGTGAGGCGTCGCACGAGAGGAGGATACGCGCCGACAGCAATGGCACCGCCCAAGGCCCCAAGGAACAAGAGCATCCCTCCCGCGGTGCGACCTCGTCGATGGCGGACCACGACCCAGCGGCCGTCCGTGAGGGTCAGGGCGGCGGTGATCCCTGCCCCCCTCGAGTGGAGCCAGTGACTTTCCGCCGCGGTGTCTCGGGGGCCCGGCAAGTCTTCGCCGGATGCGGCAAGGAGTCGCCGTTCCGGATCGGAGACCGCGAGGCTCAACCCGAGACGTCGAGAAAGAGAGTCGACGGCTCGTTCGAGCTCTTCCGGCATGCGGTCGGCCGGGGGCAGGAGCTCTTCGGCGACCACGCCCATCGCTTCGAGTGGCTGATCGTTGTAGCCGCCGAGAGTGAGCCACGCGACCGACATGAGAACCGCGAACAAGAGCAGGATACTCAGGAAAGCGGCGTATATCTGAATATAGAGAGCTCTCACTCTCTTCCCTCACCGTCGTAGGAGGCAGAAAAGAGATAGCCGACGGAGCGAATGGTCAGGATTCTCCGCGGGTGTTTCGGGTCGTCCTCCACGGCGGCCCGGATTCTCGAGATGTGAACGTCCACGCTGCGATCGAAGGGCTCGAGCTCGACGCCCCTCAAACGCTTCAGGAGCGCGTCGCGCGTCATTACCCGGCCCGCGTTCTCGGCAAGCGCGACGAGCAGATCGAACTGATAGCTCGTTAGCTCCCTCGTAGCACCGTTCAGCCGTACGAGACGCCGATCGCGGTCGATCTCGAGTGCTCCAAACGTAAACGTTCGAGGCGTCCCGGCAATCGCGCGCCGCTGACGCCGGGTCAGAGCGTGCAAGCGGGCGAGTAACTCACGCGGATTGAACGGTTTGGCTAGATAGTCATCGGCGCCGAGCTCGAGGCCGACGATGCGGTCCGTATCCTCTCCCCTCGCTGTCAACATTAGAACGGGAACGTCGTTTTGCCTGCGAAGTCGGCGCAAGATCTCGAAACCATCGGGTCCCGGAAGCATCACGTCGAGGATCACGAGATCTGAGGGATCCTCCTCGAGCGCGCGAAGCCCCTCCTCGCCATCTTTGGCGGAGCGAACTCGGAAACCCTTGGAGCCGAGATACTCGGCCAGCATCGACGCGAGGCTCTCGTCGTCCTCGATGACAAGAACTTTCTCCGCCATCTATCGGAGAAGCAGTAAGGGCGAGACAGCCAGGAAGCTGTCTCGCCCGAATGAATTCGAGGCGGTTTCGAAATGCGTGCTCTTAGTGACCCGACTCGGCCTGCGCGCTTTCCTTCGCGGCGGCGGCGGCTTCTTTTTCGGCCGCTTCCGCCTGCTCTTGTAGCACGATGGCCCTGTCTCTCAATTCGTTAGCCAGCGCCAGGAGCTCCTCCTGTCGCCGCGGCTCGACTTTCGCCTGCTCCCGAAGCAAAAGATTCTTGTAGATAAGCGCATCGACGTATTCGTCGTTGATCTCGAGCGCCTGATCCAATTGATCGAGCCCGAGCTCGATGTAGTCCTTAATGTCGTTCGGGCCCAGAGCCGGGTCGCGATAGACCTTGTCCCAGTAGTGGACGGCGATGAGGTAATAGCCCTCGGGATTGCCCGCTTGAACGTCGCGGGCCTTGGCGAGCCACTCCATCGTCTCGTCGAAACGCCCATACTTGTTGAGGAGATTCGCGACCTGACGGTAGCTCATGGAATCATCGGGATTCATGTCCACGGGCTTCTTGTAGGACTCGATCGCCTCTTCGATCAGGGGCATCTCCTCGGCGTCATGGAATCGTTCATAAACGTCGGCGAGCGCGTAGTACCGCTCGGGAGTCTCCTGGTCGATCTCGATGAGCGCCTTGAAGTATTTCTCCGCGCTCTCGAAATCTTTCAGGTTGTCACGATAGATCGCCGCGAGCTGCTCCATCGAGTACTTCTGATAGGGCGCGAGCATCTCGAACTCGGACGCGTGATCGGCGGCGAGCCCCTGCGCGATCCCGTAGTCCTCGATCGCTGCAGCCAGGTGCTTGTCGTTCTCCGCCTCATCTTCCGCCCCGTATGGACGGTAAATCAGATGGTGGCTGCTGCCTCGATAAAAAACTGAAGTGACGAGAACACGCGGGTCAGGATTCTCGTCCAGTGCGAGTGTTTGGTCGTAAAACTCGATCGCGCGCTCGTACTCCTTGGCCGCGTAGAAGGCGTTCGCCTGCTTGAAGGCACGGCGCGATTTCAGCATCTCCCACTTGCCCGCAATATCGCATCCGCTGAGCGCAACGAGGGCGATCAGTATTATTCCTATTATGGTCCCGGGACGGGTACGCATGGCGTGAAAACCCCCTCTTCAGTAGCGTTCAATAAACTGGGGAGCGAAGTATATTATGGGTCCCGAGTCCAGTCAACATTTCAAGAGCCGAGGCCTCCGCCTTGCTTGCGCGCAGGCGGGACGCCTATCATGGAGCCGGGGCAAGTGCCTCTGATACTGGCATTTGCTCCGTGAGATCATGATTCGTTTCGAGAATATCCTGGAGAAAGTCCGTGCTTATCAGCCAGATGGAGACTTGGCGCTCCTCAGGCGGGCCTACGTTTTCTCCGCCAAGGAGCACCGAGGTCAGCTCAGGAAGTCGGGGGAGCCCTACCTAATCCACCCGCTCGAGGTCGCGAACATCCTCGCCGAACTGAAGCTCGACGTCGTTTGCGTCGTCTGCGGACTCCTGCACGACGTCGTGGAGGATACACTCACCGATATCGAGTCCGTTTCGGAGTACTTCGGCACTGAGGTCGCCCACATCATCGAAGGTCTCACCAAGATCAGCAAGATGAAGTTCTCGTCTCTCGAAGAGCATCAGGCGGAGAACTTCCGCAAGATGCTCATGGCCATGGTGGACGACATTCGGATCATACTGATCAAGCTCGCCGACCGTCTCCACAACATGCGCACGCTTCAACACCTCTCCGAAGAGAGGCGCCTCAGGATCGCGAACGAGACGCTCGAGATCTACGCGCCCCTGGCCGGTAGACTCGGTATCGGACGCATCAAGTCGGAGCTCGAGGAGCTGTGTTTGAAGAACGTGGAGCCGAAGGCTTTCGGGGTTCTCGCGGCCCGAGTGGAGGCGAAAAAGAAGTGGGCGCAGGAGTTCATCGCCGAGATCAAGGGTACGCTCGAGATCAACCTCGAGGAGAACGGGATTCCCGCGGAGATCAAGGGTCGCACCAAAAGCATCTACAGTATTCACCAGAAAATGAAGCGACAGAGGATCGAGCTCGATCAAGTCTACGATTTCATTGCCCTTCGCATCATCACGGACGATGTGAAGAACTGTTACGGCACGCTCGGCATCATTCACAACACCTGGCGACCCGTTCCGGGACGCATCAAGGACTTCATCGCCATGCCTCGGCCCAACGGCTACCGCGCGCTACACACGAGCGTCATCACGGATGTGGGTGTCCCCTTCGAGGTCCAGATCCGTAGCGAGGAAATGAACCGAGTGGCCGAGCAAGGGATCGCCGCGCATTGGAAATACAAAGAGGGACGGCCGTTCGAAGAGGATGACGTCAAGAACTTCGCCTGGCTTCGGCAGATCATCGATTGGCAGCGAGAGGTCAAGGACCCTCATGAGTTCCTCAACAGCCTGAAAGTAGACCTCTACCCCGAAGACGTTTTCTGCTTCACACCGAAGGGCGATGTGAAATCCTTCCCGCGAGGGGCAACGCCCCTCGACTTCGCTTACTCGATTCACACCGACATCGGTCACCAGTGCGTTGGCGCCCGGGTGAGCGGAATGATGGTGCCTCTTCGCTACCATCTGAAGAACGGTGACATCGTCGAGATCGTCACCGCGAGAGGCCACCGTCCGAGTCGCGACTGGCTCTCCTTCGTCGCTACCTCCCGCGCTCGAAACAAGATCCGCACCTTCCTGAACGCTTCCGAGAAACGACGGAGCATCGAGATCGGCAAGAAGCTCTTCGAGAAGGAGTCGGGCCGTATCGACGTCTCACTGAAGCAGGTACTGGATTCGAAGCGGTTTGAGGACGTCTTGAGGGAGTACGGCTTCTCGAAGCCGGAGGACCTCTACGCCGCGCTCGGCTACGGGAAGGTCTCCCCACGCAACGTCTTGTCGAAGCTCGTTCCGCCCGAAAAGCTCGAGGAGAAGCCCGGCGCTGGCGCCACCTTCGCTCGCGCGGTCCGCAACGTCTTTCGCGGATCCCAGGACAAGATCAAAGTCAATGGGATGGACGACTTGATGGTCTATCGGGCGAAGTGTTGTAATCCTATTCCGGGTGAGGGCATCACGGGCTATATAACCCGCGGCAAGGGAGTGTCGGTTCACTCCGTTACTTGCCCGAACCTACTCAACCTCATGGTCGACCCGGAACGTCGGGTCGACGTATCGTGGGAGGGCGAGAAAGACGCCAGATACGACATCACGCTCTCGGTGAACGTGGAGGATCGGAAGGGCATTTTGGCGGACATCACGGCGATCATCGCTGATATGAACACCGATATCCGGACCATCGAAGCGAAGACTTTCGAAGATCAGCTAGGAGCGATCGACGTGACGGTCTCCATCGGCAACCTCAAGGAGCTCGAGCGTATCACCCGCTCGCTTCGCTCCGTCGATGGCGTTCTGGACGTAGGAAGGCCAGGATCGCGCTGAGCTCGCCCAAGGTCGATGTCCCCGAAGTCAGTTCTTCTTCGCCGCGAGCTCTCCTTCGAGCTCACGTAGATACTTGAAGCTGTAGATCCCCGAGTTGTGGCCGTCGGACCAGGCCATTTGAACGGCATAATTGCCTACCGGCTCGACACTCATCGGGCGGAAGTTCGAGGGCAGGAGCAGAATCAAGCTCTTGCGCTCGCCGGTCCACTCGTCGACGCAAAGAGCACAGGGACAGTGATTCCGAAGGAAGTCGAAGGGGAGGAGCGAGGCGGATCCGTCGGTCCAGAGGATCTTGAGCTTGCCTTCCTCCTCGAGAATCTCCTTCGGCTGTTCCGCCGAGGCGCTCTCGAAGTTCGCGCGGGCGACCCCTGCCGCGACGCGCGCGGCAATATCCAAGTAGGCTCGAGAGGCGGGTGCATCGGGATTTCTCACCACGATCGGCTGCCCCTCGTCACCGCCGACGACGACCTCGGGATCGAGAGGGATCCCACCGAGAAACGGCAATCCGAGCTCCCTCGCGATCGCTTCGCCCCCTCCCTTGCTGAAAATGTGGGTTCGCTCGTCGCAGTGCGGGCAGACGAAGTAGCTCATGTTCTCGATGACGCCGAGCACCGGAACCCGGACGGGCTGAAACATGCGGAGCCCCTTTTCCGCGATGGTCCGCGCCACGTCCTGGGGGGTGGTGACGATCACCGCGCCGGTCAGAGGAACGCTTTGCGTCAAAGTGAGCTGCACGTCGCCGGTGCCGGGAGGCAGATCGATGACGAGGTAGTCCAACTCTCCCCAGGCGACCCCCGACATGAACTGCTGGATGAGCTTCGTCGCCATCGGCCCCCGCCAGATCACCGGCGTCTCCTTGGAAGTGAGAAGTCCCATCGACATGATGCGAATGCCGTGAGATTCGATGGGAATGAGCCGTTGGCGTTCATCGGCTTCGGGCCGGTCGTGGATTCCGAACATCGTCCCCTGTGATGGGCCGTAGACGTCGGCGTCACACAGTCCCACCGAGGCCCCGGCCCGGTGGAGCGCGACAGCGAGGTTCGCCGCGACGGTCGACTTGCCGACGCCTCCCTTTCCCGAAGCGATGGCGATGAGGTTCTTGACCCCCTCTGGTTTCTGCGGCGCCGGAGCCACTTGCCCTCCCGGCAATACTCGTTTGACTCCCGCAGGTGAGGCGGAGACACGCCAAGTGACCTGCACGTTGGCTTCGCTCACGTCGGCAAGCTCGAGGAGCGCCGCCTCGGCCTGCGCTCGGAGCTTTACCTTCGCTTGGCTCGCTGGATTGGCAAGCTCGATGTCACAGCTCACGATGGGGGCGCAGATCCGGACGTTCTTCACGTATCCAAGAGAAACGATATCCCGGCCCAGGTCCGGATCTCTCACGCCAGAGAGCTTATCGAGGACGTCTCGTTCACTAATCGTCGACATGGCGGGATTATAGGGTAATAGGGTCCATGGTGGGCGTTTCGCAAGCTGCGAAGTTGAAAACTCATGGGTTTTTGTGAAATAAGAGCCAAGCTCATCGACGGTGCCAATAACGCCCCAACGCCGCGAGGAGGTCCCCATGAACAGGAAGCTTACCGGTGTTCTCGTCTTGTGCGTTCTTGTCACGTGCTCCGTGCTCAGCCTCGCCAACTCTCAGGACAGCCAAGAACAACCTCCCCAGGGAGAAGAGGAGGAGGAAGAGCTACTGGCCTATAGTGAGACGGTCGTCGTGACGGCTTCGAAGGTGGAGCAACTACTCATCAACGCTCCCGCGACCGTGAGCGTCGTGACCTCCGACATCATCGAGAGCTCGCCCGCACAAAACTACGGGGAGCTACTGCGGGCCGTGCCCGGGGTCAACGTTTCTCAGACCTCGGCCCGGGACATCAATATCACCGCGCGGGGCGCCACCTCCACTCTCGAGACGTCGCAGCTCGCGCTTCTCGACGGGCGCAGCATTTACCAGGATTTCTTCGGTTTCGTCGCCTGGGACTTCCTCCCGGTCGATACCAGCGAGATCGCCCAGATCGAGGTCATCCGCGGCCCCGCGTCGGCGGTCTGGGGAGCCAACGCGATGAAGGGGGTCGTCAACGTGATCAGCAAGACCCCCCGCCAGCTCGACGGCACCTCGGTGACGCTCGGCTACGGGGCGGTCAACCGCGACGCGGAAGGTAGCGACCTCGGCACCGGTTCGTCCTATCGAATCAATGTGACCCACGCCGATGCGGTCAACGACCGCTGGGCCTACAAGATTTCCGCCGGCTTCAAGGACATGGATGCGCTCGCGCGGCCTAGCGGCACCGTTCCCATTGACGTGGACCGCGGCACCGGAGGTGGGGCCTATCCCCCGTTCGAGAACTCGGGTACCAGCCAGCCCAAGCTCGACGTCCGCGTCGACTACGACTATCCCGACGGCCGCCAGAAGCTCATTGTCGCCGGTGGAGTCGCGGGAACCTCGGGCATCATGCATACCGGCATCGGACCTTTCGACATCCAGTCGGGCACCGTGCTCGGCTACGGCAAGGTGAACTACGAGCGGGACAACTGGAAGGTGAATTTCTTCGCCAATCTCCTAGACGGGGACGCGCCGGCCCTATTGGCGATCGGCCCCACCGGGCAACCGATCAACTTCCTGTTCGACAACAAGACCTACGACGTCGAAGTGGGCAATTCGAAGGTCCTCGGCACCCGGCACATCGTCACCTATGGCGGGAACTTCCGCTACAACAGCTTCGATCTCTCCATCGCGCCTCTCGGGAACAACCGTACCGAGGGGGGCTTTTACATCCAGGACGAGATCTTTCTCTCGGAGCACTTCCGCTGGCTCATCGGTGGACGGGCCGACGGCTTCAGTGTCATCGACAAGTTCGTCTTTTCACCTCGGACGACGTTCATGGTCAAGCCGACCCCATCGCAAGCGTTCCGGGTCTCGTTCAACCGTGCGTTCCGCGCGCCCTCTTTCGTCAACAGCTTTCTGGACGTCACGATCCTGCAGCAGATCGATTTGGGCGCGCTCGATCCTCGCCTGGCCGGACAAACCTACGTGTTTCCCGTCGTGGCGACGGGAAACATCGACCTCAACGAGGAGAGCCTCACTGCCTACGAGATCGGATATACCGGCACCTTTGCCAACCGCTACACTTTGAGCGCCGCCTGGTACTTGAACGAGACCAAGGACAATATTTTTTTCACGCAATCCGAGAACTACTCGAGCGCGAACCCTCCTCCGCGATGGCCCTTGCCGCCAGGAACCCTGGATTTTCTCACCAGCATCGGTCGGGGACTTCCGTCGAACTTCACCTATCTCAACTTCAACGCCGTCACCGATACCGGTATAGAGCTCGGGCTCAACGCACAGCTGAACTCGGACGTCAGCATTTTCGCCAACTATTCCTGGCAGGACGAGCCCGACCCCGAAAACCCCGAGGAGTTCTCCGAGCTGAACATCCCTCCGGCGAATCGGTTCAACGCCGGTCTGAACTATTCGGGCGATCGCTTCTTCGGAAGTCTGTCGGTGAACTACACCGATACGGCGTTCTGGACGGACGTCCTCGAGGCGCGCTTCCACGGCGCGACCGAGTCCTACACGATGCTGAACGGAGGATTGGGCGTGCGTTTTGCGGAAGGAAAGGTCAGCGCTGGCGTGAAGTTCTCGAACCTGACCAACGCGAACGCGCAGCAGCATATCTTCGGCGACATCATCAAACGGCAGGTGCTCGGCGAGCTCAAGCTCAGCTTGAATTAGTGCTACTTCAGGGACTCCATCACTTCGTCGAGGGCCGACTTGGGTGGGCGGACCCTCGAGAGCGGAAGGGTCGCCAGAGGCTCGCCGACCATGTTCAATAGCTCGATCAAGTTCTTCTTCTTCGTATCGACGTAGATGAGCCCCGTGAGAAACTGCTGTTTCTCGTGGGAATCGAGGAGTAGCTCGAGCGCACGCCGACGATTGGTCGGATCGTAGTCGCGGTCGATCTTCTTCAGAAGGATGTGGGAGCCGTCATGAAGCTCGACGTCCGCCGTCTGGCCCTCGTCGTAGTCCACGGCGATGTTCTCGAAGAAGGGAACGAAGTCGACTTCGTGAATGAGCTCTTCGTTGTCTTTCCCCCAGGTGTAGCTCTTGGTGGAGCCAGGATGATTGTTGAAGGTCACGCAGGGGCTGATGATGTCGAGGACCGCCGTGCCGTTGTGGCCGAAGGCACCTTTCACGAGCGCAACCACCTGTTTCGGATCCCCGGCGAAGGAACGGGCCACATAGGTCGCTCCGAGCTCGACCGCCAGCCCGCAGAGATCGATGGCGGGTAGGTCGTTGACCACGCCCGTTTTGAGCTTGGAGCCGAGGTCGGCGGTCGCAGAGAACTGGCCCTTCGTGAGCCCGTAGACCCCGTTGTTCTCGATGATATAAACGACGGGGAGATTCCGGCGGAGAAGGTGGACGAACTGCCCGATCCCGATCGAAGCCGTGTCGCCGTCCCCCGATACGCCCACGGCAACTAGATTCCGGTTCGCGAGAACGCTACCGGTCGCGATCGAGGGCATGCGCCCGTGAACGGCGTTGAAGCCGTGGCTTTGACTCAGCCAGTAGGCCGGTGTCTTCGAGGAGCATCCAATCCCCGACAGCTTCGCGACACGGTGCGGCTCGATTCCATATTCATAGAAAGCCTTGATGAGCTGGCTGCTGATGGAATCGTGGCCACAACCCTTGCAGAGCGTGGAGGGCTTGCCCTTGTAGTCCGTCTGCGCGAGCCCGATGCGATTGACTTTCTTCTGTGGTGGCTCCTTGACCGTGGTTGCCATGTCGCTGTGTTCTCCCAATCTATAACTATGTTAGCGCAACGACTCTTGTTCGAGAATGCTATCGGTCACACTGCGGGCATCGATCGGATGTCCGTTGAAGTGAAGAACGCTCCTGAGCTTCGCGATGAGCTCGGGACGATCGGCCAGCTCGTTGCGCAGAAGCTCGCGCATCTGGGCGTCACGATTCTGCTCCACGACGTAGACGCGCTCGTGACTTTCGACGAAGTCTTCCAGCTTCTTGTCTAATGGCAAAGCTCTGATTCTGAGATAGCTGGTCTTGTGGTCGCTCTCCTGGCGCAACTGGTCTCGAGACTCGACGACGGCCCAGTGGGTCGTTCCGAAAGCGATGAGTCCGATCTCGGCGCCTTCCTCGATCTCCGCGACGGGCCCCGGCACCTGCGCGCGCGCGGTCTCGAATTTCCGCGCCAGGCGCGTCATGGTGTTCTCGTACTTGTCGGGACGCTCGCTGTACTCCGCGTTCTCGTCGTGGCCGCTTCCGCGGTTGAAATAAGCCGCGCGTGCGTGCGGCGTCCCTGGAAGGGTTCGGTAGGGAATACCGTCGCCGTCCACGTCACGATAGCGCCCGAAGGACTCGACCTTGTCGAGCTCCTCGGCGGTCAATACCTTGCCGCGATCGGTGGGCTTGTCCGGATAGGGAAACGCGTCCGACATCCAGATATTCATGCCGAGGTCCAGGTCGGACATGACAAAGACGGGTGTCTGGAAGCGCTCGGCGAGGTCGAACGACGTGCCACCGAACTCGAAGCACTCCGAAACCGAGCACGGAAACAGCAGAATGTGCTTCGTATCGCCATGAGAAAGGTAGTAAGTGCTCAGGATGTCGCCCTGGGCTGTACGGGTCGGGAGGCCCGTCGAAGGACCGACCCGCTGGATGTCCCAAATGACGACCGGTATTTCCGAGAAGTAGGCGAGGCCGACGAACTCCGACATGAGCGAGATGCCTGGGCCGCTCGTCGAGGTCATGGAACGGGCCCCAGCCCAACCGGCGCCCACGACCATACCGACGGCGGCGAGCTCGTCCTCCGCTTGAACGACGGCGAAAGTGGCCTTGCCGGTCTCCTCGTCGATGCGGTATTCGTTCAGGTAGTCGATCAGAGACTCGACCAAGCTCGAGGAAGGCGTGATGGGATACCACGTCACGACGGTCACACCATTGAACATCGAGCCGAGAGCTGCCGCGGCATTGCCATCGATGAGAATCTTCCCCAAGGCCTCGTCCATGCGCTCGACGCGCAGCGGGTCTGACTTCGCCAGATTCTTTTTCGCGTAGTCGAACCCGATATCGATCGCTTTCATGTTCAGCTCGATCGCCTTGGCTTTCGATTTGAACTGCTTTGCGATTGCGGTCTTGATCTCCTCCATGTCAATGGAGAGAAGCTGACCCACGACACCGACGTAGATCATATTGGCGAGAAGCTTGCGAAGCCGCGCCTCTTCGATGACTTCCTTCGCTAGCTCGGCGAAAGGCACCGGATAAAAGACAAGGTCATTGCGGATCTTCTCGAGACCTAGCGTTTGCTCGAAAACGACCGCGGCCCCCGCCGCGAGAGACTCGACGTCTTCGCGCGCCGTTTGAGCGTTCATGGCGATGAGGAGATCCACTTCCCGCTTGCGCGCGACATAGCTCTTCTTGCTCGCCCGAATCGTAAACCAGGTGGGAAGCCCTTGAATGTTCGACGGGAAGAGGTTCTTTCCGGAGACGGGCACGCCCATCTGGAAGATGGCCCGCAACAGGACGTTGTTCGAGGACTGGCTTCCGGAACCGTTGACGGTCGCGACCTGGATCGAAAAATCGTTGACGAGGATCGGTTTGACGTCTTGTTTCGTCGCACCTACGAGGGTCTGTGTGGACATTGTTATGGAGTCTCCCGTGGCGAGGGGCTTACGTTCGCGCTTTTACGTCAAGCGTCCTTATAGGAAATCATACCAAATCAAGGAGGCGTTCAAAGAAAGGATGTGCGCTAAAACTGGTGCTTTTGGATGGTTCATAGGCTCTCAGGACGACGCCCCTTCTGGCCGGCCACCACCGGTCTCTTCCGGGGAACACCGTAGCGAGCAATCTTGTAATGCAGTGCACGCGGGCTGATTCCGAGAATCCGAGCCGCTTTCTGGCGGTGGTCCGTGACCTCTTCCAGCGTGCGGCGGCGCCTGCGGTCGCAATCTCGGGGGGGAGATGCTGGGGTCGGATCGTCGACTCCTCGATGGTGACGGTAAGTCGCTCGATGACGTTTCGGAGCTCGCGGACGTTCCCCGGCCAGTCGTAGTGTGCGAGAAGCTCCACCGCATCTCGAGAGATCCGTTTGACGGCCTTGCGATTCGCAAGAGCGAACTCGTTCAGGAACCCACTAACGAGAAGCGGAATGTCCTCGCGGCGCTCTCGCAAGGACGGAAGGTGGATAGGAACGACCGCGAGCCGGTAGTAGAGATCCTGACGAAAACGTCCCTCCTCCACCTCGGTCAGCAGATCCTTGTTCGTCGCCGCGATGATACGCACGTCGACGCGGATGATCTTCTCCCCCCCCAGCCTGCGAAACTCGCGCTCCTGTAGAACCCTCAGAAACTCGACCTGGGTCTTTCTGCTCATCTCGCCCACTTCGTCGAGAAACAAGGTGCCGCTGTCCGCCATCTCGATCCTGCCCTCTTTGGAATCGACGGCTCCCGTGAAGGCGCCCCGTTCGAATCCAAACAGCTCGCTCTCCAGGAGGCCCTCGGGTAGAGCGCCGCAGTTGATCGAAACGAAGGGCCGCGCTCGACGACCGCTTCGTTGGTGGATCGCTTTGGCGACGAGCTCCTTGCCGGTACCACTCTCGCCGGTCAGAAGCGTGGTCGCGGAGGTATTCGCCACCTGCTCGGCCACTTCGTAAACTTCGGTGATGCGTCGGCTCTTTCCCACGATCTTGGCGTATTCGTCCTTCAGTGAGAGTCGTTCTCGCAGCGAGCGGTTCTCCTCGGAGAGGCGTCTCCGCTCGAGAGCCTTTTGGGCCAGGACCGGTAGGCGCGTCGGATCGAGGGGCTTGACGAGATAGTCGTAAGCGCCTTGTCGCATGGCCAAGACCGCCGTCGTCACCGACCCCTCACCGGACTGCGTGAGGATGATCTCCGTCTCCGGCGCCACTTTCTTGAGCCGAAAGAGCTGGCTCGCCCAATCAGCCTCGAGAAGCTCGATGCTAACGATGGCCAATCCGTAGCGAGACAGGTCCTCCTCTTGAAGCCGACCCCCGCCCGCCGCCGTCAAGCCGCGATCGGCGAGCCACGTCGAGATTTCCCTTCGCTCCGAGGGGACGGCATCGAGCACGAGCACGCGCTCCGATCGTTCCAAAGTTTCAGCCATCTATTCCGATCCAGGCCAGAGGTACTCATACTGCAAGAGATGTGCCACAAATCGAAGCTCGATGAAGGGCCTTAGAATCAAGAGTTTGGAACGGTACTTCTAAGAGATGATCGCCGGGCCACATAATACTGCATATTTTGCTCACTTCTTGTGGCAGTGCTCGCCAACTTACGAGCCAGAGTCTCGAGAGCCCAAGAATTAAATTCCTCTAAACCTATTCAATCAATACACTTGTCAACCAGGACGGATGCTTTGCGGATGCAATCCCTCGTAGTGCACATTGTGCGCAAACGTCTCCGTGCCCGCTCCCAATATGACACAGGCAGAGGACATTGACACGTCGAAATCCTCCATCTACACTGCGAACGAAACTCGTTTTGGGGAGGAGGCCTCGGTGAGACCAACGTGGAAGGGATTCCTCAAGCTTTCGCTCGTGAACATCCCTATCAGGATGTACCCGGCGGCGCGCTCCCAGGCGCTCTCCTTTAACCAGATTCACAAGCTTTGCAACAGCCGTGTCAAATACGACAAACGCTGTCCGAGCTGCGACCGAAGCGTATCGAGCGACGAGATCCTGAAGGGCTACCAATACGCAAAGGAACAGTACATCATCATGGACGAGGAGGACTTCACAAAAGTCACACTCGAATCCACCAAGTCGATCAGTATCGTCCAATTCGTCGAGCAGGACGAAATCGATCCGCTCTACTACCACGGCTCGCACTACATCGTTCCCGATGGACCGGTCGCGATCGAGAGCTTCGCCACGATTCTCAAGGCGACCGAGGACAAGAAGCGCATCGCCCTCGCTCGCGTCGTGATGAACGGAAAGGAGCAGGTCGTCGCGATCCGTCCTCGTGATAAAGCTTTCGTCATGTCGGCGCTGTATTATGCTGACGAGGTGCGGGCTCTTTCAGGAATCGAGGAGCTCGAAGCGGAGCCGGAGGTCAATCCGGAGGAGCTAGCTCTCGCCTTACAGCTCATCGAGTCCATCACCAAGCCCTTCGACCCCGAGGCCTTCGAGGACAACTATCGAAAGGCACTACTCGAGATCATCAAGGCCAAGGAAGAAGGCAAGGAGATCGTCGCGCCGCCGGAGGTCGAAACTGGAAAGGTCATCAACCTCATGGAGGCCCTCAAGACGAGCCTCGAGCGGAGCGCCGTCGCTCCAGCCGAGACCCCAGCCGAGATCGGCGAGCAGAAGAAAGCTATTAACGAATAGATGCCCGATTGGCTCCACGCCAAAATAGCTCCCATGCTCGCTGCCTCGAGCGCGCCCTTCGATTCGGACCGACACCTCTTCGAGGTCAAGTGGGACGGGATCCGCGCGCTCGCTTTCTTCGGCGAGGGCCGCCCGCGACTCCAGGGTCGCAAGCTCACGGACGCTACCGATCGATATCCAGAGATCGAAGCGGCGCTCGAAAAGCTCAATGGCAATGGAATAATCGACGGAGAGATCGTCGTCTTGGACGACGAGGGACGGCCGAACTTCCAGCGTGTGCTGGTCCGCGAGCAAACGGCGACGCGCGAGGCGGCCCTCCTCAAGGCCAGCAAACATCCGGTCGCCTATATGGTCTTCGACCTCCTCTATAGGAACGGTCAGCCATTGTTCGAGCGACCTCTGCTCGAGCGAAAGCAGCTCCTCGCCGAGCTTCTCGCCGAGGCGGATTCGCCCCTTGTCGAGAGCGCCTACTTCGCCGATCGCGGCCTGGGCCTCTTCGAGCAGGCCAAGGCATACGGCCTAGAGGGCGTCGTGGCCAAGCTCATGGACAGTCACTATCGACCCGGTGAGCGCAGCAGCGACTGGCTCAAGCTCAAAGTCCGCCGAACGATCGATGGCGTGCTCGTGGGTCTCGTGCGGGAGCGCGGCGCCGGCAGGGTCAAGTCGCTGGTTCTCGGAGCCTATCGGAACGGGACCCTCGAGTGGATCGGGAACGTCGGGAGCGGCCTCGACCAGAAGACTTTGCGGCAGCTTGGCTCCGAGCTCTCGACGCTCAAGAGCGCTCCTCCGCAGAGGTTCGGTGCGGTGGCCCCTGGAGAGATCGAGTGGCTGCGACCCTCCCTCGTCGTGCGGGCGGAATATGCCGAGCTCACGAATGAAGGCCGTCTTCGCCACCCGACCTTCGTCGGCTTCGTGAGCAAGCTCCCCGAAGAGTGTGTCGCTCCATAATTAGTGCTCGCGGCCGCCCCTGCTAGGCGATCAGGTTCAACAGCTCGTGGACGAGCCGGCCGGTGATCCCCCAGATGTCGTGTTCACCGTAGTGGTAGTGGTAGACGTCGAGAACACTTCCATCCTCGAGCTGGCGCTTTTCGATCGTCCGAATAGCGGGGTCCTCGAGCACTTCGAGGGGCACCTCGAAGAGCTCCTCGACCTCGTGGTTTCCACGGAAAGGGTAAGGGCCGGTCACGACGCCGACGAAGGGCGTAACGCGGAAGCCAGTCACCGTACCGCGCTCGTCCATTTGTCCGAGCAAGGTCACGTGCTCTGGGAACAGCCCGACTTCCTCTCGACTCTCCCTCAAAGCGGTCGCGAGAGGTGAGGCGTCGGACGGGTCGACGACACCCCCTGGAAACGAGATATCGCCGGGCTGACGACGCAAGCGAGACGAACGTCGAGTGAAGAGCAGAAACTCCTCTCCCTTCGTCACGACGATAGGAACGAGAACGGCTGCGGGACGCAGGTCCGGCGGGCCCGACCCGGGTGATTGAGCCTCCAGTCGTCGACGGACGCGATCGATCCGCTCGCCCATACGAAGAGGATAGCACCGCGTCGTTTGCGGTATAATTTCGCCACACATGAAACAGGCGAGCCATCCTGTGCTAGCACGGATGCGTGTGGCGCTGCTGGGAATGGTTTTTGTCTCGCTCGTCGCCTCTTCCGCGGGGGCCGGGGACGCGTTTCTCCGTGGCGGCTTGATTTTTCATCCTCGCGACATAGGCTTCGAGGGTCGATGGCGAGCCGATTTCGGAAGCGACTACGCGGTCAACTTCGCCGAAACGGTCTTCCTCGGCTTCGAGCTCCAGACTTCCGTTTATCGTGCGGACGTCTTCGAGACGACCGCCACGGTGGTGCCAGCGAACGGCTTCATCAACGTGAAAGTCAAGTCGTCGAACATCGGCCTGCGTCCCTATGGGGGCGGAGGGATGGGGCTTCTCAGCAACTTCGTCTTCGTTTCCGGCAGTTCCGAATGGAGCAAGGACTTCGGCTATCAGCTAGTCGGCGGCATCGAATTTGGACGGCTGAGCCTGGAGCTCCAAATACAACGGGCCTTCGAGTCCGGGGCGGAAACGAGCTGGGGTGCCTACGCCGGCTTCGTCTTTTAGCCGATGACCCTTCGGGCTCGCGCTCCAAGCCGCATCGATCTCGCGGGCGGCACCTTAGACCTGTGGCCCCTCTACCTGCTCATCGAGCAGGCCGCTACCGTGAACCTCGCCGTCAACCTGTACACGGAGGCCTCGGTCGAGCCGTCTCCGGACGGCAAGTGGCACGTCCGGGAGCGCGACACGGGACGCACGATGTCGGCCGCCTCACCGGAGGGGCTTCGAAGCAAACGAGGTGCAGAAATCGCTGGCCACTTGCTGCGGTTCTTCGCGCCGAAGGACCCAATCCTTCTGACGACCCACTCCGAGGCGCCGCCACAGGCGGGGCTCGGCGCCTCCTCGTCGCTCGGCGTGGTGATCGCGGGCGTACTCAACGGTCTGACAGGGTTCCGCTACGATCGCCACGACCTCATCTCCATCGTCAAGGACGTCGAGGTCGAGATCCTCGGGACCATAACGGGAGCGCAAGACCACTATCCGCCCGTTTTTGGGGGGGCCATGTGCCTGTGGTGGGAGAAGTACCGCCATCGGCGTGAGCCACTGACCCTAGACAAGGAGGCCTTCGAGAATCGCTTCCTCCTCGCCTACTCGCACCAGCCGCACCGATCGGGCGCCACGAATTGGGAAGTCGTTCGACGCTTTCTCGAAGGTGATGAGACCACCAAGGCTGCGCTCGCGCGGAGCGGTCGGACCGCCGTCGCGATTCGCAACGCCATCGTGGAAGGCGATCTAGAACGTGTAGCGGAGCTCGTCGGAGAGGATTGGCAGGCTCGACGCGAAATGGCGCCGGCGGTGTCGAGCCCCGAGCTCGAGGCCATTATCTCCGCAGCGCGCGGCGCCGGAGCGTCCTCCGCGAAAGTGTGTGGAGCGGGCGGCGGCGGCTGCATGATCGTCGCGGTTCCGGACGGCAAGCGAAAGGCAATCGGAAACGCGATCGAGGAGGCGGGCGGGTCCATTCTCGACTACCACCTCGTCGACGACGGACTCGAGCTCGTTGTCGAATGAACGGCCCGGACTTTCTCGTCGCGGTGGGGACGACACGGGCGCCCAAGCTGCGAGCCGTCGAGCGAGCGCTTGGCGAGCTCAGACGGCGGTTCTCCTCTTTCCTGGCCCCTTCCTTTGCGCTCGAGCCACGCCAGGTTGCCTCCGGTGCGCCTTCGACTCCGATGACGACGTCCGAGATGATGGACGGAGCGCGCCAACGCGCGCAGGCCGTATGGCGGTTGCTCGAGGAGGAGGGTTCAAGACCTTTCCTCGCGATCGGACTCGAGGGCGGAGTCGTCTTCGAAAGCGGCGTGTCATTCCTCGAGTCGTGGTCCTATGTCACCGATGGGACGAGAGGCCACTTCGGGAGCGGCGGCTGTATCACGCTCCCCGACGAGCTGGCACGGGCGGTATTCGACCGCGGCGAGGATCTCGGCCCTGCGGCGGATCGCATCTTCCAAAAGCAGAACGTCCGGTCGAACGAGGGCACGTTCGGGGTCCTGACCGGAGACGTCGTCACGCGCGAGGAGGCTTTCGTCCGCTCGCTCCTCCACGCCCTCGCTCCGTTCTATAATGCGGATCGATACGCCTCCGCCACCTTGGCGGAAGAAAGGGGCGAAAGCTAGATTCATGGACGTGTTCCGTACCCATCCGGGATGGCTGGAGGTCATTACCGGGAGCATGTTCAGTGGGAAGAGCGAAGAGTTGATTCGACGGCTGAGACGAGCTCAAATCGCCCGTCAGCGAGTCCAGATATTCAAACCGTTGATTGACGGCCGTTATGGCAAAGAGCATATCGTCTCCCACAGTGACATGAAGATCGACGCCGAGCTCGTCGAGCACGCGGAAGAGATTTTGGAAAAGCTCGACCACCGTACCGAAGTCGTCGGCATCGACGAGGGGCAGTTCTTCGAACCGAGTCTCGTCGAGGTGGCGGTCCAGCTGGCAAATACCGGCAAACGCGTGATCCTGGCGGGACTCGATACCGACTACCTGGGCAAGCCCTTCGACCCCATGCCCCAACTTCTCGCGGTTGCGGAGTACATCACAAAGACGCTGGCCATCTGCATGCGCTGCGGCAGCCCGGCCAATCAGACGCAGCGCATCGTCGCCTCCAAGGATCGCGTCGTCGTGGGTGGCGCCGAGACCTACGAGGCGCGATGCCGAAGGTGCTTCGAGCCCCACGTCGAGGAAGACCAGAAGCGCGACGCTCTCGCCCAGCTCGCAACCCGAAGGCGAGTGGCTTCGGGCGGAAGCTCGGAAAAGTAGCGTCGCCGCATCCCGTCCACGACGAGGTTCGCGCCCACAACGGCGAGGGTCAGCGAAACCCCGGGGAAGAGCCACTCCCACCAGTAAGCGCCCAGGACTCCGGCGCTCGAGGCGGCCGCGGCCATCATATTCCCCCAGCTCGGCATCGGCTCGGGAAGCCCGAGCCCGAGAAACGACAGTGTCACTTCGCCGAGAAGAAAGTAGGGTAGAAGCAGCCCCACCTGGAGGAGCACGAAAGCTCTCAACGCAGGGAGGATGTGGGTCAAGAGCAGGCGGAAGCGCGTCGCTCCTGCCGCCCGGGCGGCGGTCACGAAGTCGCGCTCGCGCAACGACAGCACCTGGGCGCGAACCAGTCGCGCGATGGAGCTCCACCCGACGATTGCGAGAGTCAGAACAACGATACCGCCCGACTGGAACGACGAGAGTGCGTCGGGAAAAATGTTTCGGAGCGCGATCATGAGGTAGAGCGCGGGTAAGGTCATGAAGAGCTCGGCGCCACGCATCAGCAGTCGATCCGTCAGCCCCCCAAAGAGCCCGGAAACAGACCCTAGGAGCGTTCCCAGAAAGGCTGTGAGGAGAACACCAGCGGTAGCGGTCAACACGGTGTAGCGCGCCCCGTGCACGAGGCGCGACCACACGTCGCGGCCGAGCCCATCAGTTCCGAGCACGTGTCTTCCGTGCGCTCCCGAAAGGCCAAACGGAGGCTCGTGAACCCACTCCCGGTCTTGCTCGGTCGGCGAGTACCGAAGCAGGAAAGGTCCTGCCAGAGCGACGGCCGTGAGCAGGCAAAGAAGGACGAGTCCAACCCTCATGCGGGTTTCTCCTCGAGCCTGACGCGGGGATCTGCGGCCACCAGCAGGAGGTCCGAAGCCAGATTTCCAGCCACGAGGAGAAAAGAGGCGAAGACGAGCGTGCCCAGGAGGAGAAACGGGTCCCGATCGTGCATTGCCGTGATGGCGAGCCGTCCCATACCGGGCCAACCCGTGACGACCTCGACGAGAAAGGCTCCGTTGAGAAGCCGCGCGATCGAAACGGATGCGTAGCCGAGCAACGGAACGAGCCCTGCTGGCAGGACATGCCGCCGGAGAATCGCTCCACGGGAAACGCCAAGAGCGTCAGCAGCACGGACGAAGGGGGCGGCCAGAACCTCCGAGAACGCGCCCCTCGCCTGGAGAAAGAATCCGGGAATCATGAAGGCGGTGAGTACTGCCGCCGGCAAGACGAGATGGCGCAGGAAGTCCATCCCGACAAACCACGGCGAGGACGACGCGGCTCCGGAGGCGGATCCCCCTCCGATGGGCAGAAGCCCCGTTGAGGCGGCAAAGGCGAGCCCCGCGAGC
The DNA here is from genome assembly GCA_965247365.1 of Candidatus Marinacidobacterales bacterium. GTDB lineage: Bacteria > Acidobacteriota > Vicinamibacteria > Marinacidobacterales > SMYC01 > CBDFHB01. Next base: position 432,590 of record CBDFHB010000001.1, read on the forward strand.
GAGAGCACGATGGGATGAACGGAGGCCAGAACGAGGGCTGTCCGGCACGCCCATCGGTCCCACCATCCGTCGAGCCGCCCGGCGGAGAGGAGTCCGAGCGCCACACCTATCCCCGCTCCGGCGAGCTGAGCGAGGGTGGCGAGCGCGAGGGTGCGGGGAACGGCCTCCCGAAGAAGCTCGACTACGGGACGTTGGTAGCTGAACGACAGCCCGAAGTCACCCGAGAGCGTTCCCGCGAGCCACGAGACGTATTGGACGTGCCAGGGGCGGTCGAGCCCATAGCGTCTCTCGAGTACTTCGAGGACGCTCTCCGAGATTCCGGGATGGAAGCGCAGCTGATCGACAACAGTGCCTGGGGAGGCGTGCAAGAGTACGAAAGAGAGGAAACTCGCGGCGAGAAGGAGCAGGGCCGCCATGGCCACGCGAGTGTAAATGACGCGAGCCATTCTCGGGCTTGAGGCTAGCTCGGCCGCTGGCCCTGGAACTCTTCTTTTTCGAACAAGCTCGGTTGGTAGCTATCCGATGGAGCTTCCCCACGCTTTTTGCCCTTGCGCCGAGACTTGTCCTCGTACATGTTCTTGTCCGCGGCCATCAGAAGCGACTCCAGATCCTGACCTGCGGCGGGGTAGGAGGCCAGGCCGAGTGAGATGCCAACTCGCAGCATCGAAGCCACCCCGACGTCGAGCTCCGCGGCCTCGACCGCTTCTTGAAGCCGGTAGGAGAACTGCCGCGCTTGCTCGTAGGTCGTCTTCGGCAGGATCGCGATGAACTCGTCGCCGGCGTAGCGGACGAGCACGTCGGCGTCCCGCATGTGTCCTTTCAATATCCGTCCAACCTCTTTGAGGAAGCGATCGCCGGTGTGGTGACCGTACCGATCGTTGACTCCCTTGAAGTCGTCCAAATCCATCTCGATGACCGTCAAGGATTCTCCGTAACGTTTCGCCTCGGAAAGCGTCTGCTCGAAGAAGATGTACAGGAATCGCGAGTTGGGAAGTCCCGTCAAGCGATCGGTGAAGGCGTCCTCTTGAGTCTCCTCGAAACGAATGGCATTGAAGAGAGCGATCGAGGCGCGATTGGAAACGATCTCCATCAGGCGGATGTGATCGTCCGTATAGCGATCGTCGCCTTCGACGTAGAGAGCGATCGTTCCGAGAGGCCGCTCCTCGTGGACCAGCGGCGCCAGAAGCGAGTTCCCGTAGAGAGACTTGACCTCGTCGGGCAAGGTCATCGTATCCGGCCCCGGGTGGACGTTGTAGAGAAAGCGGTTGTTGGCCGCCACCCATCCCGCGAGGCGGGTTCCGATCTCGATAGAGAGTTTGTCGAAGTGGTCCTTGTTGGCGCCCACCACGTGAGCGGGCCTCAGCTCCTCGCTACCGTCATCGACGAGATAGATGACGAGAGTCGAGAACGGAACGATCTTCTCGAGCTTCGAAGCGAGAATCGTGAGAGTGTCGTTTCGGGAGAGCGAGTTGCCAATGTTCTGAAAAATCTCGAAGAGAGCGAAGATCTCTTGCTGAGGTTCCGAGATCGAGCTACTCAGCGTCGAGCTCTTCGGCTGACCGACGATGTCCGGGGCACGTTTCTTGTCGGTATGCTCGGCCGGATCGGTGAGCGAGCGCACTTCGATGGACTTGAGCTCCTCGTCGAGGTCGAGAACGACTTCGAGGAACCGGCGAAGAACGACCGGATCGAACTTGTGCGCCTCCCGCTTCATGATGGCGACGGCCGCCTCGCGATTCAGCGAACGTCGGTAGACCCGACGGGCCGTCAGCGCTTCGTAGCAGTCAGCGATTGAGAGAATTCTCGAACCCAGGGGAATCTGATCTCCCCTCAAGCCGTCCGGATAACCGCTCCCGTCCCAGTTCTCGTGATGGTGCTTGACGATCTCGACGACCGGAAATGGAAAGTCGATCGAGGACAGGATCTGAGCGCCGATCGCGGGATGGGTGCTCATCTTCTGAAACTCGCGCTCGGTGAGCCGCGTCGGCTTGTGAAGGATGTAGGAGGGAATCGATATCTTGCCGACGTCGTGCAGCACCGATGCGTAGCGGAGCCCCTCGTAAGTCCTCTCGTCGACGTCCTTCATCGCTCGCGCCAGCCCGAGCGTCAGCATCTGAGTCCGCTGGATGTGGGTGTGGGTGTGATGCTTGAAGTCGGTGTGGAGCTCCATCGCGTCGATACAGAAGGCGAAGGCCTCGAGAGTCTGGCGATGGACCTTCGAGAGCTCCTCGTACTTCTCCTTGTAGAAGCGGTGGGCGTAGTAGGCCAAGACCCAGAACGGCAAGGCGAGCACGAAGGCCCCTGGGCCAACGAGGGCGTGGAAGAGATAGACGATCGCGGCCCCGCAAGACGAGGCGACGAAATAGACCGGCAAAAGAGGAAAGTCCTGCTTCCATAGGTCGAAAAACTGCCCCTGGCCCGAGAGCGCCTGGACGCTGTGAGTCGCCATCCCATTGACTAGGAAATAGGTCAAGCCAACGAGTAAGACCGGGAAGATGATGCTAGGCGCGGTCACCGGGTCGGCCGGCTTCACGAGTATGAAGACCATGCCGTAGGCGAGTGCGTGGAGCGCGCCCGAGGCAAGATTGAAAACGGCGCGCAACGTGCTCCAATCGAGCGGAATCCCCCTCTGCTCCTGGGGCTCGTACTCGACGGCGAACCAGTAGCTCACCAGATGAAACAGCCCGTGGGCCACGATCCCGGGCGCGAGCCCGTAGATCATGACAATCGAAAGGACGAGGCAGTCGGCGACCGAAATCCAGTTAGCGGTGCGGGGGATCCGTACGACCCAACGAGCGCTGAGGCAGGCGACGAAGAGGATACCGAGGAAGCTCGCGCGCTCCTCGCCGGGAAGAACAGCCGCAAAGCGTACAGTTTCAGCCAGGGCCCACAGGTAAACAGCGACCCCGCCCCCGACAACCGCTGAAATGTAGAACCTTACGCTGGCTGGCCGACGTTGCCAGTCCATTTACGACTCCGGCACCAAGGTTTTTAGGCAAAAGCCTAAGGGTTAGAAAGAGATTAATGGTCTAAGATTCCGTGACTATCCCGGAGTCGTCGGGACTACCAACCCTGGCCTCGGAAGGTATCACAGAACTTCGGGGAGAAGCAACGCCGTTTTCTAGAATGGAAACTGGAGAAAGGACGGGGAAAAGAAGGAAGGAGACCGCTCCCCAGTGGTCTCCGGCACTCAAAACTGAAGGACGTCTAGTAGGCTGAATTTGTCTGGGGCCTCAAGGGGAATGGCCGAAGTTGATGATAACCCCCGGGGCGGTCCGCTCTTCGAGCTCTTCGACGGTAAGTTCTTCGATTTCCTTGATTTCCTTGATTTCCTTGATTTCCTTGATTTCCTGTACGTTTTCCATGATGCACTCCTTCATTATTTCGATTAAATGAAAATTACAGTACTACTCAAATCGAAAACATCATACCCAGAGAATGCCTTGCATTGGTACCTCCTTGGCTGCGAATCCCAAGGCGCGGAACGGGCCGAACCGCACGCCGAGACTTCTGTCAGATATTTTGAGAGATTTGGTTAGGACTTAGGCGGTCGAGGAAGGGGTCGGTCTGGCAGAGACCAGAGTCATAACAAAAGAAAGAATGAGAATAGAATCACATCCCGCGAAAGCCGTCTGCCTTGGGACCGTCCCTACATCTTCCGTTTCCCGTTGCACCTCCTTTGGCGCCGTGGGCTTTCGACTACCACCCACGGTGGCTAAGCTTGTCGGTTTCTTGCTTCGCAAACTACCCTCGTCGTCCTGAGGATTCAGTGATGTGCGTCACGGGGTTTACCTAAAGGTCAATTTCCCCCCAGCCCGGCGGAAAGCTCGTAACTATTCCATAAAGCGTGGGTAAACGGACTCGGTTGCAAGTTCCGAACTCTCTCGTGAGCCCCCAGGAGCGCGTGCGGCACGACGAGATCGATGACGGGAAGCTGCTCCGCCACGATGGTCTGGACCTCGTCGAAGCAAGCTTTCCGGTGCCCGGGATCGAGCGAGCGCATTTGCGCCGTCATGAGCTCGTCGATGCGGGCCTCCCACTCCGTTGCCGGCGCGGACTGAGATGGATGCCACAGGTGAAGAGACGCGTGGCTCATCCAAAACGCTATCTCGGCGGAAGGGTCCGGATCGGTCGGGGTGATGCCGAGCAGGGCTGCGTCGTAATCGAAGCTCCCGGTGAGCCGGGCGAGCAGGCTGCTCCCCTCGACGGGACGCGTATGCGCCTGGATTCCGAGGGCAAACAAGTCTTCCTGGATGAAAGCACCGACGCTTCGGGCGTGGTCCTGGGTCGCGCTGGTGATGATGTCGAAGCGCACGAGTGTTCCCGCCGAATCGACCAGGTGACCGTCTTCGTCCCAACGAAAGCCCGCCTCTACGAGAAGCTCCCGCGCGCGATCGACGTCGCGCTCGACTGGGGCGAGCGAGGCGTTCTTCCAGAAAGTATTTGCCGGAGACACCGGCCCCGCCGCAGGCGTCGCGAGCCCCGAATAGACGACGCGGGCCATTCCCGCGCGATCGATCGATAGCGAGACGGCGCGGCGAAACCGCACGTCCGTGAACCATCGCTTCTTGTGCTCTTCGATCGGGCTCGCGGGATTCAAGTTGAACCATAGCCTCTCGGAGCGCATGCCGGGCCCGGCATCGATGAGACGGAGGGCCTTGCTTTCGGCATGAGCGAGCGCCCCGAAGGCTTCGGCGGCCAAAGGCTCGAGGAGGTCGATGTCTCCCGAGCGAAGCCGGAGGACGCGAGCGCTACCATCGGGCACGACCTCGAAAACGATCGAGGACAATCTCGGGAAAACCTCCGCCCCGTCGCCAGTTCTCCAATAGAACGGGTTTCGCTCGAGGACGATGCGCTGACCCGGCACGTGCTCCCGAAGTCGGAAAGGGCCGAGACCGACGACGTTCTCGGGGGGCGCACCGAGGCCGGTATCGGCGGCAAGTGTGCCCCGGTCGAGACTCGCCCGGAGTCGATGCTCGGGCAGAATGCGAATACTGTCGAAAACTCGCTCGACGGTCGCCGTCAGCCTCGGAAGCCGGAGGGCTACCGTCGCAGCATCGAGGACTTCAGGAACGAAAGGTTTGCCGTCGAGCTGCACCGTCTCCGTGAGTTGGCTCGCCGTGCTCTCGTCGTGGAGCACGCGAAAAGTGAAAGCGACGTCCTCCGCGGTGAAAGGCTCTCCGTCCGAGAACCTCAAACCCGCTCGCAAGTGAAACACGATGCGAGCGCCCGAATCGTCCTTTACGATCTCCCACGACTCGGCCAGCGCGGGCTCCATCTGCTGCGTCCGCGGATTCAGACGGATCAGGGGCGCGTGAAGCTGATCGGTGACGACGTGGGTCACGTGATCGGAGGCGAGTAAACGATTCCAGGTCTGTGGCTCCATGGGGATTGCGACTCGGAGCACGCCTTCGGGCAAGGCCGAGCCCCGCTCTCCCGAACCGCAGCCCACGCCAGCGAAAAGACATACAGACAGAAGACAGAAGCGCCGCCGCAAGGCTGTTTTCCTATTTCGTTTAGAAAGGTAACGTTGCGGGCCATGCTACCACTCTTGTCAAGGATCGAGCGCGGTTCTATAGTGGTCTGTTGAGGACCATGGAAACCTTCATCAACGCACTCACGATCCTCCTGCCGAGCCTCTACGCGCTGCTATGGGCGGACTACGCCCTGCTCTTTTTCCGGAACGATCCTTTCGCGGAAAGGACGGCGCCCCACTTGCTGCGTTTGACGGTAGGACTCCACGCTCTGCTTCTCGTCCTCCGCACGATCGAGTATCACCACTTTCCGATTGCGACGCTCTTCGAAGCTTTCTCGGTGCTCGCGTTCTCGGTGATCGTCCTCTACCTCCTGATCGAGCTGCGCATCGGCGTCCGTACAACCGGGTTTTTCATCGTCGGCATCGTATTCGCCTTTCAGCTCATCTCATCCGCCGTGGTCGAGCCCTCGCGGGGCTTCAGCGATCTCTTGCGGGAGCCGATCTTCATGGTCCACGTTGCCACGGCGCTGCTCGGCTATTCTGGTATGGCGATTTCCGCCGTTTATGGCGTCCTCTACCTGATGCTCTTCTACGACATCAAGAAGCAGCGCTTCGGGCTCATTTACAAACAGCTCCCCTCGCTCGAGGTCATGGCGAGCTTCACGCATCGCTCCGCCACGCTCGGCCTCGCCTTTCTCACCGTCGCGATGGTCCTCGGGCTGCTGCTCTTGTGGAAGGTCTACGGAACGTACTGGAGCTGGGACCCGAAGCTCATGATCACCTTCATCGCCTGGCTCATCTACGGCCTGGCCGTGGGAGCGAGTCGGTTCTGGGGCTGGTCCGCGAAACGGATCGCTTTCACCTCTATCGCCGGCTTCGCCGTCATTCTCTTCTCTCTCGTTGTCGTCAACCTCGTCTTCACCGGATTCCACGCCTTCGTCTGAGCACGTCATGGATCTGATCGTCGTCGGCATGAATCATCGCACCGCACCGCTGGAAGTGCGTGAACGCGTCGCCTTCACCGAGGACGAGATTCGAGAGATCCTGGAGCGCGCGAAACACGGGGAGACCCTGGCCGAAGCGATCTTGCTCTCGACGTGCAACCGGACCGAGTTCTACGGGCTTTCCAACGACAATGGCGCCGCGGAGATGTACATCCGGGAGCTTATCGCCAAGAAGAAGGACATCGACCTCGCGGCGCACCCCGGCTACGCCTATACACTCACGCAGTACGAGTCAGTCCGCCACCTCCTCCGAGTGACGGCTGGGCTCGATTCGCTCATTCTCGGAGAATCTCAAATTCTGGGCCAGGTGCGGCGCGCCCACGAGCTTTCGCTCGAGAGCCACGCATGCGGGCACGTCCTCGACCGGATCCTGCGATCCGCGGTGACCGTGGGAAAGCGAGTGCGCAACGAGACCCAAATCGGCGCGGGCGCCGTTTCGGTCGCGAGCGCCGCCTCGGAGCTCGCCGGCAAGATTTTCGAGGATCTCGCCACGCATTCCGTGCTCCTCATCGGAGTCGGTGAGATGGGGGCCCTCACGGCACGCCACATGATCGAGCGTGGGGTCAAGAAGCTCACCATCGCGAATCGAACGTTCAGCAAGGCCGAGGAGCTCGCGCGCTCGCTCGGTGGAACAGCCTTGCCGCTCGATCGGATCGAGGAAGCTCTCGCCACCGCCGCCATCGTCATCAGCTCGACCGGAGCGACTTCGCCCATCGTCGACCAGAGGACGATGCAGTCGATTCTCGGCCGACGTGGCGGACGGCCGATATACATCATCGATATCGCCGTACCTCGGGACTTCGAGGCGGCGATTGGAAAGCTCGATGGAGTGTTCCTCCACGTTATCGACGATCTGAACGTGCTCGTCGACCGCAACATAGAGAAACGGCGCACCGAGATTCCCAAGGCCGAGACGATCGTCGAGCAGGAGCTCGAGCTTTTCATGAGTTGGAGGAGCTCACTCTCGGCGACCCCATTGATCAAGAAGATCCGCGAAAGGGTGGAGGAGCTCCGCGCTCAAGAGGTGTCCCGTCACCAGAAGCGCTTTTGCTCGGAGGATCGGGAACAACTCGAGCTTCTGACCGAGAGTCTGGTCAAAAAGATACTCCATCCCTTGATGTCCCACGTCCGCGAGTGGAGCGACGAGGGCGATCTCGGCAGCCTGCGGATCGACACCCTCTACAAAGCCTTCGACATCGAGCAGCCCGATGAGAACGATCCGCATCGGAAGCCGCGGTAGTCGGCTCGCGCTCGTTCAGGCGCGAGGCGTCATGGAAGCTCTCGCTCCCCACGCGACCGTCGAGCTAGAGATCATTCAGACCCAGGGAGACCGGGTCACCGATCGGCCCTTGAGCCAGGTGGGTGGCTCGGGTCTGTTCATCAAAGAGATCGAAAAGGCGCTGTTAGAGGAGCGTATCGACCTGGCGGTACACAGCATGAAGGACGTGCCATCCGGCGTCGCCGAGGGCCTGATTCTCGCGGCGACGACCGAACGCAAAGACCCGAGGGACGCCTTCGTGAGCCTTCGGGCGGAGTCCATCGAAAGCTTGCCTCAGGGAGCAAGGCTCGCCACCGGGAGTCTAAGGCGCCGATCCCAGCTTCTCGCTGCGAGGCCCGATCTGCAGATCGAGGATCTGCGTGGCAACGTGCCCACCCGGCTCGAGAAGCTCGACGCATCCGACTGGGAAGGCATCGTGCTCGCCGCCGCGGGACTCGAGCGACTGGGCCTTGCCGACCGCATCAGTAGCCTCATCCCCGTCGAGACGATGCTTCCAGCCGTCGGACAAGGTGCCCTGGCGATCGAGATTCGGGAAGCGGACGAGACCCTCGGAAAGAGCCTGAAGCGTTTGAACCATTACGCGTCGGAGCGCGCTATCACTGCCGAGCGAGCCCTTGTCGCGCGGCTCGAGGGAGGGTGCCAAGTGCCAATCGGCGCCTATGCCGCGCTCCACGACGACGTGATTCGGCTGCGGGGGTTCGTGGGTTCCGTGGACGGCGCGAAGCATTTGAAACAGGAGGTCTCGGGAAGATCCGACCAGGCCGAGAATCTCGGTCTCGAGCTGGCAGGGCGGATGCTCGAGGCCGGTGCCGCCGAGATCATTCAAGAAGTCGAGGCCTCGCTTGGATGATGTGCCGCTCAGTGGCAAGCTCATCGTCGTGACCCGACCACGACATCAGGCTGGCTCGCTAGCGGAACGGCTCCGGGCGCTCGGGGCGCAAGTCGTCGAAGCTCCGGCGATCCGGATCGAGCCGCTCGAGGACTGGGGGCCGGTCGATGCCGCCCTCGGTCGTCTCGCGACCTACGATTGGATCGTCTTCACGAGCGTCAACGCCGTAGAAGCGTTTTTCGACCGCCTCGTGGCACTGCTTCCCACCGAGCTTCGCTTCGCAGCCATCGGACCGGCAACGGCGGAAGCTCTCGTCGGCCGAAGGGTCACACCAGAGGTCGTGCCCGAGCGTTACATCGCGGAAGACGTCTATCGCGCACTCTCCGAACGAGTCGATCTCGCAGGCAAGAAGTTTCTCCTTCCCCGAGCCGACATCGCTCGGGAGGCTTTGCCGCGACTGCTGAGAGAAGCGGGCGCTGACGTCGACGTCGTCGCCATCTACCGCACCGTTCCGGCGAAAGCGGAAATCGCGCAGGCCGCCGCACTCGTGGCGGAAGGCAAGGTGGACGTCGTGACGTTTACCTCGGGCTCGACCGTACGAGGCTTCTTCGAAGATGTCGACCCGACGACCTTGGGAGAAAAGCCGCTGCCAGCGAGCATCGGCCCGATCACGAGCGCTGCGCTCCGCGAGATCGGAGTCTTCCCCCGTATCGAGGCCACGCGCTTCACAACGGAAGGGCTCGTCGAAGCTATCGTCCGTCATTTCTCTAAAAACTGACATGAGCCGAAGCGACGAACTCTACGAAGCATCGCGGCGCGTTCTGCCTGGTGGCGTCAACTCACCAGTGCGGGCGTTTCGCGGCATCGACGTCGCGCCTCGCTTCATCCGCGAAGCGCTCGGCTCACGAATGATCGACGAGGACGGACGCGAGTACATCGACTACATCGGTGCCTACGGGCCTCTCATCCTCGGTCACCGCCATCCCAATGTCGTCGAGGCCCTCGAAAGGGTCCTCGCTCGAGGTACGAGCTTCGGAGCCCCCACGGCGCTCGAGACCGAGTTGGCCGAGAAGGTCTGCGGGATGGTGCCCTCGGTCTCGATGGTGCGCATGGTGAGCTCGGGCACCGAGGCGACCCTCTCCGCCATCCGATTGGCTCGCGCTGCGACGAAGCGCGACGGCATCATCAAGTTCGAGGGCTGCTACCACGGTCACGGCGATTCGTTTCTCATCAAGGCCGGCTCGGGCGCACTCACCATGGGCATCCCCGACAGCCCTGGCGTCCCAGAGGCTCTCGCATCGCTGACCTCCGTCGCCCGCTTCAACGACAGCGAATCGGTGAGGCGGATCTTCGAAGCGAAGCCCGACACCATCGCGGCAGTCATCGTCGAGCCCGTCGCCGGGAATATGGGAGTGGTGCCTCCGATTGACGGTTTCCTCGACGCTCTCCGGGAGGTATGCAGCCGGGAGGGTGCCCTGCTCGTTTTCGACGAGGTCATGACCGGTTTCCGCGTCGCGAGGGGCGGTGCTCAAGGGCGCTACGATGTCACGCCGGATTTGACAACTCTCGGAAAAGTGATCGGCGGGGGCCTGCCGGTCGGCGCTTACGGTGGCCGGCGCGATCTCATGGAGCAGATTGCACCCGAAGGAGCGGTCTATCAGGCCGGAACGCTCTCGGGTAACCCTCTCGCGATGGCGGCGGGACTCGCCCAGCTCGAGACTCTAGATGACGTCAACGCGTGGGAGCGGCTCGAGGAGCGCTCGGCGCAGCTCGAAAACGGCCTCTGCGGCATCCTCGATGAGATGGGCCTATCGCTCGCGCTTAACCGCGTCGGATCGATGCTGACACTCTTCTTCACGGAAGACCCCGTGACCGATTTCGAGAGCGCGACCCGATCCGACACCAAGCGCTACGCCCGTTTCTTCCGCAGCATGCTCGATCGCGGGGTGCACCTTCCGCCCTCGCAGTTCGAAGCCCTCTTCGTGTCGCTCGCCCACGACACCGAAGACCTCGACCGCACGCTCGAGGCAACGCGCCATAGCCTCAAGGCCGCCTTCGACACTCAGGTTTAGGTTTCGCCAAAAGAAGAAAACGGTCGACCTAGACTTCGACTTCGATCCAGATTCCTCCGTCCTCGATCCGAAGAGGATAGGTCCGCACCTTGGACAGAGGATTTACGGGAGAACGTCCCGTCTCGAGCTCGAACTGCCATTGGTGCCAAGAACAGACAACGATGCCCCGATCGACACGACCCTCGTGCAAGGGGGCACCGCGATGAGGGCAGGTCTCGTCGAGCGCGTAGAAGTGGCCGTCGTAGTGGAAAATGGCGATGCGTTTCTCGCCGACGTCGACGGCGAGCGACCCGCCCGCGGGGATGTCGCCTACGGAAGCGACTCTATGCTGCATGTTTCCTGTTTTAGTGCTCGCTCCGCTCGCGTCAGCCGGCGGCGGTCCGGAGTGCTTCAAAGCGCTCCTCGGTGATCTCTCGACATCCCAGAGCCGCCGAGCCGGTGCGGTCAGGCCTGTGGAAGTCCGACCCTCCCGTCGCCAGGAGCCCTAGATCGGCGGCCAACTTCGCGTATTCCTCGACTTTCGTCTTGGAGTGGTCCTTGTGATAGACCTCGATTGCCTGGAGACCCGTCGATACCATTTCAGGGATGAGCGCATCGTTGCCGTAGTGGACGGGATGAGCGAGGGACGCAACCCCTTTTGCGCGGCGAATGAGATCGCAAGCGTCCTCGAGGGTCACTTTGTCATAGCCGACATAGGCTGGTCGATCGTCGGCGAGGAAACGCTCGAAAGCTTCAGCAAGTGTCTTCACGACACCCTTCTCGACAAGCACTTCTGCGACGTGAGGGCGGCCCACGGTACCGTGGTGCGAGCGTGCGAACACGGCCTCGGGCTCGATTTCTACGCCTTCCCTCGCGAGCTTTGAGACGATCACGTGAATGCGATCGACCCGTCGCCGTCGCGCCCCGTCAAAGAAACGCTCGAGCCAAGGCTCTTTGTAGTCTACGAAGAGTCCGAGTACGTGAACCGCGGTGTCACCGAAATTGGCGCTGACTTCCACACCAGGGACGAGATGGATGCCGAGTGACTTCGATACGGACTCAGCCTCGGGGATGCCCTCCAAGGTGTCGTGATCGGTCACCGCAAACGCCTTGAGCCCCTGCGCTTTCGCCAGGCGCGTCAGCTCCGTCGGCGAGAGGGTGCCGTCCGAGCAGGTGGTGTGCAGGTGCAAGTCGTAGAGGGGCCGTCTTTCCATGCTTTCCTTTCCTGAGACAGCGAGCCGTTCATGGTAGGAAACGCCGAGCAAGCTTGTCAACTCGGCGCCGCTTGACACGTCTTTCTCGCGCCGTCTATACTTCATGATGTCTGAGTGTTTTGGTCAGGTTTCCCGAACCGTTCCAGTCAGTGGACTTACACCCGAACGGATTGACTCGGGAGTACCGGGCATCTGAAGCTCGAGAGAGATTTCATGGAGAAGGTCACATGCTTACACTGAGTCCGCTCGCCGCCACCAAGGTGCAGGAGTTCCTCGAGCAGAACGGACGCCCCGACGCAGGTTTGCGCGTTCGGGTCGCCGGCGGAGGATGCTCCGGCTTCCAGTACCAACTTGCGCTCGACGACAATGCCTCGGAGGGCGACGAGGTCTTCGAGCACGGTAGCATCAAGCTCTTCGTGGATCCGAGGAGCTACCTCTATCTCGACGGAACCGAGATCGACTACGTCGAGGACATCATGGGCTCGGGCTTCCGGTTCAACAACCCGAATGCGACCGGCAGCTGCGGCTGCGGTGAGTCGTTTCAAGTCTGACACCTAGTCCGAAGTCTGAGGTCTGTTGCGGCACGGCCGGTATCCGGGTCGCGCCGCCGCCTACTTGAGCCCTTCCCAAGATCCCGAGGTCGTTTCCGTCACGATCGAGGACCGTCCTTTCCTCGTGCCTAGGGGCGAAGTGCTCCTCGCATGTATCCAAGATATAGTTAGCTCCAAGACGCCCGTGCTCGGGCGCTTTTGTTGGAGCAACGAGTGTGGCAATTGCGAGATGAGTGTGAGACGGGCGGAGGAGGTCATGTCGTCCCGGCTCCGAGGGTGCCAAACGCCGGTGGAGGATGGGATGGTGCTCTCGGAACTGACACCGGATCTCAGCTACTGGCTCGCGAAGATTCGCTAGCGGTCCCAGAAGGGACGCTGTGATCCGCGAAGTCACGTCTCTTCTGGCGGGCCACCTTGCCGCGGGCAGTCTTCTCGTGACGGCGGCGCTGGCTGCTTCGAACCGGCTGCCAATCGGTTTTCTTCGCCTCTGCACCGCGTCGATTGTGGGGGCAGCTCTCCTCGCCGTCGCTGCGGGTATGGATTCGGGTCGCTTCGCCTGGGCCGTCACGGCCGTCGCGGCGCTCGTTTGGTTCGGGGCGCTCGGGCGAGGACGCGGAGGCGCGGGCACTTTGACGTGGCTCTCGGCCGCCTGCGCCACAGCCTCGCCGGCTCTCTTCGCCCTACTCTCGGGCGGCCCGACACCATGGCTGAGCCTCGCCGGAAGTCTCAGCTCCGCCACCCTCATGGGAGCGGTGACCGTGACAATGATCCTCGGTCATTGGTATCTCGTAGACACGAATCTTTCGATCGCACCCCTCCGAAACGGAGCGCTCTGGCTCTGGATTGGAGTCTTGGCGCGCTTCTCGGCGGTCCTCGCCGCGTTGTTGTTCGGCGGTTGGGAGATTCTTCATGTGAGCCGCTTCGCCGATATCGTCCTTTCGACCAACGGGCTCTTTTTCTTCTTTCGGAGCCTCATGGGCCTCGGCGCCCCGCTTCTACTGGCGGGCTTGATCTGGCAAACGGTGAAAATCCGATCCACTCAGTCGGCCACCGGGCTGCTCTACGTAGCTCTCATCCTCGTCCTTTTCGGCGAGCTCGTTTCACAGTTTCTCTGGGTCGCGACCGGATACCCCCTATGAGCAGCAGCGATCTCGAAGTCGGCTATTTTTGTCGGGAGTGCTCCGACTACAACGTCTACGCAGCCCCTTCGGAATCGCCCGTGATCTGCTCCTATTGTGGAGCTCCGAACGAATCCTCACCGAGCGAGGCCCTCGCCGCCGGTGGACCCATCGACTCTTGCCCGCAGTGTGGCAATCTCTTCTTCTTTACGCGCAAGGATTTTCCTCAGCAGCTAGGCTGTGCCGCCGTTACGGCGACGATCGTCTTGTCCTCGCTCGCCTATGCTTTTTGGCACTTCCCAGCAGCGCTCGCCGTTCTCGTCGTGGCAAGCGCGGCCGACTTCACGCTCTATCACCGGTTAGGGGAAGTCACGGTCTGCTATCGATGCCATACCGAGCTCCGCGGCTTCGAGCTCAATCCGGAGCACCGAGCCTTCGACATGCATCGTGCCGAAGAGTACGAACAGGGGACTTGAGAAAGTCAGGAGGTCTCGATGGCGACGGGACCACTTCCTGGATGGTGCGGCGCGCTGAGCATATCGGCCATGGTGACGCTGCGCAGAAAGCCGACCATCTGAGTCTGAGCCTGATTCCAGACGTAGTGCATTTCGCAGCTATCGAGAATCGTGCAATCGTCGTGCTGCCCCTCGACACACTTGTTCAAGCGAAGCGGTCCCTCGACGGACTCGATGACGTCGAGAAAGGAGATGGCCTCGGGCGGGCGCGCAAGCGTGTAGCCACCATGCGCGCCCTGTTGGGATTTTACGACGCCGCGATTCGCCAGGAGGGGAAGGATCTGCGCGAGAAAGGCCTGTGGAATGTCCTTCGCTTTGGCGATCTCGCTCACCCGACCGTAGCGCTCGGGAGCGATGCGTGCGAGGTAGATGACTGCCCTCAGCGCGTAATCACTCTTGCGGGAAAGCTCCAGCATTCAAGTGTCATCCTATGTAACCGAAATTATATCTCACGCGCTCGGGCCAGCCAATGAGACGAGCTTGCTTGTGCCGCCCGACCGGCTCGCTGCGGAAGGCGGCTCGAAATATCCATATATCACCACGTCGGCAGGCCTCGCCAGTCCGTAAAATGGCATCGAGCCTTATGCAACGAACCACTGATACAGGACGCTAGCGTCTTGAAGCTCATTATCTTCGATTTGGACGGGACGCTCGTCGACTCCGGGTTGGACATCGCCCTGTCCGTGAACGAGCTCTTGGAGGTCATGGAGCGCGAAACCTTGCCGCTTCCCCGTGTCGTGGGCTTCATCGGCGACGGCGTGCGGAAGCTTCTCGATCGTTCGCTGGGGGGCGTGAGCGACGACGAGCTCGATCGGGCCCATGCGCTCTACCTCCCCATTTACCGACGACGGCTCCTCGAGCATACGAGGGCCTACCCCGGCGTACGCGAGACGCTATCCGCGCTCGCGGCGCAGCGAGTGCTCGCCGTGCTGACCAACAAGCCCATCCGCGAAAGCCGACTTCTTCTCAAGGGACTCGGCCTCGATCGTTTCTTTCGTGCCGTCTACGGAGGAGACTCGTTCAAGGCTCGGAAACCCGATCCGGTCGGCGCACTCGAGCTCATGCGAGAGCTGGACGCGGAAGCCGGAGAAACGTTGTTCGTCGGTGACTCGGCGGTGGACTTCGAGACGGCGCGCCGCGCCTCGGTTCGCTTCTGCCTCGTCACCTACGGCATTGGCACCACCGAAACCCTGAAATCGGAGCCAGATTTCCGGCTGGATAACTTGCGGGAGCTGCTATCCATCGTCCATGCTTAGAGTATGAGCCTCGTGCCCATCTTTCCGCTCCCGGAGACGGTATTTTTTCCGACAGAGCTTCTGCCTCTCCATCTCTTCGAGCCCCGATATCGGCAGATGGCGGAGGATGCGATTAGAGGAGACAGACGGCTCGTCGTCGTCCTGCTGCGACCGGGCTGGGAGCAGGATTACTACGGCAACCCTCCGGTGCACGAGATAGCTACACTCGGTCACATCGACGAGGACGAGAAGCTCCCGGATGGCGGCTTCAACATCACTCTCAGAGGTCTAGAGCGAGTCCGGCTCGTCGATCCCGAGAGCGCATCCACTGATGAGCGGGTCGAAGGCAAGCTCTATCGCGCGCGAGACACCTGCGCACTACCGGAGGTCCTTCCACCGACCGAGGTGAACGTCCACCCCATGGCTTTTCGGCTTCGCGAGCTCGAATCCGAGCTCGCGGCAACGACCGGCAGGAAGACGGCCGAACGCCGCGAGGCCGCCGACTTTCGTGGGCTCGTCAATACCATGGCCGCAACCAGTGACATCCCCGCCACGATGAAGCAAGGCCTCCTCGAAGAGGGCAATCTCCTGAAGCGCGCCTCGAAACTCGAATCCCTCCTCCTCGAGAATCTGAAATTCTGGCGTTTGCTCGCCCATTATCGCGAAAGCTCCCCAGAAGACCCCACGGTCAATTGACGGATTAGCAAACCCATCCCCTCGGAGCTACTTTTGCACCATTGGGTTCCGAAATGCTAATCTCAGTTTGACTATCCTTTCCTAGTGGTAGATTCCGTGCCATCAATTCTAATCGTCGACGACGAAGAAACGGTTCGCGCGACCTTCGCCGACGTGCTCGCGGCAGAGGGTCACGAGGTCGTTACTGCTTCGAGCTTCAGCGAAGCGAGATCCCTACTCCGAGAGCAACGCTTCGATGTCGCCCTGACCGACCTGATGCTGCCGCAGGAGAGCGGACTCTCGCTGCTGCGTTTCTCATCGGAACAGGATCCCGAAATGAGCGTCGTGATGGTCACGGGGCATCCGGATCTATCTACTGCGGTCGAGGCGCTGAAGGAAGGCGCCTACGACTACATAGGAAAACCCGTAACCCGACAGGCACTGCTCGCGGTCGTTGAGCGCGCTTGTGAGCGTAAAGCACTGCTTCGAGAGAAGCGACGGCTGGAAGCGGAGAACGCGGATTATCAACGTTCGTTGGAATTCAAAGTCCGAGAGCGTACCGCTCGCCTCCGTGAGTCAGAGAAACGCTACCGGGAGCAGTTTCAGGAAACGCGACGCGCCTACGAGGAGCTGAAGCACACCCAGGAGAAGCTCATTCGATCGGAAAGACTCGCAGCCGTGGGTGAGCTCGCAGCGCAGATCGCACACGAGATCCGGAATCCTCTGGGGGCCATCTCGAACTCCGTCGGTGTGCTCCGCCGCGATTTGGAGCTTCACGGAGACGATCGGCGCCTGCTCGACGTGGTGCATCAGGAATCACAGCGCCTCGAGAGCATTGTCGCGGATTTCCTCAGGTTCGCTCGCCCTCGTCCCATCCACAAGACTCCCCAGGAGGTAACGGCTGTCCTCGACGATCTGCTGCTCTTGATCTCGCAAGAGAAAGCCGTCGGACGGCCGATCCGTATCGTCAAGGAATATGAGGACGAGCTTCCGCCCGTGGGCCTGGATGCCGCGCAATCCCGGGAGGCGCTCTGGAACTTGCTCGTCAATGCCGTCGAAGCCATGCCGTCCGGCGGTGAGCTCCGGGTTATCGTGCAACGCTCCTCGCCGGGCGACGATTTTGTCGAGGTCGTGGTAAGAGACACCGGTAAGGGCATTGCACCCAGCGAGCGCGAAAAGATCTTTCAACCGTTCCATACGACCAAAGCTGACGGCACCGGCCTCGGCCTCGCGATCGTACAACGCGTCGTGGAGGCTCATGCCGGCGAAGTCGAAGTCGAAAGCGAGGAGGGAGCCGGCAGCGCCTTCCGCCTCAGATTTCCTGTGAGCTCCGATGAGCGCCAACCAATCGAGACCCATCGCTGAAGAAGAAACGGAGATCGCTCCGGGCGTGTCGGTTCTGGTCGTCGACGACCAGGCCCCGATCCGGGAGTCGATGGTCATTACCTTCCGACGCGAGGGCTACGACGTTCAGTCCGCGAAGTCCGGCGAAGAGGCGATCGATCTCCTCTTCAACCATCCCTTCGACCTGGTCGTGACGGACCTTCGACTCGGCGGAATCAGCGGAATCGAGGTCTTGAAGCGCGCGAAAGAGCTCTTCCCGGACACAGAGGTCGTCGTCATGACCGCCTATGGGACCATCGAAGGCGCAGTCGAGGCGATCAAGTCGGGGGCCTACGACTATCTGACCAAGCCCTTCCAGCCGCAAGAGCTCACGCTAGTGGCCCAGCGCGCCCTCGAGCGCAAGGGCTTGACGCAGAGGGTTCGATTGCTCGAGCAAGCGGTGAGGGACCAGGATCCCTTCGCCGACATCATCTCGGCATCACCAGTGATCGACGAAGTGCTCAAGATGGTCGACCAGGTCGCCCGACTCGACTCGACGGTTCTCATCACGGGTGAGAGCGGCACCGGCAAGGAACTGGTGGCAAGGGCACTGCACGCTCTTTCTCCACGAAAGGACAAACCTCTCGTCATCGTCAACTGCGGCGCAATTCCCGAGAATCTCCAGGAGAGCGAGCTCTTCGGTCATTCGAAGGGCGCCTTTACGGGTGCGCACGCCGACAAGCGAGGTTTGTTCGACGAGGCACATGGTGGCACGGCTTTTCTGGACGAGGTTGGTGAGCTCACTCCGATGGCGCAGGTGAAGATGTTGCGCTTTCTCCAGGACGGAGAAGTCCGTAGGGTGGGGACGACGGCGAGCCGCAACCTCGACGTGCGAATCATTGCTGCGACGAATCGAAATCTCCACAAGGAGGTCGAGGGCGGCGCGTTTCGAGAAGACCTGTTCTATCGCCTCAACGTGATCCCCATCGAGCTGCCTCCGCTCCGCGACCGACGGGAGGACATTCCCGCCTTGGCTCTGCACTTCATGAGGCGCATCGCTGAACGAATGGACATTCGGAATCCACCTCCCATCTCTCCGCGAGCGATGGATCTGCTGCTCAAACAGCCCTGGCGTGGCAACGTCCGAGAGCTGGAGAACATCATGGAGCGGGCGTCAGCGCTCGATCGAGACGGCATTATCGGTATGGACGATCTCCCTTTCGGCGACTCGCACCGCAACGAAGACCGCATCATCGATCGCGCCCGAACAAGCGCTCTCACGCTCGCGGAAATCGAGAAGGAGTACATCCTCGAAGTGCTGGCAGAGTGCGGCGGAAGCCGCAAGAACACTGCGAAACGCCTCGGAATCACGACGGCGACGCTGTGGCGCAAGCTCAAGCTCTACGAGAAAGAAAGCTGAGCTTCTTTCGGACAGCGGTCGGCGGAAGTTAGTCCTCGGGGATACTCGCGCCGGGATCAATCGCGCGGGCCTGCTCGAAGGTTTTGCTCGCCCTTAGATGAAGCCCCGCCTCCCGATAGAGCATCCCGAGCTCGATCAGATAGTCGGATTTCCACGGGTCCAGATTGGCCGCGATCTTGAGATTCTTCTCCGCGTCCTGGCGCCACTTTGGATTCTTCCTGAGCGCGAGGCCGAGAAAGTGATAGAGCTCGGCTCGATCCGGCGCCAGATCGATCGCCTGTTGGGTAAGCTGAATGGCCTGCCAAAAGTCTGACCGGTCGTGGGCCTCCCTGTGCGCGCCGGTACAGATCCTTGGCGGCGCCGAGGTCGCCCCGCTTGGTTGCCTGAGTGTCGTCCTTCGAGGGCTTCGAGGGAATGGAGCTTCGCTGACCCTCCTCGTATTGGGTCTCCTTGTCAGCCAGCGCTCGATAGCTCTGCGAGCTTTTCTCGGAAGACAAGGTCTCGAAAGCCTCGTTGATTCGACGAAAAACGAAGGAGAGCTTTTCCTGAAACTCGGGGTCGGTGTTGCGTCTGAAGCGGTCCGGATGAAACCGTTTGGCGCCGCGATGGAACGCCTTTTTGGCCTCCGCCGTGGAGGCTCCTCGCTGGATCTCCAACACCTGCCAATGGTCTCGAAACTGAAACTCTTGATACAGCCTTTCCACCTCGGCATGCTCGCGGTCGCGCTCGTCCTCCGCCGAGACGCTCGAAGCGGTCGCTTGGAGAGCCTTTTGTGCCTTCTCCTCCGGGTCGTCTCCGGTGCCTTCTTCTCCCTCGGGCTCGATGACTCCGGCCGCAAGCAAACCGTGGAGTGTCCGCGCCGTCTGCTCTTCGGACAGGGGGCTGACGGAGAAGATGTCGTTCGCTGTCTGCGTACCGTCGATCCGTGACAGCACGAAGGCCTCTTCCGGCTTCAGGTTGACGTCCTGAAATCGCTTCAGCGGATCTTTCGGGAAGCCCAGTTTGGAGTCGTCGTTCCGGAGACGGGCGAGAATCTTATCCACCTTCGGGGTGCGGCGCGCCGCCTCCATTAGGATGTCGGCAACGGAAAGCGGCGCTTCGACGGAAGCATCGACGCTACTCAGTGGAGAGAAGGCGAGCCGCTTTGGTGGGCTAATGAGCTGCGTGCAGGTGACGTCGAGAAGCTGCAGCCGGACGAATGCCTCGATCTCCTCGTCACCGATGACGTTCAGCTCAGCGAGAATCTCGCCGAGCCTCCAGCCGCTCTTGATGAAGTGCGATGCGTCGGCGAACTCCTGCTTGGTGATACGACCGTGCCGCATCATCACTTCGCCGAGACGGTCCTCGTTCCGACTCGACTGAGCACCTACGACGAACCCCGAGCGGAAATAGACCGCTCGCTGGGTCGAGCCCGCCTCGCCGGTCAGGACGCCGGTCCGCTTGCCGAAGAAGAGTTTTTTGAAAGTCTCAGTGACTTGCTGGTTCATAGGGCGACACCCCAGCAAGGTCCTCTAGGGAGCGAAGCTCCGGTCCGTATATTGTCAATCAGGGTTTGCTAAGTGAGATTCTATCAAATCGGGCGCGAAAATGGTCGAAGCGCATGACGCTCGCACCTATGCGGGGAGCGCCCAGGGGCTCGAATCCCAAGGTGTCTGATAGCGAAGGACACGAGCCCGCGAGGCCGAAACATTTCAACATTAAATGCGGCGCCCCCAATTATGGATTTCGATATTAAACGTTCGCGCTTCCAGGGCCGAGGTGGAAAATACATAAACGGCCCACAAGCAATAGCTTACGAATATTACCTGCAAGTGGCACGGGCCTTGCTTTTGGTGTTGTCCGAGAACGCATTGGCGTCGCTCCCCAATCTCGGCGCCAACCCCGGGAGGTGCCCCCCGCACCGCCTCCCGGGGTTAATTTTTTTTAGCTGGCCGCCGCGAAGACTGGGTCCCCGCTTTGAAACGTCAAGGCGGAATCCTCCACGCCGACGACCAATCTCTTGCCCTCTTGAATCTCGCCCGCGAGAAGCCGCCGTGCAACTTCGCTCTCGAGCGCTTTCTGGATCGTTCGCTTGATGGGTCTCGCTCCATAGACCGGGTCGTAGCCCGCATCCGCGATGAACGCCTTGGCTTCGTCGGTAACCTCGAGCTCGATCCGCCGGGAAGCCAGCCGCGCTGCAAGCCTCCGAAGCTGAAAGTCTACGATTGCGACAATCTGGTTCTTGTCCAACGAATGGAACACGACGACCTCGTCGACACGGTTGAGAAACTCGGGCCGAAAATGATGTCTCATCAATTCGAGCACTTGCTGGCTCATGGCTTCGTAGTCTTCGGACCCCGCTCCGCCTTGGAACGCCAGAATCTCGGAGCTTCCGATGTTGGACGTCATGATGAGCACCGTATTCCGAAAGTCGATGGTCCGCCCGTGGGAGTCCGTCAGCCGTCCCTCGTCCAGGATTTGAAGCAATAGGTTGAAGACGTCGGGATGAGCCTTCTCGATCTCGTCGAATAGCACGACGGAGAACGGCCGACGCCGCACCGTCTCGGTGAGCTGACCGCCCTCTTCGTAACCGACGTAGCCCGGAGGCGCGCCGATGAGACGCGCGACGGCGTGCTTCTCCATGTACTCGCTCATGTCGATCCGCACGAGCGCCTTCTCGTCGTTGAAAAGATACTCCGCGAGTGTGCGCGCGAGCTCGGTCTTGCCGACGCCGGTCGGACCGAGAAAGATGAAGCTTCCGATGGGTCGGTCCGGATCTTGGATGCCGGCGCGAGCCCTGACGACTGCGTCCGCGACTGCGTCCACGGCCTCGTCCTGGCCCACGACCCTGTCGTGCAGGTGCTCTCCGAGGTGGAGTAGCTTCTCGACTTCGCCTCCGAGAAGCTTCGACAGGGGAATTCCGGTCCACCGCGCGACTACTTGAGCAATATCTTCGTCGTCGACTTCCTCTTTCAGCAACATGCTCTTCTTCTCGGCAAGCTCCTGTTCGGATTTTTCGAGCTTCTTGGTGAGCTCGTTCAGGCGCCCGTAGCGCAGCTCGGCCACCTTATCGAGCTCGTAGGTCCTTTCCCTCTTCTCGATCTCCTGTTTGGTGGACTCGATCTCTTCGCGTAGTTTGCGGACGGAAGAGAGGAGTTCTTTTTCCTCCTTCCATTGCGCCCGGACTACGTCGGCGAGCCCCTGATGGTCGACGAGCTGACGCTCGATCTCCTTCAAACGCTCCTTCGAAGCTCTGTCCTTTTCCTTCTTCAGCGCCTGGCGCTCGATCTCGAGCTGCATGAGACGGCGATCCACTTCATCGAGCTCGGTGGGAACGCTGTCGATCTCGGTGCGCAGTCGGGCCGCGGCCTCGTCCACGAGATCGATGGCCTTGTCGGGCATGAAACGATCGGAAATGTAGCGATTGGACAAGGTGGCCGCGGCCACGAGGGCGGCATCCTTGATACGAACCCCGTGGTGCACCTCGTAACGCTCGTTGAGGCCGCGAAGAATGGAAATCGTATCCTCCACGGAAGGCTCAGAGACGAGGATGGTCTGAAATCTGCGTTCTAGAGCGGCGTCCTTTTCGATGTATTTTCGGTATTCGTCGAGCGTCGTGGCTCCGATACAGTGGAGCTCGCCTCGTGCCAGCATCGGTTTGAGGAGGTTGCCGGCGTCCATCGCGCCTTCGACTTTCCCGGCCCCAACGACGTTGTGGAGCTCGTCGATGAAGAGAACGACCCGACCCTCGGATTCCTGAACTGCTTTCAAGACGGCCTTCAGCCGCTCCTCGAACTCGCCACGATATTTAGCCCCCGCGATGAGCGCTCCCATATCGAGCGTCACGACGCGCTTGTCTTTGAGACCCTCGGGGACGTCGCCGCGAACGATGCGCTGTGCGAGCCCCTCCGCGATCGCCGTCTTTCCGACTCCAGGCTCACCGATGAGAACGGGGTTGTTCTTCGTTCGGCGGGAGAGAATCTGGATCACACGACGGATCTCGTCGTCTCGGCCGATGACCGGATCGAGCTTGCCCTGAGTGGCGAGTTCCGTGAGATCTCGACCGTATTGGGTAAGCGGCTCGTAGGTCGCCTCGGGGTTCGGAGACGTAACCCGTTGGGAGCCGCGGACGTCTTTCAACACGCCGAGCACCGCCTCACGCGTGATGCCTCGGTCCTTCAGAAGCCTTCCGGAGAAACCCGAGTCGTCGGCAAGGGCGAGAAGAAAGTGCTCCACGCTGACGAAATCATCCTTGAGCTTGCCCGCGTCCTGGTCGGCCGCGTCCAGGAGTCGGCGCAACTGCTGCGAGAAGTACATCGGGCCCGCGCCCGGTCCCTGTACTGAGGGCAGGCGCTCGAGCTCCGTCTGGACGCGTGAGCCCAGTTCGCCCGCATCAGCGGCCAGCCGAGACAACACCTTGTTCGTCACGCCCTCGCCCTGCGACAGCAGGGCCAGGAAAAGGTGCTCAACATCCATCTGCTGATGTCCGTGACGCGTGGCTATGGCTTGAGCCTCACCCACGGCCGCCTGTGACTTTTCCGTCAGTCGATTGAAATCCATTCGAATCCTCCCTGTGACAGAGAAATCTTATAATAGTACAATCATAATATCAATATATATGTGTATTATAAACTAATATTATATTGACTTTTATGAGTGTATATCTTATACTCTCCTCTAAGAGCTTTGATGGAGGAGCAAGAGACTATGGCTAAAGCAATTGGAATCGACCTCGGCACGACGAACTCCGTGGTTTCGATTATGGAGGCCGGTGAGCCGAAGGTCCTCGTCAACTCCGAGGGAGATCGCGTGACCCCGAGCGTCGTTGCCTTCAATAAGGATGGCCAGCGCCTCGTGGGACAAGTCGCTCGCCGACAAGCGATCACGAACCCGGAGAACACGGTTAATTCGATCAAGCGTTTCATGGGCCGACGATTCGACGAGGTTCAGGACGAGATCAGGATGGTGCCCTACGAGATCACCGGCGGGAAGAACGGCGAAGTCCGCGTCAAGGCGGGCGGCAGGAGCTACTCGCCCCCCGAAATCTCCGCCCAGGTTCTTTCAAAGCTGAAACAGGCCGCGGAGGACTATCTCGGCGAGGCAGTTACGGACGCGGTCATCACCGTCCCAGCCTATTTCAACGACGCCCAGCGCCAGGCGACCAAAGACGCCGGCAAGATCGCGGGCCTGAACGTAGCACGGATCATCAACGAGCCCACCGCGGCAGCACTCGCCTACGGGCTCGACAAGAAGAACGAGGAGACCATCGTCGTCTACGATTTCGGTGGCGGTACGTTCGACATCTCCATCCTGGAAGTGGGAGACGGTGTCGTCGAAGTCAAAGCGACCAACGGCGATACCCACCTGGGTGGCGACGACCTCGATCAGCGCATCATCGAGTGGATGGTGAAGGAGTTCAAGAAAGAGCAAGGCATCGACCTCGGGGCGGACAAGATGGCGCTACAGCGCCTCAAGGAAGCTGCGGAGCGCGCGAAGATCGAGCTGTCCAGCTCGCTGGAGACGGATATCAACCTCCCGTTCATCACGGCCGATGGGTCCGGAGCGAAGCATCTTCAGATGAAGCTCGCGCGATCCAAGCTCGAACAGATCGTCCAAGATCTCGTCGAGCGGACTCTAGAACCGTGCCGACAGGCGCTGAAGGATGCCGGCCTTTCCGCCTCCGATATCGACGAGGTCGTTCTTGTCGGCGGCTCGACGCGTATCCCCCGCGTGCAGCAAGCTGTCACGAGCCTCTTCGAGCGCGACCCGCACAAAGGCGTCAACCCCGATGAAGTCGTGGCCGTCGGTGCGGCGATTCAAGCCGGCGTCCTCCAGGGAGACGTCAAAGACGTACTTCTCCTGGACGTGACACCGCTATCTCTCGGCATCGAGACCCTGGGCGGGGTTTTCACGAAGCTCATCGAAAGGAATACGACGATCCCTGTCAAAAAGAGCGAGATCTTCTCCACCGCCGCGGACAATCAACCGAGCGTCGGGGTGCATGCGCTACAAGGTGAGCGCGAGCTTGCTCGTGACAATCGTACCCTCGGGCAGTTCCAGCTCGTAGGCTTGCCCTCGGCGCCTCGCGGTGTCCCGCAGATCGAGGTCAGCTTCGACATCGACGCGAATGGCATCGTCAACGTCTCGGCCAAAGACCTGGCCACTGGCAAGGAGCAGGCCATCACCATCACGAGCTCGAGCGGCCTGGACCAGGCTGAAATCGACCGCATGGTGAAAGAAGCGGAGACGAATCGCGACCAGGACGAAGAAGAACGCGAGCACATCGAGGCTCGAAATCACCTGGACACTGCCATCTTCACCGCGGAGCGCAGCTTGACCGAGAACCGTGGCGAGCTCCATTCCGAGATCGCCCGCGAAGTCGAGGCGGCCATCGAGGAGGCCAAGACCAAGCTCGACAGCGACGATCAGACAGCCATGAAAGCGGCGCAGGAGCGACTCACTCAGGCTTCACACCGGATGGCGGAACGGCTCTACGAGAAGACCCAAACCAAAGGCACGGCCGAGCCCGAGGCGTCCACCAACGACGAGGGTGAGGACGTCATCGACGCGGAGTATACGGAAGTCCATTAAGGGTTAGCCGATCACTCCGTGACGTTTTCCAACGGCGGTGAAGGCCTCGATGGCACGCTCGACGTGCTCCGGTTCGTGAGCCGCGGAGAGCTGCACGCGGATTCGCGCCGAACCTTTCGGAACGACGGGAAAGCTGAATCCGACCACGTAGATCCCCTCCGACAGAAGGTCCTTGGCCATCCCCTGGGCTAGCTTTGCATCGCCCAACATGACCGGGACGATCGGGTGGGTGCCTTCGACGATTTCGAAGCCGCGCTCACCCATTTCCCGACGAAAGCGTTGGGTGTTCTCCATGAGACGCCGCCGATGATCGGAGCTCGTTACGAGCAGCTCGAGCGCCTGGAGCGCGGCCGAAACGATCACCGGCGCGAGCGAGTTCGAGAACAAGTAAGGGCGGGAACGTTGCCGCAGGAAATCGATTAACTCGCGACGGCCGGAGGTGAAGCCACCCGCGGCGCCGCCCAGGGCCTTGCCCAGGGTCGAGGTGATGACATCGACCCTCTCGCGAACGCCGTGAAGCTCGGGAGTTCCCCGACCCGTCTCCCCGACGAATCCGGTGGCGTGGGAGTCGTCCACCATGACCATCGAGTCGTAGCGCTCGGCGAGGTCGCAGATCTCGGCAAGCGGCGCATAGGTACCGTCCATGCTAAAGACGCCGTCGGTGGCGACGAGACGGAACCGCGCGCTACTCGCCTCCTTCAGCTTGGACTCGAGATCGCTCATGTCCCGGTTCTTGTAACGAAATCGTCTCGCTTTCGAGAGCCTAATCCCGTCGATGATGCTCGCGTGGTTCAGCACGTCGCTGATGACAGCGTCCTCCTCGGAAAGGAGCGTCTCGAAAAGCCCACCGTTCGCGTCGAAGCAGGAGCTGTAGAGGATGGTATCGTCGGTGCCCAGGAACGATGCGATGTTCCGCTCCAACTCCTTGTGGATATCCTGGGTGCCGCAGATGAAGCGAACCGAGGCTAGCCCGAACCCGCGTGCGTCGAGGCCACGGTGCGCCGCCTCGAGGATCTTGGGATCGCTGGAAAGCCCAAGGTAGTTGTTCGCGCAGAAATTCAATACCCCATCCGACCCGGACTCGACCTCGATCGAAGCTCCCTGGCGGGAGCAGATGACCCGCTCGCTCTTGTAGAGACCGGCTTCCTCGATCTCTTCGAGGGTGGATTTCAACACGTCGCGGGGGGTTTCGAACATTGTCCTCGAGGGGCGCTTCCCGGTTCCGTCAGGCAGAACGATGTTGGCGTCTGAGGCTGGCGATCAAATTTCCGGTCAATAGCAGGAAACCCTTGATGGGGTCTTCTGCTTCGCTCGTCGAGCTTCCGAGCTCGTACCGATCGAGCCTGACGATCGAGCGTAGGAACAAACCTCGATCCGATTCTCGGACCCCGGCGAACGAGAGGAACTGCTCGGGCCGGAATTGCTCGAGCAGAGTCTTTACCCGCGCGAGCTGTTCGGGGCGACGTTGCTCGTCGAACTCCTGCACCCGGTCGAAGAGGTTCGACAGGCCGTCCAGCAGATGCCCTATGTCGAGAACGTTCTCGAGGTCCCGGCGAAACAGGCGCTTCCGGGTGAGCGATGGGTCGAA
This sequence comes from Candidatus Marinacidobacterales bacterium, assembly GCA_965247365.1. Classification (GTDB taxonomy): domain Bacteria; phylum Acidobacteriota; class Vicinamibacteria; order Marinacidobacterales; family SMYC01; genus CBDFHB01. Next base: position 459,438 of record CBDFHB010000001.1, read on the forward strand.
AATGACGACTTGCTCGAGCACCGTCGCGCTGAGAACTTCGTCGACCTCTCGAATGCGCAGCTCGAGCTCGTCCACGACGGCCTCCATCCGGCCAGCGAGCATCTCTAGATCCACGCCGCCCTTGACGAAGTCTCGATTGAGCGGCACGAATCGGCGTACCCAGCGCGCCAGCTCCTGTCTCATGAAACGGACGCCGCCCGCCAGATCCCGGACTCGCTGACCGTAGCGGCCTCGAAGCTGCTCCCCGCTGCCCGACAGTGGACAACCGAACATGAACTGCTCGAGCTGATGCAGCCTACGGCCCAAGGCGAAGAAACATTGGCCGAGACGCTCGACCTTGCGGTCGTACTCGACCCTGGCGGCGTCTGGATTCTCTTTCGGAAGCTCGATCCTGAGCGCTTTGAGATCTTCGCGGATCTTCGCGACACTGCTGTAGGCCTCAGAAGAGAGCAGGGAGGCGGTAAGAAACACTTGCTCTAGGAGATACTCGGTGATTTGCTGGTCGGGGATGCGACGTACGCAATCGTTGATCACATCGAGCGACGTCTCGCGCGCGAGGTAGTCGAAGGCCGCCTGATCGCGACCACGGTTCAAGCGCTCGAGCAGCGGCTGGCACAGCTGGCCTTGGCGAAGGAGCTCCCCGGGTGTAGGCCCCGAATCGGAATTCCTCTCCGCCCCCGGGGACCCTGCCTCCGCAGGCGTCCGTTCTTGACTCGCTCTGCCCTGTGGGCCCTCTAGCGACAGTGGGACCGATTGATTCGGGAGTTGGAAAGCCATAAGCTTCGATTCCTGAAACGCGGTCGGGGCTGAGTGCAGAACTATACCAACATCAGGCGATCGGGTCAATCGAGCTTCTCCGGACGTGACCCAGCCTGCTGACGACGGTCTCCCTCAATCGGCGAAAGCTCTCAAGATCTCCCCTCGTCAGTGCAGTCTGACACTCGTCGATCTTCTGTACGAGCTCCGGCAGATCTCGACGGTCGAGCGCCTCCCGGACGGAGGCCAACTGGTCGGCTATCTTGTCAATGGAGCCAAGGCCGAGCTGATTCAAGGTCGCGATGACGGAGTCGATTGTCTCCAAGACGGTCCTTACCGGGCATTCTGCTCGTGCGGCATACCCCAAGTTCAGCTATTCTAACGCGAGGAAGCATCATTGGAAGTCGACGAAGGCCGCGGCACGAAACTCCGCGACGCGATCATCTCCTATGCCGTGGACCTCGGCTTTTCCAAAGTCGGATTTGCGAAGGCCAGGCTCGACGAGGAGGCACCGCGCCTTTCGGAGTGGCTGCATCACGGCCATCACGGAGAGATGGGGTGGATGGCGCAGGCGCCGGAAAGGCGTTGGGACGCTCGAGCCAGCCTTCCTGGAGCCGCGACCGTCATTTGCTGCGCGCTCAACTACTACCAGGGGGCCCCGTTTCCGCCGGAAGGCTTATCGGGGGTGATCTCGAGCTATGCACGCGGCGACGACTACCATGGTCTCATGGAAAGCAAGTTGAGAGCGCTGGCAGCGTTCATCGAGTCCCGCTCCGAGGCAAAGACGAGGCTCTACGTCGACACCGGGCCCGTTCTCGAAAAATCCTTCGCGGCTGCGGCTGGCCTGGGTTGGGTGGGCAAGCACTCCAACCTGTTGTCAAGGGATGGAAGCTCGTGGTTCTTTCTCGGGGAGATCCTCGTGGACCTCTCGCTCCCCCTCGACGCCACAGCCAGCGACCACTGTGGAACCTGCACGCGCTGTATTCAGGCCTGCCCCACGAAGGCGATCGTCTCTCCCTACGTCGTCGACAGCCGGCTATGCATTTCCTACCTCACGATTGAGCTCCGTGGACCCATCCCTCGCGAGCTTCGTGCTCTCGTCGGAAACAGAATCTACGGCTGTGACGACTGCCAAGACGTATGCCCGTGGAATCGCTTTGCCCGAAAGAGCGAGGAGAAAGCCTTCTTCGCGCGAGAGTCACTCGCCTCGATGGATCTCATCGGCATGCTTCGAATGAGCCGTGCAGCCTTTCTCGACGCTACCCGGGGAAGTGCTATCCGACGCGCCCGCTACGCGGGGTTCCTGCGCAACGTCGCGGTAGCTCTAGGCAATAGCCAGGACGCGCGCGCCGTGCCAACACTCGTCGAGGCGCTGGACCACGAGGAAGATCTCGTACGCGGCCATTCTGCCTGGGCGTTGGGCGTCATCGGTTCAAACGACGCGAGCGGGCCATTGAAACTTCGATTGGAAGTCGAGGAAAAACCCTGGGTCCGAGAGGAGATCGAATGGGCACTCAATAACTTCTCCCCACCGAGCTAAAGGGGCTCGACGCCGATCTCGTGCAGCCACTCCTTGATGCGGTCGTCCCGCCGCGCCTCGGCAAACTCCCGCCACTCGCGACGCGTCGCCGGTAGCTCTTCGAGAGCTTCCTCGAATCTCTTGGTCCCACCATGTGGCTCGACCGTCGATCGCAGTCGTTTGCGTGCGCCATCTTCGTCGACGGAGGCGACGAAGTCCAGAATTTCATTGAGCGGCACAACGCGCCTGGCGTGTGGGATCTGGACGTAGCGCTCTTCGGACGTGATGGCCCGCTCGTCTTCGGTTTCCTCGTCGTTGTCCAGATAGGAGGAAAAGAAATGGACGGCACCCGTCTCCCGATCCAAGTAGTAGCGATGGTCCGACGAGGCATCCGCGAAAGCGTCTTCGAGTTCTTCCCAATCGACGCGAATGCGATTCCAGTCGAACGCGCTCATGGCTGCTCGTAGTCCAACGTGCTCACATCCCAATAGCTACGATAGGCCCCTCGATCGTAGAGCTCCAGGAAACGTTCCGCTTTTTGTCGAACCAGCGTGCTCCGATGGCCGGGAAGAGCCTCAGGGTGAGGATAGCCGTAACTGAAGTAGGCGCGAATCAACTGGCTCGATTCCGAGATTGGTAGCGTTTTGACGTTCGACACGAAGTCAGAGTAGACGCCGTTGCGCATCAAGTAGAACTCCACGTTCGAGAGGTAAAATACCGAGATGGTCTCACCGCGCTCTCGGACGAACCGACCGACGGCGCGGAGTGCGTGCTCGCCAGCGAAGTTCCCCACGATCGGCACGAGCCTTCCCTCCAAAGCCATGGTCCTGACGTGCTCGTAGTCGTGCTTTCGAGACAGGAAGTGGCTCGGCTGACCGTCCGGGCCTTCGGCCATCAACAGTCCACGGTAGCTGGGATGGTAGGGCATCGGAGGACGACCGTAGCTCGAAAACCTCAAGCCGAGCTGCTCTTCGAAATAGGATCGATAGACGAATTCGATGGCGTCGCGTTCCTCGGACTCCAGGTCGAAGTGAAGTCTGCCCTCGATATGCTCGAAAATAGCGACGAGGTTCTCCGCGAAGAGCTCGCCGTCCGAACTGGCTCGCTCGAAGCCCGCGACGAGGCCGTCCCAATCTGCCGTATCCACCGGTCCTTCGCAACGCCGTGAGAACAGAAGACAGAGATACCGATAGGGTGCCTCCGATTGGACCAGAACGGCGTTCAGCAACAAATGGTGGAGCATGTTGTCGCGCCGAACGTCGAGGATGAACGCCCAGGTCGGTCGGATCCGCCCGATATAGTGGAAGTTCTGCTCGGGACCGACACCGATATAGACGCCGCCCACGGGCTCTAGAGCGTGCACCACCTGCGTGTAAGCCGTCTCGTTCGAGATCAAGTTGTCGGTATCGAAATAGCCGCCGGGCTCGGAAAGACTCTCGACCAGCTCTTTGAGCTCGGGGACCGGTTCCGGGGCACGCCAGCAGGCCGCGACCAGCAGGACGGCGAAGCAGGCTATTCGTATCGACGTCCGAGACAAGAAACCCTCATGTTTCAGCGCCCTGTTAGCAGCCGAGCGCCGACTGCATCTCCTCGACCGTCGTGTACTTCAGTCGCGGCCTCTCCGTACCCTCGGCGTTCTCGATCTCCAGGGCGTCCAGCTTCTTCCAATCTTCATAGGAGAAGAAATGCGGTTTGCGCTCCGAGACGAGCTTTCGAGCCGCATCGGCCGACGGCCGGTCGGGATTCCAATTTAAACCCTTCGCGACGTCTTCGAGCAGGCACTGGACGGTTTCCAGCGCATCGGGCTTGTTTGTCCCGATGACACCCGAAGGGCCACGTTTGATCCAGCCAGCGCAGTACTGGCCCCGTACTGGCTCTTTCGTTTCGAGCTCGACGACGCGTCCCTTCTCGTTCGGAATCACACCCCAATCGTCGCGGAACGGCACACCGGGTAGTGCGACCCCGTAATAGCCGACTGAACGGAACACGAGGCTCGCGTCGATCTCTTCGTAACGCTCCGTCGCTCGTGGACGGATCGTTCCCCTCTCGTTCAAGTGGAGCTCGTTGCTCACGAGCTTCACTTTGGTGACCCCGCGATCCTCGCCGCCGATGAGCTCGACGGGCGAAACGCAAAAACGGAGCACGAGGGTCTTCGGCTTTCCCGAACGCTTCTCCGCGGCGTAGTTCTGCATGATCTCGACCTTGCGATCTGTCGACTTATCGGGATTGTCGGCCATGAAAGTCTTCGTCGCTTCGTCGATTACCATATCGTCTTCGGGTATCCGGATGTCGGCGATCTCCATTGCCCCGAGCTCCTTGATCTCGGGGTTGGTGAAGGCCGCCTGGGCGGGTCCCCGACGTCCGAGCATATAGACGGTCTTGACCTTGCTGTTCGCGATCGCCTCCAAAGCATAGTCGGCGACGTCGGTTCGCTCGAGCTCCTCGCGACTGCGGCAGAGAATCCGGCATACGTCGACGGCAACGTTGCCCACGCCCACGACTGCCACGGACTCCTGCGACAGGTCGAATTTTCGGTCGCGGTAGTCGGGGTGTCCGTTGTACCAGGCGACGAACTCGGTAGCGGCGTGGCTTCGCTCGAGCTCCTCGCCAGGAATGCCCATGCTCCTGTCGATCTGGGCCCCGACCGTGAAAACGACTTGATGGTAGTGCCGCTTCAAGTCATCGAGCGTAATGTCGCTACCGAACTCGACGTAGCCGTAGTAACGGAAGCGCGGATTAGAGGCGATTCGGTCGTAGGCTTTCGTTACGGACTTGATTTTCTGATGGTCCGGCGCCACGCCACCGCGAACGAGTCCGAAGGGCGTCGGCAGTCGCTCGAACATGTCGACTTCGACGACGTAGTCTTTTTGCTTGAATAGGTGCTCAGCCGCGTAGAAGCCGGTAGGACCCGATCCTACGATGGCTACTCTCAGTGGGTTTGTTTCCGTTCCGATTCCGTTTTCGGCCATGTTCCGATTCCATCTCCTTCTGCCCTCCGCGTTGACTTTGATTTATCAGACAACTCTTTATTATACAGATGGGTCAGGCGCTCGGGTCGAGGATCGAATAGACGGCGGGGATGATGAGGAGCGTGAGCGCCGTCGATGCCAGCAGGCCACCGATGACCGTGATCGCCATCGGTGCCCGAAGCTCGCTCCCCTCACCGAGTCCGACAGCCATGGGCAGGAGTCCCAGAACGGTCGTCGAGGTGGTCATGAGAATCGGTCGAAGTCTGAGCTCGCCCGCTTGCTTGAGCGCGTCGATCTTTCGCGCTCCCTCACGCCTCAGACGATTCGTCGTATCCACGAGGATGATCGCGTTGTTGACGACGATACCCGCCAGCATGATGACACCGATGAGCACGACGACGCTGACCGTGACGTCGAAGAGGTAGAGGGTCCAAAGCACGCCGATGAGAGAAAAGGGAACGCTGAAAAGGATCACGAAGGGGTGCAGGAGAGACTCGAACTGCGACGCCATGACGAGATAGACCATGAAGACGGCGAGGATGATCGCGAAGCGCATGCTAGCGAAGGAGGTTTCCATCTCCTGTTGTTGTCCCCCCATGCGCCAGTCGAAACCCATCGGCAGCGTCATCTCCCCGATCTGGGCCTCGATATCGGCCGAAGCGGAGGCCAGGTCGCGCCCCGCGAGGTTCGCGGTGATGAGGGCGACGCGTTCGCCATCCGAGCGCCGGATCTCCGCCGGACCTTCCATCTCCACGACGGAGGCTACCGAGGAGAGCGGGATCGGGATCGTGCCACCACGGGCTATGTTCAGATTCCTCAAGTCCCGCGCACTGTCGCGGTATTGCTCCTCTGCGCGGATGCGGATGTCGATGGTTCGGTCTTCGCGGGTGATGTCCGTTGCGACGTCGCCGAGTATCTTCGATCGCACGATTGCCGCTGCTTCGCCCAGGTTGTATCCGAGAGAGGCCAGTCGGTCCCGGTCGAAACGGATCTGAAGCTCCGGATTTCCCCCCTCGGTCGAGGACTTGATATCGACGAGACCTGGTTTGCGCTCCATCCGCGACACCAGCTCGTCCGCGAGACGCGTGAGCAGGTTCAAGTTGAACCCGCGCACCTCAACCTCTATGGGGGTCTTGAAGCTGAAGTAGGACGGACGTCCGAAGCGGTAGAGCATGTTCTCTTCGGCCTCGAGCGCGGGTCTCAAGGCGTCCATCAAAGCTTCCTCTTTCTCTGCGCTCGTGGGCGGCGCGACAGTGAAGGAAATCTGGCCGATGTTCTCGCGAAGCTCCCCCGCAATGCCACCCTGCTCGTTGCTCGTCCCCACCACGGCGTAGATCGACGAGATGCCGTCGATGTCGGCGGCCGCATGCTCCAGGAGCTCGATCTGCTTCGAGTTGAGCTCGAGATGGGTTCCAGGGGGAAGCTCGGTGTCCACGTAGAACTCTCCCTGGACGAGCTGCGGTACGAGCTCGCTTCCGAGCTGGCCGACGAGCAAGAGCGACGCCGCCAGAATCAGGAGAGTCCCCGCGATGACCGCAACGGGTCGCTTCAAGACCACCGCCTGCACCTGCGGATAGCCTCGCGTCAATCCTCCGTAGACGAGGTTGAACAGCTTCGAGGGAAGAAAGAGCACCGCCAGGATGAGTAGAGCCAGGCCCTTGGCGGTCCACTTTACGAGTCGCGCCATCCAGAGCCCGATGAAGCTTGCGACCGCGATGGCGGCAAGGCCGATCCGCGAGCGCTCGTGCTCGGCAACATCGTCACGCGGAGTTTTTCCGAACTCGCGGGAGGCGAGCATGGGAATGAGAGTCAGTGCCACGAGAAGCGAGACTGTGAGCGAGAAGGTAACGGTCAGGGCTTGGTCGCCGAAGAGCTGCCCCGCGATGCCCTCCACGAAGACGATGGGCACGAAGACGCAGACGGTTGTTACCGTGCTCGCGATCACCGCTTGTCCCACCTCGCCCGGCCCCTGGCGCGCCGCCTCCACAATCCCGAGACCTTCCTCACGCTTCCGCTGGATCGACTCGAGCACCACAATCGAGTTGTCGACGAGGAGACCAATTCCAAGCGTGATACCACCAAGCGACATGATGTTGAGCGAAACGTCGAACACGTACATCATGAAGAACGTGGCCACGACGGAGACGGGGATCGAGATGCCGATAATGACGGTGGCTTTGATATCCCTCAGAAAGAGCATCAAAACAAGGATGGCGAGTGTGCCTCCGATGAAAGCCGTTTGGAGGACTTCGGAGACCGACTGGCGAATGTAGCGCGATTGGTCGGCGACCACCTCGAGCTCGAGCCCTTCTCCGATACGCTCGAGTCTCTCCGCGAGAGTGTCGAGCCGGTCCCGTACCGCCTGGGCCACCGTCACGGTGTTCGTGCCGCCTTCCTTATAGACGGCGATTTCAACCGACTCCCGCCCATTGATGCGACTAATAACTTCACGTTCCTTGTGCCCACGGGTGATACGAGCCACGTCTTCCAGCCGAATGTCGGGTCTCGCGGCGTCGAGGACGATCCGGCGCATGTCCGCCGGCCGCTCGAACTCGTTGATGGTGCGGACGAGGTACTCGGTGGAGCCCTCCTGCAAACGGCCGCCCGTCAAGTTCACGTTCTCCTGCGCGAGCCGATTCACCACTTGTGAAATGCTCAGTCCTAGACTGGATAGACGCCGCTCGTCGATCTCGATCTGGATCTCTTCCTCCAGACCACCGCTGACGAGAACGGCGGCGACACCCTCGACTCGCTCCAGTTGGCGACGGACTTCCTGCTCACCGATGAGGCGCAGTCGGATCAGATCTTCGTCACCGTAGAGTCCCAGACGCATGATCGGGTCGAGTGACGGGTCGTATCGCAAAAGTACCGGTCGGTCAGCATCCTCGGGAAGCACGATCAAATCCAAGCGCTCGCGTACGTCGAGGGCCGCCATGTCCATGTTGGTATCCCAACCGAACTCCAACGTGACGTCGCTCGTATCGGACCGCGAGCTCGAGATGACTCGAACGACGTTATTGACGACGCCGACGGCATTCTCGATGGGTTTCGTGATGAGACTCTCGACCTCTGCCGGGGCGGTGCCTTCGGACTCGGTCCGGACCGTGAGCGATGGATAAGTGATCTCGGGCAGGAGGTCGACCGCGAGGTCGCGAAAGGCGACGGCGCCGAAGACGACGGCGGCGATGAAGAACACGAGAATGGTGACGGGTCGCCGCGTGGAAAAATCGACGATGCGCATGATGGTGGCGACTCGCTACTGCTGTTGTTGCTGCCGACGACGGCGAATCGCCTCGTTGACCTGTTCCTCAGTCATGCCGCGATCGCGCATCCGAGATTTCACACGCTCGAGCTGCTCGGGAGTGAGCTCAGAGAAGTCCATCCCGCCCCGGCCTCCGCGTCGCCCTTCGAAGCCAGGCCCCTCCTTCGCGCGGCGTGCGGGCGGCGCGTCCGAAGCGCCGGGACCCTTCAGCACCTCGACGGGGGTCCCGTCGGTCAGACCGTCCTGGCCGACGACGATGACCCTCTCGCCCTCTTCGAGACCGGACAATACCTCGACGGCATCACGCTCCTCATAGCCGAGCTCCACGTTTCTGCGCTCCGCCTGCCCCTCCTTCACGACGAAGACCGCGTCGCTCAAACTCTCGAGTGACAATGCGTTCTTGGGCATCACGAGTGCGTTCTCGTGAGTGTCGGTCTCGAGATAGACGCTCGCGAACATACCGGGGCTCAGCTTCTCCTTTGTGTAAACCTCTAGCGTCACCCGTATCGTGCCCGTCGTCGCATCGACGACGGGGCTGATACGAAGCACTTTCGCCTCGAAACGCTCTTCGGGCCATGCCTCGACGTTGATATGAGCGCTTTGACCCTTGCGAAGCCGCGAGAGCTCTTTTTCCGGCACCTGGATTCTGCACAGCAAGGGATCGAAATCCGTGATCCGAAAAAGGTTCTGATTACTGGTCAGGTTCTCGGCGAGTTTCACGAAGCGGTCGACGACGATGCCGTCGAAGGGCGCGACGACTCTCGTATAGTCGTAGAGAATCTGTGCGCCTGCGAGACACGCCTTCGCCGACTCGAGAGCGGTAAGCGCCTGGTCGTAGACCTCCTCGCTGATAATCTCGTTCTCGCGCGCGGCCTTGGCACGCGCATGAGCCCTGGAAGCGTCGTCGAGCTCAACTCTGGCAATCTCCACATCGGCGCGTCTCTCCGTGTCATCGATGCGGAGGAGAAGCTGACCTTCTTCGACACGCATCCCTTCCTCGATGGCCAGCTCGACGACCGGTCCCTGGGTTCTGGCCACGATGTTCACGTCGTTCTCCGCCTCGAGCGCTCCGTTGGTCTCGAGAAACGCCGAAACGGAGCGTCGTGCGACGGCCTCGACCTCCACCGGAACCGCGGCGGCGCCCGTCTCGCCCGAAGGGCCTCCACCACCCCGCGGCGCGCCGCCTCTTGCATTGACCCCGGCGTGGGCTCCTTCTCCTGGAGATCCGTCCGAGCTCTCACGTCCACAGCTGGCCGAGAAAACGAGAGAGCCAGAGAGGGCAGCGACCAAGAACGCATACTTCAATTGCATATTGTTTTCAGCATCCTGCTAAGCGGCTCGCACCGTCTTGCCGACGAAGCGCGCGCAGTCGTCGACGAGGGAATAGATCGTAGGAATGATGACGAGGGTCAGAAACGTGGATGTCGTGAGCCCGGCTAGGATCACGAGACCGACGGGAGCCCAGTTCGCGGCGCGCCCTTCGGCGTTGCCGAGCACGCCCGGCAAGATTAGCGGTGCCACCATCGGGAACAGCCCCAGAATGGTCGTGAGCGCCGTCATGAGAATGGGGCGGAGGCGGTGCGTGCCGCCACGGACAATCGCCTCGTCTCGGGCAACCCCCTGCCACCGCAAGTCGTTGATGTGAGCGATGAGCACGATGGCGTTGTTCACCACCACACCGACTAGAATGATGAGCCCCATATTGGCCATATTGTCGAGAGGCTGGCTCGTGAGCTTGAGCACCAATCCCACTCCGATGAAGGCAAAAGGGATCGAGAACATGATGGTGAAGGGCTGCACGAAGCTCTCGAACAAAGCGGCCATAATCAGGTAGATCAGCACCAGCGCCAGAAGGAAGGAGAACATGGCGCTCCCGAAATCCTGTTGAGCGAAACGCGCCCGGCGCCCAAGGCTCCACTCGTAGCCGGGTGGCAGGCTGAGTCCGTTCATGATCTGGCCCACCTGTCCCATCATCCGGAACGACGCGCCCGCGGTATTGGTATTAGCGGTAATCGAGAGCTTGGGTCGTTTGTTCTCACGCTCGATGGTCCGAGGCCCCTGCGCGACGTCGAAATCAACCATGGCGCCGATCGGCAGCGCCGCTTCGGTCGCGAAGACGGGGAGCTTCTTGAGCTGATCGAGCGTCTCCCGGTCTCGCTCTCGATATTGCACGACCAGATCGACCTCGCGATCGTCGGCCGCGACCTGGCTGATGGGACGCGACGAGAGCGCGCTCGAGATCGAGAAGGCGACCGCCTGGGTCGGTACACCCGACTGTAGTGCCCTCTCCCGCCGGACGGAGACGTGGATCTCATCCGAGCCGCTGTCGAGCGAGCTGTCGACGTCTTCTGCCCAGGACGTCTGCTCGAGAGCCGTGACGACGCGCTCCGCCACGAGCTCGAGCACCTCCATGTCCTCGCCCATGAGATCGACGTTGACACCGAAGCTGCCCCCTCCATGACCGTGACCGCTACTCTGGGCTATCTTGAAGCTGACACCAGCCTTCTCAGGCAGGAGCGCCCGAAGCTCGTCCCGGATCTGCCGCGACGACTTCTTCGACTCGTTCTCGTTCAGAAGGTAAACGTCGAACCTGCTCGAGCCCCGGAAGCCGCCACGGGACCGCCCCCCCTGGCGAGAGTACCGATAGACGACGTCTGCGATCTCGAGATCCTCGCGATGCGCGTCCAATAGCCTCGCCACGTCCGTGAACAGCGTCTGGGTCTGCTCGAGCGAATAGGACCTAGGGGTATCGACGTTCACCGCGATCTGCCGCGCCATGCTCCTCGGCGTGAACGTGCGCTCGATCGTGCCGAGCAGATAGTACGAGCCGTAGAGCATGGCGACGATCCCCAGGAAGAAAGCGAAACGGTGCTTCAGGGTGAAACCGATCACGTATCCGTAGCCGCGGGACAAGGCCTCCGTCAGTGGCGAGGCTCCCTTGCTCTCGCCTTCCAGAAGCATCGCGGCGACCATAGGCACCACCGTGAGCGCGACCAGGAGCGAGGAGACCATCACGATGCAGATCGTGATGCCGATGTCCGTCATGAAGCGCATGAACCCGCCGCCGGAAGCACCCACGAAGACCATCGGGATGAAGACGCACATGGTCGTCAAGGTCGAGGCGATGATGGGCATGGCGACCGCGCTCGTTCCCCTGAGCGCCGCGGTACGGGCGTCCTCCCCAAGGTCGGTGAAGTGGCGCGAGATCGACTCGATCACCACCACAGAGTTGTCGACCAACATGCCAACCGCGAGCATCATTCCCATCAAACTGATGATATTGATCGTCGTGGTGACGACGCCCGCCTGCCTCAAGAAAAAGAGGATCACGAAGGTGACGATGATCGAGATCGGAATCGAGATGGCGACGAGCGCCGTCGTACGGACCTTCCTCAAGAACAGGAACAGGAACAGGACGGCGAGCACTCCACCGAGAAGCCCGGCATTGCGAAGCTGCCCCAGCCCCTCTCGCACGTCGACGGAGGAATCCTGGAGAACACGAGACGACAGCCCCTCCGCTCGAGGCGTGGCCTCGATTCGCGCGATCTCCTCCTTCACGCCGTCGACGACCGCGAGCAGATTGGCCGTCGAACCCTTGTAGACGGAAAGGGTCACGGCTTCATGGTCGTTCAGAACGTTGAACTGGTCCTGACGCGGGTAGGTATAGGCGACCTCCGCCACGTCCTCGACACGCAGACCCTTGTCGTTCAGCGGTAACTCGCGTACGTCTTCTACGCTGCGGAGCTCGCCGACGGATCGCACGACGAGCTTCCGCGCGCCCTCCTTGATATAGCCGCCGGAGATGTTGACGTGATTGTCCCGGAGCGCGGTCGAGACGTTGCGGACGTCGACTTGAAGCGCCTGCATCCTCGAGGGAACGAGCTGCACTTGAATCTCACGCTTGTTGACGCCGCGCACTTCGACGGAGGCGACTCCTTCGAGCCGCTCGAGACGGCGCACAACGACCTGCTCGATGAAGTCGTAAAGGCGATCTTTCCCCCAGTCCGCACTCAGGTGAAATCGAAACACCGGAATGTCCGAGCTCTGGAAACGTCGGATTCGAATCTGTCGCAGGTCGTCGGGAAGGAGGTGGCGGACTCGATCGATCCGGTCGCGAACCTCCACCACCGCGAGGTCCATGTCGGTGCCGTCTACGAACGAAATGTTGACGCTTCCCGAGTTGGCCGACGCCGTGGCGGTCAGAGTCTCGATTCCGTTGATCGTTCCGAGGATGTCCTCGAGCGGCCGCACGATGAGACGCTCCACCTCCTCCGGTGACGAGGAGTTATAGGGAGCGCTTACCCACATGCTCGAGGAGCTGAAGGTCGGTATGAACTCCAGCGGAAGTCTCTGGAGGGAGAGATAGCCGAGCACGAAGATCCCGAGAACCACCATCGTCATCGTGACCCGGCGCTCGACGGCGAAACGGGCGATCGGATTAATGTGCCGGCGCATCTCTAGTCGTCCTCGCCATCGCGATCCTTGCGCCGCGCGTCACGCTCGGCGAGCAAGTCGTCGAAACGCGTCGCCTGCTCCTCGGTCAAGACAGCCCGGATATCGCTTCGAAACTGTTGCCGCAGCGCATCGAACCTTTGGCGGGAGCCAGCCCAAAACTGGCGGGCACGCTCGTGATTGCCTTCCAGCACCCGTTCGATGTCTCGGGACTGCTCGGGGCCGAGAGCGAGCTCCTCCTCGAGTCGCGCGTGAAATCGGCTCCGCCGGTCCTTCCAGCGCTCGGCATGGTCGGACCCACTGGAGAGCACGGTCGGCACCAGCACGAAACGATCGACGAGCACGCCCAGCCCGACGCCGAGCAGCAACGTTGCCAGCAACGTAATCCACATCCACTTCTTGGCCGAGGTCATGGAATCTCCTCCGGAAAGGGCTCGAAAGCGATGCTGAGCACGGATTCTCGAGCGTTGGCCTGAGCGGGGACGAAGGCATCGGGATCTCCGAGGGCCGCCACTTCGAGATCACGCAAATCGCCGGGCTGCGACAAAGACAGCCACACGACGCCGAAGGCGGCAACGAGGGCCGCCACCGTCAGGGGAAGCAACCTCATCGCGAGTTGCCTCCAAGTCCACCAGGGCGCGACCGACAGGTCCTCCCGGTGGGCTCGAAACCGCACGAGAAAACCCGGATCCGTCTCCGTCTCCAGAGAATCGGTGAGCTTCTCGCCCATCTCCCGAAATGAGACCAAAAGGTCGCGGCAGGCGGGACATGCCTCTATCCTGGCTTCCACCTCACGAGCTGCTTCTTCGCCCAGCTCACCGTCCACCAGGGCGGAGATGCTCGTCTGCTCGTGACGACACGTCATGTCATGTCTCCTTATCCAGCCCTCGCTCCGCGAGCGCCGCTCTCAGCTCGATTCTAGCTCGATGAATCCGGGTCTCGACCGTGCCCAGCGGCCAGCCGAGGGTCTCCGCGATCTCGCGGTAGCTCATCCCTTCGACCTCACGGAGCAAGATGACAGACCGGTGCTCGGGCCGCAGCTTCGACAGGACGCGGGTGATCGCCAAGCCCGCCTCGAGCCCCCGATGAGGCTCGGAACCGGCCACCTCGACCGCCTCGAGTGACACTTCGAGACGCCGTCCTTGACGGCGTCGCTCGTCCCGAGCTCGATTGATCGTGATGCGAAATAGCCAGCTTCGAAACGTCCCTCGACCGCGGAAGCTTCGAGCTTTTCGGTATGCCGTGATAAACGCTTCTTGAGCAACGTCTTCCGAAAGCCCCCGATCGCCCAGGATGCCGAAAGCAAGGCGCCGCACTTGGGCCTCGTGGCGAGAGACCAGCTCCTCGAATGCCTTTTCGTCTCCATCGAGAAATCGCTTCAGGGCTTGAGCGTCGGCATTCATCGGCGACCCAGCATATCGTGCCGGAAAAGCCCTCACTATAAAGACGATGGCCGCCGCAAGATTATTTCGACCGGGTCGGTGGGTCCCGTCTATCTAAGGGATGGCTCGGTGGAGGAGCTCGTTACGCAACTCGAGGCAGGGAACTAGTGCCCTTTGTGATTTCGACCCAAGTTGACGACATAGGCGCCGAGCCTTCTGAGATAAGGCTTGAGCGCAACAAGGAACTCGTCGAACTGGGGACTTCCGGCGTCCGGCACCTCGAACTCCGACGAGAACAGCAGGCGCTTGAGGCGTTGTGACGCGGCGGGGGAGGTAAAGGCGATCCCGGAAAGACCGCCGCTGGCCAGCACATCGTGGTTGGCGGCGGACGGTCGGGTCCATGCTACCCGGGCCGTCGCTTCGAGTAGGTCGTTCTCGGACTCGAACTGGATACGCAGCCGAAGGTCCTGGCCTTTGGCGAGAATCCGATCCGACTGGATGCAAGCCCCTTGATCCGTGATGTCGTTGACGATGGCATAGGCGGGCGGGATTTGCTCACCCTGGTAAATCGCCAGCGAGACCACGCCGCGCGGCTTAAGACGCGGGCTCGATCTCTTTTCGCCGGGCGCAATCGTTGCCACGCTACCCTCTTTTCCCCCCGTAACAATGTATCACGTCAAGGCTTGTCGGAGGGCTCGCCCGTCAGCTCGGACCGGAGCCAGGCGCGGGCCCGCATCCAGTTTCTCTCCGATCCCCGCCAGCATAGGCATGCAGGAGCTCTGTGATCTCGCTCTTGCTCATCCTTCTCGATGCTATCATGCCGGCTATGGGCATCTTATTGGGACTCCTGGTGATGCTTTCGATCGAGCCCGCGACCGGGCTCGCCGACGAGCGCTCGAGTGCGATTGCAGAGCGGATGGTGGAAGCCATGGGCGGGCAGGAAAACTGGAACCATGCGCGCTTCATCAGCTTCACGTTCTTGAGACGGGGTCGAGCTCTGAACCTCACGTGGGACCGCTACATGGGGAGATATCGACTCGAGGCCAAAAACGACGCCGGCATCCCCTACGTCGTCCTGATGAACCTCAAGACCCGTCAAGGCAAAGTCTATCTCGATGGGCGAGAGGTCAAGGGCGGGAAGGAGCTGTCGGGTTTCCTCAACGGCGCGCTTGCCGTGTGGCACGGCGAGACCTACTGGTTTCTCATGCCCTTCAAGTGGAAGGATGAAGGCGTCGTGCTCAACTACGAGGGCCAGGAGCAAATTGGAAGCGTCGTCTACGACGTCGTCCACTTGACGTTCGAGAACGTGGGGCGCACTTCTGGAGATCAATTCTGGGCCTACGTCAACCCGGAGACGCATCTCATGGAACGCTGGAAATTCACTCTCGAGAGCGGCGTGGAAGGTGATTTCGAGTGGACCCGCTGGAAGCGCGTCGGAGGGATCCTGGTCGCCACCGAGCGGATCGGCAAGCAGGAGTCGATCCGATTCGAGGATATCGTCGTGACCGACCGCATGCCGGACAGCGTCTTCCACTCGCCGGAGCCTGTCACGCATCATTAAGCAGTACTCGCCGGAGAGTGGCGATTCTTCTTGACGACAATGTAGTTGTATGCTACAACTACATTCATGAAGGGCGCGACCGAAGTTCAGAGGGCAAACGAAGCGCAGCGGATGATGGACGGCGTCCGCGCCCTCGTTCGCCGTTTCGCCCTCTCCGAACGGGCGGAGGTCTCCTGCTGCGGATTGACCGTCTCTCAGGCCGCGACGCTCGAGGCCCTGAGCTCTTCGGGGCCGCTCCGCCAGGGTGAGCTCGGCAGGAGGCTCGGGATTACCCCGAGCACGCTTACCCGCAATCTGGCGCGTTTGATCGACTCCGGGCTCGTCGAACGGCTCTCGGATCCAGACGACGCGCGAGCGGTGCAGGTTGGTTTGTCGGCGTCGGGAGTCGATGCCGCCAAGCAAGTCGGAAAACAAGAGGAGGCCTTTGCCGAGGCCGTGCTCGCGAGGCTGCCGGCCGAGCGGCGCGAGGCGATCGTCGAGGGGCTGCAGGATCTTCTCGTCGCCGTCCGCGCCGTCACGGAGACCTGTTGTCCGGGAGCTTTCGATCATTTGATGCAGGATTTTCCAAAGGAGAACAACGATGGATCAGGTTGCTGCTAAGGATAGAGAAACGCTAGTTGGCAAGGTTCGCGAGAGATACGGCGAGATCGCGAAAACGAGCTCGAGCTGTTGTGGGCCGTCGAGCTGCGGTGGAGACGGGACACTCTCGATCTCCCTCGGCTACGACGCGGGCGCGCTCGGGAGCGTTCCGGAGGAAGCGAACCTCGGCCTCGGCTGCGGGGTGCCGATCGACTTCCTCGACCTCCAGACGGGCGAGACGGTGCTAGATCTCGGATCGGGTCCAGGGCTCGACGCCTTTCTTGCCGCGCAGCGCGTGGGCGGGACCGGTCACGTGATCGGTGTCGACATGACCCCCGAGATGCTCGAGCGTGCGCGAATGAACGCGACCAAAATAGGTGTCAGCCACGTCGAGTTTCGAGAAGGACGCCTCGAGTCTCTGCCGGTCGAAGATGGCACCGTCGATGCCGTGACCAGCAACTGCGTCATCAACCTCGTGCCAGACAAGGAAGTCGTCTTTCGCGAGATCGCTCGAGTCCTCAAGCCCGGAGGGCGGCTGGTCATCTCCGACATCATCCTCGACGGCCGCTTGCCGGAAGCGATCGAGCGGGATATCTACGCCTACGTCGGCTGCGTCTCCGGGGCGATGGAGCGAAAGGCCTACTTCGACAAGGTCGAGGCAGCCGGCCTCGGCTCCATCGAGGTGCTCGAGGACCTCGACTACGGCAAGAGCATCGTCGAACAAGCCGACCGTCTCTTCGAAGGCTCCGCCGCGAAGCCCGAAGACGTCATCGGCAAAGTTCGCTCCGTGACGTTCCGAGCCGTCAAGCCTCGTTGAAACGGGCGGAGCATCCGGATAGAATCGCCCGTCACAGGGGGATTCCAATGAATATGAGACCGCTCGTTTTAACTCTCTCGATCCTGGCGATGTTGGGTGCTTTCGCGGCGTTCGCGCAGAATACGGACTCTCGCATGAGCTTTTTCATCACGAGTGTGGGTTCCGGCGACGGAGCCAATCTAGGCGGCCTCGCCGGGGCCGATGCGCACTGTCAAAAGCTGGCCGACGCCGTCGGGGTGGGAAACAAGACCTGGCGCGCCTATCTCAGCACCACGGGTCAAGGTGGCGTGAACGCACGCGACCGGATCGGTAGCGGGCCCTGGCATAACGCCAAAGGCGTTCAGGTGGCAAGCGACGTGGACGACTTGCACAGCGACAACAACAAGCTCTCGAAAGAGAACTCGATCGACGAAAAGGGCGAGGTCGTCAACGGCCGTGGGGACGATCCCAACCGCCACGATATTCTGACCGGCTCTGAGCTCGACGGCACCGCTTTCTCGGGGGACGAGGACACGACCTGCGGCAATTGGGCGAGCAACGGCGAGGGCAGCGCCCAGGTGGGCCATCACGATCGCAACGGTGGGGGCGAGCATCCCACTTCGTGGCATTCCGCCCACAAAAGCAAAGGCTGCAGCCAGCAGGACTTGATGGACACGGGCGGAGACGGGCTGTTCTACTGCTTCGCCAGCGAGTGAGTCCGTCCCTGAGATCTTCCTCCGTCGAACGTCCAGATAATTTTACGGAGAAAGGAGTAAAACGATATGAAGCTACATTTTGCGTGGCTCGCCGTCCTGGTCGGGCTGACCGTCGGCTGTTCGAGCATGAAGATCAATCACGACTACGATCAGCAAGCCGATTTCTCGAGCTACAAGACGTTCTCGTGGTTCGATAGCGACACAAACGTTAAAGACACCTCGCCTCTGGCTCACCAGCGGTTCATCGACGCCGTGGAGGCACAGCTTCGGACCAAAGGTTTCCAGAGGGTGGACTCCAACCCAGACGTCGTCATGACCTACAACGCAGAAGAGAGCCAGGAGATGTCCCTCGATACCACCTACATGGGTGGCGGCTGGGGGTACGGTCCCGGCATGTACGGCGGCAGGTACGGCGGCATGGGCGGGTCCACCACGACCACCGTACGCAAGTACAACGTCGGCACCATCGTCCTCGACATGTGGGACGCCAAGGAAAAGCATCTCGTTTGGCGCGGTATCGTGTCCGACACGGTCTCCGACAACCCCCAAAAGAACGCTTCGAAAATCGCGACGGCCGCTCAAAAGCTCTTCGAGAACTACCCGCCCGGCAGCTAGGAATTCGGAGATGCGTGCTCTCTCGCCCAAGGGGAGAGCACGCTCCATTTTCCGACCCCCGCCAAGAATCCACGCCGGCTGTATTAATCTGTATTAATAATGTGGGCTCCGTCCCCTGGAGCCGAACTCGATGCGGGTCACGAAAACCAATTGCCTATTTTTTCGGGACTATTTCTAGAAAGTTAGCATAGGACGCCATATCGCCTTCAGGAGGAGCCCAACCTTCAGGTGGTTCATCTTCTGGATTACCAGACCTCAAAAAGGCATTAAACTTCTCATGAAATTCCTGCTTGTTCATGCCCACATGCTTTTCAAAAGCTCCCCAAAAACCAAGATCATAATAGTCTTGAGGTATATCAATCAACACTGTTTTGTACGAAGTCAAAGATGCAATATATGGTACAGCTAACATGAAAGCCCGACATGGATCAGCATCTGGAGCTCGCTCGGTGTCATATCTGTCGGTATAGGGTCCCATCTTAAAATTTGGGGTACAACCCTCTCTTTTCTTGCCAGGGGCATCCATAATGCCACGTCTAAACTCTTTATAAATTACTGGATCATCACTGAACATGATGCTAACTTTTACATCTTCCCATTTCTTACCTTCAAAAAAAGATAACGTGCTCCAGTTCGCTTTATACCATGCATTTTGGAATGCTACGGCCGCTCCCTCTGTCCACCACGGCGGAGCATCCACGGTTGTTTGAGGATTTTCTAGATCTCCTTGATAATTAAGTCCCCTATCTAGGGCATGAGCGCGTTCGTAATGATGAAAATATTCATGTGCATAATTAAGTGCACGCCTACCTAAAATTCTGTCTGGATGCGCTTCTTCAGGTGGATGATTAAAAGGGTTTTGAATAAAAGCTAAATGTTGAATGCATACACTATAAGGTTCAGTTGTGACTGTTCTGGGTTCGCCAGCATTGGATCCTCCAAGGCATGTTGCTCTCCTTTGTAATTCGGCAACAGTAAATTCTCTTAGTGGAAAATTGATTTCAGACAACCTGTCAAAAACAGGTTTGGCATCCGCTTCTGTGCCATTTCGATTGTAAGCGACGTAGACAAAATTAGGATAGCTGCCTAACACGCCAGTTATAGCGTCTAAGATTTCAAAAAATCTATTTTTGATGTCAGTTGGTATATCTAAGCTTCCTACAAACTCCTGCTTATGTGATTCACTAGCAACGTTGTACCCCATGCTAATTAATTTTTCTTTCGCATTCGCAAATTGTGACGTATTTGTTTGAGTAGATGAACCTATCTGGGGAGATGTGTCACTAACCGCTACTTGGCCTTCAATAGGGTCTATTCCAATAAAACCCAAAGCAAAAGCCAGGAGGGCCACCAACCCAAAAAGTTTCAAATTCCGAATTTTTTTCATCATGTCCTCCTTTTTAATGGAATCCGCTACCCGTAGTGCTTCTTGTACATTCCGCGGCGGAAGAGCCAGCCTCCGAGCCAGCCCAGGTACTTGAGGAAGGGGTAGCGGACCTTCAAGTCGATCAGCTCGATCAGATTCCCGTCGCAGTCCTTGACGAAGAAGAACGTGTGCCCGTGCTTCGACTTCTCGACCCCGCTGACGATCTCCACTCCCTGCTTCACTAGATAGTCGTGCCACCTGTAAGAGTTCTTTACGTCGAAGCTTATGTGCGTCATTCCCACGCGGCTCCACACTACTTCCTGAGCCGGCTGCTGCGGGGTGAACTCGAAGATCTCGAGCATCCCACGACCCGGAGTTCGCAGCCACCCGATCTTGCACTTCGCCTCTTCGGCGTCGACGCCGAAGAATGTGCGCACCTTTGCCGGGTCGCTGTCCGAGACACCGACGAGGCGGCAGCCGAAGTGCTCGGCGTAGAACTGAACGAACCTGTCGAAGTTGGCTACGGTGATGGCTGTGTGACTCAACGATCGTGCCTTCATAAACTCCTGCCTAGCTCAAATAGGATTCCTGGATATGGTCGGCCGTCCTGAGGGCCTGGGCGGCGATGGTGAGGGCCGGGTTCACCGCGGCCGAGGATGGGAAGAACGATGCATCGACGACGAACAGATTCTCGACGTCGTGGGACCGGCACCAGGGATCGAGCACCGACGCCTTCGGTTCGGTGCCGAAGACCGCCGTGCCGCACTGGTGTGTGGTATTGAAGTCACCGGTAGGGATCGCCATGACGAACCAGGCTCCAACCTTGCGAAGCAACGTCTTGGTGAGGGCGACGAGCTCGCGGTGGGCCTCGCCGTTGGACGGCTCCCGTTGAAGCCGGATGCGCCCGTCGGTCGTGACGGTCACGCGGTTGTCGGGACGGGGCAGATCCTCGCTCATGGCCAGCCACTCGACGCCGCGGGCAAACCATGCCTCGTAGGCCCAGTTTGGCACTTGGCGGGATCCTGGAGGCCCAGCGGCCCTGGCGATGGCGGCGTGAGAGCGGCCCTGCGACTGAAGCTGTCCGAGGGGGTAGTCGGCATCAGGACCGCGCAAGTAGAAGTCGTTGATGGCGACGGTCTTTTGAAACATGGTGTCGTGGCGGGGCGGCATGAAGGCGCCGAGCATGGTGACGACGTGGGACATGTAGTTGCGCCCCACCAGGCCCGACGAGTTCGCAAGTCCGTCGCGATGCACCTGGCTGGCCGAGCGCAGGAGTAGAGCGGCAGAATTCACTGCGCCACATGCGACGACGAAAAGCGGCGCTTCGACGCGGACTGGCTGTCCGTCGCGTGTGATCTCCGCCGCGATAACCTGGTCGCCGCCCCCGTTGGTCACCAGGCGCTCGGTATAGGCGCCGGTCCACAGCGTGACGGTGTCGTGCTCGAGTGCGGGTGATACCGAGCAGACGTCGGCGTCGCTCTTCGCCCGTATCTTGCAGGGATAGGAATTGCACGTGTCGCAGAGGATGCAGCCGCCGGGTTCGCCCGGGCGCAACAACCCAAGGGGCAGGTGCGACGGGTGCAGCCCGAGGGCCCGCAGTCGTTCGACGATTAACGCGATTCGCCCCTGGTGCTCCACGGGTGGGTACGGGAACGGTCCCCGCGGCGGCTCGGTCGGGTCCGACCCGTCTCGGCCATGGACGTGATACAGGCGCTCGGCACGATCATAGTAGGGGGCAAGCGTCTCGTAGGTAATGGGCCATGCGGGTGAGATTCCGCCCAGGTGCTTGATCTCGCCGAAGTCCTCGCGCCGTAAACGATACAGCACGGCCCCCCAGAATCTCGAGTTGCCACCGACACAATAGTGCGTGTAGGGAACGAACTCCCTACCGCGCCCGTCGAGCCAGCGCTCAGACGTTCGATACCGGAGCTCACCCCATACTGCTTGGGGACTCCAGTTCTCGTCCTCCTGGGGAAGGAAGTCGCCCCGCTCGACGATGAGAATGCGCGCCCCCGTAGCCGCCAGGGTGTAGGCCAGCGTGCCACCTCCCACGCCGCTACCGATGATGACGACGTCGAAGCGTTCGGTCACGGGCGGGCGAGCTCCATGGGTTCCGCGCTCGCGTATACCGCGTCCATCAAACGGTGGTCGTCCAGCGCCCGCTCGAGACTCATCTCCGGCGTGTGTCCGTTTCTGATGGCGCCGACAAAGTCGCGATACATGGCACGGTAGCCGCGGATGTCCCGGAAGCCGGGCAAGAGGGTGAATCGGGGTAGACGTCCACCGCGCACCAGAATGAACACACCGTTGGACTCGAAGGTGATGATGCCTTCGCGGCCGTAGAGCTTCGACAGGCGAAACCCGCGGAGCAGGGACGGAATCTCCCGGGAATAATACAGGGCGCCCACCGCACCGTTGTCGTACTGGAAGGCGACCAGCATGCTCTTGTGCCGCGTGTCCCCTCCCAGCGGTCCGTCCCCGGATGGCAGCGGCCGGTAACCGTGGATGGTGCGGATCCGAGGCCCCAGGCTGGAAGCTATGTGCAGCCAGTGGATTCCCTCCTCGAAGAACGCATCGCCGCCGGCCATCTCCTCAAGGTTGCGCCAGTCGTCGGCCGATTTGGGCTTCTTCATGATCGTGACGAAGTGTCCGAACACCAGTTCTCCGATTGCGCCGCTGGCCAGGAGTCGGCGAAGCTCGACGCAAAGAGGTTTGTAGTGATCGTTTTCACCCACCAGCACCACGCGACCGGTCCGAGCGCGCGCCTGAATGACGGTCTGATAGTCATCGAGGTGGGGAAACGCAGGCTTTTCCACGAGGACGTGCTTCCCCATTTCCAGCGCCCGCAGAGTCAGCTCGAGATGATAGCGCGGCGGCACCGCAACCACCACGGCGTCGACGGTAGGATCACGAAGCGCCTCCTCGTAGCCCTCGTAGTGTCCCACGCCTACGAATCGACGCTGATACTCGGCTGCGCGTACCGGGTCACGACTCGCATAGCTACAGACGACGTCGGAACGCATCTTCCGCAGGTGCCGACTGTGTACACCGGTGATGAACCCGCATCCGAGGAAGCAGAGGTGAACCGGCTTCAATCGGCGCCTCCGCCCCACCCTGGGAGCCGGCTGGGCAGAACCGAGCGACCGCGCTCCAGGGCCTTCGATTCCAGGTCGTCGTAAACGCTGCGCTGCAAGCTACGCCCGGCCATTCCCCAAGAGATGGTAGCAGATCACAGAATGGAGAGCAGTGGCGGCACTTCCTAGTGTTCCTGGCCGCTGCCGTGACGGATTGACCCGAATGGGGAGCATCCAAGAACGGCTTTCCTTCATCGTCGCTTTGGACCGGTGACGTCCCACCCCCGCCCGCCGACAAAACGGACAAAGCCGGGTCCTATCAGCTTCTCGAATACAACGACGACGTTGATCTCCAAAAGAAGCTCGCCGAGTGGGGACGCGCAAACTCCTCGTCTCGGAGAGTCGAGGAAAGACCTCGTAGTGTGCCAAAACCGGATCGAGCGACTCCATCATTTCTCGGCGTTGAGAATACGGAGACGGCTGTCGGAACGAGGCGAGCTCTGATAGGGTGCCATCCGTCGGCAAACTGGTTGGGAAACTATATTGGCGTTACCAGTCCGCTCACGCCGCGTCTCGATAGTAATATCGGAGCGTTCCGCCGAGACGCTCTCGACATCGGATGCCACCGTCGGTCCGCTTCGATTCCCGGACCGGGCAGATGAGCTCGTTGTCGAGGCCTTGATGATTCCTCTCCAGATGGTAATGGGCGACGAAAGCGCGGATACTCGCGCGGAGATGATTCTCTCCCAACGGAATCATCCGACTGAGGCACTCGCTTTTGATGGACCGAACAAAGCGTTCGGCGTAGGCGTTCAAATTCGGACTCCTCGCCGGAAGCTTCACCGTCTCCACGCCGACAGCACCGAGTGTGGCGCGGAACGATGCTGAAAAGAGCGGGTCGCGGTCGTGAATTAGAAACCGCGTGTCCCGCAGAAACCCATCAATCGCGTCCGTCAGGTTGCGCGCCATCTGCTTCATCCATTCATCGTACGGTTGATGGCTGATGCCTGCGATCTCCACGCGGCGCGTCTTCAGGTCGATAACGAATAGCACTAAGTATCGAACCAAGCCATGCCTTGTCAACACTTCGACGGTGAAGAAGTCCGTCGCAGCTATGACTCCCCAATGGGCCTTTAGGAACGTACTCCAGGGCATTCGTTTACTTCGTTCATTCGCGGGCTCGAGCCCATGCTCCGCGAGAATGCGCTTCACGGTGTTGCGGCCGACGTCATGGCCGAGGTTTCGAAGAGCGCCGCAAATTCTCGTATAGCCCCACGTCGAGTTCTCCGTCGCCATCCTGACCACGAGCTCGCGTATCGTTTCCAGCACACGAGGCCGTCCTGGCCCGCGGCGCTGGCTCCCGTCGTACTTTTTTGCGATCAGCTCTTTGTACCAGCGCAACAAGGTATCGGGCGTCACGAGATCCGCGATTTCCTTCAGGCCATCCCTACCCAACGTCCTCGCCTTCGCCGCGAGCCGCCGCCGCTGCGCATCGGTAAAACGTAGTCGGCGTCCACCCAGTTGTTCCCGAAGAACGCGATTCTCTTCTTTCAGGTATTCGATCGCGTCCTGTTGGAACCGGTTGACCCATCCGGCGAAGGCCATGACGAAGAACTGCCAGAGGTACGGTTGCATGGGCTCGGATTCTAGCCGCCCATCGAGTCCGGCGGGCTTGCTCCCGGACGCTTCAACGACCTGCCAACACTCAGCATCCGGCGTTGATCGAGTTTTGGCACACTACGCGATTGTCTCCGAAGCGGATCTCGCGGAAGGCATCAAGAAGCTCGCCCGCCTTCACCAGCGGGAAGCCGAGCGCTCCGCCGTGGTCGTCCCTTTGAAATCCCAAGAAGGCAAAAAGAAGGCAAATGAGAGCAATTAGCCAGTTGACCCGCCTCTTGCCAACCTCGCAACTCTCTCATTCCACATTGGTACCGGGGGTGGGATTCGAACCCACACACCTTGCGGTAGGGGATTTTAAGTCCCCCGCGTCTACCATTCCGCCACCCCGGCTCGGGTCGCCTCTCATTGTGCACGAACCCGTATTGGTCGCGCGAACACAGCTTGGTTGAAGCCCGAGCGACAGGGCTAGTGCCCGCGGAACAATCTCAAAGCTACCTGCACGGCGACGCTCGCCCAGGCGAACAAGCCGAGTAGCACGAGGCCGGCGCCAACGCGGCGAATCCAGAGGAAGGGGCCTATGGGGCCGATCGTCACGTGGAACGCGCGCTCGTTGATGTTTTCCAAGAAGGCGGCGACCTGCTGGCGAACGGCTTCGATGGGGGCCACTCGATCTGGCAGCCCGGCACCTGCGCCCCTTGTCGCTGGCACGTCAGATCCACGGTGGGCACGAGCCGGAGTGCGACGCTGCCGAAAGCCAGGATGAAGACCCCGCCGATGACGGCGAGGGTGAACGGAAGATTGCCGCCACATGTGAAGGGTCCAGGGTTCGCGGATCCAGTCCTCTGCCGGCATACGGTAACGATCCTAGCAGAGGCGCGCTGCACGTCCCCGAGTTGCTCCAACGCGTTCGGGATGACATACACTCGGTCACTACAGACGAGCGAGAGGAGAGCTTCCATGCAAAAAGTGATACCGAGTGTTGGCGCGGTCTTTGGTCGCGTTTGTGTGCGGGCGGCTGTCGGCACAGGATATCCAGCCCTCGTGAGAGATGTGTCCGGCAACGTTCGTCTCTGCCGAGGAGATCCAGCAATACGCGGACGTGGGCCGGGAGGCCGCAGTGACCGATCAGCAAGTTCGCTCGATCGACATCGGGAAGGCCAAGGTGCAGATCGCGGTCGCGTATCGAGGCAAGCTGGACGCACCCCTCCCCCAATCGGTCGTCGAGCGTGACCTGGTCACCGAGGTCTACTATGTGCTCAGCGGCTCGGGCACGAATCGCACCGGGCCCGACATGGTCGACAGACAGCGGCGTCCCGCCGACGCCCGGAACGTCCAGTTCCTGAACGGCCCCGGCAACAACGCCGCCGACATTCGGAACCCGGCGACCCAGGGGTTGAAAGCCGGCGACGTCTTCGTCATTCCGACCGGCGCCGGACACCAGTTCACGAAGATCGAAGACCACATCACCTTGGCCGAGCAGAGCCGCTAGCAACTCAACTCAAGCCTGCCGCCCGCACGCTTGCACATCGACCCTGTGCAATTTGGCAACAATTAAATAACCTTTAAACTATTGTAATAAAGTCACTTACAAGCTAAATAGATTTGGATTTACGCTAAATATCACCTAAAATACACCTATGAATATCGACGTTTCGCCGCATCCACCGCGTGCCTCTACCGAGCCGCTGCGCCAGCCGACCTATAGCCCCAAGTTCCTCCGCAACGACGAGCTTGCCGAGGAGATCGCGACGCTCGCCGCTCAGATTCAAGCCGCCGACTAC
Organism: Candidatus Marinacidobacterales bacterium; assembly: GCA_965247365.1. GTDB lineage: Bacteria > Acidobacteriota > Vicinamibacteria > Marinacidobacterales > SMYC01 > CBDFHB01. Next base: position 485,886 of record CBDFHB010000001.1, read on the forward strand.
CGCCTGCTCCTGCTCATTCGGGAATTCGACGCCGCCGGCGGGTGGGCGCAGCAGGGGGCGAAGACCTGCGCTCAGTGGCTTTCGTGGCGGATCGGGCTCGCGCCCAACGCCGCTCGGGAGCGGCTACGCGTCACGCACGCGCTGGAGAAACTGCCGCAAGTGAGCGAGGCGATGAGCAAGGGCGAAATCTCGTACTCCAAGGTCCGTGCCGTCACGCGCGTCGCGACGCCCGACAACGAGAGGCAATTGTTGACGATCGCCCACGGGGCAACGGCAGCTCAGGTGGAGCGGGTCGTGCGCGCGTGGCGGAAGATCGATAGGCAAACGGAAAAAGACCACGCCCAATACCAGCAGCGCGCGCGGTCTCTCCAGGTCTATACCGACGACGACGGTATGGTGGTCGTTCGAGGACGGCTCCCCGCTGAGGCCGGGGCCGTCTTGATGAAAGCCCTCGAGGCGGCGGGTGAGACCCTATACAAAGAGGAGAAGAACGTCGAACCGCGAAGGCTGGAAGAGGAGCGGAGTCCCGAGCAGCGCAAAGCGGACGCCCTCGAGCTCGTGGCCCAGAGTGCTTTCGAGGGAGGTCTCGATCCCGGCTCGAGCGCGGACCGCTACCAGGTCGTCGTTCACGTCGACGACGATGTATTGAAGAGCCCCGAGAACCAGGGTCAATCCGTGCTGGAGCTCGGCATCGGCGTTTCCGCGGAAACAGCCCGGCGCATCGCCTGCGATGCGAGCGTGGTGGAGATGAAGCACGATTACGAGGGGAACGTCCTCGATGTGGGACGCAAAAGACGCACGATTCCGGTGGCGATCCGCCGCGCCCTGGACGTGCGCGACCCCACATGTGTCTGGCCCGGGTGCGAAAGCCGCTTCGTCCACGGTCATCACCTCAAGTTCTGGGCTGAGGGAGGCGAGACCAAGCTCGATAACCTATGTAACCTCTGCAATCGGCACCATCACCTCGTCCACGACGGCGGCTACGAGGTCGCGATGCTTCCCGATGGCGCGTTTCGTTTCGCTGCGCCGAACGGTTGGGAGATTCCGAACGCGCCCCCACCCCAGATGCTATCGGAGAATCCGGTGCAAGAGGTCATCGACGCGAACGACCTGACCCTCGAAGGCTGGGAGGGCAAGCCCAAGTGGGGTCTCACGCCGATCGATGCGCAGATCATCAGCGACTACTGGAACGACGCGAGCAGCGATGCGGAGGCGGCAGCGGCAGCCAGGCTGAAGCAATGAGTTCGGGATTGTTTTGGTGACGGAACGCGTCGCCTCTGGACAACGTCAGGGCCGGAGCACGACTGTCGCTCATGCGGTCGCGACGTTACTAGCCTCCGGCAATCCGACTCCCGTCAGCTTCACCACCGCGGCGAAGCCGGCTTCCTGGGCGGCTTCATCGGTAAAGTACTCGGGCCAGGTTTGGATTCCCACCGGCCCGACCAGTTTGGTGCGATGAGCGGTCGCGTAGAAGTGTCCCGTTTCGTTGCCGCCGAGATCCGCGGCGTCGAGATAGCGACGCGCGGCGCTTTCAATGGACCCGGCCATTCCCATCAGGGGGCCAACGATCTTCATGAACGGCAACATGAACACGCGCATCACAAAGGGTGCGTCGCGCGCAAAGCCACTGGAGGGAGCCGATCCAGGCGACACCGCGTTGACCGTCATGCCTGTTGGCAATTTGCGTGATAACGCAGCCGCCCACCAGGCGACCACCAGCTTGGCGGTCACATACTCGTCCATATTGCTGAACTGGTAGGGGCCCTTGATGCGCGCTAGAGCATCGATGGCCGCGACCCGATCTCCGTCAAAGCGCTCTTTGGCGACCTTTTGGATGTCGTGGACTTTCATGCCGGGGATGTTGCCTCGGGCACCCTCGGAACCTGCGATGACGATGCGCGCACCCGGGCTGAGAAGCCCGCCGGCCAGCATGCGCATGGTCATGGTGTGATGACCTACCAGGGTGGAGGCCCAGGTGATCTCGACACCATCGGAGTTGAACTGTGGTTGCGCCCCCGACGCCCCCGCGTTGAGTACCAAGAAATCGATCCTTTCGCCGCGCTCGCGCAGTTGATCACACGCTGCCTTGGCAGAGGCGACCTCTGAGGTATCCACCGCAAGCAGGCTGTAGGGGTCCTTGTCGGATAGCTCGACCAGCCGCGCCCGAGCGGCCTCGGCCTTGCTTTCGGATCTGCAGGCCAGGATCACCTTTCCCCAGCCAGCCTCGGCAAGCTGCCGGGCCGCCTCGAATCCAAGGCCTGAGTTTGCGCCTGTCAGTAGAACTGTCTTGTCGCTGTAGTTGGTCATCCGCCTGCGCTTTCTAGACAGGTGGTGAACTCCGAGATGGACGCAGTATATGCGCGTACATAGCCGAAGTCTAGGCGCACGAGACGTTCGTTCCGGTGGTCAAATGTGCGAAACGGCCAGCTTTCTTGACTAGAGACGGATTGACACGCCAAAGCGATCGAGTTAGCGTGCCGTTCTATCCGCATCAAGGAAGGAACGGAGAGAGATGGCCGACCTGGAGACGCTACTGGATCGCAACCGGGGGTTTGCAGAGCAGTTCGAGGGTAGAGAGCTCAACATTCGACCCCGCATGTCGACGATCATCCTGACCTGCGTCGACGCCCGCGTCGACCCTGCACACGTTTTCGGGCTCGAGCTCGGCGACGCAGTCGTTATCCGCAACGCTGGCGGCAGGATCACCCCTGCAGTGATGGGAGATCTCGCTGTCCTCAGCGTTCTCGCCGCCAACTTGCCGGGGCCCGGCGCCCTGCAGCTGCAACTCGTCGTTGTCCACCACAGCGACTGCGGAATGGCACGCCTCGCCAACCCGCCCATCCAGCAACAGGTAGCGAAACGGCTCAGCCTGAGTGACGACGAAGTCGCGGCGATGGCTGTCACCGAGCCTGCCAGGACAGTGCAAGCCGACATCGAGCGACTCCGCCAGACACCTGGAACGCCAGACGCTCTCATCATCACCGGCCTTGTCTACGACGTAGGAACCGGCACGATAGACAAGGTCGTGCCTCCGGCCCCACTTCGCGCCAAGACCTGAGGGTTATGAATTTGAGGTAGACAAGGAACTGTTTCCCTTTGAGAACCACTTCCTGAAGACCGACAGTGGAGCGGCAGTACACTACGTCGATGAGGGGCAGGGCGTAGTCGTCCTAATGCTTCATGGCAATCCCTCTTGGTCCTTCCTGTACCGGAAAATGATCACGCGGATGAGAGAGCATTTCCGCTGCATTGCGCCGGACTATCCGGGCTTTGGACTGTCCACCGCACCGCCAGGGTACGACTTTCTGGCCAGTACGCACGGTGAGGTTCTGGCCGATGTCGTCGAGAAGCTCGGACTCGCAGACTTCATCCTCGTTATGCAGGATTGGGGTGGTCCGATCGGGCTTGCCGTCGCCGAGCTGTTCCCAGAGCGGGTGCGTGGCATGGTGATCGGTAATACGTGGGCGTAGCCTCTGAAGGGTGAGCTCAGGATGGAAGTCTTCAGCTGGATAATGGGTGGCCCCATCGAGTCTGGACTAAAGACGCTAGCCGAAAAGCCCGTATTGTTTCTCTGGGGAAACAGGGATTTCGCCTTCAAAGAGCCGGAACTATTGCGGTTCAAGTCGCACTTTCCCAACCACGTTCAGCATCCACTCGAGGCGAGCCACTTCTGGCAGGACGAACGGGGCGAGGTCGCCTCGGATTACATCATCGACTGGGCACGGCAGAAAGATTGGCTATGATTACCGCCTGGCGATACTTGGGTTTGGAAGCGCTGGTAAACCAAATCGAGGGGAGGGGCAACCTATGGATGCGCTAGCAATCTTCGGACTGCAATTCATCTTGAGCCTTGTTGTTTGGGGCCTGATTGCAAATTGGTTGTTGGCTCCCTGGCTAGAGAAGAAGTCGCCACACGACGCTCTTTTCTGGCTAATCCTGCCGCATGCATTTCGCTACATGGGAATGGTATTCCTGGTCCCCGGAGTCGTTGCGCGACCGCTGCCAGGCGCTTTCGCAACTCCTGCCGCCTACGGGGACTTGGTGACGGGTGTGCTGGCGTTGCTGGCGGTCATCGCTCTGCGGACTGGCTGGGCCGGTGCGTTGGCGCTGATCTGGCTCTTTAACATTGTCGGCACGGTGGACCTTCTAAATGCACTGCGCCACTTGAATGTGGTACCGGACTTCGGAGCGGCTTGGTACATTCCGACATTCTTCGTACCACTACTCCTGGTGACTCACTTCATGATTTTTGCCCGGCTGCTCAGACGAGGTCGCTGAGCTCTAGGTTGGAGGCGGCGGGCGGATTCGAACCGCCGAATAGAGGTTTTGCAGACCTCCGCCTTAGCCACTTGGCTACGCCGCCGAATAAAGAGGATTAGATGGAGCGGGACACGGGATTCGAACCCGCGACTTCGACCTTGGCAAGGTCGCACTCTACCACTGAGTTAGTCCCGCCCTGCCATTGGGCAATCGTCATTTGTAGCAAAAGAGTCCGACCGTTGTCAAAGTGACGAGGTTCAGGCTTCGAAAGCACCTCGAATCACCTGGAGGGTCGGTCGCGTGTCTGGAGGCGCCGTGACACCAACGACGTCGAAGCGGACGGATATCCCCCTCAGCCGATGGGACTTGAGGTAGACCTCGGCGAGCTGGATCAGTTTCCTGCGTTTGCGAGCATCGACGGCGTCGATGGCGGGGCCGTAATCCGACCGGGAGCGGGCCTTGACCTCGACGACAACGAGGATGTCGCCGTCCTTGGCGACGAGGTCGATCTCACCGAGCCGGCAGCGCCAGCGCCGCTCGACGATGCGGTAGCCCCGTCGTTCGAGCTCTTTGGCGGCGAGATCCTCGCCGCGACGGCCGAGACTCTTCTCCTTGAACAGATGGCCCCTCACCCGCGAGGCTATTTTCGGCGCCAGCGGGTTCCGGCGGGGGTGTCTTCCAGCATGATGCCGCGAGCGTCGAGCTCGTCGCGGATCGCGTCCGAGCGGGCGAAATCACGCCGGGCGCGAGCTTCTCTGCGCTCGACGATGAGTTTTTCCACTTCCTCATCGAGCGTGAGCTTCTGGCTTCTCCCAAAGACGGCGAAGACCGAGTTCATGCGGCCGACGGCCTCGGCAAATGCGTTGGCATCCCCCTTCGTTATAGAAGACGAAGAAAGTGCCGAGTTTCCGCCCTTGACGAGGTCGAAAAGTGCGGCGAGAGCAGGAGACATATTGAGGTCGTCATCCATCGCCTCCTCGAACCGCTCGAGCGCCCGACGAACGGCGGCCTTGGTCTCATCGGAGGCCTCGCCCTCGCGAGCAACTTCGGAGAGCCTATCGAGGAAATCGTCCACCCGGCGGATGGCGGTCTCGGCCTGCCTCAATCCCTCTTTGGTGAAGTTGAGCTGCTGGCGATAGTTGACGGAGAGAAGCAGGTAGCGGATCGCCGTAGGCGAGAATCCCTCGTCGGTGAGGTCTTTGACGGTGAACTGATTCCCCCTGGACTTGGACATCTTCACGCCTTCGACGAGAAGAAACTCCGTGTGCATCCAATGGCGCACGAAGGGCTTGCCCAAGGCGCCCTCGCTTTGCGCGATCTCGTTCTCGTGGTGCGGGAAGATCAAATCCACGCCGCCGCCGTGCAGGTCGAAGGTCTCGCCGAGGAGCTTCATCCCCATCGCAGAGCACTCGAGATGCCAGCCCGGGCGGCCAGGACCGATCTCCGTGTCCCACGACGGATCGCCGTCCTTGGGGCCCTTCCACAGGACAAAATCTCGAGCGTTCTCCTTGGTGTAGTCGTCCGTGTCGACGCGGGCACCCGTCTTCATGCCCGCGACATCGATCCGCGACAGCTTTCCATATCCTGGGAGCGAGTCGACCTTGAAGTAGATCGAGCCGTCACTCCTGTAGGTGTGGCCCCGCACTTCGAGCTTCTTCACGAGCTCCACCATCGCACCGATGTACTCCGGATCGGTCGCACGCGGGTAGTGCTCCGCCCGCTCGATGTTGAGCGCCTTGCAGTCGGCGAAGAAGTAGTCGATGAAGGTCTGGGTGTAGTCGCGTAGATCTTTGCCCTCCGCCTTCGCCCCTTGGATCGTCTTGTCGTCGACGTCCGTAAAATTGGTCGCCTGCGTTACGCGGTAACCTTTGAACTTCAGGTAGCGCCTCAGAATGTCCTGAGAGACGAAGGTCCGGAAGTTTCCGATATGTCCACGGTTGTAGACGGTGAGACCGCACGTATACATGCGGACGTGCTGGTCTTCGATCGGCTCGAAGGGCTCCTGCTTCCCGCCAAGTGTATTCGTGAGCCTGAGTTGTGACATGTCTAGTTCCGCTGTACCACCATCAACGTTAAATCATCCGCCAAACCGGCCTCGGCTGCAAAGACGCGTACTCCGGCGACGAGCCGCGCCACGAGATCTCTGGAGGGCCGGCTAAGGCTCTGGCGCATCGTTTCGAGAATGCGTTCGTCCTCGAACTCCTCTCCCTCGGGATTCATCGTCTCGGACAGGCCGTCGGTATAGGTGACCAGTAGATCGCCTTTTTCGAGCGTCGTCCTGCCCCGAGTAATGTCCATAGAGCTCATCAGACCGACGACGGAAGCTCCTTCGACGAGTCTTTCGACGCTACCATCAGCGCGAAGAAGGATCGGATAGCAGTGCCCGGCATTCACGAAGTCGAGCTCACCCGACCCGATATCAAGCGACCCGAAGAAAGCGGTGACGTAGCGGTTGCCTTCCGTACTGTCGTAGACGATCTCGTTCAAGCGCTCGGTCAAAGACTCGAGAGAAATATCACCCAAGCCCGCGAGCGCGTGCAGTGCCGCCTGGATCGAAGCCATCAGTAGCGCCGCTCCCGTCCCCTTGCCCGAAACGTCAGCGACCACGAGCCACTCTTTCCCGCCCTTTCTAGGCAGATAGTCGAAGTAATCGCCCCCGACGGTGAGACATGGGATATTGATACCGGCGACGTCCCAACCCTCGATGCCTGGATCCCCGTCGGGAAGAAGCCCACGCTGGATCTCCCGCGCGAGGGCCATCTCCTTCTCGATCTTTTGCTTCTCGAGCCGCTCGCGAGTCAATCTCAAGTGGTCGAACGCGGCAGCGGCCTGGGAGGCGAGCGAGCGCAGAAAGTCGCGGTCCTCCTCCGTGAGCGGCTTGCCCGAACCGCGGGGTCCGAGCACCAGGGCGCCGTGGACGTTTTCGCCCGAGCGAAGGGGCACGACGCTTTCCATGCCGAGGCCAGACAGAAGCTCCCTTAGCCCGTCATCCTCGAGGTTTCTGACGCTCCGACCATCCGGCAGACCCGTGAGCAGAGCTGCCTTAGTCTCGAGAACACTGCGTTCCGATGGCTCGAGTCGGATGCCGGCCTGCTCGACGATGCTTCCATCGTGAAGCACCAGCGCTCGCGTCGTCAAGGCGTGACCCATGGCGTTCGTCAGAAGCACCTCGTAAACCCTCGCCGCGCTGGGACTACGATTGAGCTCTCTCGTGATATCGAAGAGGGAGTTGAGCTGATAGATCTTGAGGGACAACCGCTGATTGAGCTCGCGAAGCTCCTCGTAGATGCGTCCGTTGTCGATCGATGCCGCGGCTGAGACCGAGAGGACTTCCGTGAACATTCTCTCATCGGAACCGTAGGGGGTCTCCCGCTCGCCGAGGAGCAGGACGCCCGCTAGACGGTCGGACTTCACCAGGGGCGCGAGCAACGAGGCCTTCGTCTCGGTCAGAACCTTCCGTGCCCAGGCGCTTCGGTCCTCGTCCGTCGCGATCGCGAGCGCTGGCGTTTCGTCAGGGAGCGCGAGCGCAAGGCCTGCCCAGTCCTCGTCCTTTCGTCCCCGCCGGGCTCGCGGTACGAGGCGATCGTCGCCGTCACGCAACAAAATTCCTGCCCAGCTCGCTCTCGTCTCGCCCATGGAGACGAACAGAATGAGGTCCAGAATCTCCTCGAGGGCGAGCGTTCGGTTCAGGGTGGAGTTGAAGTCGAGGAGCGCGAGCACCTCGGAGACTTTCTTCTTGAGCCGCTCGTCGGGAAGGTCGCGGGTAAGCGAGGCGAGAAGCTCCTGGTAGCGGTAGGACGAGGTGGTGCTCTCTGAAGCCATGGGATCAACCGAACGTGGCCAGAAGGACGACGGCTAAGTTCGTTCTGGATCTCGCTTCTTGTAGCGAACCATCACACACTTGTTCTTTCCGCTGCCCGCTCTCGTGTGCTCGACCTTGTCCATCATTTGTCTCATGATCGTGAGACCGAGGCCGCCTTTTCGCCGCTCTGCAACCAGCTTGTCGAGGTCGAACTTCGGAACCGGCATCGACTCGAGCGCCTCGCCATCATGCGATATCACGATTGATAGACTTTCGCCATCCGGGCTGAAGTGCACCTCGATCTCGTGATCGGGCTCGCCGCGATAGGCGTGCTGAACCACGTTGGTCGTCGCCTCGTCCACCGCGAGCGCTATTTTTTCCGCTTCGATGGCCTCGAATCCCGTCGATTCGGCGAGGTGCTTCGTGAGCTCGTGCACCATATGAAGGAATTTCTCGTCGCTCGGGAAACGAAGCTCCACGACGCCGCGCGCTTTCGGACTCGAGCGGCCGCCGGAGGGTTTGCTTCCCATTTCAGCCGGGCGCGTTCGCCCGATAGCTGGCCAGCCCCTCTTGCTCCGAGACGAGAACCTGACACAAATGGTTGAACCCCAGGACTTCGAAGATGTTGTGCACCGTCTCGTTGAGCTCCGCGACCCGGATATCGCCACCTTTGCCGCGCACGTCTTCGATCAGACCCATGATCACGCCCAGACCCGCGCTCGCGATATAGGCCAGCTCCGACCCGTTGATCAGAATCTTCTGGCTGCCCTCCTCGAGGGCGCCGGCCATCACCTGCTCGAATTCCCGCACGGTATGAGCGTTGATGAAACCTTTGGGCGTAATGACGGTTACGTCACCTTCTTGGCGGCGGTCCACCGTCAAATCAGGCACTGATAGATTCTCCCGATTGGCATCCGTAGTTGCTACGAATTCTATAACAGAAGGTTCCCGCCGGGCTCGTCGAAGAAATGGCGCGCTTCGTCGCGATCGCGCTCGAGCTGTCGCTTGAGGACATCGGCGGACTCGAAGGCTACTGTACCTCGCACTCTCTGATGAAAATAGAGCCGAATGGGCTCACCGTAGACTTCGCGGGAGAAATCGAACAAGTGGGTCTCGACCATTCGCTCGTCGAGCCCGAAGGTCGGGCGGCGACCCACGTGGGTCATCCCCTGTAGACGTTCGCCTCCGATTCTGGCCTCCGTGACGTAGACACCATCGGCGACGAGCACGTCACCCTCGACGTTAACATTGGCGGTGGGGAATCCCATCAGCCGTCCGCGGCCATCACCTTCGACGATGCGACCGTCGAACAAGTAGGGCCGACCCAACATCTCGCGAGCCTCATCGACTCGACCGGCCTCCAGGGACCGGCGGATACGGGAGCTCGAGATCATCTCCCCCTTGTGCATCGTAGCCTCGGCTTCGTGCACGATGAACTTTCGGCCCTCCCCAAGGCTTCGCAACGACTCCAAATCTCCCGCCCGGCCTCGTCCGAACCGGAAGTTACTGCCGAGCACGAGCTCCGAGACCCGGAGGCTCCCCACGAGAACCTCGTCCACGAAGCTCTCGGCGCTAAACCGCGAGAACTCCCGAGTGAAATTGATCACGACGAGAAGATTGAGCCCCAAAGAGGCGAGGACTTCCCGTTTGAGCTCGGGCGTCAGGATGCGGCGAGGGGCGTGCTCGGGACGTAGCACGCTCACCGGATGAGGCTCGAAGGTCAAGGCCACACAAGGAGCAGAAGCCTCCTTCGCCCTCGCTTTCAGAAGCCCGATGGCACGCCGGTGGCCGAGATGTACGCCGTCGAAATTGCCCAGCGTCACGCAGGGGCGCGCGCCATCAGGCAGATCGACATCGGGATAGTAGGAGACTTTCATCGGTGCGAGCCTGAGCTCAAGGGTTCGAGGATCCTACCGAAGGAGCCCCGCTAAGGGTAATCGATTCCGGTAGAATTTTTCGTACGACGCGCAGATACGACTCCCCCGCTGGACCGAAGGCCTCCAGAACCACCTGGTCGGGAGCTGTCGTGTCGTAGCGAAACGGCTCGCCGCTCGTTGCTCTCAGATCGTTCGCTTCGAGAAGCGGCGGACTCGCGTTCACCAAATCGTCCAAACTCGAGGGATAGACACCGAAAGCGAGGTAGTAGCAGCGAAGGGCGGATACGACCCGCTGCGCACGCGCCGTATCCAGGCTACGGTCGATCGTCGTCGCCTCCTGGCGAAAAAAGCTCGGCTGCGTCGGGACCCGGAACGGCGCTCCGCGGGATGCCAAGAGACCGACCGCTGTCAGAGCCGTCACGACCACGAGGGCAAGCAGACCGACCGCTTGACTCGGCGCGCTCGACTGGACCTGTACCGACCCCTGTCGCCGGATTTTTGCCTGCTCCTGTCCCGCGGGCGCAACGAGATTGCGATCCATGAAATCGAACAACGTCCGGCAGACGTCGAAGTCGGACAGTCCCGTCATTTCCATGATCGTCAAGATGGACCGTTTTCCATCGAGGAGCTTGTAAATCAATGCCTCCGTCGAATTCATCAGGACTTCGGACGTCGGGTTCGCGCTCCCGCCGTTGCCCCCGCCTTCGAGCCCCTCGAAGGCCGCGCCGAGGCCTCCCGACTCCCCTTCGCTGGCGTTCTCGACCTTGATTGCCTTGTTCGGTACCAGCGGTCGGAACACGAAATCCAAAGTGGGGATGCGTTTCTCGATGATGGGCCACTCGTCGACGCGACGAATGCCCTCCATGAGGATGTGGTCGGTACTGACCGGGGAAACGTTCTCGCGGTCGTAGTCGGCATCCGCACTCGGGTCGAAATGATAACGACCGGCCTTCCATCGAAATACGCGGAAGACGATCTGCTGGACCTGCTCCGACAGCGCCGACCTGAGGTCGTCGCTTTTGATGTAACCCTGGCTGGTCAGAATGAAGCCGAGGCGCTGCATCGAGACTTTCTGCTTCGCGAGTGCTTCCTCGAGAATTTCCTTCCTGAGTTTGCTCTGTCGAACGAGAACGTTGCCCAGGAGATCGTCGAGGCGTCTCACCGTCGAGTCCGCGTGAACCACCATGCCCTGCTCGAAGACCACGCTCACCGTCTCGCGCTCACTCTCGAGGGTCAATAGCCCCGTCTTCCGCTGCATGCCGATAAGCTGAAAAATATCCGGCAGCGCGAAGTCTTTTAGTGTTCCAGAAAGCGCCATCGTTTACCCACGTGCCACTGGACGCGAAATCAAATTGGCGATCACCAGGACCGCCGCCATCCAAACGACGATCAAGTAGGAAGCACTCGAGCCCAGCCCCAAAACTCCATCCGGGAAGGGATAGAGGGAGTCGGAGAGAAAAAGTGTGGAAGCGCCCAGAAGCCAGAGGAACAGAAGCAAGATGCCGATGACGGACATCCCTTCTCCGACATGACCGGCGCCCGGCGCGACGATCGATAGAGCGCGAAAAACGACAGCCTTGGTTCGCGACGCTCGTTGGACGAGGTTGAGCTTTTCGTTTCGCGCCTGAGCCGAAACTCCGTCTTTCATGAAAAACAGGTGGTAGCACTGGGTGCAGAGGCCTTTGCGACCCGATCCGATCTGGCAGTGGCCGCAAAAAGCGCTGCCACACTTCCAGCAGCGCTGCGTGTGTCGCCGCTGTTTGAAGAAGACCTCGAGGACGAGGATCAGCACAGCGAACAAAATCGGCCCTACAACGAAGCGGAGTCCCCAAGTGGCGAGCATGGGAGGCTCGAAAAAGCTCGTCACCCGATGTTCGTGAATCCCCTCCGACAGGCCGTAGAACTTGCCCAGGATGTCGATCTCATCGAGACGGGCGTCGGCGACAACTCGATAATTTCCGGTGAGTTGCTCGAAGGCCGTGACGGCCATGGCATTCAGCAGATCCGCCCGCGTCCGTGCTTCTTCGCGCTCCGCAAACTGGAAGTTCTCGGCATGGGCAAGACTCTTGTTGTAGTGCGCCATGACGAATTGCGAGTTCGCGGCGATCGCCTGGTTGTACTGGACGAGAGCCCCGTCCCAATCTCGCTGCGCGAAGTAGATGTTCCCGAGGTTGAGTCTCGATTCCAGATCGCTCGGAAAGGCATCGAGAATTCGTCGATAGGTCGAGGCGGCGAGCTCGTAGTCTCCCAGGTTCTTGTACTGGGTCGCGAGCACGAACTGCAGATCGCGATCGTTGGGCTGCTGCTGAATGGCTGCCCTCAGAACCTCGACGTCGCCCAAATCGAAGGTCCCGGTAACGGACGAGAGAGCCGCCTGGTAGGAAGGGTTGCCGACTGTGCGGGACCAGGCGGCGTAGAGCTCCGCGAAGGGCGCGGCACCCAGGAAGACAAGCAAACAGAGGACGGAGACGACCCGTTCCTTGATGGTCTGATAGGCGAAGGTAATGGCAAGCCAGTAGGGCGCCAGCCAGCCGACTCCCGCCGTCAAGATCAGGGGCAGGCACAGGGCAACGAGGGTGGCCGCGAGTGTCGCCTTGCTTCCCCAATCATTATCGAGTCGCTCGAGAAACTCGTGGTAGACAAGCACGCCGTAGCGGTAGACCATGAGCACGGCGAACAAAACCACGAGCCCCATCAAGCTCGAGAAGAGCAGGAAGAGAAGATTCCAGCTCGCAAAGGGTCCATCGCGCTCCGATCGAAGCGCTGCGAGCTGCGCCCGTATGCGATGCAGGATAGCGGTTACGTGGCCCACGCCACCCTCGCGCTCCGAGACGCGAGCAAGGCCCCAATACGCGGTGGGCAGGTCCGGCGCGAGCTCTGCGGCGGTCTCGAAGTTCTCCCTCGCTTGCTCGAGCTCACCGCTCTCGAGCAAGCCAAAGCCCTGATACACGAACGAGGTCCCGACATCGTTCAGGTTGAAGGCGTTTCTCTCGACGCGAAGACGCTTGATCTCCTCCAACAGGCGATTCGCCGTCTCGGCGCTCCCAGCCGTTACAGCTTCGAGATACCGCCTCCAGTAGTGATCGAAAGAGGTGTGAAGAGAGATCGTTTCTTCCTGGCCGATTTCCTGCGCTTTGACCGGTTCGGCCGAGCCAAGCAGTAATATCAGCGCGGCGAATAGAAGCACCGTCCCCGCCGTGGCCCGGCGAGTTCCCGTGGAGACTTTTCGTGAAGGCAGATACAAGTCTTGGTGCCCTAGGGTTTCGACCGTTTCGCTTTCGCCACGAACTGCGTTCGCAGTTGGTAGAGCACGTCCTCGAGAGCCTTCTCTTCGTCCCGCGCAAGGTTGCCCTTCGTCTTCGCTTGAAGCACTTCGATAAGGGAAAGCAACATTTGTGCGGTGTGAAGGTCTTCGTGCGCTGCGCCGGTGACGGGATGAGGCTCGCCCATATGGAGGCTCGCTTGAGTCGTCAGCAAACTCAACAAGTCGAAGAAGCGCTCGTCGGGGACCACCGACCGGGCCTGAATCTGCTCGGCGCCTTCCGCCTGGTCGGCGCTGCTCGCCGCGAGTGGCTCCTCGACCTCGTCGCGCAACTCGCTGGGCTCTCGGGGATCCCCTTCGGCGGTGAAGGCTCTGCGATCCGTGACCTTGAAGCCTCTCGTCTGCTCCTCGTACTCAGTCATGGTTTCCGTGCTGTCCCTCGCGCGACCTCGGACACGAGAACTCGCGTGCAAATGACGGGGCCCCTGTTCCGCGCGATCCGGATTCTATTTTCGTAGTAAGGAAACGGGGGCAATAACCTAAGATAGCATGGTGATCTCAGGGGATCAACATACTCCTGAAGGCCTATCTCGCGTCCTCTCAGAGTTTTAAAGAGACCCAGCGGAAGGCCAGCGGAAAGAAAGAGGGGAATCTTGAGCGCCGGAGAAGACTTCGAGGAGCTTTTGTCACTCATGGCAAAGCTCCGCGGTCCCGAGGGATGTCCCTGGGATCGGGAGCAGACGATGAGCTCGCTCCGCCCTTTCATTCTCGAAGAAGCCTACGAGCTCATCGAAGCCATCGACGAGGGACGAACCCGGTCGGTGCGAGAGGAGCTGGGCGACCTGCTTCTCGAGATCGTTTTCGTGAATCAGATCGCCGAAGAGGACGAGCGCTTCACCATGAGCGAGGTCGTTCGGGGCATCCACGACAAGCTCGTGCGGCGACACCCGCACGTCTTCGGGTCGGAACGAGCGGAGAGCGCGGACCATGCGCTCGCGCACTGGGACGACATCAAATCCAAAGAAAAACCCGAGCGTAGCTCCCTTCTCGACGGCGTACCTCGTGCGATGCCCGCGCTGACTCGGGCCTCGAAGCTATCGAAGCGAGCCGCGAAGGCGGGCTTCGACTGGAGCTCCGCCTCCGAGGTGCGCGACAAAGTGAACGAAGAGCTCGGGGAGCTCTCGCAAGCCATCGACTCCGGAGACCAAACCGCGGTTCGTGAGGAGATCGGCGATCTTCTCTTCGCCATCGTCAATCTGGCACGGCACTGTGACCTCGATGCCGAGATCGCTCTCGAAGAAGCCAACCGGAAGTTCAGCGAGCGTTTTCGCTTCTTGGAGACCCGTTTGAAGTCTCTAGGGATGTCGGTTGCGGAATCCAAACTGGAGGAGCTCGAAGCGCTCTGGCAGGAAGCGAAGTTGAAAGAGCGCGGTTCGTCGTGACTTCGAGACCTCCTTCGGGATGGAGCTCGATCGTAACCGCGCCCTGCCGGTCCGTTCGCGCGTATTCGATTCCTTCAGCCTCGAGTCGATGGACCACGCGCGGCGAGGGAATGCGCCAACTCGTGCGGCGCCGCGCGGAGACGACGGCGAAGCTCGGGTCGACGGCCACCAAGAAGGCCGGAGTCGTCGAGCTCTTGCTCCCGTGATGGGCGATCTTGAGCACGTCGGCTCGAAGCTTCTCCGGCTGATCGAGAAGGTAGCCTTCGAGTGCCCTTTCCGCATCTCCCGTAAGGAGGACTCGAGACCGACCGTAAGTGATACGGAGGACCACCGATTGATCGTTGGTCGAGCGTTTCCGTGAAGCCGAGGTCACTCGCCCGGCGGCAAGGATCTCCCAGCGCAGCCCACCCCATGAGAATGTCTCTCCCGTCCGAAGTCGACGAAAGGGAATGTTACGCCGCGTCGCGCTCTGGCGCAAAGCGCGGTAGGCGCGCCTGTCCCAGCCTGAACTTCCGCCCCAAATCTCGCCAATCGGGATCTCTTCGACCAGACTCAAGAGGCCACCGATGTGGTCGAAGTCCGCGTGCGTGATCACAACGACGTCGAGTCGGCGGATGGATCGATGCAGCAAGTACGGAAGCACGACGTTTTCTCCCGTATCGAGCGCCGCGCCGGGGATCCCGCCGCCGTCGACGAGAACCGTCTGACCCTCTGGCAGCGACAGCGAGATGGCGTCGCCATGCCCCACGTCGAGCGCGGTCATCACGAATCGGCCCGTCGAGGGCGCCTTGGTGCAGGCGAGTACGAGGATCAGCGCAATAAGGCCGAGGGCTCCACCCGCAGAGACAAGACGCGAGCGGGCTCGATAGAGAAGAAGCGTCAGGATGTAGGACACGATCCAAAGCGGGTCTGGCCGCGGCACCCGAAGCGAGCCGTAGGGAACCTCGGCGCCGACGCCCGCCACGCCCGAGAGCAGCTTCACGGCAAGCTCGGCGATGCGCACGAGGACAGTCGCGATGAAGGGAACGTCGGCAGCGAGGACGAGAGCGAAACCCAGGACGACGAGGCCTGCCGCCAACGGAATCGCGACGAGGCTCGCGATGGGAGCGAGGAGTGTCAGCCGATGGAAATGCCAAGCGGAGAGGGGGACGACACCGAGTTGCGCGGCCATCGAGATCGCCAAAGGTTTCGCGAGCAGGCCGGTCCGGGCCAGCCTGAGCTCGAAGGGCTCGGTCAACAAAACGATCGCCGTGACCGCCGAGAAAGTCAGCTGGAAACCCGCGTCGAACAGGAAGCTCGGACGCCAAACGAGCAGCAGCAAGGCGGCGCAGGCGACCGTGTTCCCGCGGTGCGCCCCGAGACTCAACAAACGCGCACCGAGGACCGCGAGCGCCATCAGCACCGCCCGTACCACGGGCGGGCGGGCGCCGCAAAAGATCGCGTAGAGAGGGAGCAAGGCGAGAAGAAAAAACAGCGATGGCACTTCGTCGAGACCGAACCGGCGCATGACAATGTGCAGAAGGAGGATGAGCATGGCAACGTGCGCTCCGCTGATCGCCATGACATGAAACACTCCGGCTCTTTGAAAGCGACGCTCGAGCTCCGGCTCGAGCTGGCCGCGATCCCCCGTGACGAGAGCCGATAGCACGGCGTAGACCTCTTCCGGTGCTCCCCCTCTTCCGGTGCTCCCCCTCGCGTGAGCGCCAGCTCGAGCCTGCGAAGCGCCTGCTGCCTCAGGCGGGAGGCGAGCGAGAAGGCGAGCGGCGCCCGCTCGAGAACCTCGACGAGAAGTGCACTTTTCACAGAGGCGAAAGCGTCGATCCGTCCTCGTTCCAGACGCCGAGTCGCGTCCGCGCCACCGGGGTTGTTGAATCCAGAGGGGAGCCGAACAGAGCCCCAGAAACCGACGCGGTCCCCGGCGGTGAGCCGCTCCAATCTTTGTCGCCGATTACCGCGGACGGCCACGATGAGTCCTCCGACGACGTTCATGGATCGCCTGCCGACGACCAGACTGTCGACGTCGACTCGAAGTAGGCTGACGTGCGGCAGGTTTTCCGGCTCTCGGCGAAGGCGCCCCGTGGCATAGCAGGGAAGCTGGAATTGTTTTTCCCCGAGACGATCGTAGACGTCGGCGAGCGTTGTCTCGATGCCACGCTCGAGCCCCCCTGCGCTCATTCCGAGGAGGATGTAGGCGCATACGGCCAGGGGGAGCGGCCACCGCGAACGTCTCGACGCAGCCGCAAGTGCCAGGAGCGCCGCTCCCAGAAGCGGCGCCAGAAGCGAGGGGCCCTCGACTGGCAGTACGATTCCGACGGAGAAGGCGAGCGCGAGATAGATGAGCGGCGGCGAGCTCATGCCCGTCGGCCCGGGCGTAAATCCCGCTCTAGAGTTAGAAGCTCAGTTCGCTTCTCGACTTGCGAATCACGAGCCCGCGTACCAAGGCCTCGAAGTCCACTCGATTCTCTTCCGCGCGTTCTTCGGGAGAGCTCAGGCTCAGCACGTAGGCCAGGTCCCGGGAAAAGAAGACGACGAGGCGGTTGAAAACCGTGACGAACCAACGGTTTTGGTAAAACGAAACTCGTGAGCGGTATAGGGGGCGAGCTCGAGCGGTCCGTTGACGAGCGACCGATAGCCTGGAGCCCTGGAAACGGAATCCTCGATGTCCTCGAGCACTCTTTCGAATTCTTTGCGACTCCGAAGCTGCTGCCGAATGAGCGCCAACGTCGCGCGGGCGTCCGTGGTTTCGTTGCGGATCGCGACGGCCACATCGAAGGACGGCGGCATGTCCTGGACCTCCCAGGCGCCCGAGGGTACGACCAGACTCACCTGGAGCTCTTTGTTCGACCATGCGGGGGGAGGGCTCGGGCTCAGGTTCGGTGCGGGCGACGGCGGCGCGGGTGCGCTTGCGGGCGGAGCCACGGGCTCCGGGACCGGGGGCTCGGGAGCAATCATTTCCGTGGGCATGGCCTTGGGCTTCGGCGCGGGCGTCGGTTTCGGGGGCGCTTCGACCGGTCGAGGCGGCGCCGGTGCCGCAGCGGGCGGCGCACTCTCGCCGCCACGGTTCAGCTGTTCGGTCGCGACGAGATTCACATAGGAACGCGGAACCGACTGTAGTTTCCCCTCGACCGTGGTGATGAGCACCAAACTGTCCTTGACCTCGTAACCTCGAACCTCCATTCGATTGCCATCGACGAAGACGATCACCGTCTCGGCCGACGCGCGTTCCCCAGTTCCTAGCAAGAGCAGCGATACGAAGACGAACAAGGCTCTCATGGATCGATCCCCCATGTGTATCGAACGAATCTTTAGTATCAACCCGAAAAGGGCAGGATGGCAAATGTAGGTTAGCGACTGAGCACGGCGACGGTCTCGAAGTGGTGCGTATTGGGGAACAGATCGACGAGCGACAGGGCCTCGAGTCGGAAGCCGAAACCTCGGAGCTCGGCGGTGTCGCGAGCGAAAGCTGGGGCGTCGCAGGAAACGTAGCGTATCGAGCGAAGGGAAGCCTCTCCGAGCACACGGCGCAGGTTCCGCTCGAGCCCGCCACGCGGCGGATCGACGACGACGAAATCTGTCTCGGAGAGCTCGATGCTCCCGACGACTCCCGCCGCGTCGCCGCACAGGAAGCGCAGATTGTCGAGGCCCGCGTGTTTCGCATTGGAACGCGCGTCACGCAGGGCTCGCGGCGAGACTTCGATGCCGACGACGCTTTCGGCCCGGGAGGCAAGCGGAATGGCGAAAAAGCCAACCCCACAATGAAGATCGAGCGCCCGGCCGACCGTCTCGGTCGGCAGCACAGCTTCGAGAAGCTCTCCCAACAAGAAGCGATTCGTCTGAAAGAAGCTCCCCGCTGACTGGCGGAACGACGTTTGTCCCACGACGTGGTCGACCCAGGGCTGGCCTGCCCTCCCCCGCAACCCTCCCTTGACACCGCTCGTAATCCACCCATTCAAGCCGAGCTCCGACGCGAGCGCCTTTCCCGAGACCCGATTGAGCTCACGGATCGCCCGGCCTTCGCCTCCTCTACCCGAAGAGACGATAAAACGGGCAAAGATCCTCCCTGGCGAGCTCGAGGATTCTTGTAGCTCGATGCCCGCAAGGTGCCGGGTGACGCGCGGATGTTCTGACATCCACCGCCGGCAATGCTGCCAAGTACGATTCATCTCAACCGAGGCGAGCATGCAGGCGTCGACGTCGACGAGATCTTGGGTCTCACGACGTCGGAACCCCATGCGCGTGCCATCCCCGTCCGGCGCGATGTGAAACTTGAGCCGATTTCTGTAACCCGCCTCGGGGGCCGTGCGAAGCTGGACCGTCCCCTCGAACGGAACTCCCGCACGTGCCAGGCTCTCGCAGAGGATGCTGCGCTTGATTTCGACCTGAGCGCCGACGTCGAGGTGCATCATCGAGCAACCGCCGCACTCTCCGTAGTACGGACAGGGTGGCTCGCGCCTCGATGGCGAGGGGGAAGAGACGATGGCAAGGCTTCTCGCTCTAATGTAGTCCTTCTTCTCCGATACGATCTCGACGCGGTGCACTTCGCCTGGCGCCGCAGCCGGAACGAAGACGACGCGGCCGGCATGGCGACCGAGTCCATTGCCACCTGAGACAACCTTCTCGATCCGGAGCTCAAAGGTGGGAGGACTCATCGATCCAGGAGGCTCAGGGTCGGGATACCGAGCTCGCGACGGAGCCTGCGGCGATAGGCGCTCTTTACGGCCGAGGCATAGACTTTTTCCGGCATGCGAGGACGGTAGTCGGCGAGCGAGGCCTCAGATTCCCGGAGCAGGGCCTGGTGGCGCTCGTCCCCGAACGAGCGTTCGAGTGTATCAAGGAGACGCCGCTCCTCGGCGGCGAGGGCCCCTTCGATCGCGACCAGAGATTCGGGTGCGAGCTGAGCGACGAGGGCTTCCATTTCACGCTCGCACAACGCGATCGCTGCGGCAACGGCCTGGTCACGTTCTTCCCACTCGATATGGGCCCGCCGAAGTCTCTCCGCCATTTCGGTCAAGTGAGTCTTCGCATCCTCTGCTTGTTCGCCTACTGAGACTTTGACGCCGCCCAAGGCCATTTCGCGAAATCGTCGATAGGCGGCCTCGACGGTCTGACGACAGTAGCTGAGCTTGCGCGGCTTTTGACCCGTCTTGGGTCTTTCGAAGACCCGATCGATTCCTTCCATCACGACGCGCAAAGGAATACCTTCCCGCTCCCACTCCCAAACCAGCTGCCATTCACTCGGCGTGATGAAAAGCGGGCTCCCGCGACGCTCGACGAAATGAGTCTCGATCGCCGCGTAGTAGCTTACCTCTTGAGGTCGCATCAACATGACGTCGTCCGAGTAGAGGATTCGCTCGGTTTCATCGGGAAGCTCGACGCGAAGCCCCCCATCGCTCGAGATGCCGAGGGACTTCGCGACGAAGGATGCGTCGTCCGAGGCGCGAACCTGGATCGGATATCCCTCGAGACCCTCGGCCAGCTCCCGGAACCGCTCGAGCGCGGCGGCGGTCTCGAGCTCGTCCCACCATCGTTCGAGTCGCGCAACGACGTGGGCGGCTACTTCGAGGCGATCGAAAGACCTCTCCAACAGGCACCGCATCGAGGTCGCCGACGACGCGAGCTCAGCGGGAAAGCTTCCCTCGGTCTGATTGACGTTGATCCCGAATCCGGCGATCGCATGGTCGGCAGCGGCGCCCGTGATGCTGGATTCACAGAGAACCCCCCCGAGCTTGCGCGCGTCTCGATAGAGATCGTTGGGCCAACGCAATTGAACCGTGAGGCCGGCCACGGCTTCGAGCGCCTCGGCGGCGGCGACGGAGGAGAGAATGGGTAGTGCGGAGAGCCGAGAGACAAAGGCTTCGCCGCCGACGGGGCGAAGAATGACGCTCATGTAGAGGCCTCCGCGAGCCGACTCCCAGCGACGTTTCCAGCGGCCGCGACCTACCGCTTGTGTCTCCGCCACGACGAGACTTCCGTGAGGAGCACCCTTTTTCGCGAGCTCGCGCGCTAGGTCGTTCGTGGAGACGACGCTATCGACGAGCAGCGCGAAACTCCCCCACCGAGTATTGCGCGCTCTGAGGTGGCCGCCCAAGGGTTCGGCGGGCTTTTCCTGGATTCTGAAGCGGAATGACGATCGATCGTCAATAGTACTTATTTTGGAATCTTCGATTTCAAGGCCTCGATCTCGCGTTGGATGAGGCCTTCGGCCAAATCGGGAACGACTTCCCACGCGATCTCCTGAATGACCTTTTGCGAAAGCTTGTCCACGACCCGCTGTGCAACCTGCTCGACGAGATCGTCGTCGACGGGACCCGATGGTGCCGAGGCCGCAGGCGAGGACGAAGTGTGGACCGGCTCAGGGCTCACCGCCATCGGGGGTTCCTCGGAGAGCGACTGCAGGGGCTCGAACGTCTCCACTGAATCCGGTACTGGAGCCGGCGGCGGCGGCGGCTGGATCACGGGCGGCGGGCTCGCGAGCGGAGACGGTTCGACCGGCTGAAACGGCGGGGCCTCGATCGTCCGATCGACGGTGGTGCCCGTATCAACGTGGTGCATCGGTTCGACGGGGGGTTCGGGCTCGATGGCGTCCATCGTCGGCATCATGGGCGGTGGCCCCGGTGCTGGCGGCGCCGGCTCGGGAACCGGAGGTTCCGGGGAGGCAAAGTCGGAGAAGCCACCGAAGTCGGTTTCCGGAGCCGTGGGCAGCACCTGCGGCGCGGCAGTCGAAGGCTCGGCGTCCGGCATCTGCCAGGTGGCATCGGGATCGACGCCGCCAAGATTCATCATCGTCATCTCATCCGCTTCCATCGGCTCGTCATCGGGCACCATCGGGGGCGGCGACATGAACACGGTCGCGGAATCCTCTTCCTCGGCCGGTGGAATCGGAGCTTGAGGCGTTGCTGGAGCGCTCGGGCTAGGGGGTGCGCCGCCGGCGGCACCCCAGATATCGTCTCCCCCGGTCGCCGGCGAAGGGGAAGTGAAATCGGCCGATTCGGAACCGGGGAGCAGTACGGTCCGATCGCTAGGCCCCATCGCGAGCTCCCTTGCGCCCGCTTCGACCGCAAAACCCTCGTTCATGCCTGGACCGGCGTCTTGGGGAGTTTGGGGCGGTTTTGCGGGGGCCGCCGTGACCTGGGGGCCGCCGATCGGCGGCGGGGTTCCCGGCATGGGAGGCGGCACGAGAACCGTCGCATCGGAGCCGCTCACGCCCGCGGTAGGAGTCTCCGCGACTGGCGGAGCCATCGGCTCGGGTGCCGCGGGGGCAGGAGGCGCGGCCGCCGAGGTGGCGGCACTGGCAAGCAGCTCTTTGACCTTCGAGATCAACGTCTGTGGCTCGAAAGGCTTTGCCAGGAAGCCTTCGCAGCCCGCGGCCTTGGCCCGCTCCTGGTCGAATGGCTCGAAGGCGCCCGTCAAGAGAAGCACCGGAATGTGCTTTAGATCATCGGCAGACTTGATGAACTCGCAAACTTCGTAGCCGTTCTTCTCTGGCATGATGATGTCGCAGAGAACGATGTCGGGCATGATGGCGTGGATCTCGTCTATGGCCTTCTGACCATTTCCGACCGTGTGAAGCTCGAAGTCCTCGTCGGAAAAAGTTAGCTCGATGACCTTTTGTATCGTGATGCTGTCATCGGCGAGCAGGATCTTGTGCCCCATCGCCCCTCCTTCCGGCTATCCGAGATCGATTGGCCCTCTTGGCCTTCTTTTCGGTGTGCGAAACGCGAGCTTGGGCGCGTTTGATAGAGAATGGAAAATGTTAGCACGCGACCCCGAACCTGTCAAGACATGCTGTTTCATAATCCCTTGTCTACGAGTGGGATGCGCCGGCTGAAGGCGTCAGCGCGACGCAAGCCGTTCCGAGACAAACCTCACGATCTCATCGGTCGATGCCCCAGGTTGGAAGACGGCCGCGACGCCGAGCTCAAGAAGGCCAGAGGTATCTCGATCGGGGATGATGCCGCCGGCGAATACGAGTAGGTCCTCCATCCCGCGCTCCTTCAGAAGCTCGACAATGCGCGCCAGAAGATGATGATGAGCGCCCGACAGAACCGAGACTCCTATGGCGTCGACGTCTTCCTGCAGAGCGGCTTCGACGATCTGCTCGGGGGTCCTCCGCAAACCGGTATAGATGGCCTCCATCCCCGCATCGCGGAGCGCTCGAGCGACGACGAGGGCCCCTCGATCGTGGCCGTCGAGGCCCGGCTTGGCCACGAGAACTCGAAACGGGCGTTTCGTCGCCCCGGAGCTCAGTGCCATCAGTTGATCTCCTACATCGCGCGTCGATACTGCCCGCCGACCTCGTAGAGCGTGTGCGTGATCTGACCCAGGCTCGCGACACGCACCGTATGCATGAGCTCGGAGAAAACGTTACCTTGGCCACTCGCCGCGACCCGGCGTAGTCGCGACAGAGCCGACTCGACATCGGCCGCGTGCTCGTCATGAAACGCACGCAGTCTCGTCAGCTGAAAGCGCTTCTCCTCGTCGCTCGCCCGCGCGAGGGCGACGTTCTCACCTTCTATTGGCTCATCATCGCTATCGGGGTCGAGAAAACAGTTCACACCCACGATGGGAAGCTCACCACTGTCCTTTTTTAGCTCGTAGTGCAGTGACTCTTCCTGAATGCGACCACGCTGGTACTGAAGCTCCATCGCTCCGAGCACGCCGCCGCGCGCGTTGAGGCGATCGAACTCGGCAAGCACCGCCTCCTCGACCAAA
Organism: Candidatus Marinacidobacterales bacterium; assembly: GCA_965247365.1. Lineage (GTDB taxonomy): Bacteria > Acidobacteriota > Vicinamibacteria > Marinacidobacterales > SMYC01 > CBDFHB01. Next base: position 509,241 of record CBDFHB010000001.1, read on the forward strand.
TCCGTTAGCTCCTCGAGGATAAACGAACCTTGAAGAGGGTTCTCGTTTTTCGTCATTCCGAACTCGCGCCCGATGATCTGCTGAATCGCCATGGCCCGCCGCACCGACTCTTCGGTGGGCGTCGTAATCGCTTCGTCATAGGCGTTGGTATGAAGCGAGTTGCAGTGATCGTAGATCGCGGAAAGGGCCTGGAGCGTCGTGCGTATATCGTTGAATTGGATCTCTCGAGCGTGAAGCGACCGTCCCGAGGTCTGTATGTGGTACTTGAACTTCTGGCTTCGCTCGTTCGCGCCGTAACGCTCTCGCATCACACGCGCCCAGATGCGGCGGGCCACGCGTCCCATGACGGCGTACTCGGGGTCGAGGCCGTTGCTGAAGAAAAATGAAAGATTCGGTGCGAAGTCGTCGACGCCCATCCCACGCGCCAGATAGTACTCGACGTAGGCGAAACCGTTCGCGAGCGTGAAGGCCAGTTGCGTAATCGGATTCGCTCCCGCTTCGGCGATGTGATATCCGGAGATGGAGACCGAGTAGAAATTGCGTATGTGATGATCGATGAAGTACTGCTGCACATCGCCCATCAGTCTCAGCGCGAATTCCGTGGAGAAGATGCAGGTATTCTGTGCTTGATCTTCCTTGAGAATATCGGCCTGAACCGTGCCCCTGACGGCGGAGAGTGTCGCGCAGCGAATACCTTCGAGCTCCTCGGGATCGGGACTCGTCCCTCGTTCGGCCTCGAAGCGGCTAGCCGCCTGGTCGATGGCCGTATTGAAGAACATCGCGAGGATCGTCGAAGCGGGTCCGTTGATCGTCATCGAGACGCTCGTCCGAGGATCGGCGAGGTCGAATCCCCGGTAGAGGAGCTTCATGTCGTCCAAAGTGGCGATCGAGACTCCGCCCTCTCCGATCTTGCCGAAGATGTCTGGCCGTTCGTCCGGGTCCTCCCCGTAGAGCGTCACGCTGTCGAAGGCGGTAGACAGACGTTTCGCCTCGTCGTTGCGCGAGAGGAAATGGAACCGCTCGTTCGTCCGGCGGGGTCCCCCCTCGCCCGCGAATTGTCGGCGCGGTGACTCTTCGCCCCGCTTGAAGGGATAGACGCCCGCCGTGAAGGGATACTGCCCCGGCAAGCCCTCGTTCGATTGAAACTCGAGCACCTCGCCCCAGTCTTCGAAACGCGGCACGGCCACCCTGGGGATTTTCGTCCCCGAGAGCGTCGTCGTCGTGGCCTCGATCTCGATCGTCTTGTCGCGAACGGGAAAGGCGACGCGTTCCTCCGCGTAGCGCCGCTTCACTCGAGGCCACTCCTGGACGAGACGCCAGCTTTCCTCGGACAGCTCCGCTCTCAGGCTGTCGAAACGCTCGTCGAGCGTCCTCGCGACTTCGGGATCCTCGACTTCACGCCTGGCGCCATCGAGTCGATAGAGCCGGCGCGCGAGCGATACTTCGTTTCGAAGCCGATCCCGCTCGCTCCGAACGAGTTCGGTGATCTCGCCCAGGTAACCAACACGATTCTGCGGTATCGGAGGCCTCCTCGGCCCGGAAGGAGGCTCCTCGTTCCCGCGACGGCGCGGTTCCGGCAGGCGGTCGAATCCTTCCGCACGCAGTCGAGACAATAGACAGGAGTAAACCTCGTCCACGCCACCATCGCCGAACTGGCTGGCGATCGTGCCGAAGATCGGAAGGTCCTCGTCCGGAACGGCTGGTGCGACGGCCTGGTTTCGTCGGTACTGTTTGCGCACGTCCCGAATCGCGTCGAGCGCTCCAAGGCGGTCGAACTTGTTGACGGCGACGACGTCCGCGAAGTCGAGCATATCGATCTTCTCGAGCTGTGAGGGCGCACCGTAGTCCGGCGTCATGACATAGAGGCTAACGTGGGCAAGGTCCGCGATTGCCGACGAGCCCTGACCGATGCCACTCGTCTCCACCAGGATGACGTCGAATCCCGAGGCTCGAAGAATCTGGATCGCCTCGCCCGTTACCGTCGAAATCTCCGTTCCCGATCCCCTCGTTGCCAAACTCCGCATATAGACGTGCGGGACGTTGATCGAGTTCATACGAATCCGATCGCCCAGCAGCGCCCCCCCGGTCTTCCGCTTTGTGGGGTCGATGGAGAGCACGGCGATCCGGAGCTCGGGCCCGTCGCGCAGAAGACGGCGCAGGAGCTCGTCCGCCACCGAGCTCTTACCGGCCCCTCCGGTTCCTGTAATGCCGATAACCGGAGCCGGATGACCGGACGATGCCTTCGAAAGCGCTTCCGCGAGCTCGGGCGTGAAACGGCCACTCGTCTCGACTTGAGTGATGAGCCGCGCGAGGCCGTTCACGGACTCCGTGCTCAAAAACGACAAGTCCCCGTTTGCCGTGACCGGGGTTAGTGCGACGTCCGAGAATCGAAGCATGTCGTCGATAATCCTCGCTAGACCCAACTTGCGGCCGTCTTCCGGGGAATAGATCTTCGTGACCCCGGAGCTTTCGAGCTCCCGGATCTCGCGAGGCACTATCACGCCGCCACCGCCACCGAAGACGCGGACGTGGGGCGCGCCTCTCTCGCGAAGAAGGTCGACGAGGTATTGGAAATACTCGCAGTGGCCGCCTTGATAGGAGCTCACGGCGATGGCCTGGGCGTCCTCTTCGAGCGCGGCCTCGACGAGCTCGCTGACGGAACGATTGTGACCCAGGTGGATCACCTCGACGCCACGCGCCTGCAGGAGCCGGCGAATGATATTGATCGAGGCGTCGTGGCCATCGAACAGAGAAGCGGCCGTGACGAAGCGAAGTCGATGGCTGGGAACGTAGACCTCGTCGACCGTCGTCATCGCGACCGGGAAGGAAACGTTTGAGCCCGAGGCTATTCTTGCTCTGCTGCCGCGGGCTCTCGCTCTTGCGACTGATTGATGAGCTCTTTCAGCTCCTTGCCCGGCTTGAAGTAAGGTACCTTCTTGGCAGGCACGTCTACTCGTTCGCCGGTCTTGGGATTCCGACCTTTGCGAGACTCCCGCTGACGGATGCGAAAGCTACCGAACCCCCGAAGCTCGATCTTGTCGCCCCGGTGCAGAGCGTTGATGATGCTCTTGAACACCGTATCGACGATGATCTCGGAGTGTTTCTTCGTCAGGTCCGATACCCGTGACACCTCTTCGATGAGTTCCGCTTTGGTCATGGCTGAAAGACTCCCTTCGACGCCACTCCGGTTAGAGTTTACGTGGATTAGTTTTCCGAATCGTTCTCCGAGTGCTCTGGCTCGGGGTTCGCTCTCGAGCTCGAAGCGAAGGAAGATCCGAAGTCGGCCACATCGCCAAGAGTCGCGTTCGCCGAACCCTGGTTCGTGTAATTGGGCTCATAGTTCTCTATGTGTACCGCTCGAATCGAAAGGCCAATTTTCCGCTCCAGGGGCGAGATCTTGATGATCTTCATCGCGTAGGACTCACCCACCTGCAACTTGTCATCGGGCTTCTCCACTCGTTCGTCATCCACTTCAGAAATATGAAGAAGGCCCTCGATCCCCTCCTCGATCTCGACGAAGGCGCCGAAGTTCGTGAGGCGAACGACCTTGCCGTCCACGACGTCACCTTCCTGATGCCGATTGAAGAACTCTTCCCAGACGTCCTCTCCGAGCTGCTTCAAGCCGAGAGACAGACGCTGATTCTCCGCGTCGACATTCAACACGATGGCATCGACGTCGTCACCCTTCGTGAGGACCTCCGACGGATGGCTAACACGCTTGTTCCAGCTCATGTCGGAAATATGGATTAGGCCATCGATGCCTTCCTCGACCTCGACGAAGGCGCCGAAATCGGTGAGGTTTCTCACTTTGCCCTGGATGCGGGCTCCGGACTGGTATTTCTCCGCGAGCTCCTGCCAAGGATTGGGCTCGACCTGCTTGAGTCCCAGGCTGATTCGGCGCTCGGCGACATCGACCTGAAGAACCATGGCTTCGACTTCGTCACCCACGGTGAGAACCTTGGACGGATGCTTGACGCGCTTGCTCCAGGACATCTCGGAGACGTGGATGAGACCTTCGACGCCTGGCTCGAGCTCAACGAAGGCGCCGTAGTCGGTGAGGCTCACGACCTTGCCCTTCAGCCTCGCGTCGACGGGGAAACGGTCCTGGACCGACTCCCACGGATCGGGCGAAAGCTGTTTGTAGCCGAGCGAGACTCGCTCCGACTCACGGTCGAATTTGAGAACGACCACTTGAACCTGGTCGCCCACGGTGAACAGCTCGGACGGGTGCTGGATCCGGCCGAAAGACATGTCGGTAATATGCAGGAGGCCGTCGATGCCTCCGAGATCGATGAACGCCCCGTAGTCGGTCAAGTTCTTGACGACGCCCCGGAAGACTCGGCCTTCCTCGAGCGCATCGAGAGTTTCCTGCTTACGCCCCGCGAGGTGCTCTTCGAGCACGACTTTGCGAGACAGCACGATATTGCCGCGCTTCTTGTTGACCTTGATCACACGCATCTCGAGCTCTTGCCCTCTCAGGCTGTCGAGATTGCGCACGGGTCGGACGTCGACTTGCGAACCGGGCAGAAACGCCCGTACTCCGATATCGACCGCGAGACCCCCTTTGATCCGCTCGATCACTCGGCCTTTCACTACCGCGCGACTCTGGTAGGCCTCTTCGATCTGATCCCAGACCTTCATCTTCTCGGCCTTTTCGCGCGAGAGCACGAGAAGGCCGTTCTTGTCTTCTGCTTTCTCGAGCAGAACTTCCACGGTGTCACCGACCTCGACGCTTATGACACCCTTTTCGTCACGAAACTCGTTGACGTTGATCATGCCCTCGGACTTGTAGCCAACGTCCACGATCACTTCACTGTTGGAAACGTGCAACACCTTGCCGGAAACGACTTCCCCTTCGGCAACGTTGGCGTTGTACTGGTCGAGGAGTTTTTCGAACTCCTCCACGGGAATCATCGGTTCTTCGTCCTCTGCCATCCCTCCTTCGATCAGACTCTTCGTAGCGTTATTGGTTTCGGCCATGCCTAACTCGGTTCCTCCTAGAGCGATTTACAGGAAAGCACGCGTTTGGTTGTTGGTGTCATCTGGAGGGGCTCGCTGGCGCTAGGGCGGGCTGACCTGCCAGCGGTTATCTTACTCTATCTAATTGGCTTATGTCAAGGAACGTTGGCCCCGGTCGATCACGAGGCGGGGAGATGCTCTCGGGCCTTCGCGAGAAGCTCCTCGAGCGTCTCTTCGGGCGTGAGATCGGTCGTATCGATAAGGATCGAGTCCTTCGCCCGCCTCAGAGGCGCGTGAGCGCGATTCCGATCGGCGTCGTCCCGTACAGCAAGGTCCCGTGAGACTCGCGTGAAGGTCAGCTCCTCCTCACGGGACCGCTCGGTGAAGCGACGTTTCGCCCGCTCCTCCTGGCGGGCGTCGAGGAAGAACTTGAGGTCCGCGTCCGGAAACACTGACGTGCCGATGTCGCGTCCTTCGAGAACGACTCCTCCCTCGGCCGCGATGCGCCTCCATAAATCAACAAGAACGGTTCTAAGCGATTTGTGCACAGCTACTTGGGAGGACGCATTCGCGATGAGCTGCCCTCGAATCGCCTCGGAGACGTCTTCGTCGTCGAGATAGATGCGCTCCGAACGCTCCCCGGAAAAGACGATCTGAGACTGTCGCGCGAGCTCCGCCAGGCCGTCACTGTCCGACAAGTCGAGACCGCGCCGAATCGCCTTCAGCGCTACTGCCCGGAACGTCGCACCCGTATCGAGATACATGAGGCCGAGCCGCTCCGCCAGATTACGGGCCGCGGTAGTCTTGCCGGCGCCGGCGGGTCCGTCGATGGCGATGATGGGGCGTCTTGTCACCGTCTTCTCTCCACGGAACCAGACCCTCGGTCGCGAGACAGACGGGGGCCGCGACGGTCCCCGGCCACGTCCCGCCGGAGTTTTTCGATTTCTACGCTCGTGAGCTTTCGAAACCCTCCGGGAGGGATTCCGCGGCTGGAAAGACTCCCCACCCTCTCGCGGTGGAGCTCCCGCACCGGGTACCCAAGCACGCGAAACAAGCGGCGGATCTCACGGTTCTTCCCCTGCCGCAAGACCACGCGCAGGCGAGTCCGCTTTCGCTCGCTCTCGGAGCCCCGTCTCGGCTCTCTCGGCGCGCCGACCACGGCCACTTCGTCAACGACCAAGCGCTCTCCGTCGATGAAGACCCCGCGCGTGGTACGCTCAAGAATGCTCCGCGTCGGCAATCCCGCTACGGTCACGAGGTACGTCTTTTTGACCCCGAATCTCGGATGCGTGAGCTTTTGAGCGAGCTCACCATCGTCGGTGAGCAAGAGCAAACCCGTAGAGCCCATGTCCAACCTACCGACGGGGAACAGCGTCTGATAGGTAGCAGGCAAGAGCTCCATCACGGTAGGGCGCCGACTCGGATCCGAGCGGGTCGTCACATAACCCCGAGGCTTGTTCAGAGCGAGATAACGGCGTTTCGCCCGCGGTCGGACCCTCGTACCGTCGACACGGATGTCCTGCTTGCTCGGATCCGCGGACGAGCCGAGCTCGGTCACGACGAGCCCATCGACCTCGACCCGCCCTTCCTCAATCAGCTGCTCAGCTGCCCGGCGCGACGCGATCCCGGCACGAGACAGGACCTTCTGAAGACGTTCTTTCACGATCGTTCACCGACGCCTGTGGCGCTCAGGTCGCGTTCTCGGGCTGCCCCGCCTCGGAAGCGTCCTCGACGGCTACCTCGGCGGCCGGTTCATTCACGCCGGCCTCGTCCAAAGCCTCCAGCACTTCGAGCTGGCTCGCTACCTCCTCGCCGAATATCTCGGACATGTCCCTCAGCTCGGGAAGGTCTTTGACGTTCTTCAAGCCGAATCGGAGAAGGAACTCCCTGGTGGTCCCGTAGAGGAGCGGACGCCCCACGACGTTCTTGCGGCCCACGATCTTGATGAGCTTCTTCTCCAGCAGGGTCCGGACGACGCTCGCCGAGCGCACCCCGCGGAGCTCCATGATCTCCGGCACGGTAGCCGGCTGACGGTAGGCAATGACCGCGAGCGTCTCGAGCGCTTGAATCGACAATCTCGGGGGCCTTGGGGCATCGAACAATCGGCCCACGCATTCGTGGAGCTCGGGTCTCGTCGTAATCTGCCAGCCGCCCGCGACTTCGACAACCTGAAGACCGCGCCCCTCGCGATCGTAGAGCTCGACGAGCTCCAAGAGCGCCGGTCTGACCCGATCGCCGGCCTCCGGAATCGTCTTCTTCAGCTCCCGCATCGACAGCGGACCGCCCGACGCGTAGAGCAGCGCCTCGATGGCGGCTCTCGTTTCCTCGACGGACAGAGTGGGTTCTGACTGAAGCGAGGAGCGGTCGACGCCCTGGGCTTCGATATCTACGTCATCCGGCATGGTCGAGACGTGTCACGTGGATCGTTCCAAAGAGCTTCTGCTGAAAGATCCGGAAGAGGCGTAGTCGAACCATCTCGAGGATGGCTAGAAAAGTGACGATGACGGTCGGCCTATCATGGGCCTCCTCGAACAAATCGACGAAGGTGCATTGAGAGCCAAGGCTCACACGATTCTTGAGACGCTCGATCATTTCCTCCATCGAAATGGTCTCGCGCTCAAACACCAGATCGGAGCGCTGCCGAACCCGCTCGAGCACCTCTCTAAAAGCGCTGATGAGCTCGAAGAGATCCACTTCCAGGAGAGGCTCTGCCGGTTCGCCGTTGCCGTTAGAGGGGGCGAGGGAGTCGACCGCGTCGTCGGGACGGACCCAGGTCGCGCTACGAATCTCCTCCTGCTGGTGAAGCTGCTGCGCGGCTTCCTTGTAGCGCTGGTAATCGAGCAACCGCGCCACGAGCTCCTCACGAGGATCGCAACCGCTGTCATCTTCGGTGCCGTCCTCGTGGGGGGGAGGCAAGAGCATTTTCGATTTGAGGTGAATCAGGCTCGCCGCCATCAAGAGAAACTCTCCCGCGAGGTTCAAATTGAGCTCTTCCATGAGCTCCAGGATCTCGAGGTACTGTTTCGTGATCTCGGAGATCGGAATGTCGCAGATATCGACTTCGCTCGTTCGAATCAGGTGGAGCAGCAGATCGAGTGGACCGTCGAAAATCGGAAGGCGGACGTGGTATTTGGGCTCGATCTTCCCTTCGTCGTCCGCAACCGGTCCCAGGTAGAGCTCGGTCAGGCTCATAAATCTCCCGTCGGTGGAAGCTTGATGGCGTCTCGAACCGCCCGCATTGTCTCATCTGCCACGTCGCGAGCGCGACGAGCCCCGGAAAGGTAGATGTCGCGCACGTCGTCCGGTCTCCGCTCGTATTCGTGGCGTCTCTTCGCGATCGGGGCGATATGCTCGACAACCCGGTCGGCCAGTGCGGATTTGCACTCGATGCAACCGATCCCTGCCGTTCGACATCCCTCCGAAGCCCAGGCCCTCGTCTCTTCGGAGGAGAACACTTCGTGGAGGTCGAACACGGGGCACTTGCCGGGGTCGCCGGGATCGGTGCGCCGTTTCCGCGCCGGGTCCGTCACCATCGTCTTCAACTTCGCTCGTAGGCTCGGCTCGTCCTCCGCAATGCTGATCGTATTGCCGTAGCTCTTGGACATCTTCCTCCCATCGGTACCGGGAAGCTTCGGCGTCGGGGTCAGCTTGACATCCGGCTCAGGGAGGACTCGGCCGTAGAAGTTGTTGAAGCGGCGGGCGATCTCGCGGGTAAGCTCCACGTGCGGCTTCTGATCCTCACCGACGGGAACGAGATCCGCCTGATAGATGAGGATGTCCGCGGCCTGCAGGAGCGGATAGCCGAGAAACCCGTAGGTGTTCAGATCTCTCTCCCTGAGCTGGTCGATCTGCTCCTTGTAGGTCGGCACGCGCTCGAGCCAAGGGAGCGGGACGACCATGGATAGCAGGAGGTGCAGCTCGGCATGGGACGGTACGTGAGACTGCACGAAGAGCGTCGAGCGCTTCGGGTCCAAGCCCACGGCCAGAAAGTCGAGCGCGAGCTCGCGAACGTTATTCCTGAGCTCGGACGTGTCCGCATAGTCGGTAGTCAGGGCGTGCCAGTCCACGATGCAGTAGAAAGTATCGAGCTCGTCCTGCATCGCGACCCAATTCTCGAAAGCGCCGAAAAGGTGACCGAGATGCGCCGCACCCGTGGGTCGCATACCGGAAAGAACGCGCTTTTTTTCCGCCATGTTCAGGTTTCGGCCGGGATGCTAGCACAAAACTCACAGAAGCTCTCGAACGTGCTGGTGAACGCGCGCGCCGAGGCTCGATCCGAGTACTCCCTGGAGCTGTTCGAGCGACGCGTCCTTGACGCCCTTCAAGCTCTTGAAGTGCGTCAGGAGCTTACGGCGTGTCCTCGGCCCGACCCCGGGCACCGACTCGAGAGAAGAGCCCAGATCGCGCGCTTTTCGCTGCTGGCGGTGAAAGGTGACGGCAAAGCGATGCGCTTCGTCCCGTATCCGTTGCAATAGCTGCCGCGCAGGCGAGTGGTGGTCGAGGACGAGCGGATCGGGCACGCCGGGGCGATGAATCTCCTCCTCCTTCTTCGCCAGGCTGACGATATCCAGGTGTGAAAGGCCGAGCTCTTCGAGCGCGGAAAGCGCGGCTCCGAGCTGCCCTTTTCCTCCGTCGACCAGGATAAGGTCGGGGAGGTCTCGGCCTTCTTCGAGAACCCGTCGATAGCGGCGAAGCACAACCTCGTGCATCGAGGCGTAGTCGTCGGGCTTGCCCCCCGTCAGACCTCGGATCTTGAACTTGCGATAGGCGCTGCGCTTCGGTTGCCCGCGCTCGAAAGCGACCATCGAGGCCACCACCTCGCTTCCCTGGATGTTCGAGATGTCGAAGCCTTCGATGAGATGCGGTCGGTCAGTGAGCTCGAGCACGGCCCGAAGTGCCTCGAGCCTCTCGGCGGCTTGCTTGCCCTCCTCGTGGAAATCGAGCTCGAAGGCGAGACGGGCGTTCCGGCTCACCAGTTCGACCAGCCGCTTCTTGCTGCCGCGCTGAGGCACGTGGACCTCGGCTTTCGTGCCCTTCTTGTTGCTGAGCCACTCCGAGACGAGGGACCGGCCTGGAAAATCTACAGGCAGGTGAACGCGGTCCGGGACGTAGCGGCCCAGCTCGTAGTACTGCTCGAGGCAAGCCTCCATGAGCGAGGCGTCGTCGTGAACTTCCAAGTCGGTAAGGTGAAAGCTGTCCCGATCGACGACCTTCCCCGATCGCACCGAGAACACTTGGAGGATCGCCTGGAGGCCCTCGCGGTAGAAACCGAAGATGTCGCTCTCGTCCCCCCGCACCCCCGCCATCTTCTGACGCGTCCCGAGGTCTTCCAACGTGCGCAAATTGTCCCGGAGGCGGGCCGCCTCTTCGAAGCGTTCGGCGGCAGCGGCCTCGCGCATCTTCCCCCTCAGAGACGCGATGAGGTCGTCGTTCTTGCCCTCCAGGAAGAGCTTCGCGTCCTCGGCCGCCTTGCGGTAGTCGGACAAGCTCACGATCGAGTCCACACAGGGCGCGATGCACCGATTGATCTGATACTGAAGACAGGGACGCGGCCGCTTGCCGTCGAGCTTCTCCTTGCAGTTGCGAATTCCGAACAAACGGTGAACCAGGTTCATCGTCTTTCGGGCCAGACTCGCGGGCACGTAGGGTCCGGAGTAGAAGGCTCCGTCCGAGCCAGGCTGGCGGACGACGTAGAGAAGCGGATAGCTCTCGTCGAGCGTGAGCTTGAGATAGGGATGATTCTTGTCGTCGCGGAGAAGAACGTTGAACCTCGGCTTGTGGGTCTTGATGAGACTGTTCTCGAGGACGAGCGCTTCCCGTTCCGTGTCCGTGACGACGACCTCGAGGTCTCGAATGCGCTCGACGAGTCGATCGAGCCTCGGGGAATCGACGCGCGCCTCCTGGAAATACGACCGCACGCGGCTGTGCAGGGACCGCGCCTTGCCGACGTAGAGGATCTCCCCGCCCTTGCCCCGAAAGAGATAGACGCCCGAGGATTTAGGGAGGTCGAGGAGCTTTTGCTTGAGGTCGACTGGCATCGAATGTCCCGCGGCAGGCTTCAACTTTCTTGAGATTGCACCCCCGTTTGTGCTCGCTCGAGCCCGTCAGTTGCGTAGGATCTCGACGTCTTTCGGGAGTCTTAGCTCGAAAATTCTTGCCGGAAGCGTGCCGTTGATCTCGACGTCGTCGAAGCGAATATCTGTCCGGTCACGGTTCGGCTCGTGGAAGACGGAGCGAACCGGAGTCCAGGTTTTCTTGTCGATGGTGAGCTCGATCTTGGTGAAGAGTGACGCGGGCGAGTCGGGCTTGGGAACGAGTGCCAGCACCACGCCATGCTCGTCCTCTTGACCGAGGCTCACGTCGTAGCTCTCGCCAATCCTGTCGTTGGACTTTCCGAACCCGATGAGCAAGTCGGTGCCTTCGCCCTTGCCCTTCTTGAACTCTTGGACCTGATTTGCGGTCGGGATGTAGAGCCGCACGAGGTTATCGGTCACGAGCAGCACCTTCTCACGAGGTGGCGCATATTCCCACCGGATGCGTCCCGGCACCTGGAGAAAGAGTTTCCCGGTGCTTACCTCTTCTTCCTCGAGGATGAAGTCGTGGTCGGTCTGCACGAAGACGGCGGACAGCGACTCGAGCCGGTTTCCGGCATTTCCCATCTCGGAGAGGACGTCATCCAAGCGATCGGCACGCGCCCCTGACGATAGCGACGCGAGCGCGAGAAGTAACGCCGCGAGAAACACGGAATGATTCTTCATGGTCGGGCCCAGTGTAGCACTAGGCCTCAAGGCAACGACCTAGCTAGCGAGCCTGGGAGCGAGCCCGCTCCGGCTCTCCGACGAGCTCGGGTAAGTTACCGTGGCTCACGATCTGTCCGTCCAGCATCTCGATGATTCGATTGCTTGTCTTCGCCGCCAGCGGATTGTGGGTGATCATGGCGATCGTCTGCTGCGTCTCGCGATTGAGGTCGGCGAGAAGCCTCAAGACCTGTTCCGAGTTGCGTGAGTCCAGGTTCCCGGTAGGCTCGTCGGCCAGCAGAATGGCGGGCTTGTTCACCAGAGCTCGCGCGATGGCGGCTCGTTGCTGTTCTCCGACGGAGAGCTCGAGCGGCTTGTAGTCGAGCTTGTGACGCAGGTGGACGACCTCGAGCATGTCGCCCGCTTCTTCTCGACTCACCGGCGGCCCGCCGTAGATCTGTCTCGCGATCTCGAGGTTGCCCTGGACCGTCAGCGTAGGCAGCAGATTGAAACGCTGGAAGACGAAGCCTATCTTGAGGCAACGCATCTTCGTGAGCTCGCTATCGGAGATGCTTGCGAGATCGACGCCGTCCACGTAGACGTGACCGGAGGTCGGTTTGGACAGCCCACCGAGAATCTGCAAAAGGGTCGTCTTGCCGCAGCCGGACGGCCCCATGATCGAGACGAACTCCCCCGCTAGAACGTCGATGTCGATGCCCTGGAGTGCGGGGACGTCGAGCGACCCGGTGCGATAGATTTTCCGAAGGGCGATGGTTTTGAGGACGCTCGGGCGCTCGGTCATGGCTTTATCGGCTAGCTTCCAATACGCAGTTGATTACTCGAAGTTGAGGGCCTCCACCGGATCGAGCTTCGCCGCTCGATAGGCAGGGTACAGGGCTCCCAAGAGGCCTCCAGAGATGCCCAGGATAGCCGAGGTAAGGAACCATCGGGGAGCCAAATCCACCGTCAGGGTCGGGAAGAAGGTCAGTATCGCCAAGCGGCCGAACACGGACAGGAGGAAGCCTGTGCCGACGCCCATCGCGCAGATCAGAAACGACTCCGCCATCACCGTGCGGATGATGAAGAGCTTGCTCGCGCCCAGCGCCTTGAGGATCCCGATCTCGCGAGTGCGCTCGATGATGGTGGTATACATCGCGAGAAGAATCACGAGATAGCTGACGGTCGCCGCAAAGAACGAGACGGCTCTGATGAACTCCTTGAGACCCAGAGCATTCTCCTTCATGACCTCCGAAAAGATCGCGAGCGACGTTACTTGATAACCCTCGAAACGTCTTTCGAGCTCCGCGGCCACGTCGGAGACGGAGGCCTCGTCCGCGACTTTGACGAAGAAGAACGACGCTTTGCCGGGCTGAGCCGTGGCCGTCTGCATCGCAGTGATGGTCGTGAACAGACGAACGCCGGCGCCGGCTTTGCAGATCCCGACGACTTCGAACTCCCGGTTCATCATTTTGATCTTGTCGCCAAGGAGGATGCCGTCGGCATCCGCCAAGACCGTATCGACGACGAGGTCGGACGGTCCGTCGAGCCCACGGCCCTCGACGATCTTGATACCCGATCCCACCTGGTTGTAGCTCGCCTGATCGACACCGAAGATCATCACGAGCTTGTTCTGGCCCTTGAGCTTCATGACCCGATTCGTCAGGACCGGCGCCGCCGCCGTCACCCCCTGTACTTCCGTGAGCTTTTCGCCGAGCCGTGTCGAGAGAACGCCGGAGTTGAGCACGAGAAAGGGGGAGGAGTCGGGGGCCTGAAAGATGATGTCGGCCCCGACGTTCCTGATGCGATCGGCGGTCTCGTCGAGGAGCCCGTGAGCGAGACCCACGACAACGACCACGAGGGCAACGCCCAGGGCGACGGCGAGTATGCCGACGATGGTCCGGGTCTTGCGGTTGAAGATGTTCGAGAGCGGAAGATTCGCCATGTCGGGCTCAAAGGTGCGCAGAAACGAACTATATTAGCAAATGCGCAACGAGACAATCAAATCTATGCACCGCTGACGGCTATACTCCGAGCCATGAAGGCGATACGCGTTCAGACGCCAGGCGGCCCCGAGGTGCTCGATCTGAAGGATTCCGACGCCCCGAAACCCAGAACGGGCGAAGCCCTCGTCCGCTTGCAGGCCATTGGCGTGAATTTAATCGATGTCTACCACCGAACCGGGCTCTACCCGCTCGCCTGCCCCTTTACGCCGGGCGTAGAAGCGGCCGGCGTCATCGAGGCGGTCGGGGAGGGTGTTTCTGAGCCCGAGGTCGGCGCTCGTGTCGGCTACGTCATGGTGCCGGGAGCTTACGCGGAGCTCGCCGCGGTTCCGGCCGAGAGTCTCGTGCCTCTGCCGAAAGAAGTGAGCTTCTCCCAAGCGGCGGCGGCGCTTCTCCAGGGCATGACGGCGCACTACCTGTCCCACGACACCTTCCCGGTCGAAGCTTCACATCGCGTCCTGGTGCACGCGGCGGCGGGTGGCGTCGGCCTCCTCTTGGTCCAAATGGCCAAGCGCCGTGGAGCCTTCGTCTTCGGCACCGTCTCGACCGACGAGAAAGCGGACGCCGCGAGACGAGCCGGAGCCGACGTCGTGATCCGATATACCCATGAAAACTTCGAAGACGTAGTGCGAAAAGAAACGGGAGGAGAGGGGCTCCACGTCGTTTACGACTCCGTGGGGCGCACGACGTTCGATAAGAGCCTCAACTGCCTTCGCCCCAGGGGCATGCTAGCGCTCTACGGTCAATCGAGCGGGACCATCCCTCCGTTCGACCCTACCGTGCTCGTCAAGAAAGGCTCCCTGTTTCTCACTCGCGCGAGCCTCGCGCACTATGTGCTCGATCGTGCGGAGCTACTCGAACGTGCCGGCACAGTGCTAGCGGCTATCGGCCGAGGCTCCCTCGAACTTCACATCGATCGAGAGCTCCCTCTCGCGGGAGCGGCCGAAGCTCACCGGCTCTTGGAAGGCCGCCAAACGAGTGGAAAGCTACTTCTCCTCCCCTGAACGATAGGCTCGCTCGAGCAGGACGGCGGGATGGAGGACTTCGGATCCGAGCCCCGCGCGCCGGACGCCCTCGGACAATTGGATGTGGCAGCCGGGATTGCCGGTCACGATGACGTCGGGCCACGCTTTGCGAATTTCCTCCATCTTCACCGAGAGCACTTCCATGGACTTCTCGTAGTGGGTAACGTTGTAGATCCCCGCGCTTCCGCAGCAACGCTCCGAGTCCCGATAGGGGACGAGCGAGACCCCCGGAATCTTGGACAGGAGCTCTAAAGGCTCGTCTCGCACCCCCTGTGCGTGGAAGAGATGACAAGGTGCGTCGTAGGCGACTCTCAATGAGCCGCTTTTGGGTGGGGTCGATGGAGGCTCGAATCCCTCCCGCACGAGAAACGCGGAGATGTCGACGACGTTCGCGGCAAAGGTTCGGGCGCGCTCGTCACCATGAAGCAGCTCGCCGTACTCCAAAAGGGCCGCACCGCAGCCGGCGGCGTTCACGACGATGGCCTCGACCTTCGCCTTCTCGAAGACCTCGATATTCTTCCGCGCGAGCCGTCGACCCGTTTTCGGCAATCCGTTGTGCTGGTGGAGCGCGCCGCAGCAGACTTGCTCGCGCGGCACGACCACTTCGAAGCCGTTTCTCTGTAGCACTCGGGCGGTCGCCTCGTTCACGTCCCCGAAATAGTGCGACGCAATACATCCCGCGAAGAGAGCGACTCGCTTCCGCCTCTCTCCTTTCGCCGGAAGGAGCTTCGGAAGCGAAACGCGGGGCGGAAGCGACGGCATGAGGCGCTCGCGCGCGGCGAGACTCGGCGAGGTCGCCTCGAGAAGGGCTCGTGCGAGACGGCGGAGCCCGAAGACTTCGTAGACCCTTTGCAGCGCCATGACGAGGGCAAGCCGCCTCGGGTAGGCCAGCACGCCCGAAAGCAAGAGTCTCTTCACGCTCCGCTCGAGGAGACCCTCCTTCCGCCCTTCCGTAATGAGGGCGCGCGCGCCCTCGACGATGGCGCCAACGGGAACGCCGGCGGGACAGACCGACTCGCAGCCGCGGCAAGCGAGGCAGTCGTAGATCTCGTCGGCGAGCCCCTCGGAAAGCGTGAGCCGACCCTCGAGGACGGCGCGGATGTTGTACACCTGACCCCGCGGCGCGAGAGATTCCCTTGGAGCGGCTTGATAGGTGGGGCAGGCGGGCAGGCAAATGCCGCAGTGAACGCAGGAAAGCGTCTTCTCGTAGAGCTCGGCTTCATTCGCGTTCATGGCTCGCATCTCAAAGGCGTCCGACGAAGCGTCCCGGCGACAGGATAGCCTTGGGGTCCAACTTCTCCTTGATACGCCGCATCATATCGAGACCCTCGGGAAGCTCTCCGAAAACATCGATGTCTTGTTTCAACTCGGCGGGAGCTCGCTCGATCACGACGTTCGCTCCGACGAAGCGCGCCTTGCCCTTTCGGTCAGCCAGAGCTTCGACTTCCGCCGTACGGCTGTATACCAGACCGGAACTCGGATAGGCGACGAGCTCTCCCCCATCCTGCCACGCCTCGGCGAGCTCGATGGCACGGCTGGGCGCGGCCTGGCCGCGAAGCACTAGCGGGCTCTCGTCATCCAGTGGAAAATCCCGAAGAAGCTCCCAGATCCCGGGAGGGGGATCGTCGCACCGCGCTGGAGCACATCGTGCGCGTAGCGTTTCGACGGCCGCCTGCGTCTCCTCTCGAAGACCTTCGAAGCGAAGAACGAGACTCCACGACTCAATCCCGTGGCGCCTGGCGTGCTCCGGGTTCAGTATCGCGGCCACTTCGGGCGCGAACGGCGCTTTGTTCACTTCCCCCCACACCTCGGCAAGATCCGACGGGTGATGACCGTGGACCAGAAGGCCTGCGGTGTCCTCGGGAATCGCTCTCAGCCTCAGAAACGCCCGAGTCATGACGAGAAGCGTTCCCGCCGATCCGACGAACAGCTTGTTCAGCTCGTAGCCAGCCACGTTCTTGACGACCCGCCCACCGGAACGAACGGACGTACCGTCGGGGAGGATCGCTTCGAAACCGAGGAGCAAATCTCGCGGGCGCGCGCCCGGTTCTCGACGAAACCCTGGCTCCCCGAGGGCCAAGATGCCGCCAATCGTTGCCCGCGATCCGCCCGGCGGGTCGAGCGGAAGAAACTGCCCCGCGCCCCTCAAGTGCTCCTGTACCTCGCCGAGACTCGTGCCCGCCCGTACGGCCAAGGTGAGATCCCCGGGCACGTGCTCTTCCACGCCTGCAATCGCGCGCATCGAGAGACAGACGTCGAGACGACTCGGCGGATTTCCCAGGGACAGGCGCGTTCCCGCTCCGACTGGGAGGAGGGCAAGGTCCTCCTGATGGCAGAGGGCGATGGCGCGCCCGCAAGCGACGGCGTCGGGCGGCTCCAGCACGAGAGCCGGGCTCAAGCCGTCGACCTTTGGATCGTCGTCCGAAGGAGGCCGCGCGCCGATTTCCTCGAGCAGCCGAAAGGCCCCGACGTCCGACGTCAAATCCAGGCCCCCGGCACGGCGGCCACGCTCGGGAGGTGTGCGGCTTCCCCGCAGCTCGCAGAGGTCGGCAATACCTTGCTGGGATTCAGCAGATCGGCGGGATTCCAAACGTTCTTGATGGCTCTCATGAAATCGAGATCGGCTTCGTTGAAAAGCAAGCTCATGTAGTTGACTTTCTCGGTTCCGATGCCGTGCTCGCCGCTGATCGAGCCTCCCACGGCAACACAGAGCTCGAGAATCTCGCTTCCGGCCGCAAGCACGCGAGCTCGCTCCTCCTCGTCTCGACCGTCAAAAGGAATGCAGGGGTGGAGGTTCCCATCGCCTGCGTGAAAGACGTTCGCCACTCGAATGCGATGCTTTGCCGCAATCTCAGACACCTTCTCCAGAACCTCGGGCAGTCGGGAGCGTGGCACCACGCCGTCCTGGACGTAGAGGTCGGTCGAGACACGCCCCATCGCGCCGAATGCGGCCTTTCTGCCAAGCCAAAGGCGGGCGCGCTCCTCTTCGTCGCGCGCGACGCGCATCGAATCGGCCCCCCTCGCGAGACAAATGTCGTGGATGTCTTTCTCCATGCGCTCCATGCCGAAGCGCGCGCCGTCGAGCTCGATGAGAAGAACGGCCTCGGCGTCCTTCGGGTAGCCGGCCGCCACCACACCGGCTTCCACGACTTCGATCGTCGGCCGGTCGAGCATCTCGAGGGCAGCAGGCACGATTCCGCGAGCCACGATGTCCGAGACCGCCTCGCAGGCATCGACCATGCTGCGAAAGGGCGCGAGCATCGTCTTGACGCAGTCCGGTTTCGGCAACAGGCGGATGAGCGCTTCCGTCGCAATCCCGAGCGTTCCCTCGGAGCCGACGAAACAACCGACGAGATCGTATCCGACACTCTCCCGAGGCCCGCCGAGCATGACGATATCCCCGTCCGGCATGACCACGGTCAGTCCGAGCACGTGGGCCGTCGTCGCGCCGTACTTAAAGCAGTGAGGTCCGCCTGAATTCTCAGCAATGTTACCCCCGAGGGTGCATGAGGATTGGCTCGACGGGTCCGGGGCGAAGTACAGCCCGTGCTCCGCGACACTCCTCGAGATCTCGAGGTTCACGATGCCAGTTTGACAAAGCGCCATCCGGTTGGCGATGTCGAACTCGAGAAGACGATGCATCCGGGTCAGCGCAATGACGACCCCGCCCTCGCCCGGCGTGGCACCCCCCGAGAGACCCGTTCCGGCGCCTCGCGGCACGAAGGGAACTCGCTCGGAAGCGCAAGCGCGAACGACAGCCGCAACCTCCTCGGTGGAGGCGGGCAAGACGACGGCCTCGGGTGAAGCCTTGAACGCGGTGGCTCCGTCGCACTCGTAGACAAGAACGTGGTGCGGCTCGGTAAAGCAGGCGCCGGGCCCCACGAGTCCTCTCAATCGTTCCAAGAAAGCGGCAGAAAGCATGTTCCCCGGCGGAAGCTAACACGTGCCCATCTGACGAGCAAGACCGGAGCTCATGGGTTGCGCGTATGTCTCCTCTTCACAAAGAGATGGAGGAAACGGACTTGCCAAACACCCCCCCCTGTACTACAGTATTTCTTTTGGCTGATTGAAGCAGTTGGGACGACCGTCCCGACAATCCACACGGAACACACCGGCTTGACGACTGAAGCACGACTCTCCGATCGAGCACCGGGCTCGGCGCCAGGGCCTCGTTTGCCGATATTGCGAAAAGTGGTTGCACAAGCCTGAGTTTTCCCGAATAGTAGCTATTGAGCGTTTCGACCTTCGTGAGATCAAGGAGAAGGAGATCAACATGAACACTAGGGCTTCCGAGAGCATCGGCGTAGCAGTTGAAGCGGAACAGGCCGAATTCGAAGTGCTCGACGGCAAGTTGAAGATGTTCTCTCGCACCATCAAGGTCGTAACCGATTCTCGGGTGGAGCTCTACAACGTCACAGATCGTATCAAGGATTTGGTGAAGTCGTCGGGCATCAAGGCCGGATTCCTGCTCATCTCGACGCTCCATACGACGACGGCGTTGTTCATCAACGAGTTTCAAGCGGCGCTCATGGCGGACGTGAAACAGTTCCTCGAGCAGCTCGCACATCGCGAGCAAGGCTACTTGCACAACTGCGAGGATTGCTCCGATTGTGAACGCAAGAACGCGGACGCGCATATCCGCGCTCTCGTCCTGGGCCACAACGTAACCCTGCCCATCCAGGGCGGCAAGATTCCGCTTGGCGAGTGGCAGAGCATCTTGTTCGCGGAGCTCGACGGGCCGCGTGAACGCAGCGTCACCGCTCAAGTCATCGGAGTCTGAGTCCGACCACGGGGAGGCGAAGGTGATCCTTCGCGTCGAGTTTCAGTTCAACGCCGCTCACCGTCTTCCCTACTACGAAGGCCCCTGTTTTCACACCCACGGACACAACTATCGTCTTCTCGTTATGGTCAAGGGTCCCGTCGACCCGAAGACCGGACTCTCGATCGACTTCGTAAGAGTGAAAGCGCTCGTACGGGAGCACGTCCTCAGTCGAATCGATCATGACGATCTGAACCGAATCCTCGACAATCCCACGGCCGAGAACGTCGTCATGTGGATCTGGGACCGATTGAAGCCTCACCTCCCCGGCCTCGTCGAAATACACCTCTACGAGACCGACGACAGCGCCGTCGTCTACCGGGGAGAGGCTTCGAGCGCCACGAGCCGCGATGAGCCCGGTGAAAAAGTCGAGCGGGCCTAGACCCTCGGCGTCCCTCTTCGATGTCGCCGCGATGGAGCGTGCTGTCCGCGCGTTCCTTCAAGCCGCGGGGCTCGAGGTCGAGGGCACCCACCTCGAGGAAACACCCGAGCTCGTTTCCCGAGCCTGGATTCAATCCTTTCTCGACGGCTACGAGAAGGATCCGTCGGAGATATTGAAGAGCGCCTACCCCGTCCCCGAGGGTTCCGCGACACCTGGCATGGTGCTCCTCAAGGACGTGCCCTTCCACGGCGTGTGCCCGCACCACCTGCTCCCCTTCCACGGTATTGCACATGTTGCCTATCTGCCCGAGCGCCGCCTCGCGTCCCTCTCGAGTCTCGCCCGTGTCATCGACTGCTTCGCACATCGACTCGAGATCCAGGAGACCGTGACCCGGCAGATCGCTGAGGCCCTCGACGAACATCTCGGCGCTCGGGGCGCTTTTGTGATCCTCGACGCGGACCAAACCTGTTTGACGGCTCGCGGCATCGAGAAAGAACGTGCGCGCACGGTGACACGGCACTTCACCGGGGCCTTCCTCGAGGAGAGCGCGCTACGCTCGGAGATGCTCGCAACCCTTACAAATAGTGGGGTCAGTCTTTGACTCTTGGACTCAGCTGGGTATTTTGGTAACGAACGGGTCAGGTTTTCCAGGACTGACCCCACATTCTTTCGAACTTCTCGATGTCGGCGGAGGAGGGGTGGAACTCGATCTCGAGAAGAGCCCAGCGAACGACGCTCGCGACGTTGACGACGAAGCACCCCACGCCGACGGCGAGCAGCGCGGTCGCGACGAAAAGCGTCGTCGGGCTTTCGAACACGATCCCGAGTGCCGTTCCCGCCGAGCCGCCGAAAACCATGAGGTTCGCCGCGATTCTCAGGGGCAGGCTGACGAGGCCATTGAGAACGAAGAGCTAGGAGGCTCGGGGACGTCTACGGATAAAGCCAGACACGCACGGCTCGTTCTCGTCAGCCCATCGATGCAACCTTGATGGGCTCGATGTAGTACTTGACGCGAACCTCTTCTGGAGTGCGATAGGGATACTTGTCCTTATCGAGGTACTTTTTCGCTAGTCTGTCGATGTGCGCATCCGCGCCCTCTTCGGTGATTTTCACTACGCGGCCTCGAATCATCAAAGCGCGGTAGGGATTCTCAGGGTCCGTCGCGGAGAGAGCGACACGAGCATCGGTACGCATGTTCCGGTCCTTGATCCGCCCCTTGGCGGAGTTCACGACGATGAGATTGCCTTCTTGATCCGCCCACACCGGACTCACTTGTGGAGCGCCGTCCTTCATACAAGTCGCGAGATGAACGAAAGTTTTTTTGTCCAATATTTCCCGGAACGCTTCTGGGATCGCCACCATCGATTACCTCCAACCGAGCCTCGCCCAGCTCAGCCTTTGCGCTCGGGGAGCGCGAAGGCCTTCGGCTCGTGCTCGAATCCTTGACGATTATGAGATCCATCACAGAAGGGCTTGTTCTCGGAGTCGCCGCAGCGGCAGAGCGAGATCGCATCGCGACCTTTCAGGTCGTAACTCTCCCCGTTGGCGTCCTTCAGCGTGACATCTCCCTTGACGCGCAACGGACCATTGTTGAGCACGGTGATCTCGGCCATATGGGCTTCTCCTTTCCCTTGCTGAGAGGAATCGCTAGTATAGCACCGGCCCCAACAAGGTGAAGGGGCGCGAGGTGACCTATGTCGGACGAAGACGCGCCGAAATCCGCTGTCGAGATCGCAATGGAGAAGCTCAAAGCTCGCGGCGACTATACCGAGCGCAGACTCTCGAACGAGCAGAAAGCCGAGATCGCGGATCTACGCAGTCGTTACAAGGCGAAGATCGCGGAGCTCGAGATTCACCAAGAATCCAAGTTGCAGATAGCAACGACCTTCGAGGAGGTGGAGACGCTCCGCGCCGAGCTGAGCGCCGAAAGGGACCGCCTCAACGAGGAAGCGGAATCCAAGGTCGAGGAGATTCGCTCCCGAGATTGACCCCCTACCCTTTGCTATGATGGCGCCGTGGTTTCGACGGTTTTCGACTCCTTCTACCTCAAAGATCGCTTCGGCACGAGCGCGATGCGAGACATCTGGAACGATCGCGCGACGCTCCAGCGATGGCTCGACGTCGAGGTCGCGCTCGCTCGCGTCGAGGCGGAGCTCGGTCTCATTCCTGAAAAAGCGGCCTTACAGATCGCGCGGGCGGCCCGTATCGAGAAGCTCGATCTCCCCGCGCTGAAGAAGGCTTTCGACGAGACCTGGAACCCCGTCGTCCCCCTGGTGGACGAGTTGCGGAAGAAGATCTCGAAGCGCTCGGCAGGCTTCGTGCACTGGGGAGCCACGAGCAAGAACATCTTCGACACCGGACTGATGCTGCAGGTCCGCTCGAGCTATGACGTCGTCGAGACCCATTTGTGGTCGGTGGCGGATCGACTCGCCGAGCTCGCCGAGACGCATCGGGACACGGTAATGGCGGGGCGAACCCACGGGCAGCACGCCCTGCCCGTGACCCTCGGCTTCAAGGCCGCCGTGTGGCTCGACGAGCTCTTGCGCAACGAGGAGCGCCTCGAAGACAGCCGGCGTCGCGTGCTGGTCGGCGAGTTCGGTGGCGCAGTCGGGACTCTGGCCTCTCTGGGAAAAAACGGCCTTCGAGTTCAAAAGCGCCTGATGGAGCAATTGGGCCTCTCCGCGGCGGAGGTTCCAGTCAAGACTTCGGGCGACCGCATCGCCGAGTTCGTGCTCGTCCTTTGCATGCTGTCCTCTACCCTCGGCAAGATCGCCCAGAACATCTACAACCTGCAGCAGACCGACGTCGACGAAGTCATGGAGTTCACCGAGGGCAAAGTCGGGAGCTCGGCCATGCCGCACAAACAGAACCCTGTCGCTTCGGGCTCGGTCGTCCTGCTCGGGAGACTCCTTCGCGGCAATGCCACCGCGGCGCTCGACTATATCCACGCGGAGGGTGAGGACGACCATCGACAGGGTGAGACAGCTTGGAAATTCGTACCGGAGGTATGTCTGCTCGCCGACGCGCAGCTCACGATGAGCGAGCGGCTCTTGGCGACTCTCATAGTCAAGCCCGACAACATGCAGAGCAATCTCGAGCGAGCGGGGGCTCTCGTATGTTCGGAAGCCATCCTGATGAGGCTGGCGCCAACCCTGGGAAGGGATCGTGCGCACGGGCACGTCCAATCTCTATCGGCGCGCGCGCGTAGCGAGCGGCGCTCCCTTCGTGAGGTCGCGGAAGAAGACGAGATCATTCGCTCGCACCTCAGTTCGAAAGAGATAGCGCGCTCCTTCGACTATGGCGCCTGTCTGGGTGAGACCAGGACCCTCGTCCGCCGCGTCTTGAAGGCCTACAAGAAAAGAGCGGCAGCACGACGATGAAACTGGCGATGCTTTCACTCTTCGCTCTCGCGGGATGCGCACAGGCCCCTACCCGAGAGCTCGAGCTCGTTCGGTCGCGGATCGACGAAGCGAAGATCGTAGAGAGCCCTCTCTATGCCCCGGAGTTGCTCGCGGAGTCGGAAGCCGCGCTCGCGGAAGCTTACCGTCTCACGCTCGAAGCCGAAGACTATCGCGAGTCGATTCGCGTTGCGGCCCGGGCACGCGGGAGAGCCGACGAAGCCTACATCAAGGCGACAGAGGAGAGACAGTTGGTTCGCCGACACGTCGCGCGTCTCGTGGGAGAGCTCGAGGGTTTGCTGGATATCGCAGGAAGTCGCGGCGCGGATCGTGAGGCAGGAGACGAGCTTCTCGAATTCGAAGAGCGCCAGGCACGTATTGTCGATCTCGCGGAGACGGGCGACCTTCTGACCGCTCTCGCCGAGGGCAAGAGGCTCAAGCCGGAGCTAGTCGGGTTCGAGATGCGCTTTCGAAATAGCGCCCCGCTCCCACTACCACTGCATCACCGGTGACGTAGACGCGTTCGCGACCAGGCCAATCCACCTCGATCTCACCGCCCGGACACTGGACAAGAACCGGAGACGACACGAGTCCTCTTACAATCGAAGCCACCGCGGAGGCAGCCGAGCCCGTGCCTGACGACGCCGTTTCGCCGGCTCCCCTTTCCCAAATTCCGATGCGGATCTCGTGATCGTTCAGGACCTCGACTAGCTCGAAGTTCGTCCGGCTCGGAAATCTCGTGTGACACTCCACGCGAGGCCCGAGGCGCCGCAACTCCGAAACATCGAAGCGACCGACGAAAGTGACCGCGTGAGGGTTCCCCATCGAGAGCGTCGTCAGGTTGAGCTCGCCGTCGCCGACGTCGAGCGGAACATCCTTCATGATTTGACGCGCTGGCCCCATGTCGGCCCGAAACCGAAAGCGCGTTCCTTCGCGCGAGACGTTCTCGAGCGAGAGCAGGCCCGCGCCCGTCGCAACCTCGAGCTTCTTCTCGGGAGCCAGACCGGCGTAGCTGAGGTAGGCCGCGAGACAGCGCAGTCCGTTGCCGGAGATCTCGGCGATGGAGCCGTCGCTATTGATCACCGTCATGGTGAACCGCCTCCCGTCGACGCCGTAGAGGAGCAAGCCATCTCCGCCGATGCCCAGACGTCGATCGCAAATCGATACCGCTAGGCGCCGCCGCGCCTCCTCCAAGTGAGGTGCTGCGGTCTCGGAAACAACGATGAAGTCATTTCCGTGGGCCTCAGTCTTGGCGAAAGTAATCTCGCTCGTCAGGAGGGCCGCTCCTTCCTCTCCTTCTCGCGCTCGGCTGCTTTGTCTCGAAGCGGGCGCCCGCGCTCCGGCGTCGGATCCTCAACGAGGCCGTAGATCTGTCGACCCTCGTGATCCTCTGGAAGGTACTCGGTGATCGGCTCTCCCTTTTCGTTCACGAACAACAGGCAGTGGCAGTACTTGTAGATTTGCATATCGTCGCAGGCGCAAATCCACGTCCGGTGCTTCACCTCTTCACGCTTGTCCGGGTAGAAACGACATGGGCACAGAGGCCTTCCGAGGTCATCCATGTTGCGCGCCAATCCGAGGACGATTGACTCGGTGACCTCGGATTCCGGATGCGTCACCGTTCCCGACTTCTTGCAGTAGCTTTCGACGAACTTGTTCAAGCGCGTCAGACTCTTGTCACTAGGGCGTTCGGCCATAAGCATCTCCTGGGTTCTCAGGGCGATAGCGAATGTAGAAGAGCGCGAGGGCATCATACAATGCGTGCGCGAGCGCGGGCACGACGAGGTTTCCCGTCGCGCGGAAGACGAGCCCCAGCGCGGCGCCGACGGCGCCGGCCCAAACGGCCAGGGCGACGAGGCTCCTGCTCGGGCCATGCAAGTAGCCGAAGAGCGCGCTCGTGGCGAGAAGACCGATGCGCGGCTGCAGCAAGCCTCGGAACAGAAGCTCTTCGGCAGCACCCGCGAGTGCTGCGGCGGCGAGAAGCTCCCAGGCCGAGGCGGCGCGAACGAGGGGAAAGATGTCCTCCTCCAAGAAGAGGCGGGCGTTGCGGCCAAAACGGGCGCGGCGCGCAACGGAAAACAGCGAAAAGTTGACGAGGGCCAATCCGAGTGTCACCCAAAGTGCGGTTCGAAGTGAATCGCCCGTGAAATCGATCGGTATCGACAAAGATCCCAGAAACGTCCATGCCAGACCGACGGCGAGAAGAGCCAGCTCGCCGAGAAGGAGGAGGCGAAAGCTCATCGGTTCTCACGGTCTTGAGGTGGCATGGGGAACGTATCCAGATGTCTCACCTCGGGGCGGCCCAGTCCCTCACTCACCAGGCGAAAGCTCACGCCACCATCGGAGCTCTTGAAGACGCCTTGTCTCGTGCCGACGAAAATATCGGAGGCAATCCCGACCTCGGCGCCGGGTACGTTGAGCGAGAGGACCTCTACGCCTTTGATCTCCCGAGTCTCACGAAACCGCTCTCCGCCGTCGTTCGAGAGAAAGAGCCCCATATCGGTTCCCGCGAGAAGCAAGGTGTTCCACCAAACGAGCGCGCGCACGTGGGCCCCTCCGATCGCCTGGGCGCCGACTGGCTCGAAGCTCTCGCCACCGTCGCCGCTTCGGTAGATCCCTTTGCCTCTCGTTCCGACGAAGATCGTGGGCTCGAGCGCGAAAAACTGCGCGACTGCGATGGAGAGCAGAGGTCCTTCCGGAAGACCTTCGTCCAGACGCTTCCACACGTCGCCACCATCGAGGGAGCGAAACAGGCCGTCGTCCGTAACCACGAAGAGCTCGGGCCCTGGCCAGACCATCGCGTTCACGCTCGCGTCCAGTGCGCCTTCGCCGACCCGCGACCAATCGTCGCCGCCGTTCGTCGAGCGATAAAGCCCTGTCTCCGTCCCCACGAAGAGCGTCGGCTCGAGCGCGAAGAGTCTCGCGCTCAGGAGAGATCGCGCAGCTCCGTGGAACCAGCTACCGAGGGAAACGAAGGTTTCTCCGAAATCGCTCGAGACGAACAACCCGTCCGATCCCCCCGCGTAGACGGCCGGACCGAGACAGAGGAAGAGGTCGATCTCGCCCGACAACCCTCTGAGGTCGGGGCGCAGCTTCGTCCAATGCTCTCCCCAGCTATAAGTAATGAAGGGACCCGTCGAGGTCGCGGCGAACAAACGCGCGACGACTTCCATCTGTGGCGTTCCCGCGAGAAGCATCACCATCAGAAGCTTCATCTCGGCCTCCTGCTGTCCACGAGAATCGTCACCGGACCTTCGTTCACGAGCGAGACCTCCATGTGAGCCTGGAAACGTCCCGTCGCGGTCGGAACGCCGAGACCGCCCACCTGCGAGACGAAAGCCTCGTAGAGTCTTTCGGCGAGCTCCGGGGGCGCGGCCTCGACGAAGGAGGGACGTCTGCCTTTGCGGCAATCCCCGAGAAGCGTGAACTGCGACACGGCGAGAAGCGAACCGGAAACCTCTTTCAGAGAGAGATTCATCTTTCCCTCATCGTCCTCGAAAATACGTAGCGAGACAATCTTTTCCGCCATCCAGGCGGCGTCCTTCGCTTCGTCGCCCTCAGCGACGCCGAGGAGAACGAGCAGACCGCGATCGATCGAGCCCACCGCAACACCCGCGACCATCACCCGCGCCTCCGAGACGCGCTGAACGACGGCTTTCATTTCGGCGGTAGCGTCATTCGGGCGGCACTCCCGGGGGCGTGCCGTGCACACCGAAGGCGCGCAATACTTCGAGTAGGGTGCAGACGCCTTCCATCTCGTGCACGTTCGCCCGGCTCACGACGGGCAACAGATCGCAGCCCGAGGAGCCCATACGCTCGAGAGCCAGATCGAGTGAGTGATCCGCGTGCAGGTGAGGAAACTTGCGGCCCTCCAGAAGCATCCCCACTTTGCTCTCCCCCCGATCCTCGTCGAGGGCCTTCTCGAGCTGAACGAGCGAGACGACGCCCCAAACTCCGCTCTTGTCCAAGACCGGCCAGGCCCGCTGACCGCTGTGGCCCGCTCGATCGAGACAGTCCGTGACGGTCATGTCCATCGTGAAGCTCTCGTGAGGCGGTCTCATGGCGAGTCGTACCTGCAGGTGCCGTTTGGCGCTCTCCGACGTCGGTAGGTGAATCCCCTCCTGGAGCGCGAGCGCCTCGTAGATCGGCACACGCTGCAATCGGTAGGAGACGAAAAAGCTGATGAGGTTGGAAATCATCAGCGGAACGATGATGGTGTAGTTTTGTGTGATCTCGAAGATCATGATCACGGAGACCATGGGCACGCGCAGAATTCCCGCGAAGGCCGTCCCCATCCCGACGAGTGCGTAGGCGCCCGACGAGGCAACGTAGTCGGGGAAGTAGCTGTGCGCTACGCTCCCCACCGTACCCCCGACCATCGCCCCCATGAACAGGCTCCGGACCGAAAATCCCGCCGGCGTTGCCCGAGGCGTAACAAACCGCGGTCGCGAGCATTCCGAGGACGATGAGCACCAACATCTGCGACAGCGGCAGCTCACCGTTCAGAGCCTGACCCACCGTGGTATAGCCGAAGCGAAAGACGCCGGGGAGGCCGAAGGCGAGAAGGCCTACCACGACGCCCCCGGCGGCCGGCTGAAGCCAGCGAGTCCTCCGGGGCATGTTCAGGAATCGCTCCCGCATGCGCAGCATCAACTTGACGAAAGCTACGGAGACCAGGCCACCTATTACGCCCAGAATGGCGTAGACGATGAACTCGCCGGAGTGCAGGAGCTCGTATTCGGGCACGCGAAACAGCGGTTGGTCACCGAGAAAGAGCCGAAGCACGAGCCAAGAGGTCGCGGCGCTAATGACGACGGAGCCGAGAATCGGGGCATGAAGATTGCCCATGATCTCCTCGAGCGCGAAGAGCACGGCCGCGATGGGGGTGTTGAAGGCCGCCGCGAGCGCGGCCGCTGCGCCCACCGGGACAAGCAACCGGAGTTTCTCCGCTGGAAGTCCGACCGTGCGCCCAATCACAGACGCGATGCCGGACCCGATCTGAACCGAAGGCCCTTCTCGGCCGAGCGCGATCCCGCTCGCGAGCGTCGTCGAGGAGCACAGGAACTTGCCAAAGGTCGTGCGCCAGGAGATGTGCCCTCCGCGCGCGTAGAGGGCCGCTTTCGTCTGCGGTACGCCGCTCCCCCGTGCGTCGGGAAAGAACCGATAGAGCAACACCCCCACGCCCAGCGTCACGAGGACCGGCGTGACGAGAAGCCGCCACCGGGGTCCGTCTTCGTGATAGAGCGCCGCCTCGAGGTTGTCCGTGACAACGATGAAAGCGACAATGACGAGCCCGACGAGCGCGCCGATGAGCAGTGTGAGAACGAGAAAAACCTCGTTCTCGTTCCGCACCATCAGCTCCCGCACCCGCTCTTGCAGTCGGTGGGTCCACTCCAGGATGCGGCTCATTGCGAGGGGAGTTTAGCGTATTGGCACCACTCATGCTTTTGTCGTCGAGGTTGCGATCCGCGCTCCTCACTCGGCCCTGAGAACCATGTGCTCCGTCCGAGCTTCGAGCGCACGTGCTCTCGGCTGCTTTTCTTGTCGTGCTAAACTCGAAGACACCGCTATCATGTTCGTTTTGCCATTGATCGCGGCGCTCGCGGGAGACGTCGCGATTCTGGACGTTTCCGTCCAACGCGAATCGCACGACGAAGTCGAGCTCGCGATCGCCTATCGGCTCACGGGCGTCCGTGAAGAGGCGCACATCGGCGCCATCACGATGTTCGGTGGGAGCTCGGCGTTGCATTGGGCGTATAGCCCCGCGGCGCTCGAGCTCGGCACTCACAGCGCTGTCGTGACCGTCCAACGAGGACCGGACGCCCCGTCGGTCTACCGTTCCGATGCATTCAAAATCCAGGTTTTCGGCGGACTCGATCACGAGCACGACTTCCCTTACGACAAACTCTGGTGCGATCAAGCCGCATGCGACACCTCGACTCTGGTCGAGGCGCAGGGGGCACCTCTCGAAGCACGATTGACCTCGATCTTTCCTTCGATACGGGTGGCAGCGGAAGCGGAAGCGGAAGCGGAAGCCGAGACTATCGACGACGAAGCGAAACGCGCGCTCATGCCCGGTATCACCGAGCGTATCCGACACACGAACGTATGGATCCGCCTTCGAGCGCTGCGCGTGCTCGGAGATTGGGGATTGAACGATCCGGCTCTGACGGTGCCGATTGTCGAAGCGATGTCCGATCCCCATCCTGGCGTGTCCCGAACGGCAACCTCGATCGCCTGGAAAACGGCCGACCCGATGGATCCACTGGTGGAGGATGCGTTATCGAGAGCGCTGCACTCGCCCGACGAGTCCACGCGACACTACGCAGAAGAGGGCTTGGAGTATATGAGCCAGCGCCGGAAACTCGCGCTGAAACCGAAGCTCGAGGGACCGACGCCGGAGAGTGAGAACGCCTGCGAGTCTGCCGGCGGTGACTGGGGTCTCTTCGGCCTATATCGAATCCCGCAGTGCAATCTCCCCACATCGGACGCCGGAAACGTCTGTACCGATTCCGTTGAGTGCATCAGTGCCTGTGTTTCCGAAATTCCTGGGGGAACTTCCGGAACCTGTTTTGCCTGGACGATCGTGCGCGGCAACTGCCTGAATTTCGTCGAAGACGGCGACGTGAAGGGAATGCTCTGCGTCGATTGAGCCTATTCGGGTTTGGAAATCTTGTCGACCGGGATGCCGGCGCGCCGACCGCATGACAGGCAGGCTTTCGGCAAGAAAGACCCTCTGCCGCAGTTCAGTTCTGCTTCTTGAGGCGGCGCAGGATGTCTTCGGAGCGAGGGCGATTGGATGGGTCTTTGTTGAGGCAGCTCATGACGATCTGGTCCAGAACTTTCGGGACTTCGGGACGGAGCTCTTTCAAGGTGCGCGGTTTCGTATGCACGTGGTGGTAGAGCACCTCGCCGTCGACGAAGGGAGGTTCCCCAGCGAGCAGGTGATAGACGGTCCCGCCAAAGGCGTAAATATCGGTGCGGAAGTCGATCGCTTTGCCCAGAATCTGTTCGGGCGACATATATAAAGGTGTGCCGCTCGCCTTCTCGCTGCCCTGTGCTTTCGCTTCTCGCAGCACTTTGGCCAGGCCGAAGTCCATGATCTTCACGACCCGCTGCTTGGAGAGCATGACGTTGGACGGCTTGATGTCTCTATGGACGACACCGTGGCCGTGAGCGTGGGCGAGAGCCTTCAGGACGCCGACGACGAAGTGAAGCGCCGCCTTGATCGATAGGCTCGTTTCCCGCTGCAGGATGTCAAAGTAGGACTCGCCCGAGACGAACTCCATCGCGATGAAGAGTCGGTGCCGCTCGGCATCGACGTCCATGTCGTAAACGGTGACGATATTCGGGTGGTTGAGCTGGGCGGCCGACTGCGCTTCGCGCAAGAAGCGCTCGCGTACGTCCTTGACCTCCATGAACTGCTCCATCAGCATCTTATAGGCGACGACGCGGTTCAGCCTCGTGTCCTTGGCGCGATAGACGACACCCATACCTCCGGCACCCAGTTTCTCGACGAACTCGTAACGTTTGGCTCCCCCGAGCTCCTCTTTCGCGACGTGGCGGGCCGGGGACACGCTCGTCGCCTTCTTCTCCAGCTCCTGGAGCCGGCCTACTGCGTCCCGATAACCGTAATTCTCGGCCACGATCTTCTTGAAAAGGTCGACGGCCGCGGGACTGTCGCCCATTTGTTCGCAGGCGACGGCCAGCGTGTAGTAGATGTCGAGATTCGTGTCGGAGAGTGGTTGCTCGGCGAGCGCCTTCTTCAGTTTTTCCACAGCCACGCCGGGCAAGTCACGCTCCATGAAGCTGTGCGCGAGCTCGACGAGTGCTTCCTGGTAATTTCCGTCGCTCGTCTGAACTTTCTGTAGATAGTCGATGGCGAGCTCGGTGAGCCCCGTCTTGCGCGCAAGCATGGCCGCCCGGTAGTAAGCTCCCGACTCCGCGAACATGCGAGTCGCCTGCTCCCAGTCCTCGGCTTTCTCGTAAAAGTCGGCGGCCTTCTTGTACTCCTGGCAGCGCCCGTACATCTCGGCCGCCCGATCGAACTGCTCCACGCGCTCGTAGGCCTCCGCCGCTTGCCGATGGGCGCCGCAGTGCTCGTAGCAGCGGGCCGCGTCGAGATAGTTGCCCGCCTCCTCGTAGACCTCCGCGGCTCGCAGCGCATCGCCCCCGAGAAGGAATTGAACCGCCGCCTCGTTTTTTTTGTTCTTGTTTGTACAGATGCTCTCCACGCATTTGCGCGGCGCGCACGCGATCACCCGCCTGGGCGTAGACGTCGGCCGCCTGATCGACGGCACCGGCACGCTGATAGAGATCCGCGGCTTTGACGTGGCGGTTGAGCCTGAGGTAGAGCGCGGCGGCCTCCTCCCACTGGTCGCCTCGCTCGAGCACTTCGGCCGCCTGCTCGAGGAGCCCCGCACGCTCGAAGGCCTGTCCCGCGAGCCGGCAGTATTTCGTGAACTCGGCGTGATCCGCAGGAGAGCGCGCGACCGCAAGGCTTCCGAAACGATCCTCGAGATAGCGCCGATAATTTTCTCCGGCACGCCGGTTGTCACCCGACTGCGCGCAGACCTCCGCCGCTTTCAAGTAGTGGCCGACCCGCTCGAAGATGGACGCCGCTTCGGTCAGAGCGCCGGCATGGACGAGCAGCCGCGCCGCCTCGTAGTTCTGTCCGTGACCCTGATGGATCTTGGCCGCGTCACGAAAGCGTCCGTCGTCCTCGAAAATCTTCGCCGCCCGCTGCCAATCGCCCGGAGCCGTGCCGGCATCGCTTTGGCCTGCCCCGCCTGCGCCTTTATCTTTCTTTCCCAGGCCGAAAATTTTCTTCCAACTGGAGCCGCTCTTGGCGGCACCAAGCAAAAGAACGCACCACAGCAGAGATTCGGGAGGTACGAGCTCGGTTGGCAGGACAATCAGACTCAAACAAACACCTGTAAAATCCTACGTAGGGCCGGGGTTCGGCGGTGCTTCTATTATACAGACGGCTGTTCCGATTGGAATACGAGGCTCACGGCGTAACCGCCGGCAACCGCCACCACCGCGCCGACGACGTTGTAATACAGGTAAGAAACGTCTGAATAGCGCATCGTGAACTGGACGGCGACGATGCCAAGCCCTATCCCGGCGAAGGCGCCGTGCCCATTGGCCTTTGGGGCGCCGATAGCTAGAACGAAAACCCCGAGGATGGGCCCGTAGAAGTAGGAACCAATGCGATTCACCGCCTCGATAGCGGATCCCAGCCGGCCCATATAGAGGGCGCAGACCGTTGCGAAGCCCCCCCAAAAGAAGGTCGAGACCCGGCTCACTCTCAGATAGTGCGCGTCGTCGGCCTCCGGGCGGAGATAGCGCCGGTAGAAGTCCACGACGGTGGCGGTGGACAACGCCGTGAGCTCGGACTCCACGGTAGACATCGCTGCCGCAAAAATGGCCACCAGGATTAGTCCGACGACCCCCGCGGGCAGCCGGGTCAGGACGAAGGTCGGAAAGACGTAGTTGGTATCATTGAACCGAGCGCCCTCGTTCTCCTCGATGAGCTCGACGACACCCCGCCTCGCGTCTTGGAAGTCTCCGTCGGCGGTGAGGAACGCGGCGCGTGCCGCGCCGTCGTCCTCCCGGTCATGGAGCGCTCGGGCAAACTCGATCGCCGCGGCCTCGCGCTCCTCGAAAGCGCGATCGTAGCGACTTTCGAGGCTCGCGAGCTCGGGACGCGATTGCACTCGCTCCAGAGACACCGGATTGAAGACCATCGGAGGTTTCTCGAACTGGTAGAAGACGAAGAGGAGCGCGCCCGTCAGCAGGATGACGAACTGCATCGGGATCTTCACCAAGGCACTGAACAGCAGCGCGAGCCGGCTTTCCGTCAGGGAGCGCGCGGTCAAATAGCGTTGTACTTGGCTCTGATCGCAGCCGAAGTAGGACAGCATGAGGAAGGTTCCTCCGAGCAAACCCGTCCAGAAGGTATAGGTCACGTTGGGATCGAAGCTGAAATCCACCGTCTCGGTTCGCCCGGTCGAGCCCGCGATTCGGACAGCATCCAAGAGCGAAACTTCCGCGGGAAGACCGAAAACGACGGAGCCGAGGCAAAAGAGAATGCCGAGAAAGATAATCAGCATCTGCCACATCTCGACCCACATGACGGCTCGCATGCCTCCGAGTGCGGTATAGAGCGTCGCGCCCGCCCCGATCCCGAGGATGATGACTTTCTCGTCGAGCCCGAAGACGATTGCGAGCACCACCGAAGGGGCGTAAATGACCACCGCGTCCGAAAGCCCCCGACCGAGCAGGAACAAGAAGCTCGTGAGGCTACGGGTCTTTCCGTCGAAGCGGCGCTCGAGGTACTCGTAGGCGGTGAATACTTTGGCACGATAGAAGAAGGGCACCAGCGTCACACAGAGAATCACCATCGCGAGCGGCAGCCCGAAATAGATCTGGATGAAACGCATCCCGTTGACGTAGCCCTGCCCGGTGGTCCCTACGAGGGTGATCGCGCTCGCCTGCGTCGCCATCACCGAGAGACCGATCGCGTACCAGGGCATCGAGCGGCGCGCGAGGAAGAAGTCCTCCAGCCCTGTGTTGCCACGGCCGGTGCGATAGCCGATATAGATGATGAGGCCGATGTAGAGAACGACGACGAGCCAGTCGAGCGCGTGCATCAACGCGCGTAGGCAGAGAACAGGAGAAGAAGCGCGTAGACGAATAGCGTATTGAGAATGACGACCGCGTAGAATCGTCCCCACGTTCCGAAGATCGGAGGCGTCGAGTTGGGCTGCTTTGACAACCTGTTATCCCCTCACTAAGCTGCCGGCATTATAGAGGAGCGTGAGGAATGAAGCGTGTCTTCACCGCGATAGTCTTGCTCTTGACTTGTGTCGCCCACGCGCAGCTCGAGCCCATCCCGGAAGAGCGAGGTGCCACAGGCCTCGCGCTGCAGCTCAGAAAGCTGGGATCGGGAGCCACGTTTCTCCACACTACGGCGCATCCGGACGACGAAGACAACGGGCTTCTCGTAATGCTAAGCCGCGGCCGCGGCCTGCGCTCCGCGCTCCTCACCGTGACGCGAGGTGACGGAGGCCAGAACGAGATCGGACCCGAGCTCTTCGAAGCAATTGGGATTCTCAGAACCGAGGAGCTCATGGCAATGCATCGCATCGACGGCGTCGAGCAGTATTTCACACGCGCCTACGAGTTCGGCTACTCGTTCAGCGTCGAGGAAACGCTCGAGAAATGGGGCGAGGAAGAAATCCTCGCCGACATCGTGCGTCTCATTCGGACCGTGCGGCCCGACGTCGTCGTCTCACTCCCACCGCGCGGAAAAGGTGGCGGCCAACACCACCAGACCTCGGGCATACTGACGGCGCAGGCGTTCCGCGCCGCCGCCGATCCCGATCGCTTCGGCGACCAGATTGCCGCTGGTCTAAGACCATGGCAAGCCTTCAAGCTCTACTCGCGGACTCGCGTGGGCCCCGGCGGTCCCAACCGAGAGCAGCCCGAGGAGGAGGACGTTCATCTCGTGCGCCTGGACACAGGTGTCTATGACCCCGTCCTGGGACGCTCTTACTACCAGATGGGCCTCGAGGCTCGCTCGAATCACAAATGCCAGGGAATGCGACAGCTCCGTGCGCTTCCCGGCTCCCGAGACTCCTTGTGGCGACTCGAGGACACGACGATGGCGGTCGCCCCGGACGAGGCTGACCTCTTCGACGGCATCGAGACCGGGCTCGATCGACTCAAGGCCTTTACCGACGAGACTGCGATTCACGTCGCAATCGACGCTCTCGGGGAGGACGTCGACGACGCCCTCGCGGCCTTCGACGCGCGAGCGCCCTGGGAAACGCTTCCTCCGTTGCGCCGAGGTTTGGAGCGGTTGCGCGCGCTTCGAGAAGAGATCCAATCTCTCCCCGAAGCTGCGCGCTACGAGCTCGAGCACCGGCTCGCTCCGAAGGAAAAGGACTTCGAAGAAGCGATCGCGCTCGCCCATGGGATCGCGATCGATCCCATCGCCGACCGCGGCGAGGTGACGAGAGGCTCCGAGCTCGGTGTCGAGGTGCAAATTACGAACCGAAGCCCCGAGCCCGTGGAAGTTCGGGCGATCGAGGTCGTCACACCTTCCGGCTGGATCACAGTCCCGAATCCGGGCGAGGGGGAGAGTTTCCCGAGCCTTCCTCGAGCCCTTACGATGAACGAGGTCGTGGAGGCGCCCTATCAGGTGAGCGTTTCCATGAACGCCGCCTACGATCGCCCCTATTGGACCAAACCCGATCCGGAGGTCGATCGATTCGAGCTCCTGGAACAGTCTCACTTCGGGCGTCCGTGGCGCTCACCAGCCGTCGCATCCAAGGTCGTCCTTCGCTCGGGCGGCGTCGAGATCACCCTGGAGAAAGCCGTTCAATATCGCTACGACGGCCCCTGGGTCGGAGACGAGAAGCAAAAGGAAGTGTCCGTGCTGCCCCTCGTTTCGGTCACACTCTCGCCCTCGGTCGTCGTCTTTCCCACCGGGGCGGACAAAAAGACCCGTCCTGTTTCGGTCAGCGCGCTCTACAAAGGCACCGAGCCCGCGACGGGAAGCCTTTCACTCACCGCGCCGGCAGGTTGGAACGTCGAGCCGAAGGAGGCACCACTCGCTTTCGAGCGCGAGAACCAGGCGATCACGGTTCGGTTTCGAGTCACGCCCCCCGCGACCGTCGCGGCCGGGACTTACGGCATCGAAGCCTCGGCGAGCTTGAGCGGAGAACGGTACCGCGAAGGCGTCCAGACCATCGCCTATCACCATATTCAGACTCGCTACCTCTATCACCCCGCGATGGCCAGGGTGCAGGCTCTGGACCTTCAAGTCGCACCCGTGAAGGTGGGATACGTCGTTGGCGTCGGCGACGAAGTGCCAGCAGCGATCCGGCAACTCGGAGCCGAGCTCGAGCTCCTTTCCGGGGAGGAGCTCGCGGAAGGAGACCTCTCGCGATACGACGTCATCATGACGGGAGTACGTGCCTATTTGAACCGAGAGGATCTGAAAGCCTACAACCACCGACTCCTTGACTACGTCGCGGAGGGCGGAACGCTACTCGTGCAGTACAACAAGTTGGAGTTCAACGCCGCGCAGTGGGGTCCCTACCCCAAGAAAGTGAGCCGGAACCGCATCACCGTCGAGGAGACCCCCATCGAGATCCTCGCGCCCGAGCATCCCGTTTTCAACCTCCCCAACGAGCTCACCGAGAACGATTGGGACGGCTGGGTTCAAGAGAGAGGCCTCTACTTCCTCGAAGAAGAGGGAGACCCACGCTACCGAGAGCTCTTGGCCGCAGAAGATCCGTGGGAGTACAACGCGGGCGTCAAAACGGGCATGCTCGTCGAGGCCGAGTACGGGAAGGGACGGTGGATCTACATCGGCCTCGGATTATTCCGGCAGCTTCCGGCGGGCGTCCCCTCCGCCTACAGGCTATTCGCAAATCTACTGAGCCTCCCCAAGGCGACCGTGGTAACGGGTGAGTAGACCGCAGGGACAACGGCTCACTGATATAGAATACGGCTCGTTTCGCTTCTCGGGTGGAACAGCAGACGGAAGGAAGATCATGGGTCAGGAGGCTCGACAAAAACGCTCGCAGAACCTGAGCCGTTTGATCGTATTTCTCATCCTCTTCGGTTTTTGGCTGATCTTTTCCGGCCACTACGATTCGTTACATCTGGGCCTGGGCTTTGTCTGTTCTTTCCTCGTAGCGGTCCTCTCTCACGACTTGTTGATTCAAGATGTGACCGCTCCCAACAAGCTGTTGAAGGCGTGGAGGTTTTTTCACTATGTGCCCTGGCTCTTGTACCAGATCGTGCTTGCGAACCTCCATGTCGTCGCCCTGGTCATCGACCCTAGAAAGATTCGCCCCCAGGTCGTCCGTTTCAAGTCCAAGTTGACGAGTGATCTCGCCTTGGTCAGCCTCGGCAACTCCATCACTTTAACGCCCGGCACCATAACAATGGACATCGTCGACGGAGAGTTCTTTGTTCACGCACTGAGTGACAAAGTTGCGCGCGATCTACTCACCGGCGACATGGAGCAGCGCATCGCCCACGTCTTCGTGGAGTCGGAGCGCACCAACGGCGTATCTCCAATTCGATAGATAGCTTCATGCAGGTTTTTTTTCTCGCCACGTCCCTGACGATTCTGTTCTCGGTGCTGCTTTGTCTCTATCGGGTTTTGATGGGGCCGGTCATCATCGATCGCATCATCGCCGTGAATGTCATCGGCACGAAAACGATCGCCATCATCTTGCTGACGGGATATTCCTTCGAGCGGGTCGATTTCTTCATCGACATCGCTTTCGTCTATGCGCTCATCAACTTCATAGGCGCCCTCGCTCTGTCGAAGTACTTCGAGAGACGAGGAATAGAGCAGCAAGGATCGTCACGATGACGTTGCTGACCGTGATTTTCGTATCCTCGGGCACTTTTTTTCTGCTGATGGGCGCCATCGGCTTGCTCCGTTTTCCGGATTTCTATACGAGGATGCACGCCGCCGGTAAATGCGACACGCTCGGCAGCCTTCTCGTGTTGACCGGCCTGGCCGTCTACGCCGGGTTGAGCCTCACGAGCGTGAAGATTCTGATCATTGCTCTTTTCATCTTCGCAACGAGCCCCACGGCAACCCATGCCATAGCGAGGGCGGCCTTCAGGCACAACGTGCCGCTCTGGACGAGAGAAGAAAGATGATCTGGCAGCTCGACATGTTATTGCTTCTGTTCACCGTGATTTGCGCCATCGCGGCGGTGACCGTCAAGGATCTCCTCGCGTCCGTCATTCTCCTCGGCGCTTTCAGCCTGTTCATGTGCCTTCTGTGGGTGGAGATGGGCGCTGTGGACGTCGCCTTCACGGAGGCGTCGGTAGGAGCTGGGGTGACGACGGTCCTCTTCGTCATCACAGTCTTCAAGACCGAAAGGATAAGTAAGGATTGAAGTTCATTCATCTCATCGCGACCGGAGTGACGGGGCTTCTATTGGCCTTCGGAACCGTGGAAATGCCCGAGTTTGGCGATCCCGCGTCGGCACCGAGCCGGCACGTGTCTCCGCGCTATATCGAAGACAGTTTCGCCGAAACGGAAGTTCCCAATATGGTGACGGCGGTTCTCGCGGACTACCGCAGCTACGATACCCTCGGAGAAACCACCGTCATCTTCACGGCGGCACTCGCCTGTCTTCTCATCCTACGGGGGAAAAGGAAGGAGGACTGAGCCGTGCTCGAGGAGCAGCCGAGTGTTATCGTCAAGACCGTCGCCCGCTTGCTCGTCCCCTTCATCCAGCTCTTCGGCCTCTACGTCATCATGCACGGCCACTCCAGCCCGGGAGGCGGCTTTCAAGGCGGCGTTATTCTGGGGTCGAGCTTCATCCTGCTCTCCATCGCCTATGGCATTGACGTGGTGAAGCGAAGGTTCCCCCTGGCGGCACTGACGGTCTTCACGAGCCTGGGGGTTTTTCTTTACGTCGGGATCGGGATGATTTGCCTAGCCTACGGGGCAAACTTCTTCGACTACGCCGTCCTCCCGTTCGCGCAGCCGCGCAGCGTCGGAATGCTAGGGATCGAGATCGGAGTCGGGATCACCGTGATGGCGGTCATCGTCTCGATTTTTCACGATCTCATCACTTTCGAATGAGAACGGGATGACCGAATTCGACTTCGACTTCGACTTCATCGTTGCGCACATCAACGGCATCATCTATGTGGTCCTCATGATGATCGGCTTCTATGCCATGACGGGCAAAGCCAACCTGGTCAAAAAGCTCGTCGGGATGAATATCTTTCAGTGGTCGATCATCCTCTTCGTCGTCTCGCTCGGAGCGAAGCGCGACGCCACCATACCGATCGTCCAAGGCGGGCACGGGCACGAAAGCGATCTGCTACTCAATGCCGTGGACTACGCAAATCCGCTGCCTCACGTTCTCATGCTGACCGCTATCGTGGTGGGAGTCGCCACGACCGGGGTCGCCCTCGCCCTTCTCCTGCGAATCCACAAGAGCTACGGCACTTTGGAAGAAGACGTGCTGCTGGAAAAAGTGAGAGCCTCGCGCCGGGTTCGATGAACATCCATCAGTCTCCTCTTCCCGTCCTCATCATTGCCGCTCCGCTTCTCGCGTCGATCGTCCTTCCCGTGCTCGGATTGTGGAAGCGGCAAGCGGCCTACCCTTTGACGCTCCTCGCCCTTCTGTTTTCGTTCGGGACGTCTGTTCTCGTAGCGGCGGAAGTGACGAGCAACGGGCCGATCCAATATTTCATGGGCGGCTGGGAGCCACCCTGGGGAATCGAGTACCGCATCGATCACCTCGGGGCCATCATGTTGTTGCTCTTGACCTTCATCACGCTCCTCGTGGCGATCTACTCGAAAGAAAGCATCGCCACCGAAGCGCCGGATAAAGAAGTTCCTTTCTACAGCGTATTTCTCTTGCTGGTCTGTGGATTGACTGGGATCGTCGCCACGGCGGACATGTTCAACTTGTACGTTTTCCTCGAGATCACTTCCTTGTCCGGCTACGCGCTCATCTCGATTGGAGACCGCGCCGCAGTGGTCTCGGCGTTCCGATACGTCATTCTCGGGACCGTGGGGGCCTGCTTCTATCTGCTTTCCGTCAGCTACCTCTATAGCGTCACCGGCTCGCTCAATATGGCAGACTTGGCGCGCATCCTCCCAGACCTCTATCAGTCCAGAGTGGTCCTGGTCGCCTTCGCCTTCTTTATCAGCGGAATATCCATCAAGATGGCGCTGTTCCCCATGCACGCCTGGCTGCCCGGCGCTTACGCGGAGGCCCCTTCGGCCGTGAGCGCGCTGCTCGCCGCCACCACCACCAAAGTCGCCGCCTACGTCATGGTGCGGGTCATGTTCTTCGTCTTCGAGCCGCGCTTCTCCGTGGATCTGATACCGGTTACGACGCTCTTGAGCTGGATGGGGGCGGTGGCCATGATTGTCGGCTCCGTCGTGGCCATCGCACAGAAGGACATCAAGCGGATGCTCGCCTATTCTTCCGTGGCGCAGATCGGCTACATCGTCCTCGGGATTGGGCTCGCGAACCGAATGGGCCTTACCGGCGGGCTCTTGCACATCGTCAACCACGCTTTCATGAAGGGCTGTCTGTTCCTCGTGGCCGGCGCGATCGCCTATCGAACCGGATTCCGACATATCAGTGACTTCCGGAACCTCTCCACCAAGATGCCCTGGACCGCCGCCACCTTCACTGTTGCTGCGTTCTCCATGATTGGGATCCCGCCAACCTGCGGTTTCTTCAGCAAGCTCTACCTCATTATGGGCGCCCTCGACGCCGGGCAATGGGTCTTTGTGGGGCTCATTCTCTTCAGCAGCACTTTAGCCCTCGCCTATTTCGGGAACGTCATCAGGTACATGTACTTCCAGCAGGACGAGGCGGGCAGCGAGAGTGTGGAGGGAAGCGGCTCGGCCGAGCCCGTCAGGAACGAGGCTCCTTTGACCATGCTCGCTCCCATGCTGGCCCTCGCGACCGGGATCATTCTTCTCGGTATATTCAACGGCGAGGTCGTATCCCAGTTCGTGGAGCACGCGATCCCGGCGAGCTTCGGGAAGTGACGGGCGTGTTTATTCTCGCGGCCTGGATCTGCATCGTCTCTCCCATCGTGGGTGTGGCGCTCGCTCCATTGCTCGCTCGGATCCACGTCAGGGTGAGAGACTTGGGCGCGGTCTCGTTTTCCCTCGTCTCTGCGGGCGCGGCGCTATCCTTGCTTCCCGCGCTCTGGCATCCCGAAGTCCTTCCTCTTGAAAGCAATTTCGACTGGCTCGAATCTCCCCTTCGAATCGGATTCGGCGTTCTGATCGACCCCTTGAGCATCGTCCTCGTCAACGTCGTCGCCGTGGTGAGCTCCATCATCATGGTGTATTGCCTCGGCTACATGAAGGGCGACCCCGCCCAGACCCGCTTTTGGATGTGGATGAACGGCTTCATTGGCAGTATGGCGCTGCTGGTACTTTCCAACAATCTCCTGTTCGTCTTCATCGGTTGGAAACTCGTGGGGCTCTGTAGTTACGGTCTCATCGGTTTCTACTACGAGGACCAGCGCAAATACTGGATCGGCGGCCCGCCCCCCACCGAATATGTGATGCCCTCACAGGCGAGTCTCAAGGCTCTGGTGGTCACAGGGGCCGGAGACATGCTCATGCTGGGGGGCATCCTCATCATGTACTTCTACGCCGGGACGTTGAACTTTATGGAGCTCTACGAAACCGCCTCCACCTGGGTCCCCCGGATGGCCGCAGCGCCCGGCATGTTCGCGCTCACGAGCGTCCTCCTTCTCGCGGGTCCAGTGGGCAAGTCGGCGCAGTTTCCTTTCCACGAGTGGCTTCCGGAAGCCATGGCGGGCCCGGGTCCAGTCTCCGCGCTCATCCACGCGGCCACGATGGTCAAGAGTGGGGTCTATCTCGTCGCGAGGCTCGTGCCACTTTTCTACTACGCGCGCTGGGTGGTCGGAGCCGAAGAGGCGGGGTGGTTCTTCTACCTGGCCGCCTGGATCGGCGCCTTCACCGCGTTGCTCGCCGCTACCCAGGGCATGGTGGCACTGGAGCTGAAGAAGATCCTCGCCTATTCGACCGTCAGTCAGATCGGCTACATGATGCTGGGGCTCGGGATCGCGGGGCTCGCGCCGGCGCTCCTCGTGTCAGGCGTGACAGCAGGGATATTCCACCTCGTGAGCCACGCTCTGTTCAAGGCCTGCCTGTTTCTCTG
Organism: Candidatus Marinacidobacterales bacterium; assembly: GCA_965247365.1. Lineage (GTDB taxonomy): Bacteria > Acidobacteriota > Vicinamibacteria > Marinacidobacterales > SMYC01 > CBDFHB01. Next base: position 551,283 of record CBDFHB010000001.1, read on the forward strand.
CGCCGGCACGATCATTCATGCCGTGCACTCCATTTACATCCAGGACATGGGCGCCCTGAAGAAGTCTTTACCTCTTACCTTCGTCTTCACGCTGCTTGCGGCCCTGTCTCTCATGGGCCTGCCCCCGCTTCCCGGATTCTGGAGCAAGGACGCGATCTTGCTCGCCACGTTCGAAGCCAGCCGTCCCCTGTTCGTGCTCGCGCTGCTCACCGTTGGGATCACGGCCTTCTATACCGTTCGATTTCTAGGGATCGTATTCTACGGGCCTAAGAGCGAGAACCTGGTGCACGTCGAACAAGAGGGCGGGCACTTGAATGACGGCGCGGTATCGATGCGCTTCGCCGTCGGCCTTCTCGCCGCCATGATCGTGGTTGCCGGGCTCGGTGGTCCGCTGATCGAGAGGGCACTACACGAAAGCTTCGAGGCGAGCGTCCCGGGGGAGTTCGCAGGGTTCGCACTGACCACCGAGACGGGTGAAGGATCCTCTTCCCACTCGCTGGTTCCGATCCTGTCCTTGTGCCTCATTGCAGTGGGCGCTCTACCCGCTTACTACCTCTACTTCGCGCGCAAAGCCTCTCCCCAAACACTGATCGAGAAACACGCCACGATACAGACCCTCTACACCTTCTTTTGGAGGCGTTGGTTCATCGAAGGGTTCTACCGTCGCGTCTTCGTCGAGGGAACGTTGCGGCTGGCCTCATTCGTAGCCGAGGACGTGGAAGACACCATGGACCGCCTCGTACACCGCAAACTCCCGGTTCTGTTGACGCAAAAAACCCTCAGCGCCGTGAACCGCCTGCGCACGGAAACGGAGGAGCTTCTCTACAACGTATCCTACGTCCTCGTTATCCTCGTTTTGTTTCTGATCTTCCTCTTCATCGGGACGAGAGTCGCGTAAGCATGCCCGGCGTATTGCTGCAGGTCCTTCTGACCCCTGTCGTCGCTTCGATGGTGATCTTCTCGATGAAGAAGAAGCTCGGGCGTCTGGCGGGATGGATCGCGTCGTTCGCCATGCTCTACACGACCGCGCTGACCTTATGGGCGGGCGCCAAGGTTTACGGTGGAAAGACGCTCTCTGAGGAGTACCTCCTCATCGCCCCCGACATCCGTCTCGGCCTTCTGGCCGACGGGCTCAGCTTGCCCACTTTGGCCGTCGTCGTTCTTCTGTGTACCGCGCTTTCGTTCTACTCCATCCGCTACGTCGAGCACAGAATCGAGGTGCTCTATTCCACGGCGGGCGAGAGCACCGCGCTCGGTTACTACGCGCGGTTCTTCTACCTTTTCCTCTTTTTCCCCGCCGGCTTCATCGGGGCGATTCTGAGCACCAACCTCATTTCGCTCTATTTCTTCTTGGAGGTCTTGACCATCACCCTGTTCTTCCTCATGGCCAATTTCGGTTACGTGGAACGGGTACGGGTAGCCTTCATCAGTCTGACCTGGGGAATCATCGGGGCGTTGTTCTTTTTGGCGGCGTCGATTGCCGTCTACAGCCAGATGGGAAGTTTCGAGATCGCACAGCTCCATCGCATGGCAGGAAACGAGTCGATTAGCTGGGTCATCACTTTGTTCCTCATCGGCTTGTTGATGAAGCTGGCTATCGTGCCGTTTCACGTATGGATGCCGTGGGTACATGCCGAGCACCCCACTTGCATCGCCGGACTGCTGGCGGTTTACGCCAACTTGGGCCTCTATATCGCCGTCCGGGTTCTCGTGCTTCCCCTCCGAGGTGATCTGCAGCCATTCGGAACGCCGCTCATGGTGCTTGCCCTCGCCACCATGGTCTACGGTTCCCTGCTCACGCTGGCGCAAACGGATATCAAGCGCCTGGCGGCGTGCTCGACGATTAGCCAAATTGCTTATTCGGTCCTCGGCCTGGGTGCCCTCACTACCGCGAGCGTCGAGGGCGGCATGTTCTTCTTTCTGAGCCACATCATGGGCAAAACCCTCTTCTTTTCGACGGCGGGGATCGTCGTCTATACGACGGGCATCCGAGACATGCGGGAAATGGGCGGGTTGGCCAAAAGAATGCCATTGACCGCGGGCCTGTGGTTGATGGGCTCCATGATGCTCTCTGGCTTTCCCCCTTTCAGCAGCTTCACGGCGGAGTGGATCATGTTCACGGGAATTTTCGAGCGGGGGTTGCTCGCCGGCCCGTTTGGAATCGCGATCGCCGTCGGGGGTGTCGTCGCTATCTTGTTGACCGTGGCCTATACGTTTGGAGCCGCGCGCCGCATCTTCTTCGGCCCTTTGAGCCCCGCCCTCGAAGGCAAGAAACTCGCGGACCCGCGATGGACGATGAGCGTTCCGCTGCTCGTCGTCGCGGCCGTTTCCATTCTGCTCGGGATGTACCCACGGTTGGTCATGGACTTGTTCCATAGCGTCATCGGCACCCCCTGAGGCTTCATCCCCGTCTAGTTGGTAGGATACTCGCCGAGAGGGCCCTTATGAGAAACATGACCGAGCAAAATATTACCGCCTTGGCGACCGAACGCTACGGCACGTGTCCCGACCCGCGGCTGCGCGAGATGATCGGCTCGCTGGTGAACCACCTCCACGCCTTCGTGCGTGAGATCGAGCCGACCGAAGTCGAGTGGATGGCCGGGATCGATTACCTCACCCGCGTCGGGAAGATGTGCGACGACAAGCGCCAGGAATTCATTATCCTGTCCGACGTGCTCGGCGTCTCGATCCTCGTCGACGCGATCAATCATCGCGTGCCCGACGCGGCGACGCCCTCAACGGTCGTCGGACCGTTCCACATCCCGGACTCCCCGGATTTCGACAACGGCGCGAACATGGCCGTTGGCGCGCCGGGCACGCCGCTGGTTCTCGCCGGGACCGTGAGCTCGCTTGACGGCACGCCGATCCAAAACGCCGTCGTCGACGCCTGGCAGCCCGACGGTGAAGGCATCTACGAGGCACAGAAGCCGGGCCAGGACGGTCCGTACCTGCGCGGCGTCTATCGAACGGACAAGGACGGCCGGTACGTCATTCGTACCGTAGCACCCCTCGGCTACTCGATCCCGATGGACGGCCCCGTCGCCGACCTGGTCACGCGGACCGACGTCAACCGGTATCGGCCGTCGCCTCGACGACACCCTGGACGGTCGAGCACGTGCATTTCGATGTGTCGGCCGACGGTTTCGAACCGGTCATCACCCATCTCTTTCGCAGCGGCGACGCGCACTTGGACGACGACGTCGTCTTCGCGGTCAAGGATCGACTGGTCGTCGATTTCGTGGAGCACGAGCCAGGCATCGCCCCAAACGGCGAGCGGATGAGCGGCCCGTACTGCACGGCCAGCTTCGATTTCGTCCTCGCGCCAGCGCGGTAGGAGAACGATTACGTACCCGACGCATGTGATTCCGACGACCGTAGATCCGAACTCGAAAAAAGACAGGGCAATGTCCACTGCCATATGGTTGTGGAACAGGGGAAACCCCACTTGCATGGGAGCGAGATCCGGGACTAGTCGGGCGACCCGGTCAAGGAGCGGCCGACGAGCGCGATGAGACCTCGCCCGGAACGGCGTCGCGGCGGGATGCCTCCCGACCGATGCTGTCGAGTCGATCCAGGATCAACTCGCGACGATCGAGGACAAGCTGGCGATTCCTCCCCCAAATGTATTTCTTGAGTGCGCTCTTGATCTCTTTGTCCGTCAGTGCGCGCAGCCGCTCGATGAGATGTGGCGGATAGCGAGTCGGGAAACGATCGCGATTCTCGTCGTAGTCGACGTCCCAGAAACGAGCGTGGGTGCCGGTGCCTGGGCCGTGCAAGTTATTGAGCAGACCCTTCTCGAAACGGAACGTCTTCGAGTTGTCGATGAGCATCAGTCGGAAGTCCGGGGAAACCATCGCGTTGTTCAAGTGGCGATCGATATTCGCGATGAGGTCGTCGAAAAGCCACATGACACTGACCTGGTCGCGCCAGTTCTCGACGTCGGGGAAGTTCTCGTCGAACTTCTTCATGGTCACCCCCGTCACCCACAGTTGAAGGCAGCCCTTCCGTCCACGGATCCGGCGGTCCACGGTCGGCGGAACCATCCCGAGATTCAGGAGCTTGTCGAGCTGATAGGCAGCGACTTCGCTACGCCAGCTATCGTGACTCTTGTCGACCTTCTTGAAGACGGCGTGGCGTACGACGCCATCGAGCTCCAGCGTCACTTTCTCCGGATTGGTGACGCCCGTGCCTATCTTCTCCCGGGAGGTGACGTCGGCCTCCTTCAGGAAGTGCTCGATCGCCTCCGCGTCGGGCCATAGCCGATCGGCCTCCTGGGCAAACGTGGCGCTCGTGCCGACGACTACCGCGAGCAGTGCCTGAAATCCGTATCGCATGAGAACCTTCGATGACTAATTGATACACCGGTTTGGGCTCGTTTTCAAATTCCTTCCCGGAACGCCCCGGAGCTACAATCTCGTCATGAAGCAAGTAGTCTGCTCCCTGCTCCTGGTTCTCGGAAGTACGTCTGCCAGCCGGATCTGGGCCCAGAACCTGGAAACGGATCGCGAAGTCGTCGAAGTCGTCGAGCATTTCGTCGAGCTCACGAGCCATCTTCGCCTCTACGCACTGGAGCACTACGTGACGACAGATGCGAACGTGATCGTAGCCCGCTCGACGAAGAGCGGTTTCGTAAATCGCGTCCTCGAGGCTGACGAGTGGCTCTCCGAGATGGAGCGCGGTCTCACCCCGGTACCGTTCCGGGAGGACTTGTCGAACTTCGACGTCTTTGTTGCGAGCGGGGAGCTTGCCGTCGTCCGAGCGGATTTCGAGATCGCACGGGATGACCGAGCCGTCTCGTCGGGGGTGAATATCTTTACACTAGTGCGTCTCGAAGGGCAGTGGCGAATCGCGTCGATCGCCTATACCTCGATTCCGGAGTGAGTACTCAAGGAGCTCCGAAGAGGAGGGCGTAGTCGTCGCCGCGCCACTCCAGGTCGCTTACGAGCTCGAAGCCGTCTCGCTCCATCTCGGAAACGACCAGCTCTTTCTCGACCCCGTGGCCGTCGCGAGACTCGGGGATGCCGCTCGGACGACCACAGTGGCGCTTCGTATCGAAGTCGACAATGAGCAGAAGGCCGTCGTCACTCAGAGCCTGCCTCAGGCTCGCGCGCATGGCGGCCGGTTCCTGAAAGTGATGGTAGACCCGTCGCAACAAGATGGCGTCGCAGCAAGCTTTAGGAAGGCCCGTTTCGTTCTGAGTCCCCTCGACGACGAGGACGTTGTCCAGACCGGCACGCTCGATGCGATCTCGAATCTTCTTCAGATCGTCGCGATCGACCTCGGTGGCATAGACACGCCCGGAGCCGCCCACCCGCTCTGCGAGCGCGGTGCTCCAGGTACTGTCGCCCGCACCGACGTCGGCCACGACCTCGCCCCGCTCGATCTCGAGTACCTCGACGAGTCGATCGACTTCATTGGCGTCGAAGCCCTGTAGCAGCGCGAGAGCAGTGAATGCGAAAACGACCAGGACCGAGACGGAGATCGTGACGCGCCTGCTCATCGAAGGTCACCTCAGGCCATGTTGACCCAGCTCGGCGCCTTCTCCAAATAGGTGCGCGCCACCAAAGAGACCTTTTCCGGAAACGACAACCCGATTCGGCGGCCGAAAACCCGGTAGCCCGACCTTTCGATGCGATCGAGCACACGATAGTAGACGGAGCCCATCAGACAGGTGCAGCGGCGGGAGTCGGAGTCGATCACATCGAGTAGGGGCTCCGCGTCGTGATAGTTCGCCCGGACACGCTGGACTTGAAATCTCATGAGCTCACGGAAGCCGGGCGTGACCTGCTCCCGTCGCAAATCCTCTTCCGAGACGCCGAACCGTGCCATCTCGTCGGCGGGAAGGTAGATGCGATCCTTGTCGATGTCGTCTCCGACGTCGCGAAGGATGTTGGTGAGCTGAAATGCCGTCGCCAAATCCCTGCCTCGTGCCACTGCCTCATCGGCTCGATAGCCGAAGATCGCGAGCGACATGGTCGAGATCGTCGTAGCGACCAAATCGCTATAGACCATCAGCTCGGCGAAATCGGCGTAGCGATTCTTCACTAGATCCATGCGGCAGCCCTCGATGAGACCTGCGAAGGCGGATTTGGGAATGGGATATCGCTGGGCCGTATCGGCGAGCGCGACGGCGATGGGCCGCGTCGGATCGCCACGATAGCAGCGCTCGAGCTCCTCCTCCCAGAGGTCCAGGCTCTCGCGGACGTCGCCACCGGGGTTCTCGTCTACGGCATCATCGACGAAGCGGCAAAAGGCATAGGCCGCATAGACGGCGTCGCGTTTCGCCCTGGGGAGGAAACGGAACCCCACCGAAAAGTTCGGTCCCGAACGATGTGCGACCCGGCGGCAAAGTGCGTAGGCCTTATCGAGCTCGGTCATAGGGAAGGGATGCTTCTTCTTTCTTACTCTTCCATGTAGCGCGCGACGAAGTCGGTTGGAAGCGGCTCCGGCCGTCCCGAACGACCCTCCCGAGGCCGACACCAATCGCAGGAGATCTTGTGCGCGCAGCTTTCGGCCTTGCCGAAGACACGCTCCGCGACGGGACGGAGGATGAGGCGCCACCAAGAGGGACGCGCCCAGGAGTGCAAGAATTTGCGGAAGTCGCCGAATCCCGACTGCCAGACGAAAACGCGCAGGCCATGCTTTCCCAAAGCCTCGTAGAGCAGGCGTGTCGAGAGGCTTGCGCGCATCATGGAGAGGAACCTCTCCTTCCAGAGCGTGTCGAAAGACGCATCCTCGAGAAGAGCTCGCGCAGCGAGATGTCCGGATACGAGCGCGTAGCGAATCCCGAGGCCGAAAAGGTAGTCCTGAAAGCCTCCCGCCTCTCCTGCGAAGATTCGGGTCCCGCGCAGCGAGCTTTCGTGAAGGAAGAAGTTCATGTAGGAATAGCCGGGCCGCGATTCCTTAATCTCGAAGTCGCCCAGCTTTCGAAAACGCTCCACCGCTTTATCGAATTGCACTTCCAGTTTCCCGTAGCCGCCGAGAAGCGCGAGCCCCAGAGTCGCCCAGCCGTCCAGGATGAAGAAATAAGCATAGCCTCCCGGGGCGAGCGCGGGGTCGAAAATTACCTCGACGCGGTCCGGACTCGTCGTTCGAAAGGCGATCTCCTTGGCGATACCGTCGGCGGGTCCGGGCCCGGTCGCGACGATATCGGCGTCCTCGGGAGCGATCTTCCGGCCGAAGTGGATAACGGCGCCGAGCTTCGTCGCCTGAGCCGCCAGAGCGCGATCGAGCGTTCCCGGCTCGTCACCACGCCGCAGAAAGTATCCATAGGCCGTCTGGCTCGTTACCTTTCGCAGTTTGTCTCGATCGTCGATGAGATGGGCCCAGTGAGCCGGCCTCAAATCGAAGTCGGTCTCGATCCCCATCCGCTTCAGCTCCTCGAGCACGTCGTCGCGGCGCGAGTAGTTCTCGAGCACCTGCCACTCGCCGATGAATCGCGCACCGACGGCCTCACGCCGCTCGAAGAGCTCGACGGCACGACCCGAGCGGCGAAGGTGGATCGCCGCGGCGAGTCCCGCGGGGCCAGCGCCGGCGATCCGGATCGCTCTCATGACAGGAGCCTCTCGACACAAGTGTCCCACCGAACCGCTTCGGTATCCTCGTAGCCGTGCTCTCCCATGCGGACGGCGAGATCCCGATGCTCCGCCCAAACGTCGAGCTGCTGAGCGATCTGAAAGGGCTCCGGTAACAACACGTATCCCGATCGGCCCACCGAGACGATCTCGGCCGGTCCTCCGCTATCCATGCAGGTCATCACGGGCTTCTTCGCGCGAAATGCCTCCATCGTCACGAAACCATAGTCCTCCATGAATGGCGCGAAGAACACGCCGCGGCAGCGCGCATAGTAGCCAAGAAGCTCCTCATCGCTTATGGATCCGACGAAGTCGATGCGTTCCTCGACACCGAGCTCCGAGGCGAGCTTCTTCAGGTTGGATTCCTCCTCACCGGTTCCCGCGATGACCGCCCGCAGCTCCTTCGACTTCACTTTCGACATCGCCTTCACGAGCAGATCGAGACGTTTGAGCGGATGGAGACGCGACACCGCGAAAACGAAATTCTCGAACCCTTCAGTCCTATAGGCGCGCTCGGGTGGCGGGGGATAGAGTACCTCGGAGTCGATTCCAGATTCGCGAAGCCGCTCGGCAACGGTCTTCGATTGGGCATAGAGCTTCGTGATGTGCCGGGTCAGAAAGTAGTGATCGGCCCGATGGATCAAGAATCGACGCAGCGACTCCTTCACATGTCCCTTTCGCGACAGTTTTCTTCGAAACGCGGGCCATAGATCGTAGTACTCCCGCATCCGGTGGTTCAGCCAACAGACATGGCTCCGATGACGCACGGCATAGCTCGGGTATCGAAGCGAGATCACTCGCTCGACCAGATCCCCGTTTCCGGTCTCACTCACGTCCGTGGACCAATTGGCGAGATAGGCGGAGAACTGTCTCCCGAATCGATTCTGCGGCGTCCGCAGAACCTCGGCCTCGTGGCCTCCTCGCCGGATGGCTCGCGCCAGCTCCTCCGCGATGACGCGATGCCCCCCAAGGACGAAGGGGACGTCGGACGTCACGACCAGGAAGCGACGCGCTGGATCGCTCTCTTGCATCGTCTAGACTGCCGGACGCTCGGATGCGGTGAAGCCTTCCCAAGCGTAGATGAACCCGCCCGGCAAATTCCCGACCACACCGAGTGCCAGAATGAGAACCGAGAGCACGAAAGCGCCGTCGGGATCCATGCCGACCTGCGAAAAGAGCGCCACGTAGGCCACGTTCGCCGTCCCCCAACCACCTACCGAGATGGGCAGCATAGTCACGACGAGAATCGGCGGGATAAAGCAGAGAAAGTAGATCGCCTCGACTCCCAGCGCCATCGACTCCGACAAGAGGAAAGCCTGCAACACTCGGAGAAGCTGGACGAAGATCGAAACGACGAGAACGAGCGAGAGCGTACCAAGACGCTCGCGGTAGCGCGCGAGGGCTTCGACTGTCTTCGTCGCCCAATGCGCGATGCGGCCCGTCCCTTCGCGAAACCGCACGCGCAGCCTCTCGTGCAGCGGTTTAGACAGGACGAGTGCAAGACCGCCGATGGTCGCTATCGACAGGCCCGTTACGACGGCGAGAAGCGCCGGGTGCGGATAGACGCGATAGAAGAGCGTGAGCGAGAGGAGACCCGTCAGGAGCATCGACAGCAGACCGAGCACCCGATCCATGACGACCGAAGCGACGGACTCCACGGCGCGGGACGAGAGGCGGGAGAAAGAAACAGCTCGAACGGCCTCGCCTCCGACACCACTCGGGAGAAAACTGCCAAAAAAGGTGCTGAGGAAGAAAATCTTGACGACTCGAAGCCTTGGAACGTGGACCTCGAGCGCCTCGAGGAGCAGTATCCAGCGTGTCGCCATCAGGGCGCGATCCGCAAGGACGGTCACGAGGGTTACCGCGACCAGGGCTCCGTCCGCTCGCCCCAAGAAAGTCATCATGTTGTCGAAGTCCAGGCGAGAGATCGCGAGGCCGATGAGCCCCACGCTCACCACGAGGCGGAGCAGGAAGGATAGTCTGCCGCGGAACGCGCTCACGTCACGACCGCTCGAGGCTGCCGGGCCCGCTCGCCCTCGGAGACGCTCGCCGCTTCGAGAAACTCGAAGTCTTTTCCGTAGTCCCAGTGGGGCCGACGGCCTTCCGAACGATAGCGCCCCACGAGAAGCTCGTAGAGTCTTTCCATCTTGTTCACGAAGGTTTGAATGTCGAATTCTCGAGAGCTCGCGAGGGCCTTTTCGCCGAACCGCTCTCGGAGAGACGGCTCCTTCAGCATGCGGATCATCTCCACCGCGAGCGCGTCCGGGTCCCGCGGAGGCACGACCCGGGCATTGTCATCGTGCAGGAGAACCTCCTGGAGCCCATCGACATTCGTCGAGACAATCGGCTTCGCCATCGCCATCGCTTCGAACACCGTCAAGGGCGTGCCCTCCCAGAGTGACGGAAAGACGGCGATATCGAAGCTCGCCAAACAAGCGGCCACGTCGCGCTGGAATCCCAAGAAAACGACGCGGTCCGCAACCCCCAGCTGGCGCGCCCGTGCTTCGAGCTCCGGCTGGAGCGGACCTTCGCCGACGAGAACGAAGCGGACGTCGGGGAGGACTTTCCCCACCTGAGCCGCGGCCTCGACGAAATAGCGATTGCCTTTCGACTCGTGCAACCGGGTTACCGTTCCGCAGACCATGGCATCCATCGGGAGCGAGAGGCTTCGCTTCGCTGCGAGAGCCTGCTCCTCGGTGGCCGGGCGGAACTCCTCGAGCGGAGCTCCCAAGTAGACTTTCTTGACGCGCTCCGGGGAGAGTCGACGCGCCTTGATGCAGAACTCTCGAGTCGACTTCGAAACGGCGACGGCGACGTCGGTCCAGGGATCGAGGAGCTTGTCGGGAAACTTTTGAAACCAGGGCGTGTCGGTCAAGTTCGCGTGCTCGTGGAGCACGTTCGGCATGGTCCGAACGAGAGCGGCGGCCCGTCCGAACGTGGTCGCGCCATAGCCGTGCGTCTGAATCACGTCAATCTCGAGACGTTTCAGCAAGGACAGCAACGCGGGTAGCGTCGTCGGGTCGAACTTGCTCTTCGAAAGATAGTGAACGGGAAAGCCAAAGCTCTCGAGAGTGTCGTCCGAAACATCCTTTTTCCGCAGGCTCAGCAAGGAGACGTCGAAGCGGGTGCGATCGAAACGGGGGATCATCCAGGAGAAGAGCCGCTTCACCCCGTGCATGCGAGAGCCTTCCCAGCCGAGGTGATCGCAAATCTGGAGAACCCGGATCTTGGACACGGCGGTCATTCCCCCGACGGCGGATGCAGCCGGTTGAACTTCTTTCCAATCTCTAGGAGGCGATCGATGGGAAGCGCTTCCCGTCGGAGCCCGGAACGGCCTTCGACCGTCACCGCCTTCAAGAGAGAATTGTAAATGGCCTCTTCCGTCGCCTCGATGGTGGCTTGGAACAACGGGGAGAGCTTGTCGCCGCGCACTTCCGGCGCGCCATCGGTCACCTCGGGAGACTTGAACCGGCTTCGAAGCTCCACGGCCGTCGAAAAGGCGACGACGTAGTCTCCGCTGCCGTGGGTCGCGCTGGCCCCGGTTCGCGCGAGACCGAGCATCGCCCGCTTTGCGAGACGCTTCAGTCCCTTAGCCCTCACGGGCGCGTCGGTGGCGACCACCATCATGATCGAGCCATCGGCATCGTCTTCCTGGCCGCGCAGGTAGTGACGCCCGATCTCTTTGCCGACCGGAATACCGTCCAACTGCAGGACGCCTCCGTAGTTGCTCTGCACCAAGACGCCGACGGTATAGCCGCCGAGAGCCTCGCTCAGTTTTCGCGAGGATGTCCCGATATCTCCCTTCCAACCGAAGGCGCTCGTCCCGGTTCCCGCGCCGACGACACCTTCTCGAACCGGGCCACTCGAAGCTCCTCGAATGGCCTCGAGGACGTGCGCCTCCTTCACGTGTCGGCCACGAATGTCGTTCAAGGCGCTGTCATTGGTCTCACCCACGACGGGGTTGAAGGAGTGCACTTCCTCGTTTCCGGGCAGGGACATTAAGTAAGTGACGACGGCCCTCGCCGCATCCCAGACCGAAAGCGTGTTGGTGAGCACGATGGGAGACTCGATGAAACCGAGCTCCTCGACCTGCGTATAGCCGACGAGCTTGCCGAAAGCGTTGCCCAGATACATGGCTCCCGGCACCTTCTCTTGGAATAGATTGCCTTCGTGGGGCAGGATCACGGTCACTCCGGTCCGAACATCCTCTCCCTCCCAGAGCGTCACCTGCCCGACCCGAAGGCCTCGGACATCGGTGATCGCATTGAGAGGACCTGGATCGAGAATTCCGGGCTCGACGCCGATGTCGCGAGCCCTTGGTCGATGGCTCGCGTCGGGTTGAGCGTGAACGTCGTTCGTCATGACTCCCAAGAAGCCTAGAAATGTAACGGAAAAAGCGAATGTTGCGAGCCTCATCAGGTTCAATCCGTCGCTGGGCGCTCCTTCGGCACGGACCGCGCGATTCGGTCGGTGACGAAATCGAGGACGACCCGGGTGCGATCGAGATAACGCTCGTAGCTGTACTCCTCCTCCGATCGTCGGCGCGCCGCGTCTCCGAGCGCTCGCGCCCTCGAAGGGTCCCGAACGAGGCCGAGAAGACCCTTTCCGTAGTCATGCGGCGTCGGCTCAGTGAGCACGGCGACCTCGTCGTCGAGAACTTGAGTATGCGTGAGGAGCCGAGTCGCCACGATGGGCTTGCCCGCTCGAAGGTAGGAGTAGATCTTGAGAGGCGTGTTCATGCCCCGCGAGCGGGGCGAGACGAGCGCGTCGCCCAATGCGAGGTAGAGGGGCATGTCGGAAGGCGGACGCTGCCCGGTGAAAGTAACCCTCCCTTCGAGCCCGTGCGAGGCCACGTCCTTTTTCGCTTGCTCGACTTGCCCGGCTCGTCCACCGACCATCACGAGCCGTACCGAGGGCTCCCCCTCGACGACGATTCGGAACGCCTCGTAGAGAAGCGGCAGCCCCTGATAGGCCTCGAAGGTTCCCGTATAAAGGAACACGAACGAGTCGGGCGAGTTGGAGAGGCCCAGCTCCTTGCGCAAGGTGGCGACCCCAGCCTCGGAAACGCTCTCGTCCGACTCCGCCAGAGGAGAGTTCTCGATGAGAAAGCACGGTTTGTCCGCGTCGATCCCGGAAACGACGTCTCTCAAGTAAGGACAGATCACGATCACCCCGTCGGATTGGCGAACGGTAACGCGCTCACCGAAATCGAACAGGGATCGGAGGAGGCGCGACCGGCTGTAGCGAAAGTTCGACAACTGCTCCGGCAGGGAGGAGTGCATGTCGTAGAGGGTCGGAACCGAAAACAGCTTGGAGAGGACGACCCCCATGAGGCCGGCCTCCTCGTGGCAATCGAGCAGGTCATAGCGACCCGTGAGGAGCCTCCGGAACGACGATGTGAAGACGAGCGTATCGAGCGGGATCTTCGTGAGGGACGGCCCTATGGAGACCGATCTTATGCCCGGTACCCTGGGCGTTCGAAAGATCCGAAGCCCGGCCATCTCGACGTCCTCGCCAATGGGATAGGTCACCATGTCCACTTCGTGCCCGAGCTCCGTCATGGCGCGGGCCCGATAGAACTCGCTGAAGGGAGTGCCGCGGGGCTGGAAGAAAGGCTGGGGAGCAATCGTCAGAATGCGCATGGCCAGAAGCGATTATATCGCCGGCGGGGCGCCAAGCGACGTGACGTCTCCGTTACGAGGGAGCGAGCTTCAAGGATTGCGCGGACAGAGCATGAGCTCGAGCTCGACGTCGAGCACACGTTTGGTGCCCGGCGGGCCCTCCAACGCGAACCACAGGTGAGGCTCGGAGGCATCAGCCTCGAGACGAATCTGCAAGAATCCGCAGCACCGACGCTCGATAGCCATCAGCTCTGCCGCATCGGCAAGCCGCGCGGAAGGAAGCTTCCACCGATAGCCGTCCTCGAGCTCCTGTCGTTCTTCCGCATCCGTAAGGACACCGGACCATAGCTCGCGTTGCCGCTCCGCCTCGCGAGGGCCCAGCGCCGCGCGATCACAGGCAATAGGCAGCTCAATCATCCCTTGGTTCTCACCGGCCTCCATTATGACCGGGAACTCTTTCCCACGAAAGGTGTCCAACCCAGTAATGTTGGGTATTCTGAATTTTCTGGGGGCGCTCGTCGCGCTGCTGGTCGGTGCGCTGATCTTGAACTTTGTCTCCCAGGCGCTCGAAGGCCGGAAGACCTACTTCCTGCATTTCGGCTACGTAACCATGATCCTCGTGGTGGGCGCGGCAGTCTTCCCGTTGTGGGGCTGGGCTTCGACGGCCTGGGTTCTCGGCGTCATGACCCTTTGGAGCATTTTGCCTCCGCTTTGGCAACAGCTCTTCGCGGACGTCAAACCGTCCGGCTACCTCTGGCACGGCGACGATCCATCACCGCCGGACGCCGAAGCTGACAAGTCCGAAGCCGATTCAGAACCGAAGTAGGAGCCAATCGATGCTCGCTTTTGCCTCCCGCAGGGCAGTCTGCTCGCTGTCGTAAAACCCGACAGCTCCACGACTGACCGGAACCCAACACTGTTCCAGCGGATGATCCCTGAAATTCTCCTCCTGGAAGTAGAAAGTCCCCGTGTCTCGGAGAAATATCCTTACGCGCCGTTTCCCCTCTTCATCCTGCAATATCCGTACGCACTGAGCGGCTTGACCGCTCGGCCCATCCTTCTTGAAGGGCGCCACTGCCCCGGGGTCCCCGTTGCTCGTCGAACGCTGTTCGCCTGTGGCGTGGTCCAGTGAGCTCTGTCGCGCACTCACCACCACGCCGATGGTCATCATCAGTGCGACCGGCGCCATCAGTCCAAACAAGATACAAACAATCCAGCCGATGTCGACTCCCAGGATCCAACCGGCGAAGCGTATGCTAACCGAAGCCAGAATGACCGCGAGCAGAATCCAAAACAGCTCAAAGTGGCCGAAGCCCGCTTGGGTCTTCAACGGCATTTCTGTTCTGTATCTCGGCGTTCGTAATGATTGTATTGAGCCTGCCGTAGAAGACGAAGGCACAGAGCCACACGCAAGGAGGAGAGCGAGGGCGATGCGGGATCTGAGCCGAGCCCGCGAGGAGATGAAGCGAGTGGATGAGGTGGACCTCATTTTTTTTGGACCAAAATGGGGTCCACCTCAAACGCTATCTCTTAGGCGTAGGGTTTGTAGGCGTCCCCAGGAACCACGCCTTTTTCGGCGCAGATTTGGATCGGATAGCCAGCGGCGTCATTGATGGCCCAAGCGTTGGGGCCGGCACTCTTGGGATTCAGGCCACGAAGCTTTAGTTCATCTTCCACGCGGCTCGAGTCAAAATCCTCGATTGAGTACCCTATGTGGTCGACATACTGCGTTTCGCCGGGCTGGAGCCCGCCGCGCAGCCAGACCTGTTGTGGCGGATCCCCGAACTCACCGCCGAACTCGACGACCGCCACTTTGCCGTCGTCGGACACTTTCCTCATTCCCCACAGATCCATGCAATAGTCGCGGACCTTGCCGTAATCGACACAGTTATGAGAAATGATTCTTCAGGTCCAAATTCGCTCACACTTGCTCCGTGTTCGAGCGTCGATGCAAGGTGTGTGCCGGTCCCGATTCGCTGGCCAAACCGCGCCGAGGGGCCGCTTCGGGGACGGACCCCTTTCCAAGCGCGTAAGCGCTTACTTCGAACGAAAGGTAGAGGCGGCGCCGCGGCGGGGTGCGCGTCAGTCGATGTCGTGCTTGCGAAGGTGATGGCTCAGGGCGCGCGGGCTGATTCCGAGAAGCTCGGCGGCAGCCTTCTTCACGCCGCCGCTGCGCTCGAGGGCGCGGAGGATCGATTCGCGCTCGGCCCATGCGACGTTCTCGTGAAGGCGAGTCGCGGGGAGGTTGTCGCGCGGCTGCGGGGCGCTTCCGGACAGCGAGAGCTCTCGCGCCCGGATCCTCGCGTCCGTCGAGAGCACGACGGCGCGCTCGATGGTGTTCTCTAGCTCACGGACGTTGCCCGGCCACTCGTAGCTTTGAAGCATTTGGAGCGCGTCTTCGTCGATGCCCTCCATGCGAATTCCGATTCGCTGCTCGTGCTTTCGAGCGAAGTGCTCGACGAGGACGGGAATATCCTCCGGGCGCTCTCGAAGTGGAGGAATCTCGATGGGTATCACGCTGAGGCGATAGAAGAGGTCCTCGTGAAACTGCCCCAACCCCATCATCTTCTGCAGGTCGCGATTTGTGGCAGCGATGACGCGGACATCGACGCGCTCGCTGCGCTCCGCTCCGAGGGGCTCGAACTCCCGCTCCTGCAGCACGCGAAGCAGCTTCGCCTGAAGCGGCCCGCCGAGCGTCCCGATCTCGTCGAGGAAGATGCTGCCTCCGTCCGCGAGAGCGAATTTGCCCTTCTTGTTCGTCGTGGCGGTGGTGAACGCGCCGCGGACGTGTCCGAAGAGCTCCGACTCGAGAAGCGTTTCGGGTATCGCGGCACAGTTCACCTTGATGAGGGGCATCTCCCGCTGGGCGCTTCGGTCGTGTATCGCCCGGGCCACGAGCTCTTTTCCGGTGCCCGTCTCGCCGGTAACGAGGATGGTGCTCTTCGACTTCGCGACCCGCTCGATTTTGTCGATGAGCTCCAGGACCGCGCGGCTGCCCCCGACGATGCCGTAGTGGTTGAACTCTTCCTCGCGCTCGCTCAAGAGGTAGCGCTGCTGGGTGCGCAGGCGGTGGTGCTCGATGGCGCGGCTTGCGATGACGATGAGCTCGTCGACGTCGAACGGCTTTTGCAGGTAGTCGAAGGCGCCGAGCTTCATCGCCTCGATGGCGCTCTCGATCGTCGCATGAGCGGTCATCATCATGATCGCGGGACGCTCCGCGACTACGCTCGTGGCGACGAGCTCCCGGATGAGCTCGAGGCCCGTCATCTCCGCCATCCGGTTGTCCACGATCAGCAGGTCGAAGCTCCTCCTGTTCAGGAGCAAGAGCGCCTCCCGCCCGCTCTCCGAGCTCACCACGACGTGGCCCTCGTCGCGAAGGGCCTGGGAAAGGACCTTGAGAATACGGACCTCGTCGTCGACGAGGAGAATGCTTCCGCGAACTTGCATCGTCTCAATCGGCACGCGCCAGGGACGTGCTTCGGTCCCTGGCCGTCGACGGCTCGAGGCCGAGCTCGATGCGCATCTCGGTCGGTCCGCCCTTGCGGCTGGACAGCGAGATCGTCCCCCCGAGGGACTCGACGATGTTCTTGGTGATGGCCAGGCCCAGGCCTCCGCCCTTTCGCTTCGAAGTGACATAGGGCTCGAAGATTCTCTCGAGATTCTCGGCCGCGATACCCGTGCCCCGATCGAGGACCACGATGGCAACTTTATCCGGCGAGAGAAGCTTGGTCTCGAGCTCGATCTCCGGAAGCTCGGAGGCGTCGTCCGGCTCCGAGAACTGCGCCAGGACGGCGTCCCTGGCGTTGCCGACCAAGTTCATCAAAGCGGTCCTCAACCGGTCACGATCGGTGACGATGACCATGCCGAGCATCCCCTCGCCGAGGCGGAGCCTCACCGCCGGGCCACCCTCGTCCTTCATCGAGGCCTCGGCTACTTCGCGGCAGAGGTCGTGGAGCTCGACGGGCGCGGGGTCGATCCGAACCGGGGCGGCGAAGTCGAGCACGTCGCCGACCATGCGGTCGAGACGACGCACCTCGTGCTCGATGTCATCGCCCGCTTCGTCGCGCTCCTCAGGCGTCCCCCTGGCGCTGCGCAGCGTCCTGAGCGAGGCCTTGATGATCATGAGTGGATTTCGAATCTCGTGCGCGATCACGGCCGACATTCTTCCCAGCGAGGAGAATCGCTCGCGCACCGAGGCTTCGCGCTGAAACCGCGCGATCGAGTCGGTGAGGGTGTTGAAGGTCTTGGCGAGCAGCGTGGCGTCCTCGTCGTTCCAGCTGCCTCCAAGGTGGATCTTGCGGGTCAGATCTCCGGTCGCGCTCATCTCGCGCATCGCGTCGGTGATGGCGGCGAGAGGTTTGGTGACGGTGCGGGCGACCGCATAGCTGAGACCGATGGCGACCACCATGCCGATAATAGTGGCGATGACGACGCCGGCCCGAAAGGCTCGCAAAAGCTTGAGCTGCTCGGACCGCGAGCGGAGGATGACGGCAACGAGGTCGCCCGCGCCTTCGGCCGTCGAGAGCGGCCGGGCGAGCGCCACGTATTCGCCGTCGTCGAGAGTGACGGTGGAGATGCCATCGGAGCTTCGCTCCAAGTGTGCGGTGAGCGGCGTGCGCGCGGCCTCGCCGAGGCTCGCGGCGAGAAGGCTCCCGTCGGTGAAGAAGGCGATCTCGCTCTGGGTGACGGCTTTGAAGCGTCTGGCGAGCTCGTCGTCGAGCGCGTAGCCGAGGCTCAACGCACCGAGGACCTCTGTGGGCTCGGGCCCGATAACGATGCGAACGGTGACGACCTGAATCACTCCGCCCCGTCGAGGCCGGAAGCCGCTCACCTCGTCGCCGCGAAGCGCCTTCTTGATCCTCTCCCCGTCGAGGAGACCCTGGGCGCCGCCGAGAGCCACTAGCTCCTCGCCGTCGGCGTCGTGCAGCACGAGCACGTCGCAGCGGAGCTGTGAGCGGTACTCCTCGGCGAGGGGCAGAACGGTGGGTGGGTCCTGGGTCGCCACGGCCGCCTTGAGCTTGGGTAGGTCGGCGATGAGGCGCGCCATGAGCGCGAGCGTCTCGACGCGTTCGGCATAGTGCTCCTCGACGAGCGCTCTCGCTTCGGTGAGCCCGCGGAGGAGCTCCGACTCCGACTCGCGGCTGACTCGTGCCGTGACGAACTGCACCGCGAGGGCGATTGCGAGCACGGCGACGACGGCCGTCGCGAGGAAGACCCGGGTCCTCAGCGAAAACATCGTCCTCGGCAGGTCGAGCCGCCAGCTTCTCGGCATCGCCTCATACGCCTATCATGTGCCGTTCGGCTACTCGATCACAAAATCCGCTTCGACGGTGCCGCCCCTCTCCGGAACGGTGACCGGCCGCGAGGCGCGCACCTTTCCGTCGGCCCAGGCGGTGAGCTCGTAGGTTCCCGGGGGAACGTCCTCGATCCGATAGCGACCCGAGTCGTCGGTGGTGTCGAAGAATCTGTGCGCGAACACGAGGATGAACGCGGTCATGTGCGAGTGGATCTCACAAAACACGCGCACCACGCCGGGCCGGTCGAAGAGCACTGATTTCCAGCGTCCCGCAGCGTAGCGTCCCAGATCGAACCGTTTGGTACCCGAAAGAGAGAAGACGTTGTGATAGATGTCGTCATTGTTGGGAAACGCGACGGCGCTGCCCGCGGTGATGGCGAGCACGTAGGGCACGAAGATCTCGTCCCTTTGATCCATCTGGGCGTTCCGCGCAGGTGGGGACTCGAAGGCCGCCTGCGGGGCGACCTCGAGGTAGACGACGGTGGTACTGCGGTCAGGGAGACCTCTCGCCGCGGGACGTCCGAGCTCGCGCGTCGTCGGCCGCGCCGGGCCGGCGCCGAACCGGAGCTGGTTGCTGGCCTGGCCCTCGATCACGCCGGAAACGTCAGAGGGTCTCGAGCGCGAGGCGAGCCCGGTCGCAGAGGCCGTCGTCAGCCAGGCCAGCCCCAAAGGAACGAGAGCCGCGAGCGCCGTAGGCCATCTGCCGACCATCAACGCCAAAACGAGAACGAGATCTGCCCCGCGAGGAGCTGCTCCGAGGGGAGGCCTCCGTCGCGCCAGTTGTGCTGATAGGCGGCCTTGATCAAGACGACCCGCGCTGGAAAATAGCCGATGCCGGCCTCGACGCGCGAGAGGGGCGCATCCCAGGTGAACGGGCCGCTCTCCCCGCGAACGCGGGAAAACCCGAGATGGTCGACGCGCGCGGCGACGAACAGCCCGGGAGAGAGCTTGTACCGGCTCTCCGCGGTCACGCCGAATGCATGCACGGGACCATCCACGCCCGGCTGGGCGACGACGGGCACGTCCCAGGTCGTCCAAATCCCCTCGGCTCTCACTAGCCAGTATCCTCGCGAGAGCTCGAAGTCGGCCCCTAGGGCGTTCTGGTAGAACGCTCCCGGGCTCGAGTCGGCCAGCGCCTCGTGCAGCTCGTTCGCGACGTAGCCGCCGCGAGACGCAGAAACGCCGAGGACGAGGGCGGCACTCGGTCGAAACGCCAGCCGCGCCGCGATTTGCTTCTGACCGTTGTCGTCCTCAACCCGGGGATTGGAGAGGGTTCCCTGCGTGAGGGCGGCGCTCAGCTCGAGTGGGCGGGAGCCGAGTCGAACCTCGATGCCCGTGTCCCATCGGAGCGGCTCGACGAGCGGCAGGCCGGAGCGCGGCGAGTACGAGCCGACGGGATAGTACGGTCGCGAGCCCCGCGCGCGATTGCGCGCGAAGTCGTCGGTCGTGAGGGGCGTCGCGTCCGGCCTCAGGTTCGTGAGGTACTGGTATCCGAGCGGGTAGCCGATCAGGGGGTTGTCCGAGTCGTAGCGCCGCCGCGCGAAGGCCCCGAACACGGGCGGGATGCGGCCGACCTGCACGTCGAAATCCCGCTCGAGCCAGGGGTGAATCCGGAGAAAATACGCGTAGGCTTCGACCGAGTCGAAGTTGTCGGTGCGCACTTCGGTCAGAAAGGCGAAGTGATCGTTCGGCTTGACCTCGAGACTCATACCGATGCGCAGAAGTCGAAGGTTGTTGCGGTCGTAGAGAATGTCGTTGAAGTTTCCGTCGTCGTGGGAGCCGAAGGTGCCGGTCACCTCGCCGCCGAACGCGAACCAGTCCCGGAAGCGTCGCGACTCGTCGGCGTGCGAGAGCGCGCCACCGGCGAGCAGGCAGACGAGGAACGAGGCGGCGCGGAACGTCCCTGATGGGCCCCGTGGCTTCATGGCTTCCCGAGTATAGCTTCGTGAAACAAGTCTCGCAGAAGCGGGGCGGGCGGCTCGGCCCGAGAGGGCGAAGCTCGCGTGTTTCAATGCACGATCGAAATCGCGGCCGCGACGGCCTGAGTTAGCTCGAAAATCCCGTAAGGCTTGGGAATGAATCCTGTTCGCTCCTCGGCAAGAATCTCTTGTACGTTGTCCTCGCCGCTCAAGCCGCTCGAGAGAAGTACGGGCAAGCCGGAGTCGACTCCGCGCAGGCGTCGGTAGGTCTCCCCTCCATCGAGCCCGGGCATCACGAGGTCGAGAATCACGAGGGATACGGGCTCTCCCGAGTCTCGAACGAAGTCGACGGCTGAGACCCCGTTCGCGACCGTTTCCACGCGGTAGCCGTGCGACTCCAGAATCTCCTTGCCGAGCTCGCGAAGGACCTGCTCGTCGTCGACGATGAGAATCAGCTCACCCCGGCCGTGGAGCGGCTCGTTTCGACCCGCAGGAGCACCGGTCTCGTCGCACCATTCGCACGGAAGCGAAATATCGAACGTGGCGCCACGCCCTGGAGCGCTCTGAACACGAACGTCTCCTCCGAGGGATTTCACGATGCCGTAAACGACGCTCAAACCCAGACCCGTGCCGCCCTCGCCCTTCGTACTGAAGAAAGGCTCGAAGAGCCGCGCGATGATCGAAGGCTCCATTCCCACGCCGCTATCCGCGACCGACAGCGTCACGCGGTCCTCGCGGTCGTCGAGCCGAGTAGAGACTCTGAGAGTGCCACCCTCGGTCATGGCGTCGCGCGCATTGACACAGAGGTTCAGGACGATCTGTTGTAGCTGACTGGCGTCGGCCATCAGGGAACGCAGGCGAGCATCGAGCCGGGTCTCGAAGCGGACGTTCTTGTGAAAGGTGTGCGACAGGAGCTCGAGGGTCTCCTCCACCAGGGAATTGAGCTCGACCGGCTCTCGGCGCGTTGGGCGACGCCGGGAGACGGCGAGTAGGCGCGAGGTAAGCTCGGCGCCGCGTACCGCGGACCGCTCGATAGTCTCCACATAGCCTAACGCCGTGGGCACATCTCGAAGATGAGCCCGCAGCAGCGAGGCGTAGCCCAGAATGCCGCCGAGCACGTTGTTGAAGTCGTGAGCGACCCCGCCCGCGAGAGCTCCAATCACCTCGAGTTTCTGGCTGTGGCGCAACTGATCTTGAAGTCGGCTCAATTCGGAGACATCGCGAAGCACCATCCGGGCGGAGCTCGGAGCGCCGTCCGAGTCGACGATGAGAGAGGCATTGACGAGAACCGGAAGCGGCTGACCTTCCTTCGTTCTGAGCTCGAGCGAAGCGTCCCGGATGTAGCCTTTTTCGAAAACGTCTCTCAAGAGCCGGCGCCACTCGCCCACGGACTCGCTGCCGAGCCAAGTCTCGAACTTCTTGCCCTCGAGCTCGCTTCTCGACAAGCCGAGAGCGAGACTCTGGGTCAAATTGCAGTCCTCTATGATCCCCTCGCGGTCGATGGTCTGATAGAGATCGGGAGCGTTGTCGTAGAGCTCGACGTAGCGCGCTTCTGACAAGGAAAGCGCCTCGAAGAGCTGCGCGCTTTCGAGTAGAGCGTTTTGTGAAGCCCGCTCGCGCTCGACGGCGAGGGCTACCTCGTGCTCCCTGCGACGTTTCTGGACTCGCAGAAGCACCCAGATCGAGCTCACCGCGAGGCCCCCGAAGAGGAGCAGCGCCGGAACGGCGAGGAGAGGAAAGTTGATCGTGCTGACGAGGATCGCCCCGGCCACGGACGCAAGGATGGCGAGAGCAAGAGCGCACTCCCAGAGGGATCGCGTTTTCATCGGGTAGGGATTTGATTTTCGAATAGTATAACGCCGCCGCGTTCGCGACGTAAAGCCTTCAGGAAGCGACTCTCTCTAGGTAACCTCGGCCCTGCAGGGCCTAGAGGTCAAGGTCTGCAGATTAACGAAGCGCCTCACCCCCGCTCGGGAGCGTCCTCGTCGAAGGACACGTTCCAGTGCGCTCCGCTGCAGAATGGCTTGTTCGCGCTGGCGCCGCAGCGGCATAGAGTGAAGTGGTCCGTCGTAGCACCCTCACCCAGCTCCGCGTCGAGCTCGGCGCCTCCAGTGAACACGTAGGGACCGTTCGGCGCGAAGGCTGCCGAAGGCGCGCCTCCCCGCTCACTTTGTTCGACGCCGCCGATCGAATAGCTCAGCGCTCCTGAAGGGCAATTGCGGATCGTCGAGGCGATCTCTTCCGCGGAAGCGGCCTTGGCATCGACGAACGGTTCCTCACGCAGGCGAAACACGCTGGGGAGCCCATCCGTGCATCGACCCGCATGTGCGCAGACTCCGCGGTTGTCGTGGACGACGACGCCGTTGCCCTCGTAGCTTTCGCGCCTGTTGGCTACGCGGTTCGAGTCCTTCTCACTCGAGAAGCCATTCTTCGAGTGGGTTCGATCGCAATACGGTTTGTTCTTCGAGCCTCCGCACCGGCAGAGCGCAACCGAGTCGCCTCCCTCGAACGCCTTGCCGTCGGTATATCGGACGATCTTCTCCATCCCCTGGACCAAAAGTGGGCCGTTCGTTGCGGGCTTGATCTTTGGACGCTTCTCGTCACTCATTCGATGACTCCTCCCCCCCAGAATATATTGAAACGATCGGTGAATCACCAGAGGCATTTCAGACGGTTCGGGCCAGCCTGCTGGAGCTGGAAGAGCTTTTCCTGGTGAACCTGATGGCGAGCATCCGTTCGCGGAGCAAGGCTCGCCGACTCGCGACATTCTTGTCGTCGAGCTATCAGGGCATCTCGACGATGTCGACGCTCGACCCGAGCCCAGCAAGGCTCCGCCATGTCGTCAAGAGCGTTGTGAAGTCACAAGAGGCCGAGCTCAGCTAAAGACCCGGCGCAGAGCCGGGCGGCGCTCCTCGACCCAGCAGATGAAACCGCACGAGGCGCACCGGGAGCAGACCGCCCGAGAGGATCCGCTCGTCGAGCTCCGCAGCCGTGGCGAGTGGATGCTCGCGAAAGTACTGCCGCGAAAGGTCATCGAGCAGCATACGTCCGAGGGCCGCCCGGCCCGCTCCCGGGTCGGTGGCAACCCGAGCGGCTTCGAGCTTTGCCCGACGCCTCGAAACGTAGCCTCGCTCATAGAACAAACCCTCGATTTCGGACAGGCTCTCGCCCCGCGCGTGCAGCCGCAGTACGGCCAGTAACCGCGTGACCTCGAGCAGAGCGCCATGCCGCTCTTCGAGCGTCAAGGCGGCGTTCTCGGCGCCGAAGCCAAGCTCCAGCAAGTCCGAGCCTCGCTTCAGGCGAAAGCCCTCGCTCGTGCTGCCGGAAGCGAACACACGACGCAACAAACTTGGCGAGCCGGACTGCCGCACGAAGGCACGCGAGCGACCGAAAACCTCGAGGAGCGCTAGAAGCTCGACCTCGCTTTTGGGTAGCTCGACCTCGAGATCCCGGCTCACCATCAATAACGCGGGTCGGTTGGGCTCGAGCGCGGCCGGACGCCAGAGACGAACTCGATAGGGCGCTGCGAAGTAATAGGGCACCGCGACGACCGGAATAGGGCTCTCCGGCGCGTCGGCCTCACTACTCTCCTTCGTGAATGTACGAACATCCGACTCGACCGACTCGACCAAAGAGAGAGGATCGAACGCCCCGTTAGCGGGTGACCGGAGATCGCGGAGTGGCAGGGCTGGAACCTGGCTCAAAGCCAGCTCGGTCACACGATGATAGACGGCGAGGTGATCCGCTTCCGCACGCTCTTCGAGCTCCTCGATGGGCCAATCGACCATGTCCCTGTAAAGGAGGAATTGCTCCAAACCCTCGTACCCCAATCGGTAGTCGTCCGAGACGCCCGCGTGCTCCGAACGCGATGCGAAGGAGACTGTATCTTGAAGCGCGCGGGTCGCGGCGCGACTGAGCAGGGCGAGCTCAGCCAACCGATGGGGCGCGACACGGTCCTTCAAGATCTCGGGCATGTCGGCGAACAGCTGGCGACACTGCTCGAGTGAGCCGAGGCCGTCGCCCCGCCAAACGGAAGAGGCCACACCCACATTCTCCCTCGCTCGGGCAAAGAGCTCGGGAATCTCCGCCAATCGGCCGGCGATCGCATTCGCCCGTTCGGCCAGGTTCGGGTCCACCAGTAAGGCTACGAGCCCCACACGCGCTTTCTCCGAGTAGAAGGACATCGTCTTCTGCCAGAGACCGCGCGCCTCGAGATCCAACAATTCGTCTTTGACGAGGCTCCGAAGCCACAAGGCATCGAGATAGGCCGGCTGGGATAGCGCGGTCAATCTCAACCCGACGAGCTTTTGATGAAAATCGGACAGCCACCCGATCCGTAGCTGGATGTCACTGCGCGCGTAGTCACCGAGTCGATCGTCATTCCCCGGGAGGCCGGCCAGGGTCGCCTCCACGGGATAGAAGCGAAACCGCTCCGCCACGTAGTCTTCCATCAGCTCGTCGAGCAGTCGGTCCTCGGCAGGCAGCTCGGGGGTCTCGGCCCGGCCGCAGGAAGCGCCGTTCAAAAGGACGGCGATCGCGACGAGGGGCCCTATGGGCGACCGCGCGATCTTCGACAAATTCATGGGGAGATAACTATCGTGTACAAGCCACGCACGAACGTCAAGGCTCGAGCCGGCGAGCGCCGCTTCACAGATAGAATCTTATCCGGCGAGCCGGGCGAGGTTGCCGCCGAAGATTCGCCCGGCCTGCTCGCTCGAGATCTCGAGCTGCTCGAGCGCGTCGACTTGCCTCTCGAGCTGCTCGTTTTGAAAGCCTCGCGGAAAAAAACTCGAGTCCGAGCCGTAGAGGATGCGATCGGAACCCATCACATCGAGAGCGCGCCCAAAAACCTCCACGAGCGTCAATGGCTGGGGCAGTTTCGAGATCCACGAGTTGGAGCTGGAGCTATCCGTATAGACGTTCTCACACTCGCTCGCCACGAGAAGAAGCTCGCGGAAGAATCCGCTACCGAAGTGGGGCACGACGAAAGGAACGCTTTCGAGCCGACGCGCCACACCGGAGATGTCGAGAGGGTTCGCGAAGCGGATATCGAAGGGGCTCTTCAGACCGAGCTTGTCGCGGACACCGACTTTGAGCAGACCGCAGTGAACGAAGACCAGGCCCCCGCTATCCTCGACGACCTCCAGGATCGGCTCGAGCTCCCGCTCCCAGACGTGAAAGTGGTGCATCGCGGGAAACAAACAAAGGCCCTTCATGCCGAGCTCACGGAACGCGCGCTTGGTTCTCTGGAGCGCGTCCGGCGCCTTGGGATTCAGCATGAAGTAGGGGATGAAACGATCGGGGTACGCGCTCACCGCCGCCGCGACCGAGTCTTCGTCCCCCGGTACGCTCGCGATCAGCACCGTTCTGGCGACGCTGTGCCGATCGAGCTCTTCGACCCAGCGCCCCGCGAGCTCGGCATGTTCGCGGGGGGGAAAATCGAAGGGGAGTTTTTGCCCAAGGACGGCGTAGAGCTCGTCCTCGGCAGGGGGCGCAGCCAGACCTTTCGCCAGCGCGACGAAGAACGTGTGTGAAAAGAAATGCGCGTGAGCGTCGATGACGTCGACGTCGCCCCAGGCTGTTTTCATTGTCATGGGCTCCTCGGGTACAGGCCTCGTATTGGTAGTGATTCTACACCGTGCCACGTCACCTCGATGGCGTGAAGTCCCCTCACATCACGCGCGGGAAGGATGACGTCGATGCTCTCTTCGCTCCCCGCGAGGTCGAGGCTTCGACCGTCTACCGAGAGCTTTCCCGGCGCGTAGGGTGGCGACAGGGCCCACGTCAATCGGAGATCTGCTCCCATTTCGCGCGGCAAATAGATGTGCGATGTTCCCGGCTCCAAACGCCTCCGATCTCCTTCGCGTGAGAAACCCCGTCCGAGAAAGGGGTTTCCGCGCCCACCCATGTGGATCTCGGTCGGAGGCGAGATGGGTGCGGGCGTTGCCGGGTCCTTCGCCTCGACTCGGAACAGCCTGATGCTCCCGGCCTCGTCGTGGTAGAGCTCCTCGAGCGAGGGACGAAGAGCCTGGGGCACTCTCTGGCCTTCCTCCCAGATGAAGTCGACTTCGAAACGCCCGAGAACCCAGCTGAGGTAACCGACATCCGCGCTCGCCCAGAACTGGGCCACGGCGTGACGGCGGAAATCGATCTCGTTCCTGCCGATGAACATGTAGTCGTAACCGACATAAGGGTCGTAGACCACCGGACGTCCGGAAACGTAGGGCAGAAGCGACGGTCGCGAGCGGTCGAGCGGATCCAGCCAGATGTCGTCCGGACCGGACTCCAGACGGGCCTCCCGAGCGGCGGCGACGCGATGCGCAGCGATGCGATCCGGTGGAAGCGATGCCGCATGGAAGAAGTGCTGGAAAGTCGCCGGGAGTGCGAGACAGCCGATGACGGGAACGAGCAGCGCCATTCGCAGATTCGAAAGAGCCCGCGCTGTCCAGAACCAGAGTAGGAGTCCGCTTTGCGCGGCGAACCAGAGGACGTCGTTCTGCGCTTCGAGGCGCGAGAGCCCGTCGGATTCGGCGGGTGCGATCCGGAAGACGAGGGCCGCGGCGAGTCCGACGAGCACCATGAACGCCATAGCACGCTCGAGCGCACTGCCGCCTCCGAGGCTCGCGAGAAAGCCGCGCAGTGCGAGAATGCGCAAGCCCAGAAACCCCAGAAACCAGAGGGCAAGCGCGGCGAGCAGGAATCCGACCGATTCGAGCTCGAAACGTCCAAAAGCCGCGAGCGATCGGACCGCACCGTCCCAGTCGAGCTTCTCCATCGAATAGCGAACCACTTCGAGAGGTCTCAGCCCCACACTCGTGTTCGACCCCCTTGCGGCGAGTAGCGTCTGAGCCAGAAACGGAGTCGACGCGAGGGTGGCAGCCGCGAAAAGAAGTTTCGTTCGTCGACGGGACCATTGAACGAGCGCGAGAAGCCCGAGCCCCGCGAGCACTTGGGCCCCGAGGAACATCTTGACGGCGAGCAGGCAGCCGATGGCAATGGCGCTCGCGGCGAGTGGACCCCGCTCGCCCGTTTCGAGAAAGTCCGAGCCGAAAGCGAGACCGATGAAAGCCAGGGGAATCGCGGGCAGAAGTGGGTTCGGAAGGAATACCGAGACGATGGTCGCGTCCATGAAGACGAGACTCCACCAATCGACAGAGGGGCGAAAGAAGAATAGGCCACCAAAGCCGGCACAGAGCACGAGCGTTGCGGCGAGGAGCTGCCCCTTCTCACTCGTCGTGAAACGGCGCGCGAGCATGAAGGTGGAGAGCACGAGGAGCGCGATCTGAAAGCAGGCTCCGAGCCGGATCAAAGCGTCGAAGGCGTCGATCCCGAAGTGCCTCGACCAGGCGGCGGTCTGAAGGTGGTAACCCACGTGATAGCCGATGGGGATTCCTGCGACCGAGAGAAGGGTCGGCGGATAGTCGGTTTCCAGGGAGCGGCTTACGCCGACGTGAAACAGCGCATCCCTTTGGAGGGCGCGGTCGAGAAGCAGGTTCCCCTCGTCATCCAGACGATAGAGGCTTCCCGTCGTCGCCAAATAGCCGGCGAGCACGATTGCGATGAGAGCGAGCAGGTACCCACGAGCGTGCCGAGAGAAGCCGAAGATGGCCGCCGAGCGGCGCGCAACGATCAGAGCCGTGATGTCGAGCGCGAGCAAGAGGACCCAATAGAGCGGCGCCCAGGAGACCGCGAGACTCGCTCCGTGGATAACGGCGGCGATTGGCCCGCCCAGGACCGCCGAGGCAATCCATCTCTCCTCGCGGTCTCGGCCGAGCCCCAGCCACTCCACGAGGAGCCGCCCGGGCAGAAGGTGCGCGAGCACGAGCGCACCCATGGAGACAAGAAAGAGCATTCCCGCAGGGACGCCTTCGTCAGACTCGGAACAAGGCTTCCTTTTCCTCCATCGGCGCTCCCTTCAGCAGGTGTTGCGCCATGTGAAGGGACATCTTCATCGAGTGATCGGAGTTGTTGTACCAATAGGCGCCGGTGCGCCCGAGCAGCTTCAGGTTCTCGAAGGGATGCACCATACGGGCGGCGGCCGCGAAGCTTTCCTTGTAGCGAAGATCGTAGATGGGATAGGTGTCCTTGACCCGCTCGATGTGGACCCTCCCGAAATCGGACTCCGCGCGCACGAGCTTCAATCGAACGAGATCCGAGCGAATCTCGTCCACGAGAGCCTCGGGATCGTTCCAGGGTCCCTGCCCTTCGAAACAGGTCACCTCGACGCAAAGGCCGGTCTTTCCCTTCGGCGCCATGTAGTCGGCCATCTCGCTCGTGTTCGAAACCCTGGATAGCACCGTGTCTCGTCCCCCGAAGTAGATCCACTGTTGGTGCTCGAGCACGTCGGCCTCGACCTCGAGGTTGAACAGGACCGTGCTCAAATAGCGGATCTCGGGAGGTTCTCTCAAAAGGAGGCGCGCGAGGGCGATGAGGTTTCCGCTCCAGACGAGATTGCTCGGTTCATAGCGCTTGCCGTCCGCGAGCTCCACCTCACGAACTCGGTTCCCGCTCGTCTCGATCCGGGCGACCGTGTTTTCCAGAAGGATATCGCCTCCCTTGGCTCGCACTCGCTCGGAGAGCTTCTCGCAGAACGTACCGAACCCGCCGTAGCTCGGATAAATGAACTCCGTCACGACCGGCCTGGGGATGAGCACGCTCCGCACGAGGTCGAAGAGGGACTCCGTCTTCACGCGCTTGTCGATGACGGCCCGGTTGATCCCGGTTCGCGCCCAGTCGACGTGGATCTCCTCGCAGGGAATCTGGAGAAACTTCTCAGTATAGGGCTTGAAGAACAGCCGGTAGAGCGTGTCTCCATAGCGCGAGCGGGTGTACTCCGTGAAGGAGTTCTCGTCGGCCGGTGGGCGACGCTTGAGCAAGTCGAGACCGGCTGAGATCATTACGCCGAGGGGAAGCTTCAGGAGCGCGCGTTGATCGAGTGGCCAGGGAAAATAGCGTCCGAAGAGGTGCACGGCGCTCGAACGATCCACGACGATATGATCGTCGCCGAGCACGTCGAGCAGAAAGTCGAGAACTTCCTTGTCCTCGGTGTGGAACCTCTTGGGCCCGACATCGAACCGGAAATCCCCGTAGCGGTACGAGCGCGCGAGCCCCCCAACGTGGTCGTTCCGCTCCACGATGGCGACACTCCGGCCGGCATCGAGCACCGGGTCGGCAAAGCTGAGACCCGCAACGCCGGCGCCCACCACGACGAAGTCCTTCTTATCGGGCATGAACGTGGCAGTATATGTTCAGGGCGCTAGCACTTCCAAGAGCGTGACTTCCGCGTTCTCGAAAACGGCTCGGAAGTGGTTCGGCGACTCGAAGAGGCCGCGAACGGCGTCGCCCCGCAGCGAGACCTCGGCTCGGCCGATGAAAAGATAATCGATTCCGAGCGCGACGGCCTGAAGGTGAGCTTCTTCGGCGTCGCCAGAGCCGAAAATCGGGCGGGCGTGTCGCCGTTCCCGAACCCGATACTTTCTCAGGTCGAGCAAGAATATGGGGATGCCGACCGCCATGCGTCGCTCAGCGATTGCAGGGATGAACGCCCACTCACCGAGCTCACGAGCTCGAACGTCCCACTGAACGATCGCATCTCGGGGGGTCTCGTCTCGAAGGAAGCGAAGCGCTTCCCACTCAGCCAAGCTCACCGTCGTCGTCCATCGGAACTCGCCCGCCGACATGCGACGGTTCGCGACGTCTTGTGCGTTATAGACGTCGAGCACGATCGTCAGAAGGGCCGGAACGACGATGAGCCCATGGAGTGGACGGATTCCGCTTTCGAGCGTGGCCGCCGCCAGGATAGCGAGGCAGACGAGCAGAACGCTTCCGGCGCGCCACGCCATCCAGACTCCTTCGTAACCCTCGAGATCTAGAAACAGAATCGCGAACAGGGCCAGGCCCGCGAGAAGAGCGATTTCCCCCTCGAGAGCGCTTCGCGGACGGCGACGCAAAGCGACGAGGAGCAGGAGCGCCCCGGCATCGAGGGCGAGCACCGAGAAGAGCTCCGGCCATGCTGGCGCGCGAAGGATGAGCGCCCCCCCGGCGCCACCGAAAAAGCCCAGCGCGACGAACCAGGCGAGAAGCGTGAGAGCGGTCGTCGTGGTCCAGGCTGCAAGGCCGAGGAAGCTCCTCGCGCTCCGGCGTCGCAGGAAGAGCACGAGCACGAGCCACGGGCCCGCGAGCATCGCGGTCACGATGCTCGTTCCCGCCATGCCACCGAGCAGCAACCCGCAAACGGTCGCCGTGGCGCGGTCCAAAGGCACGCGTCGCATCACGAGCAGGAGCATTACGAGAAGCAGGCTGTAGCTGAACAGGTGCTGCGGCGTGTAGAGCAAGGCGCGGTGTAGTCCGTCGAGCGAGGTAAGGTGGAAGGCCCATCGCGAGAGCGCGTCCACGTTGATATCGGTGAAGGGCTCGTTGCGCAGCAAAGCGAGCAAACCCTCGTAGCTCGCGGCTGTGAGCGCCACCGAAGTCGCGAGAAAGGCTCTCGCGGAAGGCAGACCGATCCGCCTCGCCGTCGCGAACAGGAGGGCTCCGAAGAGAAAGCCTGCCGCGGCGTAAAGCGACAGGAGCGCGGACTGATTGTCGGTCAAAGCTCCGACCGCCGCCGGGAAGGCGAAAAAAAGCCAGTAGTAACCGAGAGAGCTTCCCGAATAGAACGGATTCGTAAGAGGAAACTCACCCTTCTGGAGCTCGGCTATCACGGAGAGATGCGTCATCAGATCCGCGCTGAAGTAGGCTCGGAAGGCGATACCCGATGGCGTCGCGGCACCAACCTTCAAGAAGGGGATCGAGACGACGCCCAGTACGACGAATGCCGTCGCCGACACCCAGAGGAGCTCCTTCTCGTCGCGCTCGCAACGAAGCGCACGGAGTTTGATTCGGGGTGCGACCAGCGCAGAGCAAAGGAGGAGCACTATCGGCACTGCAAGGACATACAGCGGCGCCGCGAGCTGAAAACGGTGGAGCAGACTCGCAACGAGCGAGCTCATGAGAAAACCGAGGGCAGCCCCCGCGAGCCACGACTCGATGCCGGAGAAAAAACGACGGGCGAGAGGCAGACCGGGTAGCGCGAAGAGGCCGAGCGCGATCAGAAAGAGAGCCGCCTCAGAGGCGCTCTCGAAAATGGCGACGACGAGGGCGACGGCCCCGAGGAACGCCGAGAAGAGCGTTATTTGATAGCGCGTATCATAATGTGCCATCCGAGGGGTCTCCGAATGGCGTCGGGAAGCATTTCGAAGAAGGGCACGAGCAAGTAGTTGTTGAGCTTCGCGAAGAGATTGTCGAACTTGACGGTGCGCTTCGGGAAACGATCCACGAGGATTCGGACGTTTTGGAAATTCTCGAAGAGCTCACGACATTCCGAAGTCGAGTACTTGCGGATGATGGGAGCGTCTTTTTTCGCATGCTCGACGTTGGTACCCGAAAGCCATGCGACGAGGGCAAACCAGGAATTGCGATTGTAGAGCATGATGATGGCTTCACCGCCGGGCTTGAGCACGCGCCTAACTTCCGCGATCGATTTCTCCGTGTCGACGGTGTGGTGCAGGACGCCGTGCGAGTAGACGACGTCGAAGCTATCGTCGGCGAAGTCGAGCGCTTCGGCATTACCCTGCTTGATGTCTCCGGAGTATCCTTCGCGAGCCAAGTTCGCCGTTGCGAGCTTGACGGCGTTCTCGGTCAGGTCCCTCGCTGACACCGTAGCGCCTGCTCGCGCGAACTGTATGAGATCGACCCCCGCGCCGCAGCCGATCTCGAGGATCTTCTGTCCCTTGTAGCGGGGAAAGTCGAGGTAGTCCTTGAGGTAGTCGATCTTGTCGTATCGATACTTTTCGAGCGCGTCGAAGAACTCGACCGAACCCATAGGGTATTGGGTAATCTCGATGTCGTTGACATACTCGTTCCAGTACTGGCGGACATCTTCCAGTGTGTGAGCGGTCCCCATGAGCGGCGGAGTCTAACAGGGGGCACGAGTAGCGGTCAAATCGTATAATAGTGCCTATGCCCCCAGACACCGAGTTAGATCCCGGGGGGGAGTTTGCGCGAGATGTGGTCGTGGGCCTCGAAGGCTCCCCTAAGTTCCTGTACCCCAAATACTTCTACGATGCGCGCGGCTCGGAGCTCTTCGAGACCATCACGCGACAGCCGGAGTACTACCCAACGCGCACCGAGGCCGCCATCCTGCGCGCCTCGGCGTCTGACATCGCCGAGCTGATGGGCGACACGGTGAGCCTTGTGGAGCTCGGAAGCGGAAGCTCGGTGAAAACGACGATCCTCCTCGAGAGCCTGCTCGAAAGCAGCGACGAGGTCCACTACATGCCCATCGATATCTCGCCGACCATCCTCGAGGAGACGGCGAGCCACCTCGATCGACGCTATCCTGAGCTCGGTGTCACGCCGATCGCGTCGCAGTACGAGACCGGACTCGCGAAAGCGAGCACCCTAGTCGCCGAAGATGAAGCCGTACCCGATCGCATGCTCGTCCTCTTTCTCGGCTCGAGCGTCGGGAACATGGAGCCCGAGCAAGCCACCGAGTTCCTCTCCTCGATTCGAGCCCAGCTCGAAGACCAGGACGCCCTGCTGGTGGGATTCGACCTTCTCAAGGAGGAGTCGGTGCTGAACGCCGCCTATAACGACGCGGCTGGAGTGACCGCGGAGTTCAACCTCAACGTGCTCGCCCGGATCAATCGTGAGCTCGGCGGCGAGTTCGACCTCGACAGGTTCTCCCACCGCGCCTTCTTCAACCGAGGGGCGAGCCGGGTCGAGATGCATCTGGCTTCTGGGGCGGCGCAGGACGTCCCCGTCTCCAATCTACGACGAGCTTTCCACTTCGAGCCCAACGAGACCATTCACACGGAGAACTCCTACAAGTACTCGCGGGGAAGCATCGAGGGGCACGCCGCCGCGGCGGGCTTTCGTATAAGCGAGCTTTTCACCGACGAACGAAACTGGTTCGCGCTCGCTCTTTTTTCGCCGACCTGAGCCTCCCGCGGTCCCGCGTGAGGGGCTATTATGATGCGCGATGTTTGGAGTTGATCGCGAGCACTGGGGGCCGCTGGCTCTCATTGGAACCATCGGCCTCGTTCTCGCCGGCTTTTCGATTACGGTGGATTACCCCCGTGCGGCCGGCGCGTTCTGGAGCGACGGTGCGACGTACTACACGATGGCGCACAGTCTCGCCTTCGACGGAGACCTCCGATTCGAGAGGCAGGACCTCGAGCGGGTTTATCGGGAGTTCAAGAACGGGCCGTCGGGCATCTTCTTGAAACGAGGCCGCGAGCTCGACCTCACGGTCACCACGACGATTCCCTTTCTCGTCAGCAAGGGCCCACCTACCGAGGAGCTCTACTACGCGAAAGCATTTATCTACTCGCTCATGGCCGCGCCTTTCGTTCGAATCTTCGGCACCAATGGGATGCTGCTTCTCCATACCGTCGCTCTCACGACGGTTCTCGTCGCCGCCTATTTCTTCCTGGTCGCCTCGAGCCCGAGATGGGTCGCGCTCGCATTCTCGCTGACGTTTTTCTTCGCTTCCGTCACGCCGGCCTATTTCGTTTGGCTCACGCCGGAGCTCGTCAACCTCTGCCTCGTGTTCCTCGGCGCCTTCTTCTGGCTCTACAAGGAGAACGCGGTGAATCCACCGCGCCTATTGGCGGGCACGACGTCCGACGTGATCGGCGCAGCGATCTGGGGCGCGGCCGCCTATTCCAAAGCGAACAACGTGTTCCTGATCTTGCCCCTGCTCGCTCTCATCGCGTGGCGTCGCCAGTGGAAGCGCGGCATGATCGTGGGCGTCGCTTTCGGCGCCGTCCTCTCCGGACTGTTTGTCGCCAACCTCGCGATCACCGGTGAGATGAACTATCAAGGCGGTGACCGCAAGACCTTTGGCGGACGCTACCCCTTCGACCGGGCCGATCTGACGTTCGAGAATACCGGGCTGTCCAAAGTCACGAACGAGATCTATACCTACCAACCCTGGGACATCGTACTGCACGATCTCTATTTCTACGTGATCGGGCGTTTCTCCGGCGTGGCCATCTACTGCTTTCCCGCCATCGCCTCACTGCTCGTGTTCTTCTTGACGCGCAAGAAACAGCTATACCAGTGGCTCGTTCTCGGAATCGCCGTCTTCGGCTGCCTCTTGTTCATCGTCTGGATGCCCGTCAATTACTTCGGCGGCGGCGGGACGCTGGGCAATCGCTACTTTCTCAACGTTTTTCCCCTTTTCTTCTTCCTCGTCACGGGCACGAAACGACTCTTCGTGCCGACATTGGCCTCATGGGCGGTCGCGGGGCTGTTCCTCACTTCAATCTTCGCATCGCCATTCGAGTCCGGAAGGCGGCCCGGCGAGCACGCGACGACGAGTGTCTTCAAGTGGCTACCTCCCGAGCTTTCGCTCATCAACGACTTGCCCACGAACAACGACCCCGCCAAGTTTCGTCAAAAATTCGACGACAGTTTCCTCGGCTACTTTCTCGACAACAATACCTGGGGGAGGGAACGACGCAGTCCAGGCGGCCTCGGTTTCCACGTGAAGGGCGGGACCGAGGCCGAAATGGTGGTGAGGACCAACTTCGAGCTGACTCAACTCGTGGTTCGTGTCACGAACGTCACGAGTCGAGACAACCGAATTCGCGTGTGCGTGCCGGGCGGCTGCGAGAGCGCCGTGCTCGGCGCGGGCGAAAAGCGCATTCTCGATCTGCCGGCCGGTCGCCCTTTTCCCTACGAGAACTTCGGACACCGCAGCTATTGCTATCTCGTATCCATCGAGACCGAGACCGGCGCGGTGCCGAAGATGGAGCGGCGCGGAGAGACCGACTGGCGTTACGTGGGCGCCTTCGTCCACATCGAGACCGACCCCTACCCCGGCCTTTGACGGGAGGAAACTAGAGCTCGATCGCTTCGCCGATCAGGAACTCCGGCGCCAGACCGGTCGCATCCAGCCCAGAGAGATGTCTCACGAGGCAGTCGACGACCATGGCGTCGAGGTGACGCTGCACGTAGGCGATGCTCCGCCCGAAGCGAACCCCCATACCTCGCGGCAGCGAAGCTTCGACGATGCCTTGCTCCGTTACCCAAGCGACCTCCCCGGGTGCTTCGACGAGCGCCTCATCGACGGCGTCGGGACTCGCCAAATAGACCTTGAGGTTGGATTTCACGGGAAGCACTTCGTTGTGGGACAGAAACATTCCTCCGCGGCTCAAGTTCACGGCATAGCCAGCGTGAAACTCGTTCCCGATCTCGAACACGATCTCCGTTTCCAGAGGAACCCTGAGGCGTTCGCGCGCCTTGACTTTCTCGATGACGTCCGTCGCAGAGAAGCGGCGCGTCACCGGGCGGGGACCTACGCCTGTTCTCGACATCAAGAGGTCGTAAAAAGCCTTCAGCTCTTCCCAGCGCTTCTCCGCTTCCAGCGGAAGTCGGCCACGATGGGCGACTTTGGCGTCATTGAGCTCGGCGAACTCGCCGATCAAATCCAAAACGGTTTTCATTGCGTTTTCCCTAGATGTCGCTTGGGGTCGCTCAACTCTGATTTTCAGGGGTCCTCTATTGTCCAGCAGACGAGGCAAGACCGCTGTGATCGCGAGCGTCCCCCTTTGTCCCACGTGTGGTAAAACACCCAAGCTCGCGCTCTGGGCCGATCGAGCCGGAGTCAGGGCTCGATCGTCGCCATAATGGCGTCGCCGTCGAGCACTTGACCCGGTTCGACGAGCACCTCCGCGATACGACCGCCGACGGGGGCTCCCACCTCGAGCTGCATCTTCATGGACTCGACCACGAGAAGAACTTGGCCCTCGTCGACGCGATCGCCGCGCTTGGCACGGACTTCCAGAACCTTGCCCGCCATCGGAGCGCGGACTTCCCCATCTGCCGACCCGGCCCGCACGCGA
The DNA here is from genome assembly GCA_965247365.1 of Candidatus Marinacidobacterales bacterium. GTDB lineage: Bacteria > Acidobacteriota > Vicinamibacteria > Marinacidobacterales > SMYC01 > CBDFHB01. The sequence goes on from CBDFHB010000001.1 coordinate 587,583, forward strand.
CGGTGCACGAGCGCTCTCGGATCCACCAGACGAAGCGTTTCCCCGAACAAAGTCAGTGCCATTTCTTCGACCCCGATCGGCGTCAAGACTCCCTCGACCCGAAGGCGAGACGGCTCCTCGGCCGCCCGATCGATCGCCCTTCGGAGCGTCGGCCCAAAGCGGAAACTCGTCTCGGGGTTCGAAAGCGCCTCACCCAGACCACGTCCCGACAAAACGACGTCCCCGCTCGTGGAGTCACAGGCGATCTGGATGGGCGCCTGCTCGAGGGCGCTGCCCACTCGCGCGAAGCGGCTGTCGAGGCCCAGGAAGCGCGCCGCCGCCTGGCTCGCGTGAGATAGGCCGTAACCTCGGGCGGCGAAAGAAAGCTTCTCTCGGAAGCCCGCCGTCGAGACCCGCTCCCGAAGCGTTTCGGGAAGCAGAGATTCGTTCAGCGCGTCGAGGTGCGTCGCGATGAATCCGGTAGAGAACGAGCCCGAACAGAAACCGGGATGACGCAGGACCGCCTGCAGGAAGGGAAGATTGGTGGTGGCGCCATGAATCACCATGCTTTCGAGCGCGCTCGAAAGTCTCTCGACCGCTTCGGCTCGGTTCTCGCCGCTGGCGATGACCTTCGCGATCATCGAGTCATATCTCGGGTGGACGCTGCCGCCTTCGCATACGCCCGAATCTACGCGGACCGAAGCTCCGGTGGGCTCGCGGTATCGCAGGAGGGGTCCTGGTGTCGGGTGGAAATGGTCCCGCGGGTTCTCGGCCAGCACGCGGGCCTCGACCGCCCACCGTTTCGGCGTAAGGATTGCGGCGCTCGAAGGATCGGGAAGCTCTCTCGGCCACTGCCCCTCGGCAAGGGAGAATTGAGCCGCCACGAGGTCGAGGTCGAGGACGGCCTCCGTTACGGGATGCTCGACCTGAAGCCGGGTATTCACCTCGAGGAAATGGAAGGCTCCCCCCTCGTCCAAGAGAAACTCGACCGTACCCGCACCCCGGTACTTCGCCTCCGCGACGAGGGCGAGAGCAGCGCGGGACATCTCCTCGCGGAGCTTTCGAGTCACCGCCGGGCTTGGGGACTCTTCGATGACTTTCTGGTAGCGGCGCTGCATGGAGCACTCTCTCTCGCCGAGTGAGACGCCGCCCCCCTTGCCGTCTCCAAACACCTGAATCTCCACGTGACGCGGTTTCTCGAGGTAGCGCTCCACAAAGACCGCCGCGTCGGCAAAACCGGCGGCCGCCTCTTCAGAAGCCCGGGCCAGCGCAGCGTGAAGCTTCGATAGGTCCTCGACGGTACGCATACCCCGTCCGCCACCGCCGCCGGCCGCTTTGACGAGCAACGGCGGCTCGAGCCCTTTCTCTAGGATCGCGGCCGCGAGACGAGACTCGTCCAGACCCTTCAGCTCCTCCGAGCCCAGGGCGTCGAGGATCGGAACCCCACATCGAACGGCGAGCTCCTTCGCTTTCTCCTTGTTGCCCAGGAGCTTCATCGTTTGCGGTTTTGGTCCGACGAAAGCGATACCCCCGCTCTCCACGAGCTCGGCGAAGCTCGCGCTCTCGGATAGAAAGCCGTAGCCGGGGTGGAGCATGTCGGCGCCCCACTTCCTCGACGCGGCGACGATGGCTTCGGCATCGAGAAAATCATCGACCTCGAGCACCTCGTCGGCCTCGGCACGCACGAGCGCGTCCCGCTCCTCAACCGTCGAGACTACCCCGACCCGATAACCGAACGTCCGCGCCGTTCTCAGGATGCGACGGGCGATCTCTCCCCGATTGGCGACGACCAGCTTCTTCATTTGGACGAGCGCGACGATTTCCGGATCGCTTCGACCCGCGCCGCCCAGGCGGGTGGGACCTTGCTGAAGAAGGCATCGAGTCCCTTCTTGCCTTCCGTTGCGGCCCGCGCTCTCGCGATTGCCTCGACGGTGAAATCCACGAGATCCGGCCCGGGTAGCGGATACGCCTGCTTCAAGAGATCCTTCGTTCGTCTCTGTGCTTCGGGACCGGCGGCAAGAAAGTCCAGCACCACTTCCTGGAGCGCAGTCGATAGCTCATCGCCGCTCGCGACGCGCTGTACGAGGCCGAGCTCTCGTGCCTCTTCCGCGCCAATCCGGCGTCCCGTCAACATCAGCGGCGCTGCGCTCGCGAGTCCCAAGCGACGCACGATGTAGGGGCTGATGACTCCGGGGACGATACCGAGAAGCACCTCTGACGTGGCGAAGACGGCGCTTTGCTCCGCGAGAACGTAGTCGCTGCAAACAGCCAACCCCAGTCCTCCGCCAATTGCTGCGCCCTGAACGACGACGAGAACCGGAACGGGAAAGTCGGCGATTCGATAAAAGATATCCGCGAGCCTGCGGGCATCGAGAAGGCTTTCCTCGAGGCTCTTGCCTGCGAGCCGTTTCATATAGCCGAGGTCGGCCCCGGCGCTGAAGACTTTTCCCTCTCCGGCAAGAATGAGAAGACGCATTTGCCCGGGATCGGGTACACCCGCGAGGTGATCGAGCACGTCGCGGAGCTCCTCGAGCATGGTCTCATCGAAAGCGTTCCGCACGTCCGGTCGGGAGAAGACGATACGCTTGACCCCGAGGTTGAGCGACTCGACTCTCAACGTCGTTGCGCGTGTGACGATGGAGTCGACCGGAAAGTCCTTCACCCGCGTCCTCCGAGCTCTTGGGACATCGCTCGGTCTTCGGACGCGATCGTCAACAAGAGCGCTTCGGGGACGCGAACGTGGCAACGGAGAAGCGCCTGACCATAGGTCTTCCCTTGCGCATCGATGAAGAGGCTCACCGTCCCGCCGCCACCCAGGGACTCGTCGAGGAGAAAGTTGAGCGCCCATAGGTTCGGAACGAGATAGCGATGCACTTCGCCCCTGACCGTCCCACGGAACCACCACTTCATGCGTTCCGCCGTCACGTTCTCTCGCAGCCAAACGTAACAAGCGGGGCTCCGACCAATGAGGCCGATGTTGGCGGTATCTCCTTTGTCGCCGCTGCGAGCGTGGGCGATGCTCATGAGCGGGACTTCGATTTCCGGTGGGCTCGAAAGCTGGGACAGGATTGCCGTCGAGAAGGGGTCCTCGAGGGCTCGGGCAGGCTCGGCCACCCCACCCGTTTCGGGCCAGGAAATGTGTTCGACGAAAGAAAGTTTTTTGTGCTCTTTGGCTCCTCGCTTCTGGCTCCACAGTTCGAGATTAGCCGGAGCGGCGTGCTGCGGAATGAGACTCGGCCAGTAGCGAACGACGTTCGATATTGCGGGAGCCCCTCCGGTTACGGCGACGCCAGCGGGACCACTGAGGATCAAGCTCGGCAGGAGCTTTCTGAAAATCTCGAGCTTCTCGGACTCGTGGTCGCGCGCGGCCAGCCGCAAGAGGACTTCCGTCACATGGTGCTCGGGAGTGAGGTCGCGGTGCGTGCTGTCATCTCCGATGAACTCGGTCACCTTGGCTTCGAGCGGTCCAAGACCCTCACGCTCGAGCTCACTTCCGAGACGCGACCAAAAGACTTCCGCGAAGACCTCGGCTTTAGCGCGAGCGTCCGGCCCTGAGATGATGAGCGTACCCGAGGACTTCCATCCATCCGCGATCGCGACACTGACTTTCAGCAGGTCCGTTGGTACGGAGCCCTGCGCCCCCGTGACCTTGATCCGATTCTCGCCGACGGACTCGAGATCGATGGTGGTGAAATCGGCGATGGCATCGGGAGTGATATAGACCTGGGGATGGCCCATCTCGTAGAGAAACTGCTCGCGCGTCGTTTGTTCGGTCACCAATCCGCCGGAGCCGGGGTGTTTGGTTAGAACGAAGCTTCCATCTGGCTCGAACTCGAGTACAGGGAACCCGACATCGATATAGCTCGGGACTTTTTGCCAATCTGTGAAGTTGCCCCCCGTGGCCTGCGCGCCGCACTCGATCAGGTGGGAAGCGACGATTCCCTGCGCCAGGCGGTCGTAGTCACTCCACTTCCAACCGAACTCGTGGATCAGGGCCGCGAGTGTGATCCCCGTGTCGGTGACTCGTCCGGAGAGGACGATGTCGGGATCGCCTTCCAGGGCGCGCACGACGGGCATCGCACCAAAATAGGCGTTGGCGGAGAGGACCGCTGCCCGACGATCGCCCATCGGCTCGCCTGTTTCCATATTGTCCAGGGAGATGCCCTCACGCGCGAGCTCGTCGAGCCGCGAAACAATGTCGTCTCCACCCACGACCGCGACTTTGAGCGTGAGACCACGAGCACGAGCGATCTCGAAGAGTGCCTCCGCGCAGCCTTCCGGGTTGACGCCTCCGGCATTGGTGATGATCTTGATGCCCCGAGCTCGCAGCACTTCCAGAAGCGGCTCGACCTGCTTCAAGAAGTCTCGCGCGTAACCCGCTTTCGGGTCGCGCGCGTGCTGCTTTTGCAGAATGCTCATCGTGATCTCGGCCAGAAAATCCATCGAGACGTAGTCGATGGGCAGCTCGCCAGTCACTTGTCGGCGCAGCGCATAGGGGTCGTCACCCCAGTAGCCACCGGCGTTCGCGATGCGGAGCGTCGTCTTTCTCGGGCTCACGTCTTCTCTACATCCGGAACACGCCGGTCTTGGTCTCCGAGATGGGAGCGTTCAGCACCGTGGCGAGACTCAATCCGAGAATGGTCCGCGTCGCCCGCATGTCGATCACCCCGTCGTCCCACAACCGGGCGGACGCGTAATACGGGTGGCCCTCGGTCTCGTACTTCTCCAGGATGGGTTCCGCAATCTCGTGAGCCTCTTCGCCAGAAAGGCTTTGGCCACCTCGAGCGCGCTGGTCGCGCTTGACGGTAATGAGCACCTGCGCGGCTTGCTCCCCCCCCATGACGGAGATTCGGCTCGTTGGCCAGGTCCAGAGAAACCGGGGGTCGAAGGCGCGGCCGCACATGCCGTAGTTCCCGGCTCCGAAGCTCCCCCCCAGAATGAAGGTGAGCTTCGGAACTCGCGCCGTCGCCACCGCGTGAACCATCTTCGCGCCGTCCTTCGCGATACCCCCGCGCTCGTAGCGCGCGCCGATCATGAATCCAGTGATGTTCTGGAGAAAGAGAAGGGGCGTTCGCTCCCTGGTCGCGAGCTCGATGAAGTGGGTGGCCTTCAGAGCGCTCTCGCTGAACAAGACGCCGTTGTTCGCCAGAATGGCGACCGGCATGCCTTCGATGTGCGCGAAGCCGGTCACGAGGGTCGACCCATAGCGTTTCTTGAACTCGAAGAAGCGGCTGCCGTCGACGAGCCGTGCCATGACTTCACGGATATCGACTTGGCGCCTCCGCTCTCGCGGCCAGACACCGAGAATCTCCTCCGGATCCATGTCCGGAGGCTCCGGGGGCTGCAGCCTGAGCTCCGCGCTTGGACGCGGTCCCAGATGGCTAACCACCTCGCGAAGAATCTCGAGCGCGTGCTCGTCGTTTTCGGCAAAATGATCGGCGACCCCAGATTCCTCGGTATGAATCCGGGCTCCGCCGAGCTCCTCCGCGGAGACCTCTTCGCCAGTGGCGGCCTTGACGAGAGGTGGGCCACCCAAGAAAATGGTTCCGGTCCCATTGACGATGACGGACTGGTCGCTCATCGCGGGCACATAGGCGCCACCCGCAGTGCACATGCCCATGACGGCCGAGAGCTGAGGGATGCGAGCCGCGCTCAGCACGGCCTGGTTTCTGAAGATGCGGCCGAAGTGATCGCGATCGGGAAAAACTTCCGCCTGTAAGGGGAGAAAGGCTCCGCCGCTGTCGACGAGGTAGATGCAGGGCAGCTGGTTGTCGAGCGCTATCTCCTGCGCTCGAAGATGCTTCTTGACGGTGATGGGGTAATAAGTTCCCCCCTTCACCGTGGCATCGTTGGCGACGATCATGCACTGCCGGCCGCGGACGATTCCGACGCCGGCGACGAGACCGCCCGCAGGCACGGCGTCGTCATAGAGATCGTATCCAGCCAAGCCCGCGATCTCGAGAAACGGGGCGCCCTCGTCACAGAGCTTGGCAATGCGATCACGAACGAAGAGTTTGCCTTGCTCCCGGTGACGAGCGTGCGCCTTCTCGTCACCTCCGGCTCGGATGATCGTCAGCTTTTTTTCGAGATCGGCGTTGAGCCGGAGATTCGCTTCGTAGTTGAGTCGATACTCCTCGGCGCCAGTCTTGATCTGACTCTTGATAAGACTCATGGGTGTTTAGGAATACTCTATCCTCTCAGCCTGGGGGCCGAGCTTCAAGAACGGGAGCCGACAACGGCCTCGGCCTCGATCTCTTCCCACTGAGCTTCTGACAGTCATCTCGCTCACCTCCCGCGTCTGGCGAGGGTATATCATAGGGCTCGCGGGTGACCAGGAAACATCGCGTAAAAACATCGAAGCGGCACACCGTCACGATGTTCTTGCTGGCGTCGCTCTTCACGGGGCAGGCTCGAGCCCAGAACGAGAAGGAGGAAAGCCCCGCTCTTCTAGACACGACATGGCGCAGACCTCTGTCGGCGCGGAACCAGTTTCCATTTGCACTCATGTTCGTTGCTCTCGCGCCCGAGCGGGCGGGAGTTCTCGCGCCCGGGCGTAGCGAGATCGAGCTTCAACTCGATTACTCGAACATCATCACAAGGGAGGAAACGGACGATAGCTTTCTCGAGCTCGATCTCGAGTACTTGAGAACGAACTTGCAGTGGAAGCGTGGCTTTTCTCACGGGCTCGAGGTTGGGGTCTCGGCTCCGCTCTTTCTCTACTACGGCGGTTTTCTCGATCCACTCGTGGACGCCTTCCATCGACGTCTCAACTTGCCGAACTTTCAGCGAGGCATGGCTCCGCACGGCCTTTCGAGCTTCGAGCTCACGCGCGCCGGAGACACGGTCTTGAAGGGTGGCGGTTCGTTCGGCGGGGTCGGTGATTTGACCGTCCATTTCAAGAAAACCCTCATCGAGAAAAACCGCAATGCTTTCGCAGTTCGCACCAACGTGAAACTTCCGACGGGTGATCTCGACGATCTCACGGGCAGTGGCGCGACCGACGTGGGCGTCGGCCTGGCCTACGACCGCTTCGGAGACAGGTTCGGTGTGTTCTTCAACGCGAGCTACAACTTCCTAGGCAAACCCGAGCGACTTTCGCCGAAGAACTTCGTCTACGTCATGGGAGGTTTCGATATTCGGCTCAAGCGCCGACTCGCGATGGTCATCCAAGTCGACTATCAGAGCCAGTTTCTCGAGGATAGGCTCGCGGTCCTCACCCGTAGCGCGAGGGAGCTCGCACTCGGACTTCGCTGGCGGTATTCGGACCGCTTCCTCTACGAGTGGCGATTCGTGGAAGATTTATCGGATGTCTCCCCGGACTTCACCATCGCCTTCCAGATGACGGTAGGCTGGGACAGTGGGGTCAGTCCTTAACTTCTTGACTTCTTCGTTACTTTTGGTAACCGCGCGACGTGCAAAGTCCAGTTGTTAAGGACTGACCCCCCTGATGCCATTGATGAGCGCCGCGGCCAGCAGCGGGAGGAGGATCTCGTGGTGGCCCACGAGCTCGAATCCTTTGCCCTTACCCGTGACGGGTCTCTGAACGACGTTGACCCTCGGTCGGTAGTGACGAATGAAGTCGAAGTTGGCTGTGGAGAAATCCGTGAGCGAGTGGCCGAGATTGCGGACGACGCTCACCGCTTTGAGAAACACCTCGGGGAGGAGCACCGCGGAGCCCACGTTCAGATAGACCCCGCCTCCGTCCAGGTCACGCACGAGATTCGCGAGCAGCTTGAAGTCCTGCAAGCTTGCCTCACCGATCGCCGCCCCCGAGGCCTGTGGATGCATGTGGATGATGTCCGTTCCGATGGCGACGTGGACAGTGACGGGAATAGCGAGCCGATAGGCGTTCCAGAGCAGGCTTATTTCTCGGTGAGGCGGGTCCAGCTCCGTGAGGAGCGCGCCAACGGACTCGCCGAGGCCCAGACCGTTGTCGACACCACTGCGGATGGCGTCGTTCAGTAGCTTTCCGGTCTCCTCCGCCATCCCGAACTTCCCTTCGCCGAGACCCTCGGCGACTTCTTCCGACGTCTGCCCGGCGACCGCGAGCTCGAAATCGTGGATGATGCCGGCGCCGTTGAGCGCCACCGCGGAGACGTAACCGCGCTCCATGAGATCGATGAGAAGCGGCGAGAGTCCCACCTTGAGAACGTGGGCACCGAGCCCCCAAATAATCGCGCGCTCTCCTCTCTGGGCGTCCCGCATCCGCACGACGAGCTCCTTCATATCGCCGGCGGCGAGGATGTCGGGAAGGCTCTGCCAGAAGTCTTTGAAGCTCGCCGCTGGGCCAGCAGGCCTTCCTAGCTGATCCCGGCCCACCTTGCTCTTTCTCGACGCGAGGGGATAGGTCTCGAGGCCAGAAAGATCGAGAGGCATCGTCTTGTACTTCGAGGGCATCAACTCGCGCTCTCGTCCTGCGGATAAAGCGTGTCCTCGACGATCTGGCAGAAGAAGTGGATCAGCATCGCGTGGACCTCCTGAATGCGCGACGTCTCCCGATGAGGCACAGTCAAACAAAGATCGACCAGTGGAGCGAGCTTGCCGCCGCCGCGACCCGCGAGGCCGAGGGTCTTCAGACCGGCGGCGCTGGCGGCCTCGACACCCTTGATGACGTTCGGCGAGTTGCCGCTCGTACTGATGGCGCAGGCGACGTCACCTCTCACGCCGAGCGCTTCGATTTGCCGGCTGAAGAGACTCTCGAAATCGGCGTCGTTGCCGACGCTCGTCAGGATCGACGAGTCGGTCGTAAGTGCGATCGCCGGCAGACCCGGCCGATCGTAGCGGAACCGGTTCACGAGCTCAGCCGCAAAGTGCTGAGCGTCGGCAGCGCTGCCACCGTTTCCGAAAACGAGGAGCTTCCGCTTCGATCGGAAGGTCTGGATGAGAAGGTTGCCCGCTTCGAGCACGCCCTCGGCGTGCTGTTCGAAGAAGGATCGTTTCAAGTCGAGGCTTTCCCCAACCGCCGCTAACAGAGTTTCACGTTCCACGAACGGGATTATGGACCGCCGGCTGGGTGCCACTCAAGCCTGGGAGCCGCAAAGGGCAGGATAGACGAGCATGGCGTCGCCGAAGCTATAGAACCGATAGCGGCGTTCGACAGCCTCGAGGTAGGCGTGTCGCACATTTTCCTCACCCCCGAGCGCCGCGACGAGCAGTAACAGCGTGCTCTTGGGAAGGTGGAAGTTCGTAAGCAAGGCGTCGACGACGCGGAAGTGGAAGCCAGGTTTGATGAAGAGATCGGTCTCGGACCAGCCTTCGGGAAACCCGCCACCGGCAGCGCTCTCGAGAGCGCGAACGGTCGTCGTACCAACGGCCACGACCTTTCCGCCCGACGACTGGGTCGCTCCGATGCGCTCGACGATCTCACGGGGCACCTCGAAACGTTCCACGCCCATACGGTGCTCCTCGATGCGCTGGGCCCGGATGGGCTCGAAGGTCGCATAGCCTACGTGCAGCGTCATGCGGCAGGTGCCGACCCCACAGCCTTCCAAACGCTCGAGAACCTCGTTAGTGAAATGCATGCCGGCCGTCGGGGCCGCAACGGAGCCCCGGCGGCGGGCATAGACCGTCTGATAGCGCTCACGGGTCGCCTCCTCGTCAACCCTCGCCGCAATGTAAGGGGGTAGCGGCGTGGTTCCCAGGACATCGAGAAGCTCATCGAAGACTCCCTCGAAGTCGAATCGAACGATGCGGCGGCCGTCCTGCTCCTGCGCGATGACCGAGGCCTCGAGACGACCGTCTCCAAAAACGACCCGCGCGCCCGTCTCGAGCTTTCTCGCCGGTTTGGCCAGGACCCGCCACTCGACCTGACCGACTGACTCGAGAAGAAACAGCTCAGCGACGCCTCCGCTCTCCCGGCGGCCGAGCAAACGAGCGGGAAAAACCTTCGTCTCGTTCAAGATCAGAAGATCGCCCGGCGCGAGGATCTCGGGGAGCTCTCGGAACGCACGATGCTCGATATTGCCATCGGGAAACAGGTGCAACAGCCGGGAGCCGTCGCGCGCCGCCAGGGGCTCCTGCGCAATGAGCTCCGGAGGAAGCTCGTAATCGAACTCTGAGAGGCGGGTCAAGGGCGACGTCAGAAGAGCCGTTTCTGCGAATCCGTGGGGGTCAGACCGAAGTGCCGGTAGGCGCGCTCCGTCGCGACCCGACCCCGAGGGGTGCGGTCGAGAAACCCGATTTGAATCAGGTAAGGCTCGTAAATGTCCTCGATGGTGTCGGGTTCTTCGCCGACCACCGCCGCCACCGTCGACAAACCGACGGGCCCGCCGGAGAACTTGTCCATGAGCGTTCGCAAGATGCTGCGATCCATCTCGTCGAAGCCCATTTCGTCGACTTCGAGAAGGGTCAAAGCGTCCTTCGCGACTTGTTCCGTGATGTCACCGTCGGCGCGCACCTGGGCGTAGTCCCGGACCCGTCGGAGGAGCCGATTGGCGATCCGGGGCGTCCCGCGAGACCGTTTGGCAATCGCCGCCGAGGCGCTATCGCCGATCGGTACACCGAGGATCCTCGACGAGCGTGTCAAGACCTTGATCAAGTCGTCCTCGGTATAGAAGTCGAGCCGATGGACGATTCCGAACCGCGATCTCAGCGGAGAGGTCAGAAGGCCCGCTCTCGTCGTGGCTCCAATCAAAGTAAAGTTGGAGATCGGGATCTTGACCGATTTCGCCGATGGTCCCTGCCCGATGATGATGTCGAGCTTGAAATCCTCCATCGCAGGATAGAGCACTTCTTCGATGGCGGGGTGCAGCCGATGGATCTCGTCGATGAAAAGAACGTCTCGGTCCTCGAGGTTGGTCAGCAAAGCCACGAGGTCCCCCGTCTTCTCGATGAGAGGCCCCGCAGTGGTCTTGATGTTGACGCCAAGTTCGTAAGCCACGACGTGCGCGAGCGTCGTCTTGCCGAGGCCCGGAGGCCCGTAGGTCAAGAGATGATCCATCGCCTCGCCACGTTCCCGGGCCGCCTGCACGGCGATCTCGAGCTGATTCAGGATCTTCTTCTGGCCGACGTACTCGGAGAAGCTCCGCGGACGAAGACTCTGATCGAGGGAAAGATCCTCATCGGTCCGGCCGAGGGTGACCAAACGCTCCGTCATGATTCCGGAAAGTGTACCTCAATCCCGGAAAGCGAGTCGTTGCTTTGACGTCCCTCAGTCAGGGGGAGCTCGAAGCGCGCGGCGGTTGAGTTGTTTTACGAAATCCAGGCGGAGGCAAGGTTATAGGTGACGAAGCTCGCCGCGTAGGCGAGACCGAGCATGTAGGTGAAGGCGAAGGCGGGCCACTTCCAGCTGCCCGTTTCCTTCGCCATCACGACGATAGTCGAAGTGCACTGGAGCGCAAAGACGAAGAAGACGAGAAGCGACAAGGCGACAGCGATGTCGAAGGTGGGCCGTCCCGTAGCTGGATTGGTGTCGTTTTGGAGTTTGCCTCGCAAGCCCTCGAAGTCCTCGGGGTCGCCGACCGCATAGATTTGAGCGAGCGTCGCGACGATGACCTCGCGCGCGGCGAGGCTCGCGACGAGGCCGACACCTATCTTCCAGTCGAAGCCCAAGGGAGCGATGGCGGGCTCGAGACCTCGACCGATATGACCGGCGACGCTCACCTCGACCTGCTGCTGGGCCTGGGCTTCGGGAGTCGCCGCCGGGTCGACAGGGGCCCTCGGGAAATTGAGAAGCGCCCAGACGACGACGGAGACAGTAAAAATGATCGTCCCGGCACGCTTGAGGAAGGCACGGGCGCTGTTCCAAACCTGAGACAGAAGAAGCTTCGCCGTGGGGAACCGATAGGGTGGAAGCTCCATGTAGAAGGTCGAAAGCTTGCCGCGCACGACCGTCGACTTCAGGAGCGCAGCCGAGGCCAATGCCGTCAGGGAACCGAGCGCATAGAGCCCGAACATGACCAGGCCTTGAATGCCGAACACACCGCCGATCTTCTGGGCGGGGATGAAGGCGGCGATGAGCAACGTATAGACCGGAAGCCTCGCGGAACAGGTCATGAAGGGAGCGACGAGGATCGTCGCGAGGCGGTCGCGAGGAGAGGGAATCGTGCGCGCGGCCATGATTCCGGGAACCGCGCAGGCGGAACAAGACAAGAGGACGACGAAGGATCTTCCCTGGAGTCCGACCCAGCCCATGATCCGGTCGACGACGAATGCCGCACGCGCCATGTAGCCGACATCCTCTAGAAAGTGGATAAGCGTGAACAAAATGACGATCTGTGGGAGAAAGACCAGCACCGAGCCGACGCCGGCCAGAATCCCGTCAACCCAGAGATCGGCCAGAAGGCCGGTGGGCAAAACGGCGCGAGAGATGCGTCCCATCTCACCGAAGACGGACTCGATAGCGTCCATCGCGGGTACGGCCCAAGCGAAAATGCTCTGGAACACGAAGACCATGACCCCGAAGAACACGAGAGCGCCGGAGACGGGATGCAAAAGCCAGCGATCGATGAGGTCGCTTCGGCTGTCGGGCTTGATTTGGGTGGCACCGATATCCTGGCATACCCGATCGACCCAGGCGTAGCGCGCCTCGGGCTCGTCCGTTCTATCGAAACGCTTCGCCCGCGACCAGTCTTCCGGCCGCTGGAGCGCCCGTGAGAGGGCGTCGAGGCCGACTCCCCGGTGCCCCACGATGGGCAAGACGGGCACACCTAGAATCTTGCTCAGCTTGCCGAAATCGATCTTGCCACCACGAGCGCGCATCTCGTCAATCATGGTGACCACGAGGGCTGACGGGAGCCCGGCATGCGCCTCCAGAGCCTCGAGTACCATCGCCAGACTTCGTTGCATCGTCGTCGCGTCGACGACCATCAGAAGCGCGTCCGGCTTGTCTTCGATGCTTCCGTCGAGGACTTGCTCGACAATCCGCTCGTCCAGGGACTCCCCACGGAGGCTGTAGCTTCCAGGAAGGTCCAAGACTTTGATGGTTCTTTCGGTTCCCCGAATGCGTCCTTCACGGCGCTCGACGGTCACGCCGGGGTAGTTCCCGACCTTGGCCCGGGCCCCGGTCAAAGCGTTGAAGACGGTGGTCTTGCCAGAGTTCGGCGCGCCGAGGAGGGCGATGCGGAGCGGAGTCGAGGGAAGCGCGGTGGTGCTCACGGGCGGTCCGGGTCCGCGTTCACGTAGACTGCGGCGAGATCACCGCGGCGAAGGCAAATGCGGTATCCGCGGAGCTCGAGCTCTACGGGGTCGCCGAGAGGCCCACGTCGGAGGACCTGGACCGCCGTGCCGGGCACGAAACCCAACTCCCGCAAACGCCAGGGGATGGAGCCGTTATCCTCTCGCTCGACGATACGCCCCCGAAACCCGGGTCGCTGATCCCCCAGTCGTTCGCGTTCGGCCATGCTCGGATCTTAGCCGATGTATTCTGAAAATGAAACTCAATGTTATTTTGAGGGGCCGAGCGCCCTCAGACCTCGAGCCCGATCGAACGCATCAAGTCGAGCGCATTGCTCTTCTTCACCACGCCCGGACGCATGACATAGTCGAAGCGGATCTCGCCGTTTTCGATCTGGTCCTCGAAGTGCACGTTACAGGCCTTCTCCCCCAAGGCCTCAGCGAGCTGTGACAAGGCCAGATCGTGGGTGGTAATCAGTCCAAAGGCACCTCGATCGACGAGGCCCCGAACCACGGCATCCGCGCCGATGCGCCTATCGTGTGAGTTCGTCCCGTGAAGGATCTCGTCCAGCAGGAAAACGAGGGGCGTTTTTCCGCCAGCGAGCTCCATCACTTGCCGCAACCTGAGGATTTCGGCATAAAAGTGGGAAATCCCGTCCTGGAGAGAGTCCTGAATCCGAATCGAGGCAGCCACCTGCAACGGGGAAAGCGATAGTTTTTCGGCTGTGACCGGCGCCCCGGCGAGTCCGAGAACGCAGTTCACTCCGATCGCACGGAGCAGCGTGCTCTTACCCGACATGTTGGAACCGGAAACGACAATGAGGCGACTCTCGCTGCCCAGCCGAACGTCGTTTCTCACCAATAGATCCGATCGGATGAGCGGATGGCCGAGGCCTTCGGCGACGAAGAGCGCATCATCCTCGACGATTTCGGGGAAAGGATGCTCGGGATGCTCGAAGTGGTAGGTGGCAAGTGCCACGAGGGCATCCAGCTTTCCCACCGCGGAGAGCCACCGGGGCACGGACGGTCCGGCCGCCGCGCGAAACCGCTCTAGCGCGAAAGCGAATTGAGTTCCCCACAGGAGCAGGGCGGCGATCGGCGCGAAGAGCTGGTTCCGGCGCGCATCGAGATAGTCGACGAGGCGCCCCAATCGATGGACTTGCCTCGACGCCCGCTCCCCATCGGCCGCTAGATTCCCCTGTAGCTCGACGAGCAGGCTCGACGTGAAGGCCTCGCGTTCGAAACGTTTCAGAAGGGACGACAAAACGCCGAGGCTCCGGGACGGTTCCTCGACTTCCGTGAGCACGCCCCGCGCCCAGGGACGGAGCGCTACGACGAGTGCGCCGCTCACCATCAGGGTCACGAGAAAAGGCAAGCGGCCCGTCCAAGACATTAGCCAGGTGACGGCGAAGGTTAGATTGGCGAGGCCGAAGAGTAGTACCGCGAGGCGTGTCACGGCTTTGGTGCTCTCCGGAACTTTCGTGGCCCACGTCGCGAGCGCCTGCGAGTCGACGTCAGCCCCTACTTCCGCGTGCTCGCTCGCGATGGCTTCCCTGAGCTTGAGAAGGGGCGCGAGCTCCCGCACCGCGTCTTGCCGGCGAGGTATCTCCGCAGACGGCGCCGGCTGCCTCAACCAGTCCGCGAGCGTCTGGGCTCCCCAGACGCTCTTCGTTGTCGCAAGCAGCTCGAAAAGCGAGCCCTTCCCGAAGATGTCGAGGTCACCCGCATAGGGGTGTAGCGAGTCGGCAAAGGCCGCTCCGGTCTGACCCTCTCCCGGCCAGCGATCTTCGAGACGCGCGATGCCGCGGCGATAGAAAAGCTCAGCACGTTCGCACCGCCGGAGAGCATCGTTTCGATCCGCGTGGATCCAAACGAGCGTGAAGAACGCCACGGCCGGAGCGAACAGCCAGGGCCAGGAGACACGATCCGTCTCCCAGACGAACCACGCGATCATGACCCCGATGGCGAAGACGGCGAGCCTCGTGTAAGCGATCCAAGCGAGCCTTCGAAGGTGGAGCTCTTTCTCGGCGCGGCGTAGATCGAAGCGCTCGCGGTAGAGGTCGAGGATCTCGGTTCTTGTCATTACTTAGTGCTCACTCGCCTCTTCGGCTCGTTCGCTCCCCTCGCTCCTCGCTCGGGGGAACGGCCGGCCCACTCGGGCCGCGCTCGCGGCCGATGTTTCGATCTGCCGCTCGCATTCCAGACTGCTCGCTCGGCTCTTCGCCTCGCTCGCGGCCGCGCTCCTCAATCGGCACTAGCCGGAGAGCTCTCGCAAGGCTTTCTTCAGAGCGTCTTCAAAGGCGATATCCGGAGCCGAGGTAACGACCGCCTCCACTTTCGTCTCGGCCAGAGCCCGAGGGAACCCGAGGTTCAAGAGCGCTGATAGAAGATCATGGGTGAGCGACCGCGCGCTGCTGGTCGCTACCGGTATGTCGGATTCGTCTCCCGCGGCCACTTCCGGCATCTTGTCCCGAAGCTCCAGGACAAGGCGCTCGGCTGTTTTCTTGCCGACACCGGGGATCGCGTTGAGGCGCCTGATGTCCCCTTTCCGGATCGAGTCCACTAGCGCCGTCGGCTCGAGGCCTGACATGACTTTGAGAGCCAAAGAGGGTCCGACCCCGGCGACGGATATGAGGCGCTGAAACAGCAGCTCCTCGACGGCGCCGGCGAAGCCATAGAGGGCCAAGACGTCCTCGCGCACGTGCGTATGCACTCGAAGCGAGACCGATGCCCCCTCGTCAGGCAGCTCGTAATAGGTGGACACGGGGATGAAGAGCCGATAGCCGACGCCACCCACGACAACGGTGACCTGGTTCGGTGTCTTCTCGGCGAGGCGGCCTTCCAGATGAGCGATCACGAGGATCGAACTTTCTCGGCGAACCGGAGTTGATTCGCGTGGCAAATGGCTACTGCCAGAGCGTCCGCGGCGTCGTGGGGCTCGGGTGGCTCGTCGAGGGCGAGCAGGATGGCGACCATCTTCTGAACTTGGAACTTATCGGCCCGGCCGTAGCCGACGACCGCTTGTTTTACCTCGAGGGGAGCGTACTCGTGGACGGGCATCCCACGGATAACTCCCGCCAGGACCACGACTCCTCGCACGTGACCGAGTTTCAGCGCGCTCTTGACGTTCGTCGCGTAGAACATGTTCTCCACCACCATCTGGTCGGGGTGGCATCGATCCACGACTTGGAGCACACTCTCGTAGATCCGTCGGAGCTTTTCGGGAAACGAGAGCTTGGTTCGGATACGAATGACACCTTGCTCGACGAGCACATGCCGAGACCCGTCGGTATCGATGGCACCGTAGCCCGTAACCTGAGAGCCTGGGTCGATGCCGAGAATCCTCAAGGCGGATTCCGTCTGAGATCAGTTCGACATGGCGGCTTCGATCTCTTTCTCTGCGATATCGAAGTTCGCCCAGACGTTGGTGAGATCGTCGTGATCCTCGAGTGCATCCATCAGCTTCAACATCTGTTGGGCTTGTTTGCCCACGAGCTTGACGTTCGTCTGCGGGATCATCGAAACCTCTTCGACGAGTAGGGATATCTCCTTCGCTTTAACCGCATCGCGCACCGCTTCGAAGCTCTCGGGTGGCGTCAGGATTTCCCAATTGCCGTCGTCCTCCTTGACGTCCTCCGCTCCCGCTTCGAGGGCGATCTCGAGAAGTTCCTCCTCCTCAATGGCTGCCCGCTCGACCACAACGTAGCCCTTCTTGTCGAAGATCCAGTTCACCGAGCCGGACTCTCCCAGATTTCCGCCGTACTTCGTGAAGAGGTGACGAATATCGCCCACCGTCCGATTCCGGTTGTCCGTGGTCGCTTCGATCAAAACCGCCACGCCCCCCGGTCCATAGCCCTCGTATTGCACCTCTTCGAGGTTATAGCCCTCGAGCTCGCCGGTGCCCTTCTTGATCGCGCGCTCGATATTGTCTTTCGGCATGTTCTCCGCTTTTGCTTTGTCCACCGCCAAACGGAGTCTCGGATTGAAGTTGATGTCACCGCCACCGATGCGGGCCGCGATGGTGATCTCTTTGATCGTCCTCGTGAAGGCTTTTCCGCGCTTGGCATCCACCGCTGCCTTCTTGTGCTTGATGGAATGCCACTTCGAATGTCCCGACATCGCCGAGATCGTAGCACGGAGCCCCTTTGCCCTCAATCATCGAAAACGAAGGTCGGCTCCTGGTAATAGCGAACCTTGTGCTCCGCGACCTTGTGCTGAATCTCCTCAGCCAGCCACCGCCGCTTCTCCTCGAGGGGCAAGTGGGACTTGAGCCAGGGCAACTGCAGATTGAATCCCAGGACGCGTCGGGGAACGAGGACCCTCGTCAGACCGGACGGCAACCGTCCCCCGACCTCGGCGACGGCCCGCACTTCCTCCTTCGAAAAGTCGGGAAAGGAAACGAGTGCGCCGAAATGAGAGTGGTGCGAGCGCAAGGATTCGACGTCATCATGATTGACTCGATCCAAGCGGGCCTCGCCCCGATAGTAGACGTCGACGAAGGACCTGAGATGGCGGACTCGCTCTTCGAGGGAGTCGCTTCCCATGAGATGGACGGCTTCGCTTCTGCCTGTGAGGAAGCTGGCCAGAAACCCCGCTTCGTTTCTCACCGGATCATCGGGGCGCCCATTCTGCAGTCGCACGCCGGGGCGCTCGGCGGCTTTTTCGATCAAGGCTCGCGCTTCGATGTCCCGCACGACATGGTTCCAGTGACGGACCTCGAGCTCGGGATTGTCGAAGGACTCCACCTGAACGAGCAGATGGGCAATGTCGAGGTTCTGGATCGCGGAGGCTCGGTTTGCGCCATCGAGAAGGAGGTAGCGATCGCTTCCGGGCAGGCTTGCAACAATAGGTGGGTTCTTCAGGATACCGTCCGCCGAAAGACGGTCGATCAGCCGCGCGACCCGGTCGAGGTCAACGTCCTCGTGCAACAGGAGGTTTTTCACGGGAACGATGCGCAGGTCGGGGAATCCCCCGGATACCTCGGACATTGCTTCTTGCCTCCCCGAGTACGATTGTATCCCTACTGGCCGAGGTGGGAGCGGCATGTGCGAATCAGGAGCTCACACGCGGCCTGCGAGCGCGGCGACGGGTCTTCTTCGTCGCCGTCCTCAAGAGGTGGTCGACCTCGTCATCGGCCAAACCGTCGATGGCGCGGAGCATGCGTGCCGCCTGGCTGGGACGTCGATAGATGATGCGCCTCAGGTCGGTGCCGATGCGGCCCGCCAGAGCGAGAAACTCGTCGGGGTCCTGACCCAGGGCTTTAGCGATGCGAACTACCTTTGACTCCGCCGGAGGGGGAAAGACGTCTCGCTCGATCGGCGCCAAATAAGTCGGGCTAATACCCACTCGCTTCGCGAATTGAGTGATGCTGATATTTTGCTCTTCGCGCAGTCTACGAACTGTTTTGCCGAACTTCATGTTGATGAGTCTCCCTCCTACGCAAGCGTCGATACAGGCTTGTCGGCGAGGTGGCCGACCATTCACGGGGCAGCGAGCAAGGGTGAGCCCCGTTTCGGTTCTCCGATGACATGGCAGTATCTCGTTTCTTCGGGAACGACCACCGTTCCAGCACGTGACGCGGTGACTTGGCAGAGCCAAGGTCACCCGCGAGGCTCAGTTTCCAGCCGAGTCGAGTTGGAACGGTACTAGTTCTAGGACCCGGGGGGATTCTAATGAGAGGACGAAAGCCGGGTCAAGCCTCTCCCAGGCAGGGAGAGGTTCGGAAAGACACTAGGGTTGCATCCAGTCGGAAAGGTGAACCAGCTTGCCACCCTCGGCCTTGACGATGTGGACCGAATTCAACCCCTGATGGCTCTCCCGGCTGAAGCTTATTGGGGTTCCCAGGGAGTTGTCGCTCCAATTATTGATGGTTTCCAGTGAGGCAATCAGCTGCATGCGAGTCAGCTCGCGGCCCGTTCGTCTCATTCCTTCCACCAGCACTTCCGCGCGCGAAAGGCCCCACATCGCGTAGGTTCCGAACTCGATGCCCTGGCCATACTTCTCGATGATCTCACGGGCCCTCACGACGCCGGGCTCGTCCGATGTGGACTCGGGCACGCTGGATGCCAGAATGGCACCTTCCCAGCTTTCACCGACCAGCTCGAACATGATCGGATCGGAAAGGAGCTGGCTTCCCACAATTTGGGGAGAGTAGTCTTCGATGGCGTCGAGCGCCCTCACGAGCGCGGCGGCTCCCTCGGAAATGGTCCAGACGAAGATCAGGTCGATCTCTTCATCCTTGAATTTCTGAGCCACGTCCGACAGGTCGGTCTCTCCGACGCTGTAGGTTTGCTCGAGAGCGACTTCCTTGATCTCCGTAAGGCGTAGGCCGACCCTGACGCCTTCCTGCCCCTCGTGGCCGAAGGAGCCTTCCTGATACAGGAGCCCATACTTTTTGGCTTCGAGCTCCTCCGCGACATAATTGGCCAGGATACGCCCCTCGGTCACGTAGGTGGGAAAAGTCGAGAACACATAGGCAATGACCGGAGTCGTCCAAACCCTGACGCCCGAACCGGGATTGACCCATGGGATGGCCTTGAACGCCATGTAGTCCTTGACGGCGAGGCAGTTCGCCGTGCCGTTACCGCCGAGCATGGCGAAAATTCGGTCTTCCTCGACGAGCTCTCGTACGACTTCGGGCGTGCGCGATGCGTCGTAGCCGTCATCTTTGATGATGAGGCGCAGCTTGCGGCCGTTAACGCCGCCTTCGGCATTGACATAGTCGAAGTAGGCCTCCATCGAGCGCGCGATCGTAGACAAGTTGGAAGCCGGTCCAGTCAGAGGCGCCCAGGTACCAATGACGATCTCGTCGCTCGATACGCCAATGTCCGTTCCACCGCAGGCCAAGAGGACTACGACGGCAAGACCCGCGAATGAAAACAAAACGCGTCTGCTACCTTGCATGGTTGCTAACTCTTCCGACTATCGAATCGGCTCCCTCGATTGTCACACCGAACGAGGAATCCTAGCACGAAACCCCCGCGCAAAGGTGCCCTCCCGCCCTGCCGTGCACATGGTACAATTTTTGACAATCCATTCAGATAGGGAGTCTCTATGAGCGACGAGCTGGAAGTTGAGGACGACATCTTTCTGGAAGAGGGGGTGCTCTACTGTACCTGCGGCAACCCCATCGAAGCGGACGACGCTCAAAGCCTCATCGACAAGCAGGCCGGCAAGGAGTTCGTCGCCTGCCCCACTTGCGACATGAAACACTTCGCGGAAAGCGGCCACTTCAAGATCGACGACGATTGACGGCACCCGGAGGGCCTTCACGCATGAAGGCCCTCCGAGCATCGGTGGGCGGTCGAAGTTTCAGCCTAGTGGAGCTCGTCAGAAGACGGGGTCCATGCCTCCACCGAAATCGTCGTCGCTATCGTCGCTCTCCTCCTCGCGAGCCGAGCTGCCAAAGCCTCCCGCCTCGGGGCGCCGTACCGTGTCCGAGCCCCAGGGCGCGGTTGGCTTTTCCCAGGGAGCGGGAGCCGGGGCCGGGACCGGAGCAACGGGGGCCGGGGCCGGTTTCGGGGCCGCGGGCCTGGGTGCCGGGGAGGGCTTCTTTGGAGCCGACTTCTTTTTCGGCTTCTTCGGCGAAGCTTTCTTCTTCGCGGCTTTCTTTTTGGACGGCTTTTTCTTGGCCTTTCTCTTGGCTACTTTCTTCTTGGCCTTCTTCTTTTTCGCAGCCTTCTTCTTCTTTCTGCCGGCCTTCTTCTTGGCTACTTTTCTCTTGGCTCTTTTGGCTTTCCTCTTTCCGGCTCTCTTCTTGGTCTTCTTCTTGGTCTTCTTAGCCTTCTTCTTTTTCGCGGCTTTCTTTTTCGTCACTTTCCGCTTCGCCGCTTTTTTCTTGGATACCTTCTTCCTGCTCTTGGCTTTCTTCTTTTTCTTCTTCATTTCAGCTGCCCACCTCCATCGAAGGCCAGAGGATTATGTAGAATCGCCTGGCTGCGAATCGTATCCGCACGTCGTCGAGAATAACATCGATTGGTTCGGTCGTCACCTCGTTGAGTGTCCATTAATTTGTCGGCACGTGACTCGTCTGTTGTCTTTCACTTTAGTGGATCATCCTTGAATCGAACGCCCGGGATTCTAGTGGGCATTGCTTCGAACTGTCAAAGGTGTTTTGATATTTCCCCGACGGTGTCGAGCCATGGAAAAACTCAAGACCTACAGCCGTTTCGTCAAAATCGAGCACACGCTCTTCTCGTTTCCGTTGCTCGTCGCCGGCGCGCTTCTGGCTCGAGGCGAGCTCACCGCCCGGGTCTTCGTTCTGATCCTCGTCGCGGGGACCGGGGCCCGAACCGCAGCTCTCGCCCTGAACCGAATTCTCGACCGCACCATCGACATAAACAATCCCAGAACGGCTAGTCGAGAGCTCCCGTCCGGCGCCCTGAGCCTCGGAGAGGCTTTAGCCATCACGTTCCTCGGATCCGGTGTCTTCCTCGCGGCGGCCTACCTGATCTCTCCACGCTGCCTCGTATTGGCGCCCATTCCGCTCGCGATTTTCCTGCTCTACCCGCTCATGAAGCGGCGCACGATGTGGGCCCACCTCGGCGTCGGGGCCGCACTTGCCATGGGCCCGCTCGGCGCCTGGTACGCGATTCAGCTCGATTTCCGCGACTTCCAGCCCGCACTCTATCTCTGCGCATTCACGTTCTTCTGGGTCGCCGGTTTCGACATCATCTACGCGACGCTCGATACAGACTTCGATCGAAGCTACGGCCTCCACTCGCTACCCGCTCGGCTCGGACGTGAGCGGGCTTTGTGGATCTCGCTCCTGTTTCACGTCGTGGCGTTTCTGCTCCTTTGCGTTCTCTATTGGACGGCGCTCGAAGGCGGACTCTCGGCGGCCCTCCTACTCCTCATCGGTGCTCTTCTCTTCGTGGAACATCGAAAAGCCTCCGATGTGGACCTCGCGTTTTTCAAGATCAACGCCGTACTGGGCTTCGTCGTCTTGGCCTTCGTGATGGCGGGCATCCTCGTGCCCTCGCCTTGAGGACTCGTGTCCGGCACACGGTCGAGCCCGTCTCGTATCGGCGGCAGGCAAAGGCAGACAGCACTGGCGGCGATCGGCGCGTTGTGTCAGACTTTTCGCTTGCAGGCTACCGAACGAGCACTGAGGTAAGGAGGCAGAAGGTGAACGCGGCGACAAGAGTGGAGAGCATCGTCTTTCAAGATTCGAGACTCGTTCCCATATGGGGGAGGGTGCTCTCCTCGGAGCGACTCGACCGGAACGACGGCCTCGCCCTGCTCGAAAGCTGGGATCTGACCGCAATCGGCAAGATGGCCGACCATGTCAAGCGTTCCAAGTCGGACGAGCTCGTCTACTTCGTGATGAATCGGCAGCTCAATCCGACGAATCTATGCGTCCTGGACTGCAGTTTCTGCGACTTCGCGGCGAAGCCTGGCGACGCGCATGCCTACGAGATGACACACGACGAGATGCTCGGGAAGCTCAGCGACGAGCTCTCGGAGGTGCATATCGTCGGGGGGCTCCATCCGAAGTGGCGTTTCGAGGACTATCTGAGGATCGTCCGGGACATTCACGACGCTTTTCCGAAGCTCCAGATCAAGGCCTGGACCGCGGTGGAGATCGACTGGTTCGCCCGCATTGGCCGCATGTCGATCCGCGAGGTTCTCGAGCGCATGCGGGAGGCCGGCCTAAAGTCGCTCCCTGGCGGCGGCGCGGAGGTCTTTTCGGAGCGTATCCGCCAGGCGACGTTCGAGCACAAGATGGGCGCGGAACGATGGCTCGAAGTGCACCGGATCGCCCACGAGATGGGAATCCCGTCCAACGCAACGCTCCTCTACGGTCACGTGGAAACTTACGAGGAGCGTGTCGACCACATGTTGCGATTGAGGGAGGCTCAGGACGAGCAGCCGGGGTTTCTTTCCTTTATTCCCCTCGCTCTCCAGCCCGGAAACACGGGACTCGTGGAGCGCCAGGCCTCGGCGATCGAGGATCTGAGAACCCTGGCCTGTGCCCGGCTCCTCTTGGACAACTTCGACCACATCAAGTCCTATTGGGTCATGCTCGGGGAGGAGACCGCCGCGGTCGGCTTGAGCTTCGGTGCAAGCGACCTCGACGGCACGATCGGGGAGGAACGCATCGCTCACTACGCTCAGGCGGGAAGCGCGGTCGGACTCGCCCGCGAGAGGCTCGTGTCCATGATTCGAGAGGCCGGAAAGGTGCCCGCGGAGCGAGACGCGCTCTACAATCTCGTTCGGGTCTACGATTAGCGGCGCGCAATAGGCTCGCATGCGACTGCTCATCGGCCAGATTGCTTACCTCAACAGCCAGCCGTTCTACCCGCTCCTAGGCGAGCATCGGCTGATCCCGACCGCTCCGAGCGAGCTCGGTCGTATGGCGGCCAAGAGCGAGATCGACGCCGGAATTCTTGCGAGCGCGGATTTTCTCCTCTACGAGGACTGCTACGAGCCGATCGCGGATCTCGGCGTCGCCAATCGCGAGGAGGTCCGGAGCATACTGCTGGCGAGCAAGACACCCATCGGGGAGCTCGATTCGAAGATCGTCGGCATTACGGAGGACACCTCGACCTCCGTGCAACTCTTACGCCTTCTACTCGAGGCTCGAGAAGGCATCCAGCCGGGGGCCTACGTTCGAGGCTTGAGGCAGGAAGCGGATGCGTTCCTCGTCATTGGGAATGAGGCGCTCATGCAGAACCGGCGTCCGACGCCCGGTTTCACCTATCGCTACGATCTCGCGACCGAGTGGTGGTCCTGGACAGGGCTGCCCTTCGTCTTCGCGCTCTGGGCCATTCGGCGCTCGCTTCCAGACAACGTCAAGTCCAGTTTCGCCGATCTCCTCGACCGCTCCTTCACCGTGGGCATGTCCCAAATCGACGACATAGCCGTGGAGTGCGAGGGCGAACTAGGCTCGAGAACGGAGCTAGCGGCGTACTTGAGGAACTTCCACTACAGGCTTGGCCCGGAGGAGATGGAGGGTCTCGCGCATTTCCGCCGGCTCATGCAAGAACATCGACTTTTGGAGCCTATATGAGTGTGAGCGTCGATCGACTCGCGTCGATTCGGAACAAAGTGCGGAGTAACGACCGGCTGGACCGAGAAGAAGGTTTGTTTCTTCTCCGCGAGGCGGAGATTCTGGACATCGGTCAGCTCGCGGCCGAGGTGAGGAAGCGACTCCATCCGGATCCCGTCGTCACCTTCGTCGTCGATACCAATCCCAATTACACGAACGTGTGCAACGTCGACTGCACCTTTTGCGCCTTCTATCGACCTCCGGGGCACGAAGAGGCCTATACCCACGGTATCGATGACATGCTCGATCTGATCGACAAGTCCGTGGCGAAGGGCGTCACGACGGTGCTGATGCAGGGCGGCGTGAACCCGGAGCTGCCGCTTTCCTACTACCTCGACATGGTGCGCGCCGTGAAGAAGCGCCATCCCCAAGTGACACCCCACTTCTGGTCTGCGGTGGAGATCGAAGGAATGGCCACTGTTTCCGGGAGGTCGGTCCGAGAGGTGCTCGAGGCGCTCAAACAAGCAGGACAAGTGACTCTACCGGGAGGCGGTGCCGAGATCCTGTCCGAGCGTGTGAGACGCAAGATCTCGCACAAGAAGGGCCTGGCAGCAAGCTGGCTGGACGTGCACCGCGAAGCCCACGCCGTCGGAATGCGGTCGACCGCCACGATGATGTACGGCCACGTCGAGAACGAAGAGGACATCATCGAGCACCTCGACCGCATTCGGGACCTGCAGGACGAGTTCCAAGGTTTCACGGCTTTCGTCCCTTGGAGTTTCAAGCCCGGGAACACGCCTCTCGTCAAGAAGATTCCGCGTCATGCAGGCCCCAACGAATACCTCAGAATCCTGGGCGTTTCGCGGCTCTATTTGGACAACTTCGACCACATTCAGGCTTCCTGGTTCTCGGAGGGCAAGAAGACCGGGCAAGTGGCGCTCCACTGGGGGGCGGACGACTTCGGTGGCACACTCTTCGAGGAGAACGTGCACGCCGCGACGGGATTTTTCAACCAGACCTCGACGGAAGAGGTCAAAGCCATCATCCGCGAGGCAGGTTTCAAACCGGCGCAGCGAACGACGCTCTACGAGATTCTCGAAGTCTTCTAGCGAGCGGAGCGAGTGCTAAATCTCAGACCGTAGGGGTCGGCTCATCAGCTCTTTCATCGCCTCCCGAGGCGTCGTCTTGCCGGAAAGCAAGCGCTCCATCTGAAAGACGATGGGCATCTCGACATCGTGCTGTCTCGCGAGCGCGGCGGCAGCATGGGTAGTGCTCACACCCTCCGCCACCTGATCCATCGTCGATACGATCTCTGCGAGGGAGCGGCCTTTGCCCAGCTCGAGGCCGACCCGCCGGTTCCGCGACAGATGCCCCGTGCAGGTGAGCACCAAGTCTCCCATGCCGGTTAGTCCCGCGAGGGTCCCGCGTTTGCCTCCCATCGCGATCGAGAGACGGGAGATCTCCTCGAGACCGCGAGTCATCAGGGCGGCCGCGGGATTGTACCCGAGCTCGAGACCGGCGGCGACGCCCACGGCAAGCGCGATCACGTTCTTCAGAGCGCCCCCGAGCTCGACGCCAACGATGTCGTCATTCGTGTATATCCTGAAGCTTGCGGACGAGAAATGGCGCTGGACCTCGAGAGCCGGTGCGGGAGTCGGGCTGGCCGCGACGAGCGCCGTGGGCTCGCCTCTCGCGACCTCCCGAGCGAAGCTCGGTCCGGAGAGCGCCACAATCGTGGGCTTCTGGGGAAGCTCCGATCGGATGACTTCGCTCATCCGAACAAGGGATCCCTCCTCGATTCCTTTCGTCGCGCTGACGAGAGGGCAGGACTCCGGGATATGGGGCGAGAGCGCCTTCACGACGGAGCGAAGATATCGGGAGGGCACCACGAGAAAGACGTGAGCGACGCCTTCGACGGCTTCCCCGAGCCCGCCGGTGACTCGTAGCTCAGGGGGCAGCTCGATCCCGGGTAGGAAGCGATCGTTGATCCGCCTTTCGGCGATGCTGAGGCGAACGTCGTCCTCGCGGACCCAGAGCGCGACCTCGTGGCTTTGCTCGGAGAGGACCTTGGCAAGCGCGGTCCCCCAAGCGCCCGCGCCAATGACGGCAAGTTTCAAAGTTCGTCTTTTTTGGCGTTGCGATAGAGGAGGTAGCCGAATCCGCCCCAGATGCTACCGAGAACGACTGCCATCGTAAGAATGCCGAGACCGCTCATTAGGATTGGCCGAGGGGCATCAGTCCTCGTCCCCGAAAAAGAAATAGTCCGAGCACGCCTTGGAGCAGAACGAGCGACCGCCCCGATCAGACTCGCACTCCTCACAGTAGTAGCGGAAACACATAACGCATTTCTTCAGCTGCCGCTCTTCTTCGCTGATATTGCATTGCCAGCATTCGTTCTCCATCAACGTTCTCCTCAAACGAGCTCGCAGCGCGGTTTTCTTGACAAATCCATAGAACTTACTCTATTATAATGTACTTAGGCGGAAATCTCCAGGCAACCCGCTCCAGACTCCCGATTATGATCGTTCGAAAACTGAAGGCCGCGATCTCGGAATTCGACATGTTCCGCCCGGGAAACAGGGTCCTCCTAGGCCTTTCCGGTGGCCCGGATTCCGTGGCGCTGCTGCACCTGCTCGCTCAGCTCACGCCCGAGTGGCGCTTGCAGCTGGTAGTCGCGCACTTGAACCACGGACTGCGGGCCGCGGCGGGTGAGGACGAGTCTTTCTGTCGGGAGCTTGCTCGAAAGCTGAGCTTGCCCTTCGTCTCGGGGCGAGCCGACGTCGGCCGGGAAGCGCGCGATGCGCGCCGATCCCTGGAGGATGCAGGTAGGAGGGCGCGGTACCGCTTCTTGAACGAGACGGCGGACGCCTTCGAATGTCATCGTATCGCGGTCGGCCACACCCGCGATGACCAGGCCGAGACCTTTCTGCACCGCTTGTTGCGGGGCTCCGGGAGCCGTGGACTCTCGGCGGTTCATCCGGTCGTCGAACGGCGCCTGATCCGACCCTTGTTAGGCGTGCGACGAGCCGAGGTCCTGGCCTATCTCTCGGACCGCGGACTCCCGTTTCGGGAAGACGAGAGCAATCGCGATGAGCGTTTCACCCGAAACCGTCTGCGCCACCGAACGCTTCCCCGACTCGCGGAAGAGTTCAACCCGAAGCTCGTCGAGACGCTCGCGGCGAGCGCCGATCTGCTTCGCGAGGACGAGTCGTGGATGGAGGAGAGGACGCAAAGCGCCTTCGCGGAGCTCGCTAGCATCGAAGGCGATGCCCTGCGGCTTCCTGTTCCCGAGCTCGGACGCCTCCATCGCGCGCTGAAACGGCGAGTTCTTCGCCACGCCTTCGCTCGGGTGCGCGGGGATTTGACGGATGTCTCGAAGACCCACGTCGACGGCGCACTCGGTCTCCTGACGTCAGGCAAGAGTGGTAGAGAAATCCACCTGCCGGGATTGACGGTGGAACGATCCTTCAACGAGCTCTGGATTCGACGCAAACCCGGCCGCGAGAAGCGAGAGCGAGCAAAATCCGGCTATAATGGGTTCGAGTACAAACTGTCGTTTCCGGCTCGGATTCGTATCCCGGAGCTTCAGGGCATGCTGACGACCTCCATCGTTACGACTCCCACGGCCGAGGGCGCGGCGAGCGAACGAGCGGCAGTTGGTCGAGTGGTCGTAATCGGAATCGAGGGGAGGCTACCGGTCATAAAAGTGAGAAGTCCGAATCCCGGAGATCGTTTCCGTCCTCTGGGCGCTCCCGGAAGAAAGACCCTGCGACGGTATCTGATGGAGCGAAGAGTGCCGCGGTCGGAGCGAGCTCGAGTCCCCGTCGTGGTCCGGAGTGGGCGAGAATCGGACGAAGAAATTCTCTGGGTCGTCGGACATGGGATCGCCGAGAGCGCGCGTTTCTCGGCAGGGCGGACGCTGCTCGAGCTTCGGTGGATGAGTAAATGAGTAAAGGCAATGGGCTCACGGTTCTCTTCAGCGAGGAGGAGGTCTGCGCACGGGTCGCAGCTCTCGGCCGTCGTATCTCCGAGGATTTCCCCCAGGGAAACTTGGCCTGCATCGGTGTCTTGCCGAACTCGATGGTGTTCATGGCCGACCTGATTCGTCGAATCGATCAGTCCCTGACCTGCGATTTCCTCAAGGTCGGATCGTCCGACTCGAGGCGCGTCGACATCGCCTTCGGAACAGCGAACGATTTCAGCGCACGCGACGTATTGCTTATTCAGGGGGTCGTGGATACGGGAGTGACTTTGAGTTTCATCACTGGACACATCGAAGAGACTTGGAAACCGCGAACTCTGAAAGTCGCGGCACTCATCAACCGCGAGAATCATCGCAAGGTGGATTGCCCGGTGGACTATGCCTGTTTCGAGCTGGAGAAGGAAGGTTTCGTCGCCGGTTATGGTTTGGGGTTTCACGAGCAACATCGCGGTGCCCCTTTTCTAGGGCTCGCCAAAGAGCCGACCTGAACTGGTCACTTTTATTCGGAGGCAACCGTGAACTCAACCATGAAGAACTTGATGTTCTGGATGGTTGCTGCGCTCGTCATCTTCCTTTTTTGGAGTGTCTCGTCGCGCATCCAGAAGAACGAGCGCCAGCTGAGCTTCAGCGATTTCATGGCCCAACTGGACCGTGGCAGCGTCGCTAAAGTCACCATCACCGGAACGGGCGCTGGAAGCCATATTGTGGGCGAGTTCAAGAACGGCCAGTCGATCAAAACTTTCGCGCCCCCTCAATTCGAGAACCTCGTCAACCTGATGCTCGAGAAAGGAGTCGAGGTCAACGCAAGGGATGCAAACAGCTCCTCGTGGCTCGGCCATCTCATCAGCTGGACTCCCATCGTCATCATGATCGCCTTTCTCATCTTCTTCATGCGCCAAATGCAGGGCTCCGGGAATCGTGCCCTGTCTTTCGGCAAGAGCAAGGCGAAACTCAGCTCGAGCCAGCAAAAGAAAGTTACGTTCAAAGACGTCGCCGGTGTCGACGAGGCGAAGGAAGAGCTCCAGGAGATCATCGACTTCTTGAGAGAGCCGCAGAAATTCCAGAAGTTGGGGGGCCGCATACCGAAGGGCGTCCTTTTGATGGGCCCTCCCGGTACGGGAAAGACGCTCCTCGCGCGCGCGATTTCCGGCGAGGCCAACGTCCCCTTCTTCTCCATAAGCGGCTCGGACTTCGTCGAGATGTTCGTAGGCGTTGGTGCGAGTCGTGTTCGGGATCTGTTCGAGCAGGGCAAGAAGAACGCTCCCTGCATCATTTTCATCGACGAAATCGACGCCGTGGGTCGACACCGCGGCGCTGGCCTGGGAGGCGGACACGACGAGCGTGAGCAGACGCTCAATCAGCTGCTCGTCGAGATGGACGGATTCGAGTCAAACGAGGGAGTGATTCTCATCGCGGCGACGAATCGTCCGGACGTTCTCGACCCGGCCCTGCTGCGGCCCGGTCGTTTCGATCGGCGTGTCGTCGTCTCGCTGCCCGACGTCGGCGGACGCGAGGGAATCCTGAAAGTCCACACGAGCCGCATCCCGCTGGCCAACGACGTCGCCCTGATGATTCTCGCTCGAGGAACACCGGGGTTTTCCGGAGCTGATCTAGCGAACCTCGTGAACGAGGCTGCGCTCAACGCCGCGCGGCGAGGTCAGAAAGTCGTGCGAATGGACGACTTCGAGGAAGCCAAGGACAAGGTGCTCATGGGCGCCGAACGACGATCGCTGATCATGAGCGACGACGAGAAACGAACGACGGCCTACCACGAGGGCGGGCATGCGCTCGTCGCCGTTTTCATCGACAAGGCCGACCCGATCCACAAGGTCACGATCATTCCTCGCGGCATGGCGATGGGGGTGACGATGTTGCTTCCCGAGACCGACCGCCACAGTCACGACCGCGAATACGTCGAGGCGAATATCGCGGTCAAGATGGGAGGCCGCATCGCGGAAGAGCTCGTGCTGGACCAGATGACGACGGGCGCCCACGACGACCTCGAGAAAGCGACCGAGCTGGCTCGCAAGATGGTCTGTGAATGGGGCATGAGTCGGAAGATGGGCCCTCTCACGTTCGGGCGGAAGGAAGAGCAGGTATTCCTTGGCCGTGATATCGCCCGGCACCAGGACTATAGCGAGGACACCGCGATCAAGATCGACCAGGAGGTCAAGCGCATCGTCGAGGAAAACTACGATCGCGCAAAAAACATCTTGATGAAGAATCGACCCCTTCTCGACAAGATAGCGGAAGCGCTGCTCGAGCGAGAGGTCCTGGAGGGCGAGGAAGTCAAGATGCTCCTCGATGGACTTCCGCTCAAGGCTCGGGAGCCCGTGTCCGACGAGGTCTCGCGCGAAGAGCCCGAGGCCAAGAAAACGGAGCAGGAGCGGAAAGCGCCACGAACCCCTCCCATTCTGCAGAACCCGGGCAGCGTCACACAGAGCTAATTCAAGAACCGATTTCGGCACCGAAGGCAGAATCCTTCATCGTTCACTCGAGCGGTCTCGTTGGAGGCGGGCGTCTCTTACGCGAGTACCGCCCACCGATCGTCGCAACGTGCGTTCCTATACTTTTCGAGCTCGAGACAAGACACTGCTCCTCGGAGAGCGCACCGCGCTCATGGGTGTCGTCAACGTCACGCCGGACTCCTTCCACGCGGACAGCCGTTTCCCTCACTCTGAACGGGCAGTCGAAGTGGCGCTCGAGATGGTCGAGAAGGGCGCGACCATTCTCGACCTCGGCGCCGAGTCGACGCGCCCCGGCGCCGCCGCTGTCCCTGCCGAAGAAGAGCTCTCCCGGCTCCTCCCTGTCCTTTCGAAGTTGCGGCCACGCACCGACGCACTCATCTCCATCGACACGAGGAAGTCCGTCGTCGCCGAGAGAGCACTCGCGCTCGGCGCGGACGTTGTCAACGACGTCTCGGGCCTCTCGGCTGATGAGAACATGGCCGCGACCATCGCCGCTGCCGGCGCCGGCGTCGTGGTCATGCACATGCTCGGAACCCCCGAGACCATGCAGACGAGACCGGAGTATGACGACGTCGTGTCGGAAGTACTAGGAACGCTCAGGAGCGGGTCCCGGCGGGCGATCTCGGCCGGCATCGCTCGGGCCTCGATTCTCGTCGATCCCGGGATCGGGTTCGGCAAGACGGTCGAGCACAACTTGACGCTTCTGAACCGACTTTCCGAGCTTTCGGAGCTCGACCTTCCCATTCTGGTCGGCACGTCCCGCAAGAGCTTCATCGGAAAGCTCTTGTCTTTGCCCCCGGAGGGTCGCATCTTCGGAACGGCGGCGAGCGTGGCCTGTGCCGTGCTACGCGGTGCTGACGTCGTTCGGGTGCACGACGTCGGCGAGATGGGGGAAGTCGTGCGGATCGCGGACGCGATCCGATGGGTGGGAGGCGGAAGCGAGTGAGCGAGGTCCTGAGATTCCTCCAGAGGCTCGCACAGGAGCTCTCCTGGATCGATGTCCTCGACATCCTCATTGTCAGCTATCTCTTCTACAAGCTCCTTCAGCTCGTTCGTGGCGGAAGAGCGTCTCAAATGGTCGTCGGGACTGTCGTCCTCGTCCTATTTTTCTTCGCATCGCGCTGGGCGGAGCTGACCACCGTCAACTGGCTCCTCCGGAATACCCTCGCCTACATCGGATTCGCGGTGATCGTGCTCTATCAACAAGAGCTGCGACGTGGCCTCGCCAACCTCGGACGCGCTCCGATGTTCCGATTTCTGAATCCCTCCACGAGTAAGGGAACCCTCGACGAGATCGCATTCTCTCTTTCGACTCTGGCCCAACGCCGGATTGGCGCCATCATCGTGCTGGAGCGCGACATCGGATTGCGCAGCTACGTCGAGGGCGGCATTCAGCTCGACGCGGTCATCACCTACGACTTGCTCCTGTCGGTGTTCAATCCCAAATCCCCCCTTCACGACGGTGCGGTCATCGTACAAGGCGATCGCACCGCGGCCGCGGCCTGTTTTCTTCCCATCTCCATAAACCCGCTCCTTTCCAGGGAACTGGGAACGCGCCATCGCGCCGCGATTGGAATCACTGAAGACACGGATGCGATCGCGGTCGTCGTTTCGGAGGAAACAGGACGGATCACTTTCATGGAGGATGGCACCTTCACGCACTGCCTCGACTCCGATGCCCTCCGATCGAGACTCAAGGAGGCCATGGGTCAGGCGAAATCGCCGAAGCCTGCGGAGCTCGCGCTGACACGGCGGGGAAGCTCGAGCCGATGAAGCGACTCGCGACCGATCAATTGGGGCTCAAGCTCATCTCGCTGCTGCTCGGGGTCTCTTTTTGGTTTGCAGTAGCGCGCGAGCAGGGTGCGGAGTTCGCCTTCTCGATTCCAATCGAGCTGAGAGAAGTTCCCGAAGGTCTCGAGGTCGTCGAGGAATCGGTTCAGCACGTCGACGTTCGCGTGCGCGGCTCCGCAGAGATCCTTCGACGCCTGACTCCCCAGGCCTTGACCGTCGGGATCGACCTGACTGACGTGGAGCCAGGCGAGCACGTCGCCTACTTGTCGCCCGAAGAGGTGAGAGCGCCATTTGGCGTTCGAGTGATGAGGGTCACTCCGACGAGCGTAACCCTCGCCTTGGATCGGACTCAACAGCGTATCGTCCAGGTGATCCCGCGAGTACTCGACTCTCCCGCCGCCGGCTTCGAGCTGTTCAATATCGAGCTCACTCCGAGCCAGATAACGGTCGTCGGCCCGGCGTCCCGTGTAGGAGAGCTCGAACAAGTTACGACGGAGCCCGTTTCCGCGGAAGGACTTCGCGAGGCTTATTCACGCACGGTGAGGGTCGAGCTGGATCCTCTCATGCGACTCGAGGGGCTGACGAGCGTCGAATTGACACTGGACGTGCGCGAGGAGCGGACGAGAAGCGAGCTCTCCGGTGTACCCATGCGTGCCGAGCCTCCGGGTGTACGAGTCCGCCTCGATCCAGACACTATCGCGGTCGTTGCCGAGGGACCGAAGAGTCTCATCGAGTCCTTGAGCGTCGAGGATCTGGAGGCTGTCGTCTACCTGGAGGGTCTCGAGGCGGGGCGCCACGACGTCGTCCCGATCGTAAGAGTGCGAAGACCAGAGGATCTCGCTCTCGTTCGCGTGCTATCCGTTCACCCCGAGGAGATCACTGCCCGGATCGAATGAACCCATGGAAAAGCTCTTCGGAACGGACGGGATTCGAGGGCGCGCCTACGAGACTCCTCTCGATCGCTCGACGGTGGCGAAAGTGGGTCGGGCGCTCGCGGAAAATCTGGGGAAGACCAGGCCACGCATC
Organism: Candidatus Marinacidobacterales bacterium; assembly: GCA_965247365.1. Classification (GTDB taxonomy): domain Bacteria; phylum Acidobacteriota; class Vicinamibacteria; order Marinacidobacterales; family SMYC01; genus CBDFHB01. The sequence continues at coordinate 620,932 of CBDFHB010000001.1, forward strand.
CTTATCGGTCGCGACACCCGCGAGAGTGGCTCCGACCTGGAAGCCTGGCTCCGCGCTGGCATCGGGGCCGGTGGCGGCGATGTCGGTTCGGCGGGAATCCTGCCGACGCCAGCGATAGCCTACTTGGTTGCATCGGAGGGATGGGATGCCGGTGTAGTATTGTCTGCGTCGCACAACCCTTATCATGACAACGGAATCAAGATTTTCGACGCGCGTGGCGTAAAGACGAGCGAGGAGCTGGAGAATCTCATCGAGCAGGAGGTCCAGTCGACCAAGAAGCCGATTGAGACGCCCTCAACCCTCGCCGATCCTGATCCGAGACTAGAAACGTCCTATATGGACCACCTCCTCAGGAGCCTCGGCGAGGTAAGCTCTTCCATACCATCACTCAAGGTTGCGCTCGATTGCGCCAACGGTGCGGGCTATCGCGTCGGCCCCGCACTCCTGAAACGGCTGGGCCTGTCGGTCGTCACCCATGCCACCGAGCCGAATGGCAGAAACGTCAACGAGAGTTGCGGCTCGACGCACATCGAAGCGGTGGCTCGAGTCGTCAAAGACAAGGGATGCGACTTCGGCGCGGCGCTCGACGGGGACGGGGATCGCTTGCTCCTCGTCGACTCGGAGGGCCAGCTCGTCGACGGTGACGGCATTCTGCTCCTCTGCGCTCGTCGCTTCCTGCGGGAAGGCAGGCTGAAGGGGCCGGAGGTCGTAGCGACCGTGATGAGCAACATGGCCCTCGAGCTCGCCCTCGCCAAGGATGGCATCAAGCTGCGGCGAACGAGTGTCGGCGACAAGTACGTTGCCCAGGAGATGGCGCGACGTAATATCATTATCGGCGGTGAGCAATCGGGCCATCTTATTTTCTCGGATTTCGCCTCCACGGGTGACGGGCTCCTGACCTTGATGCAGGTGCTGCGCGTCCTGGCGCTCGAACGGAAGAGTCTCGACGAGCTCGGATATCTGCAGTCGTTTCCTCAAGTGTTGTTGAACGTGCGCGTTAGAGAGCGGCCCGACGTAAGAGAAGTTCCCGGGATCGCCGACGTCATCTCGGCGGCGGAGCGGCAGCTCGACGGTCGAGGGCGGGTGCTGATCCGATACTCGGGAACGGAGCCCCTGCTTCGAATCATGATGGAGGGGCCAGATCAAGAAGAGATCGAGGCTCTCGCCTCGAACATCGGCGGAGCCGTCGAGCAAACGATCGGAGAGAAAACTTGAAAGAGCTCGGGTGTCACACTGGATGTCGTTGCACATCTGCGAGAATCCCGCAATTCCAAACGGCCCGATCCGGTTTTTGCGGCCTATCTCGCCGAGCAAGCGGGGGCAGCCTCCATCAACGTACAGTTGAGAAGCGACCGCCGTCACATCCAAGAGCGCGATGTCACGCTACTACGGGAGTCGGTCACGGTGGAGCTCAACCTGCGCGTAGCCCCGAACGAAGAAATGACGCGCTTTGCTCTGACGGCAAAGCCCGACCGGGTGACCTTCGTCCCCGAACGGATGGAAACGGCCGGCGGAGGTGGCCTGGACGTCATGCTCAATAGCTCGCAGCTCAAGGAAAGGGTGCGTGAGATGACAGAGAGCTCGATCCTGCCGAGTATCTTCATCGATCCCTCGATCGACCAGGTCAAGGCCGCGCATCAGCTCGGGGCGCTGGGCGTGGAACTCTCGACCGAAGCCTTCACGAGCGTGAGTGACCAGGTCGGGCTCGCTCTCGACCGAGACGGTCTGGAGCGCGAGCTCCAGCGACTTTCCGATTGCGCGAGACTCGGCGCGAAGCTCGGCCTTCACGTCGGGACGAGCCACCGGCTCACCCTCCGCGACGGAGAGCTGCTTGCGGCCTTGAGCGGCCTCTCGCGCCTCAACGTCGGACACAGTCTGATTGCGCGGGCGCTGATGGTCGGATTCGCGCCAGCGGTGAGGGAATGGATCGACATGCTCGCCGCAGCGGGAGCCGTCCCCGGCCTTCCGGCATAGCCCTTATTTGGGCGCGGAATTGACGCCCGGGGACATTCTTTGCTAACTTCAATGTTTAGAGGATTTGGATAAATCGTCGTGAGCGCTAAAGGGTCCAAGAACAACGCCAAGGGGACGCCGCGGAAATCCATCCCCCGCGAGTACTTCGAATCGATCTGCGTTGCCGTCATCCTCGCCCTCTTTATTCGCACGTTCGTCTTCCAGGCTTTCAAGATCCCCACGGGATCCATGGAGGAGAACCTCCTCATCGGCGACCACTTGATCGTCAACAAGATGCTCTACGCGCCGACGGGCTCCGCGCTCGAGTCGGCGATGGTCCCGGTCCGTCAGGTGAAGCGGGGCGACGTCGTCGTCTTCAAGTTTCCTCAGGAACCGGATCGAGATTTCATCAAACGGGTCATCGGGCTTCCAGGCGAGCGCATCCGGATCGAGAACAAGACCGTCTATATCAACGACGAGCCCCTCGACGAGCCCTACGTGTTTTTTCTCGATCCTCCCGGCACCTCGGAGCCCGGCTTGTTCACCTCCCGGCGAGATGACATGCCTGAGCTTCCGGTCCCAGAGGATCATTATTTCGTCATGGGAGACAATCGTGACAATAGCCACGACAGCCGATTCTGGGGGCCGCTCGATAGCAGGCTGCTCAAAGGCCGCGCTCTCATGATCTACTGGTCCTACGACGCGCCAGATGGGCGCGATGCTTATTTCAAAGAAGGCCTGGACCGAGTCAAAGAAATCTTGTCTGTCATCCCCTATTTCGTCACCAATACGCGCTGGGATCGTTTCTTTCATTTGGTACGTTGAGATGTCCAGCCATCGAGTACCGGACAGGAGAACCGCGATGAGAGATCTCAAGAGTGAGCGCGGAGCCGTCAGCTTGGGTTTGATCGTGACGATCGTCGTCGCCCTCTTCCTCATATACGAGGCGAAGCAGTTCGGGCCCCTCTTGGTCGCCCAGTATCAGTTTCAGGACGCCGTCATAGATACGTGCAAGTTCTCTGTGGACAAACAGGCGTCTGCTGTATTCGACGAGGTCCTGAGACAGGCCGCGGAGCTGAGCCTGCCAATTTCGCGCGACATGATCAAGGTGACGCGCCAAGCGACGAAGACCCGCATCCAGGTCCAGTACGAGCTCTCCGCCGAGTGGGTCCCCGGGAAGCCCTATAGTTGGACCGTCTCAGTGGACGAGCAAAGCAGCGTGTTCTAGGGACTTCCCTCACCCGCCCTCGCTCCGCTCGGGCACCCTCTCCCGCAAGCGGGAGAGGGCTACAAGGAAAATTGCTTATTAAGGCTGGGCGGGGCGTCCGCCAGCATCCGCGCGCCGCTTCAAGAACGAGACCTTCTCCTGTTCCGCATCGCTCTCGCTCATTAGCTGAATCAAGTTCCGCAGATTCGCGATCGCGGCGAGAACCGAGTTCAAGACTTGTCGCTTTTGCATCTTCAGCTCGATGATATCCTTCTCGATGTCGTGCGCGCGGGATTGCGCTGCTTCGACCAGGCGGTCCGCGGCAAGCTCCGCCTCTTTCAGCAGCAGCTGCGATTGTTTCTTCGCGTTCTCTTTCAGCTCTTCTGAGGTACGTTGAGCCGCCACGAGAGTATTCTTCAGTATCTCTTCGCGCTGCTGGTGCTCGGACAGGAGGACCTTCAAGCGACGCACTTCCTCTGATAGTTTCTCGTTCTCCGAACGAAGCTGTTCCATCTCTTCCGAAACGGCGTTCAAGAACGACCGCACCTCGTCGCCATCTATTCCTCGGAACGTTCGCCCTTGGAACTCGTGTCGCTGAATGTCTAGGGGGGTTAACTTCATGTCGTTTCTCCAATGGGAGTCGTGGCTAGGGAGGGACGGGGTCCGAAAAGGGCCGTCCCCACTCGAATCATGGTGGCGCCTTCCTCGATGGCGACCTCGAAATCATGGCTCATGCCCATGGAAAGCTCCGCACCGCGAAGCAACCCACGCTGCCTCGCTCGCTCTGAAAGCTCTCGCAACCGCCTGAAATAGGGCCGCACCTCTTCCGTTTGCTCGAAATACGGCGGGAGGGCCATGAGGCCCTCGACGTTGAGATTTTCGAGCTGGCCCAGCGCGTCGAGCGCCGGGAGAAGATCGGACTCTGGAAGGCCGTGTTTTGTTTCTTCTCCGGCAAGATCCACCTGTATGAAACCGATGGGACTCTTGCCCGCTTCCTCTGCCATCCGATCCAGGCGTCGCCCGAGCTCGACACCATCGACCGAATGGATGTAGTCGAAGAGCTCGACGGCCTTCCTGGCCTTGTTCTTCTGGAGGTGCCCGATGAGGTGCCACCGCGCCGCGCCATCGACTCGGGGCAGCTTGGCCTCAGCCTCCTGAACGCGATTCTCGCCCAAGTCGGCAATGCCTGCCTGGACCGCGCGCGTGATCTCATCGGCCGAACGAGTCTTCGTTACCGCGATCAAACGCACAGACTCAGCGGACCGGCCGGCCCGCATGCAAGCTCCGCGCATACGGTCACGTACCTCGGCGAGACGCGCAGGGATATCCATGCCTCTCGTATGTCAGATTTAACGGTCTATTGAGTCAGAAACTCAGTGATAGTGTTCCACTATAAGCGCTCCGACCGCGGCGTTTCAATGGTCTCGGGAAGGCTCGGTCTTCAGGGCTGGCCGTATGCGGCGCTGTAAGTCGGGGCCTCCCAGACCTTCACAAGACGCAGCCGTGTTCCCTTTGGGAGCTTCTTCTCGAGCTCCTCGTAGAAGAAACGAGCGAGGTTCTCCGTGGTGGGGTTCGTTTGGTCGAACGGAGGTAGCTCGTTCAGATGACGATGGTCGTAGGGCGCGACGAGCTCGGCCAAGCTCTTCTCGAGCTCGATGAAATCGATGACGACCCCCAACTCATCGAGCTCTTCCACATGAACGAAGGCTTCCACGCGAAAATTGTGGCCGTGAAGCGGCTCGAGGTCCGCTTTGTATCCGCGGAGCTGATGAGACGCGGCGAACGTGGTCTGTACGGAAACTTCGTAGCGTTCTCGAGTCACGAGGTTTCTCCCGGATCCCGCTCGACATCGAAGAAACGGACGACCTCGTCGCAGTCGTGGGTGAGCGGATAGGGTGGCAAGCTCGCGAGAAAGCGGCGACCATAGCTCATATTGACGATTCTACTATCGAGAACGGCGACGACGCCCCGGTCACTCCGCGAGCGGATGAGCCTCCCGAGGCCCTGCTTGAGAGCCAAAATCGCCATCGGGACCTGATAGCCGTGAAACCCGCTTCCACCAGAGATCTCGACTCGATCGATGCGGGCCGATACGAGTGGATCGTTCGGAACCGCGAAAGGTAGCTTGTCGACGATGACGCACGAGAGGCCTTCGCCCATGACATCTACGCCTTCCCAGAAGCTCGAGGTCCCGAGCAGCACCGCGCCTTCCGTAGCTCGAAAGCGCTCCAAAAGCTCCCCTCGCGGAGCCTCGCCCTGCACGAAGAGCGGATAGGGCAGCTCCCCCTCGATCGCTCGCCGCACGGCATGCAGGTTCGCGAAGCTCGTGAACAGCACGAAGGCGCGACCGCCGCTTGCGGCGAGAAGCGCACGGATCTCCTCGACGGCGCGGTCCAGATAGGCTGGTTCGCGCGGAGCGGGCATCCTCCTCGGAACGTAGAGCAGAGCCTGCTGGCGGAAATCGAACGGCGACGAAAGTACCTGGCAGTTCTCGGTGGCTACTCCCAGTCGCGAGCTGACGTAGTCAAAGGAATTCTCCACGGTGAGCGTCGCGGAAGTCATGACGACGGTGCGCTTCTGTGAAAAGAGCATCGACTCTAGCATCGGGGCGACGCGAATCGGCGACGCGCGAAGGGCACGCGACCTGTCGCGAAGCTCGCACCAGGAGACCGATTCGGGATCGGCGACTGTGAGGATGGTCTCGAGCTCCGTCTCGATCGCGGCCGCGCGTCTCGCGAGAGCCAGCGTGCTCTCGTCGGGATTCGGAATGGCCGCGAGCTCGGAGCGAACGGCCTGGAGGTGTTTCGTGAAGGCTTGATAGGCGTGTTCCTGTTCGGGTGTTTGGGCGTTCGGTTTCAACCGATAGCGCTCCTCTTTCGAACGAAACGCCTCGAACAGAAGCTGGCCCGCATGGCGAAGACGCCGAAGCTCGACGCGTGCCCCCTCGAGATGGCGTCCGGTTGCTCGCGTATCCCAGGCACTCTCCGCATCTCGAACGATCTCTTCGATCCGAGCGCTACTGACAGTGAGCCCGAAGTAGTTCGTGGCGACGTCCTCGAGTTGATGTGCCTCGTCGAGAATGAGGTGATCGTAGTCGGGGATGACTTCGCCGAACGAACCCTCACGAACGATGAGATCGGCGAAGAGCAGGTGGTGGTTGACCACAATGATCTCGCTCTCCGCGGCCGTCTGGCGCAGCTTGGTCACGTAGCAACGATCGAAGTCGGGACAATCCTTACCAACGCAATTGTCGCTTCGCGCGGAGATGGTTTGCCAAAAGTCGAGCCGCTCGGGAGCTCCAGGAATCTCCGAGCGATCACCCGTTTTGGTGGTCTCCGCCCAACGGTTGAGCGTGTCGAAGTGAGTGGCCTCGTCGAAGAATCGAAACGACGGCTGCATGGAGAACTGAGCGTGGCGGGACAGGCAGAGGTAGTTCCCACGGCCCTTCATGAGGCAGGCAGAGAACGGTATCGAGAGCGCTTTCCGTACGAGCGGAATGTCCTTGTAGAAGAGCTGCTCTTGCAGATTCTTCGTACCTGTCGAGACCACGACCCGTTGTCCCGACAAGACGGCCGGGATGAGATAGGCAAGGGTCTTGCCGGTCCCCGTTCCAGCTTCGACGAGTAGCTCCCCGCCCTCTTTGAAGACGTGAGCGACGGCACCCGCCATGTCCCGCTGAGGCTCGCGAAGCTCGAACTCGGGCAGTGCGGCCGTAAGAAGACTATGCGGACCCAGAAGGTCCCTCACCCGGTTAATGTCTAGTGAGGCGAGTCCTCTCTCCGAGGACGTCGGAGGCGAGCTTGGTGCCATGTCCATCTAGGACGACTTCGCGGCGCTCCGTCCTCCCGCAAGTTCCGGATAGAGTGGAAACTCCGTAGTGAGCTCGCGGACCTCGTCGGCAATGCGACGGAGCTCCGACTCGTCCGCTCGACTCCTGAGCGCGCGGGCGATCCAGCGACCGACTATCTTCATCTCCGACTCTTTCATCCCGCGAGTCGTCAAAGCCGGGGTGCCAATGCGTATCCCACTAGCCACCATGGGCGGACGTGTGTCGAAGGGAATCACGTTCTTGTTGACCGTGATGCCGGCCGTCTCCAAGGCCTCCTCGGCGTCCTTGCCCGTGATCTCGCTGGCGCCAACATCGACGAGGACTTGATGGTTGTCGGTGCCTCCAGAGACGAGCCGAAATCCTTCGTCTATCAACACGTCAGCAAGGGTCTTCGCATTGGCGACAATCTGTCGCGCGTAGCCCGAAAATGCCGGAGACAGGGCCTCCAGGAAACAGATGGCCTTGGCTGCGATCACGTGAACGAGCGGCCCTCCCTGGATCCCCGGGAAGGTGACTCGATTGATGTCCTTGGCGAAGGCTTTGTTCGACAGGACGAACCCGCCCCTCGGACCACGAAGGGTCTTGTGCGTCGTCGAGGTGACGAAGTCCGAGTGCGGCACCGGGCTGGGATGAGCGCCCCCCGCCACCAATCCCGCGATGTGGGCCATGTCCGTCATGACCTTGGCCCCGACCTCGTCGGCTATCTCCCGAATGCGAGCGAAGTCTATGAATCTCGGATAGGCGCTGGCCCCGACGACAATCATTTTGGGGCGATTCTCCTGAGCGAGCTTTTGCATCGCGTCATAGTCGATTCGTTCGTCGTCCCGTGAAACTCCGTAGGGAACGACCTTGTAGAGGCGCCCTGAGAAATTGAGGGGGTGTCCGTGGGTTAGGTGGCCGCCGTGGGCCAGGTCCATCCCCAAAAAGACGTCACCCGGCTCCAGCAGTGTCAAATATACGACCATGTTGGCCTGGGTCCCGCTGTGGGGCTGGACGTTCGCGTGCTCCGCAGCAAACAGCTTCTTGGCTCGCTCGATGGCCAGCCTCTCGACGACGTCGACGAACTGGCATCCCCCGTAGTACCGGCGACCCGGATAGCCCTCCGCATACTTGTTGGTGAAGACCGAGCCCGTCGCCTGGAGCACCGAAAGACTCGTGAAATTCTCTGAAGCGATGAGCTCGAGACCATCTGCCTGGCGCTTCAGCTCGGCTTGGATGGCCGCCGCTACCTCGGGATCCCCGCGCTCGATCGATTCAACCTTCAAAACGCCCCCATCTTACCCCGGCGCGTCGGCTTCAAGGGGGTCTTTCGAGACCGGCCTTGCGCTACCGCATCCGGCGAAAGTTTTGTAAACTATTATGGTTTCTAGTCTAAGTTCTCAAAACACCTGGTACTCGAGATTCGACGGGAGCCTAAGTTTGGACGATCAGAGGGACAAGCTCCCCCAGTCAGGGCCCGCGCCGATTCCACCGGATGAAGCCGAGACGGAGTCACCCGGGAGGATCCCGGAAGAGGCCGACGAAGTCATCGAGATCGTCGATGACGAGGCGCCGCGACCCGTCGCGACGCCGAGGCCGATCCAGGCGGACTTTCCCGAAGAGGCGCTGCGCGAGCTCCGCAATCTCAGATCGCAGCTCGATCGCAAGGACAAGCAGATCGAGCAGGTCATGGAGGCCTACCGGGCCAAGAAATCCGAAACGGAGAAACTCCGACACCGCATCGAAAAAACGCAGCGTCGACGATTCGAGCAATCCAAGGGCGACTTCATCGCTCGATTCGTCGAGGTCCTCGACAATTTGGATCGCGCCATCGACTCCATCGAGAACGCCTTCGACCCCGACTCCGTACTACAGGGGATCATGCTGGTCCGTTCGCGGCTCGTCCAGCTTCTGAAGGAGGAGGGCCTGGACAAGATCTTCGTGAGAGGCCAGACCTTCGACCCCATCCACAGTGAAGCGGCCGGGATGGAGCCGGTGGAGAACCAGTCCGAAGATGGGATCGTGCTCAAGGAGCTCCAGCCGGGCTACATGCTCAAGGGCTCCTTGCTCAGAGCGGCGCGGGTCATCGTCGGCCGCTTCGGATCGGAGCCGACCGCGCAGGCCGATCCGAAGCGCGAGACCAGCGAAGAGACGACCGCCCCCAAAACCCCTGCGCTGCCCTCCGACCCGGCCGACGATTCCTTCGACGACTGGGAAGCAAGCGACGTGAGCGGCGCAGAGCTCGAGTTCGGCGAGGACGGCCTCGACTTTTCGGACGATTGAAGTCCGTTAGCGGCGAAGCTCGAGACTGAAAAACCGCAGCGCGGTGTCGGGATGGCGCCGATCGACTCGCTCGAATTCCGAGGGGCGAAGGATCAAGCGATTCGATCCCGCTCTCAGACCGCCCGCTTCCAGAACGAACCGATGCTCCGCGTATTCGCCGCCGTCGAGCGAGAGCGGAGAAACGTCGGTGCCATTGATCGCGACGTGAACGTCGAGTGTAGTGCCAGGCTGGGCCGCGCCCAGCGTGAGAATCGCATCGAGGCTCGAAGGTGAGCCGTCCGGCGGCAGAACGAAGAAGATCTCCGAAACTACGCCTCGCGAAAGGCGAGAAGTCCCATAGGCCCCCGGAGCTGGTGGATGCCAGCCCTCGCCGAAATAGGGCAGCTCTCCCGCGCCAAGCGTCGCACTCGCCCGCCCTTCCGGAAGCGTCACATCCATCAGGCTTGCCCGCTCCGGTACTTGATAGGCGATGATCGTGTCCCCGAGCGCGTCCTCCGTCTCGAATCGCGCGACTTCACGGAGCGCCCGGGTCGAGAGCCCCGGAGGGTATCCGGAGTAGAGCACCCAATCGTAGTTCCCGACGAACTTCTTTTCTTCGACTCGAAGCCGATGCACTCGGTAGCTTTCGGAGGCGAGGCTCGGGGTGAATTGATCCTCGAGGACCCGGCTTCCCCGTGGGAGGTTTCGCTCCAACCATTCCGCGGCCCTCGCAGCAGGAGTGGGACGCCCTGCCCGCTGCCACAGAGCAACGGAGCCGATGAGCGGCCCGAGCATGAGCGCGAGCGCGACCGGCACCGCCGCAGCGAAAGGCGGCGCGAAACGGCTCGCACGGCCGGAGAGGGCCTCCGCGGCCGAGGCGGCTAGCAGAGCAAAGAAGGGAACGAGCACGAGAGCGTGCCGCGGATAGGCGCGATCGAAAAAGGAGAACACGAGAAGGTACAGACCCGGGTAGGCGAGCACGATTAGTGTTACGCGATCGCCTGCGACCGTCGCGCGCGCTGCCCAAAGCAACGCAGCGATTCCAGCGACGAGACCGAGGCCTCGGGTGAGAACCACTAGGAGCAGCTCGAGCGGGGCGTTCATGTCGTCGGCGCTGTAGTAGCCCGCGTGCATCGACAGGCCCCGCAGGAAGTCCGAGAGCCGCAGCAGAGTGAAGGGGCTCGAAAGAGCGAAGGCGGCGGCGGCTACCATGAAGCCCACGGTGACCTTCGTTGTCCGGCGGGCGCCGACGGGAAACACGACCAGCGCGAGAACGAAAGGCAGGAGCGTGAAGCCCCCCGTGTACTTGATCGCCCCCGACAATCCGACGAAAGCGCCGGCGAGGAGAACCCTCGGCCAAGTCGGATCTCGTCGAGCCCCGAGACTGAGGTAGACCGAAAGGGTCACGAAGAGCATCAACATCAAATCGGGATTGACGACGGCCGACTCACGCGAAGCGAGTGGTGAAAATGCCACGAGGGCGGATGCGGCTAGCGCGCCCCATGAGGAGAGCCACATCCTCCCGATGGCGAAGACGACGGCTGACGCGAGGACGCCCGCAATGAGGGTGAGACGCCGTGCCGCCAGGTAGAAGCCGTCACGGGGTAGTTCGGGAACGCTCCTGCCTTCGAGCGCCAGGTGCAATTTCGCGGGAACGAGTTGAAGGTAGAAGTGAAAACCCGGGTAGCCGGGATGTCGATGATCCCAGTCCCCCGTCTTGATCATCTCGAGGACGTTCTCGACGACCTCTGCCTCGTCGGGGCCGATGTAGTGCTCGACGTCGTGAGACGCGAGAGGCCAGCGGAGAGCGAGCGCCGCAGCGAGCGTGAGGCCGAGGAGGGACGGCGCCAGCCACGCGCTACTTCGTTTTGTCGCGGTTATCTTCTTCAGATCCTTTCACGCCAATCGTCGAGTAGATCCGACAGCGTTTCGCGAAGCGGCGTCTCCGGAACCCACCCGGTCTCTTCTTGCAGGCGGGAGTGATCGCCCACCAAGAGTGGCGCGTCGCGGGCGTGATAGCGGTCCGGGTCGACTTGAACCTCGACCCGGGCTCCCGAGAGCTCGATGAGAGTCTCGAGGATATCCCGAATCGACACCGCTTTTGCACTGCAGACGTTGTAGGGCCGGCCTGCCTGCCCCGACTCGAGAATGGCCTGATAGGCTCTGGCAACGTCACGCACGTCGGTGAAGTCTCGACGCGCCTCCAAGTTGCCGACCCTGATGATGGGCTCCCGGACGCACTTTTCCGCTTCCACGACTTGACGAGCAAAGCTCGAGCACACGTAGCCCTCCGCCTGCCCGGGCCCGGTGTGATTGAAGGACCGGGTAAGGTAGACGGAAAGTTTATTTGAGAGGAAGAAAAGCCTGCCGAGCAGCTCTTGCGAAGACTTGCTGACCGCGTAGGGCGTGAGCGGCTCCTGGGCCCGGTCTTCTCGAATGGGTTGCTCGGAGGAGTCCACACGTCCGTACTGTTGGCTCGAGCCGACGAGCAGGACACGGGGCGAGCCGCCCGAGTCGAGCGCCGCGGCGAGGAGGTTCTGCGTCCCGATGATATTGGTCATCAGGGTCTCGGTCGCATTCGTCAGCGATCCTTCAGGATTCGAAAAAGCGGCCAAGTGCACGATCGCCTCGGGCGCCACGTCTCGAATGACCTGATAGACGGCGCCATCGTCGAGGATATCGACCGGAGTCACCGACACCCCTAGCGCGAGCGATTTGGCGGCTGGCTCCTCGGGATGGACCAGTCCCGCGACTTGGTGACCTCCGGAGATTAGCTGCCGCGTCAGGTGGTGTCCGACGAAGCCGGCAGCGCCGGTTACGAGGAAACGCACGTCAGGAGAGCTCCGCTCTCCAATAGTCCAGCATGTCCTTCAGTGTCTGATCGTAGGCGATCTCCGGCTTCCAGCCGGTCGCCTCCCTGAACTTGCTCGCATCCCCCAAGAGCAGGGGAACGTCGGAGGGACGCAGCCGAGCGGGGTCTTGTTTAACCTCCACGTTCTGACCCGACATCTCGATCAGGCGGTCCAGAACCGACTGGATCGAATAGTCCGTTCCGGAGCAAATGTTGTAGACCTCGCCCGCATCGCAACCGCCGTCTAGAGCCAGCCAGTATCCTCGAACAATGTCACGCACATCAGTGAAGTCCCGCCGCGCTTCCAGATTTCCCACATACATCACGGGAGGTTTGATCCCCTTCTCGATCGAGACGAGTTGCTTGGCAAAGTTCGACGAGACGAAAACGTCACCTCGCCTCGGACCGTCGTGATTGAAACCCCGCGTGCGTACGACTTTGGTGCCGAAGCTCTGGAAGTATTGATAGCCTAGATAGTCCTGACCCACTTTGCTCACGGCATAGGGAGAAAGAGGCCTGAGCGGATTCGTTTCACGAATCGGAAGCTCGTCCGCGTATACCAACCCGTACTCCTCGCTGGAACAAGCTATCTGGATCCACGGATCCAGTTTCGCGGCCTTGACAGCTTCGAAGATGTGCAATTGGCCGAGGATGTTGGTCGTCAAAGACTCGGCTGGAGCATTCCAGGACGATGGCACGAAACTCTGCGCCGCGAGATGAAAAACCCGCTCGGGGCGCACGCGCTCGATGAGCTGCTTGACCGAGCTTTGGTCCCGAAGGTCGCATTCCAAAAGCTGAATGCTCGACTCGACGTCTCTGATGTTCTCGGTCCGGCTCCGCCACCTCATGGTGCCGTAGACTTCGACCTTGGGATGGTGGGCCAAAATGTATTCCGCGAGGTGACTCCCGGCAAAACCGGTGACACCCGTTATCAAGACTCGCAAGAAGTTCCCCCTTTTCAGCTACCGCTCAAGTAGCAGCGAAGCGCTTCACGCCAGGACGCGACCCTGGTTCCAGTCACCCGCTCGAAGCGACCCACGGACATGACCGAGTAACTGGGTCGCTTTGCTGGACGCAGGAGATCGGAGGAGCGGATGGCTCGCAGTCTCGGCGTCTCGATTGCGAGCTCCTCGGCCAGGGCAAGTCCGACCTCGTACCAGCTCGCGTCCCCAGGATTGACCAAGTGAAACACCCCCCGGCGCCCCTGCTCGACGAGCGTCAACATGCCTCGGGCCACCTCCCCCGCATAGGTCAGCGATCCCCTTTGATCCGTGATCAAGGCAAGCTCCTCCTCTCGAACGAGCCGGTCTCTCGCCCAATCCACGAATCCCTTGCCGGGGCCGTAGAGCCACGTGGTGCGGACGATGATGTGACCGTCCGGATACACCCGAGCGAGACGCCGTTCGCCTTCGAGCTTCGAGCGTCCGTAACTCGAAATGGGTTGGGTATTATCTTCCTCACGATAAGGAACCTCGGCCTCGCCATCGAAAACATAGTCCGAGCTCACGTAGACGACGACGGCCCCACACTCCTTTGCCGCGGCCGCGACCCATTCGACGCTATCCGCGTTGAGCGCCATCGCTCTATCCGGCTCGGCTTCGGCGCGATCGACCGCGGTATAAGCGGCGCAGTGTAGCACGGCGTCGGGCTTCAGACGGGACACCGTCGCCCCTACCGCCTCGCGGTCGGTGACGTCGAACTCCTCGCGGCCGAGTCCGATCATCTCGTGACGGTCTCGCCCCGCCTCTACGACGAGCTTGCCCAAAAGCCCGGCGGCGCCCGTGATCAGAATCTTCATTCGCGCCCGGCGTCAGTAGACGCTTCCCCCGCCACCGAGAGACGTGCCAAAGCTCCCGATGTTCGCGAGGGTGATGCCGAAACGAAACGTGTTTTCCTGGCGGAACGTACCGAAGTTGAAGCGGTTGTAGTCGAAAAGGAAGCCGCAACACTGAACGTTATAGACGACGCCGGCGCGAAGATGTTGCAATTCTCTGCCAGTCCAATTGTAGCTGGCCGCGACGCTCGCCTGCAGTCCCGAGGTCACGTTCACCACAGATCCGATTCGGAAGTTACTGCGCTTGACGTCCCGATCGGGAATGTTGCGTCGTGTCCAAATGCCTCGGACCGAGCCCCAGGTGCCGGCGAAGGTGCCCGCCGTGCTCGCGGAGCGGATCGCCTGGAAGTTGATGTCGTAGTCCAGATTCCACGAGGCGCTGAGACTTCGCGAAGGGCGAAATCTGACCCGCGAGGTGACCGGGGAATAGCTACTGGGCATTCCGTCCTCGGAGTAGTAGGGCGTCGAGAACTGAGGATCGTAGAGCGACGCGTTGGCATCGAAGAAATAGCGTTGCGACACGACCCAGGTGAGCATCTCGGTTGGGGTCTGTTGTTCTTTACCGCTCACGAGCCGCTTGGCAAGCAGGCGGTTGACGATGGAGAAGGAGACTTGATTCGTCCCCGGGATGTAGTCCTTGCCATCGAACTTCGGGATCTCTTCGAATCCGTCGACGCGCGTCCTATAGCTCCAGACGACTTGAGGTTCGATGACGTGCTTGTATCTCGAGGCGTAACCGCCTGGCTTGTTGATGATCTTCGCGAAAGTCGGACCTCGCATGTCGAACCTCGTTTCGAAGTATCGTCGATCGATATCTTCGTCGATCACAGCGCCACCCCTCGGAACGCGAGAGCTCGTATAGTAGGTGTAGCGGCCGGTCGCGCTCGTGCGGAACGTTAGCCAGCTCAGTCCCGTGAACGGATAGGAGACGGTGGGAAGTACGTCGAAACGCTCGTAGTCGAAGACCTGGTTGCCTCCCGATCGCGACATCGACGTCGCCTCCGTGTCGAAAGAAAAGAGGATAGGCGAGCTTCCGATCGCCGTCGGACGTGAGTTGAAGGTGACACGGGGAAGAATCTCCCGAACGGCGACACGGTCCCCGAACGACGTGTCGTTGCGGTCGAAGAGAATCCTGAGGTTGTATTGACTCCAGGATTTGGAGATCGTCCCTGACGCACGCTTGGAGCGTTGTGTGGCCCGGTTGTAGTTCTCCTGGAACCTTTGCTGAAAATCGAAGCTGCTGAAGAAGTCGACCCGCGCCACCGCTCGAAACCCACCCGGAAGCTCCTGATTCGCTCTGGCGTTGATGGTGTAGTCGCGTGACTGGTTGGTCTTGTCGTTTAGGAAGAACGTATTGACTTGACCTCGTGAGGCGCCGCTCGCGATATAGCGGTACTCGGCCGATCCGCCGTTGCCGATCTGGGAGAAGCGCTCGTAAGTGAGGGTGGCATCCATGGAGCGGTTGATGGCCCAGAAGAACCCTTGATTGTAGATGAAACCCTTGATCGAGGAGTTGCCGATTTGAGGAAGCAGAAGTCCCGTCGAGCGCCCTTGCTCATCGATGGGGTAGTAGAGAAAGGGAGTATAGAAAACGGGCAGCCACTTGACCCTCAGAAAAGTATTGTGGAGCCTGACGTGGCGGTCGCGCTTGACCCTGGCCTTGCTAGCGGTAAAGCGCCAACGAGGGGTGGGCTGGGCGCAGGACGTGAACGCCCCGCGCTCGATAACATAGGTGTCTTCGGACACCTTCTCGATGATGTCTCCGTAAAAGTAGAGGTCGCTCCCGGCAACCCCATGGGCGTTGTGGAACCGACCCGTCTTCGTCCTCAGGTCCGCATCCAGGCGGGTGGCGATGATCTTCTCGTCGCCTTGCTCGTAGACGACGTTGCCCTCGGCGACGACGCGCATTTCGTCGCTCCAGAACTCCGCCCGATCCGCTGTCAGGTGCACGTCACCGGAGCGCAGATCGACGTAGCCCTCCGCCAGGACGTGCCCGTCTTCCATCTGCTCCTGCGACTCGGCAAGGAGGGTCACCTCGTCGTCTTGGGAAAAGACGAGAGAGGGACCCACGAGGAAAATAGCGAGCGCGAGTGATGCGCCTGACCCCTTGACCCTCAAATGACTGTCGCTCGCACGAGATGTTTCGCATTATGCACACGTCGTAACACCGATTCCAAGCTCCCCATCCTGGGAACATTGGAGCTCGTGGCCTGGACTTTATCCATCAAATTAGTCATAAATAGAAGATCATGCTGGTGCATCCGAGAGTCCTCCTCATGTCGTGCTACGAGCTCGGGAGTCAGCCGAACGCTCTCGCGTGGCCTCTGGCATTCTTGAAGCGGGCGGGCTACCCGGCGACGGCTATCGACCTCGCGGTCGATCCTCTCAACGAGCGCGCCGTAGCGAGAGCGGATTTCATCGGCGTCTCGGTCCCGATGCAGACCGCGCTCGCGATCGCGCTTTCCCTCGTGGATCGCCTACGCGCCCTCAACCCGACGTGCCACCTCTGCTTCTATGGGCTCTACGCGGTCCTCAACGCCGAGCACTTGAAGCGTTCTGGTATCGACTCCGTTCTCGCGGGAGAGCTGGAGGAAGAGTTGGTCGAGCGGGTGCGAGCGTCCGGCCTGCGCTCGACGACGGACACCGTGAGGGTGCGCCTCGATTTCCCGGTGCCCGAGCGCGACACTCTTCCGGACTTATCCCGCTACGCCCATCTGCAGCTCGAGGGCGACCAGCGGATTCCCGTCGGCACCGTGGAGACGACCCGTGGATGCCTTCACTTCTGCCGGCACTGTCCGATACCGCCCGTGTACGAGGGACGCTTGTTCGTGGTCCCGAAGGACGTCGTGCTCGCGGACGTGGAACAGCTGTTCGAGCGGGGTGCGAGACATCTCCACTTCGCCGATGCCGATTTCCTCAACGGACCGCGACACGGCCTCGATATCCTCCGAGAGGTTCACGAGAGACATCCCGAGTTGACCTACGATTTCACGGCAAAGGTGGAGCACCTGCTGAAACACCGGCGCCACTTGAAGGAGCTCGGGGAGCTCAGCTGCCTCTTCATCGTTTCAGCCGTCGAGTCACTCAGTGACCGAGTTCTCGAGGAGCTCGACAAGGGACACTCGCGTCAAGACGTTTTCGACGCCCTCGCGCTCGTTCGCGAGGCGGGAATCGCGCTTCGGCCGACCTTCGTGCCGTTCACGCCCTGGTCGCAACACGAGGACTATCTCGATCTTCTCCGATGGATCGCACGGGAGGACCTCGTCGAGCACGTGGACGCCGTGCAGCTGACGCTGCGGCTCTTGATCCCGCCTGGCTCGTTGCTTCTTTCGAATCCTTCTCTGCGGCCGCGTCTCAGAGGTTTGGACCCACGGGCCCTCACGCATCGATGGGTTCATTCCGACGAGCGCATGGACCGGCTGCAGCAGCGGGCCGCGAGCGCGATTGAGGCAGGTGTGAGCGCCGGGCGCTCGCAGCGGGAGCTTTTTCTCGAGCTCGCCGAGCTCGCCTTTCAGCCCGGAGCGGTCGACTCGCAGGTGGCGAGACCGCTCTCCAGAACGCGCGTCAGTCGGCCGCCGCCCCGTCTCACGGAGCCGTGGTTCTGCTGAGCGGAACCCAAAAAGGACCAGTTGGGTCCCTACCGAACCGATTCGCTATAATGATACAGACAGGAGCATCACATGGAAGAGATTCAAATCACCGCTGAGCCCAAGGACAATACGACGTGCCGCTTCGTCGTCGACCGCCCCGTCTATCCAGACGGATCGGTCTTCTTCGGAGACAAGGCCAGAGCGGCAGGCTCCGCTCTGCCGGAAAAGCTCTTCGCAATCGAGGGAGTTGATTCCGTACTGATTCAGGACAATGTCGTGACCGTCACCGCTCCTACGGGCGGGGACTGGGGGCCCATCGCCAAACAGGTCGGAGCCACGCTCCGCAATGTGATTGGAAGTGGCGAGTCGCCCGTCGCGGCATCGGTCCTGAGCGCACTGCCCGACGCGTCGGAGCTCAAAACTCGAGTTCAGGAAATCCTCAACAAAGAGATCAATCCGGCTGTTGCGGCACATGGCGGTTGGGTCGAGCTCATCGACGTCACGAAGAACGAGGTCTTCATTCGCATGGGCGGTGGATGCCAAGGATGCGGGATGGCGGACGTGACGCTGAAGCAGGGCGTGGAAAAGACGATCCGTCAGCAGATTCCCGAAATCGGCGCCATCATGGATACGACCGATCACGCGACCGGTCGTAACCCCTACTATGCGCCGTCGAAGTAGAGCTCGATCTCTCCGTGAGCACGCCGTAACGCGTTTTCGACTTCGATCGGTATAGCCGCGCGGGCGAAAACGAAACCCAGATAGCTCGAACCTTCGGGGAGCGGCACCAGGCGCTGTCCGACGTGGGCGGTCATCGTGACCTCGACAATACCTTCGATCGCGCGCGCCCTCTCGAGGCCGCGCATCTCCTCGAGAACTCCCCCTCCTCGAGGAATCGGGATCATCATCACTCCGGACGCGGCCGAGTCGCGCTCGATCGCTCCCACGTCCTCTCCGAGCGCATGCCGCAGGATCAGCTCTTCGAGCGACACGCCCAAACCAAAGCGAAGCGTCCGGGAGCAAAGCCCTCCGATGGAGCGACCCGCAACCTCGATCACGACGGGAGCGCCGTCCATCGGTAGCCGAAGCTCCGCATGGACCGCACCGTGCGTCAACCCCAGGGCGCGGGCAGCTCGGCCCGTCACGTCCAGGATCTCCTGCTGAGACTGAAGTGGCAGCCGCGACGGCGTTACGTAGATCGTCTCCTCGAAGTAGGGACCGTCCATGGGGTCGGGCTTGTCGAAAATTGCGAGGGGGCTCAGAGCTGAAGCCGTCAAGATTCCCTCGACCGCGACCTCGAAGCCAGTTACGAAATCTTCGACCAGGATTCGGCCCGCGTCCTCTCCACCGCGTTTCACGAGCTCCGGCGTCGACAGGAGATCTCGCAACCAAGCCGTTCGTTCGAGAAACTCTCGTTCGTCATCCACTCGAACGACACCCCGGCTCCCCGAAAGAAACACGGGCTTGACGACGGCGGGATAGCTCGTCGTTTTCGCTACTCGACGGGGATCGTCTTTCGCTTCCAAGACCTGGTAGCCGGGTGAAGGAACGCCGGCCTCGGAGAGCGCGCGACGCATGCGATGCTTTGAGCGCGCGCGCGCCGCCGCCGCCGGAGGGTTGTGGGCAAGCCCGAGGCGCTCTCCGACCGCTGCCGCGACGATAGCGCTCTCCTCGTCGACGGCCACGATGGCGTCGAACGGCCGAGTCTCGTGGAAGGAGGCCGCACGCTCCGCCGATAGGTACGGGTCGAGGAGATCGAAGGTCAATAGGCCGTGAGGCGACAACGTTTCCATCGTGCTCGGCTCCTCCGAAGCGACCACGACCTCGGCACCGAGTCGCCCCGCAGCCACCATGAAGTCGCGCGTGCGATAGGTAGAGGTTGGAAGAATCAGTAGGACGCGACTCATGTCACCGAGCCGAGTTCTCTAGTCGAGCACCCGAGCGCTCTCGACGACGATCGGATCGACGGGAACGTCATCGTACCCGTTCTTGCGGCCCCTCGGTACGCGCTCGATCGCTTCGACGACCTCCATACCTTCGGTCACGCGGCCGAAGACGGCATAGCCCCAGCCCCGCAAAGAAGAGTCTCGATGGTCGAGGGGAGGATTGTCCTTCGTATTGATGAAGAATTGCGACGTCGCGCTGTGGGGGTCCGAAGTCCTCGCCATGCAGATCGTGCCGCGCAGGTTGCGGACCCCGTTGTTCGCTTCGTTCTCGATGGGAGGACGCGTGTCCTTCTCCACCATCTCGGAAGTGAATCCTCCACCTTGGATCACGAATCCGGGAACGACTCGATGAAAGATGGTCCCATCGAAGAAGCCCTCCGTCACGTAACCGAGAAAGTTCTCGACCGTAATCGGCGCCTTGTCGGGATAGAGCTCGAGCCGAAGCGTTCCCAACGAGGTCGAAAGCTCGACCCTGGGGTAGCCCATCGCGACGTCGGGACTCTCCTCGGCGATGTCGCCCGATTCTTCTGTCGTCGCTGCCTCCGGTGGCTCGGCGGCCGATGGGGCGTCTTCCGCCGGTGGCGCAGTTCCGCCCCCACAGCCGACGACGGCGAAAGCGGCAAGCGCAATGATCCGTAGAGCTCCTAGACTTCGGTTCATGAACTATCCTCCTCGGCTATTCTACTCACCCGAAGAGGCGCATCTGAACCGCAGGGGAAGGCATCAAGCCCTCGAGAGCCAGCAGGCGCCGCTTGGTGGGAAGGCCGCCTCCATAGCCTCTCAGCGACCCATCCACGCCGATGACACGGTGGCAGGGAATCACGATGGGAACCGGATTCGCGCCATTGGCGGCCCCCACGGGTCGGCTCGCCCGGGGCCGCCCAATCACCTGCGCGATATCGCCATAGGAGGCGGTCCGTCCGAAAGGAACGGCGGAAACGGCGGCCCAGACCTCTCTTTGGAACTCGGTTCCATGAAGATCGAGCTCCAGTTCGAAGACACGCCGCCTGCCTTCGAGATATTCGGTGAGCTGTCGTTCGAACGCGTCGTGGCGTCGGCCCGCGACTTCGAGCTCCCGCCCGCCCTCGAAATGACGCGCAAGCCAGAGCGCCAGCTTCGCCTCGGAGCCCTCCCTCGACCGGATCGCCACCAGACCCTTGGTCGAGGAGTAGAGCTCGAGCCGCATGCCGGACGCGGTGAGTCGTGACCAATAGATCTTCGGCATCGTCCCTGGCTCGATCTTCTAGCACGGGCGCAAGCCAGTCACAAACAACGCACGTTTGAACTAGACTGCAAGATGAATGAAAAACGCTACTACGATTCTCTTCGACTGGGATGGAACCCTGATCGACTCCTTCCGGGCAAGCTATAACGCTTCCATGAGCGTTCTCCGCGAGCTCGGATTGGAAGTCGATCGAGAGCGTTTTCTCGAGACCTACAGCCCCAACTGGTACGAGTCCTACGAGAAACTCGGCGTGCCGAGGCACATGTGGGAGCAGGCCGATCAGATGTGGCGGAGAACCTATCATCAACAAACGTCGGAGCTGTTTCCCTTCGTCGGCACGATGCTCCGACGCCTGCGAGAGGCGGGATTCACTCTGGGTATCGTGACCAGCGGCAATCGCGGTCGCGTTCAGGGAGAGCTCGCTCGTTTCGGACTCAAGGATCACTTCTCAGCAACGGTCTGCTTCGAAGACACTCACGAAAAGAAACCCCACCCGGCTCCGCTCGTACGCGCGCTCGAAAAGCTCCAAGCGAGGGCGTCGTTGACCGTTTACGTCGGGGATAGACCCGAAGACATCGAGATGGGTCGACAAGTCGGGACCTATACGGTTGCGGTCGAGAGCGAGTACGGCCCGCGTCGGCTCCTCGAAGACGCCGAGCCCGACCTACTCCTTCCCCACGCAGGCCACCTTCCCGAGCAACTAATAAAGAAGACCCCTTCGTAGCCCCTCTCCCCAGAGACGAGAGGTTTTTTTGTTAGTGCTCCCAGGACTGCCCGGTCGCGATGTCGACACGGAGAGGCACTTCCATCGGATAGACGTTCTCCATCGTTTCCCGGACGAGAGCCTCCACCGTCCCGACTTCATCCTCGGGAACCTCGAGCACGAGCTCGTCGTGAACCTGGAGCAGCAGACGCGCGGAGACGCTCGCTTCCTTCAGTCGTCGCGAGAGATCGATCATGGCCTTCTTGATCAAATCCGCTGCGGAGCCTTGAATGGGGGTATTGACGGCTACGCGCTCGGCCGCCGAGCGCGTGTTCCGGTTGCGGGATCCGATCTCGGGAACGTAGCGCTGTCGCCCGAAGAGTGTCCGAACCTTGCCGGTACGACGCGCAACGCGGATGATCTCATCCAGCAGTTCCCGAACCCGTGGGTAGCGATCGAAATAGCTGTCTATGAACACCTGCGCTTCCCGAGTCGGTACGCCGAACTCCTTGCCGAGGGTGAAAGCGGTCTTGCCATAAATGATGCTGAAGTTCACTATCTTCGCACGGCGACGTTTCTCGTGCTCGCTCAAAGAAGGGTCGGACCCGAAGACCTCGCGCGCGGTGCGGTCGTGTATGTCCTCTTCTGCCCGAAAGGCCTCGATCAGGGCCTCGTCCTTGCTGAGATGCGCGAGGACGCGGAGCTCGATCTGTGAGTAGTCGGCCGAGACAAGCCGATGGCCTGGCGCCGCGACGAAAGCGCGTCTCAGCCGCCTCCCGAGCTCAGTGCGAATGGGAATGTTCTGCAAGTTGGGATCGCTGCTCGAGAGTCGCCCGGTAGCGGCCACGGTTTGATTGAACGTCGTATGGATGCGGCCGGTTTTGGGGTGGACGAGGCCCGGCAGTGCGTCAACGTAGGTTCCCTTCAGCTTGGCGAGACTTCGATAGTCGAGGATCTTCCGTGGAAGAGGAAAGGAAGCAGCAAGCTCTTCCAGCACCTCGACACGGGTCGAGGCGACGCGTTGTTTAGCGGTCTTCTTGAACGAAGGAAGGTTCATCTTGTCGAAAAGAATCTCACCGAGCTGTCGAGGCGAGTTGATGTTGAACTCCACGCCGGCAAGCTCGTAGATCTGTCCCGTCAAGACTCCCAGCTCTCGAGAGAGCTCTTCCGACATGGCCGCGAACTCCTCCCCATGGATGGCGATACCGACAAGTTCCATCTTGGCGAGAACGCTTATGAGTGGGATCTCGAAATCGCGATAGAGGGAATCCAGCTCCTCCTCCGCGATTCGGCGCGCCATCTTGTCCGCTAGCCTGAGGACCCTCTCGGCTCGTTCGGCGTTGAGACGCCCGGCAGCCTCCACGCCTCCGTCGGAGTCCATCCCTGGAAGCCTTCCCTGGGCTTCGCCCCGCTCGCTTTCGGGCGTGAGGGGCTTTTGCAAGAATTCGAGCAGGAGATCGCTCAGCTCCTGCGACCGGCGCGAAGGATTCAGGACGTAGGCTGCGATCCTCGTATCGAAACCGATGGCCTGAGCGTCGATACCTCGGGCGCCGAAAAACGCCACTGCCTTCTTCAGATCATGCCCGATCTTGGAGACGCTGGTGTCGTGGAGTACGCCTTCGAGCCGAGACACCAACTCCTCTTCGCTCAAACCCCGTCCGCAGGTCACGTAGAAGCCTTCGCCGAGCGACAGGGCGAGACCTAGACCTTTCAGTCGCGCGCGCCATGGGTCGAAGTGCTTGGTTTCGCTGATATCGAACCATAGCGAGAGGCTTCGGCCGCGAGCGCTCTTCAGAACCGCGTCCAGAGCGCTAGTCGATTCGACCGCCGTCAGGGTAGTCGTCCAGTCGACGGGCTCCTCGGGAAGATAGTCCTTTAATAAGGTCGTGAAACCCAGCTCCTCGAATAGCGAAAAAGCCGCCTGCCGGTTCGCACCGCGATAGTGCAACGCCTCCCAGTCGACCTCCAAATCCAGATCGGTCACCAAGGTAATAAGTTCCTTCGAGAGCCTCGCTTGATCGGCATGCTGCTCCAGACCCTCGCGCTGTCTCTTGTTCTTCACCTCCGGGGCGTGCGCCAGAAGCTTCTCCAGCGATCCCCATTCGGAGATGAGCTTTCTAGCTCCCTTCTCGCCGATGCCCGGCACCCCGGGAACGTTGTCGACACTATCCCCCATGAGAGCAAGGACGTCGGCGACGCGCTCCGGCGGAACGCCAAACTTCTCTTTGACCGCCTCGGTATCGAGTCTGGTGTACTTCACGGGATGGACGATCGTGACGCCCTCTCGGACGAGCTGAAGCAAATCCTTGTCCGAGGAGACGATCAGGACACGGAATCCCTCTTCGACCGCCCGTTCGGCCAGCGTAGCGATCAGATCGTCGGCCTCGATCCCCGGCCTCTCGAGGATAGGAAGACCCAGCACATCACAGAGCTTTCTCGTATAGGGAAACTGCTGCTTCAGATCGTCGGGCGTGGGTGGACGATTCGCCTTATAGGCCTCGAAGCGCTCGTGGCGGAACGTTCGTCCCCCGGCATCGAAGGTCACGGCAGCGAGAGCTGGCGTTTCTTCAGACAGAAGCTTGCGAAGGACGTTCGTGAAGCCGTAGACCGCATTGGTGGGGATCCCTTCGCGATTCGCGAGGGGGGGAATGGCAAAGAAAGAGCGATAGACGAGATTGTTTCCGTCGACGAGAAGGAGCGTTTTCGAAGGCATTGGGATGCGCATTGTATTACAGCGAGCGGGCCGCTATAGAATTGGTCGATGCGCTTGGCTCTCGGCCTGCTCGTGACGTTATCGGCTTGCACGGCCTACGAATACGAAGAGGAAGTCTTCCTGGAGATCGACGGCTCGGGCCGATTCCGGGTTAGCGGCTCCAGGGAAGCCCTTGGTACCCTTCTCCCTCTGAGCCGAGTCTCCGTCGAGACCGTTCGCGATCATTTCGACGAGCCCCAGGTCGAGCTCGACTCGGTTCGTGAGACCGAGCGCGACGGCCGCTCGTTCATTCACGTTCAAGCGCGGTTTTCGGACTGGAATCGGCTCTGCGAGCATCCGGCGTTTTCCTGGCGCAACTGCCGCCTGGTCATCGGACCTGATGTACTCGAGATCGAGTCAACCGTCCGGGGACCGCAGTGGCCAGGTCGCGTTGCGACCGACCCCGATGCACCCATCGCTTTTCGCTTTCACTTTCCCAGCACCGTCGCGTTCCACAACTCGCCGAACGAAATCGAGCGAGGGAACATCGTGCGATGGCAACGTTCCATGGGCGAGCACTTCGCTCGCGAGCCCCTCGTGATTCAGGCGCGCTTCGAAAAGCGTTCAGTGCTGGAAACGACGGCAATGGTCCTAATCGCCGCTGTGAGTCTCGTCGCGGTGGCGATCACGGGCGCCATCGTGCTCATGGTAAGAAAGGGCAGACGACAGCTCGAGAGCGACGCGGCATCGAAAGATGTCGCGAGTGAGCAGTAACTAGGACGCCATCTCGATTTCCATGCTGTAGAGATCTATGGAGGCGTTCGCGCGCTTCACGACGAGCTTGAGATCCACGAGCTTGTCCAACGCGCGACGCACTTCGATGGCATCGGCGTTCACCCAGAACCTTGCAATACCCTCGACGGAGTCCTTGGCCTGGGGGTGACGCCGGAGGTAATCGAGGATCCGTAAGGCTAGCTGGGAGTCTTCACCGATCTCCACCACTACGTTCTGTAGACTCATCACTATTCTCCTGAATTGCCTTGCAGATGCACTCGAGATGTGGATATAGCAACGGCTGTGCCAACCCGCGCGGATCGGGAGACGGGCGGAAACCCTATGAAATCAAAGGCATTCGCGCTCGCGCCGCGGTTCGTGCTGCGGTCGTTTTCCCACGAACGGAGGTCCACGACATAGGGGTTCTCCCGCACGCCACCTTTTCAGGCAGTTCGCCGTAGGGTTACGGGTTTTCGCTTGTAGGAGATTACCGGCGCGGCGAAGGGAAAACCCCTCGTGAGCCAGAGCGCATCTCGATGGGGCGATCCCAATGAGGCGTCGAACCCACAGTCCAACAGACTCTGACACAAAGACTTAAACCCGGACATTCACGCCGGGTCGCGACGGCCGTCTGCTCGGTCGGGCGGAATTGTCTGGTACGGATATTGCTATTCATTACCCGGTCCTGGTTCCT
The DNA here is from genome assembly GCA_965247365.1 of Candidatus Marinacidobacterales bacterium. Lineage (GTDB taxonomy): Bacteria > Acidobacteriota > Vicinamibacteria > Marinacidobacterales > SMYC01 > CBDFHB01. The sequence continues at coordinate 646,471 of CBDFHB010000001.1, forward strand.
ATTGCTCGCTAGAGAGAGGAAATGTCGTTGTCACTGAAGATCCTGGCGGTCGACGATGAACCGGACATCCTGCGCCTGACGCAGTTCTTGCTGGAGTCCTGGGGATACGAGGTGTCGACGGCATCCAGTGGCAAGGAGGCCATCGAGCGGGCAAACCTGGACACGCCGGACCTGATCTTGATGGACGTGAACATGGAAGAGATGAACGGTTTCGAAGCCTGCGAGAAGATCAAGAACGACTTCGCCACCGCCTTTATTCCCGTAATCATGCTCACGAGCCAGGATCAGGTTCAGAACAAAATTACCGGGCTGGGCAAGGGCGCAGACGATTACGTTATCAAGACCGTGGATCCACTCGAGCTCCAAGCTCGAATCGAAATGGTCATTCGTCGCACCCAAGAGCAGTCCGGAGCCAACCCGCTGACGCGTCTGCCCGGCAACCTGGCTCTCGAGCGCGAGGTCAAAAAGAGGCTTCTGAGCGGCGACAACTTCTCCGTGTGCTACTGCGACCTCGACAATTTCAAGGCCTACAACGACAAGTACGGCTACGAGGCAGGCGACAAAGTCATTTTCCATACAGCTCAGTTGTTGATGGGCTCGGTCCGCAGCCTCGGCGACCACGGAGATTTCGTCGGCCACATCGGTGGTGACGACTTCGTCCTCGTAACGGAGCCCGAGCGAGACAACGAAATCTGCAGGACCGTCGTCGATCGCTTCGACACGACGATTCCCGATTTCTACGGCGAAAGGGATCGACTCCGCAAGGGTATTCAGATCGAGAATCGTTCCGGAACACTCGAAAACTTTCCCATCATGACGATCACCATGGCTGTGATAAGCGGCTCGCAGAACGACTTCGAGAGCACCCACGTGATCGCCGAGCGCGCCGCCGAGCTCAAGAAGTATCTGAAGAGGTTCAAGGGCAGCAACTTCCTCTCCGAGAGGAGGGGAGCCGAAGTTCCCGTGGACGAAGTTGCCGCGGGTCAAAGGTTGGGCAGTGCAGGATAACAAAGCGTTAGCCGTGCGGGGTCTCTTGGCCGGCGCCATCGCCGCGCTCATTGCATGCACGCTGTACTTTTTCCAGGTCTTCGAGGGCCTCGAATACCAGCTTTACGACTGGAACTTTCGCACCGGTCAACAACAGGAGGCGCCGGCCGAGATCGTGATCGTAGCCGTCGATCACGCTTCGTTGAAACGGCTCGGAGCCTGGCCGTGGCCGCGCGCGTATCACGCCGAAGTGCTTCGACAGGTTCATCAAAACGGCGCCAAGGCGGTCGGCGTTGACTTCGGGTTCTTCGAGCCCGATCGGCGCGATCCCGTCAACGACGAGGAGCTCGCGGCCGCCACCGCGGAGGCGGGCAACGTAATCTTTCCCGTCATCATGGAAGAAATCAGCGTGAACGGGGTGACGCAAATGATTCGGTCAGATCCCCTTCCGGAGATCAAACGGGCGGCCGCGGGTCTGGGCCACGCCCATATCGAGCAGAGCTCCGACGGGATCGTGCGCAAGCTCCACCTCGCCTACCGGACCCACGACGCCACTTTTTGGGGTCTGAATCTCGCGGTGCTGCGCGAGTACCTCGACCTGCCCAACGACGGGATCCGGATCGTGCGACCGGGCGTGCTCGGCGTCGGTGACATCGAGGTCCCGGTCACCGAAGCACCCATATCCGTTCAGCCTCAGGAAGGCACCGTCGTCATCGACTACGAGATGCACATCGCCTACCTGGGTGACCGCATGAGTTTCGACTACGTCCCGGCTCACGAGGTCATCGAGGGTCGTGTTCCTCCGAACTACTTTGCCGGGAAGATGGTTCTCTACGGCGGACAAGCGGATGGATTATTCGATGACCACATGACACCCTTCTCGCTCGACAAGACGCCGATGCCAGGAGTCGAGATCCAGGCCAACGTCATCGACGCGATTCTGAAGGAGCGGTTCATCCGTCGAGCGCCACTGTGGCTCCTGGCCGCGGTGACCTTGGCCCTCGCGATGGCGGTCGCCGCGATGTACCTCTATTTCGATACCCGCGTGGCACTCGCGCTCCTCGTTCCCTTGATCGGGGGCACGGTGGGTACCCACGCCTATCTGTTCCGCTCGTTCGGATTCTGGATCGAGATTAGCCCGATTGTCGTGTCCCTGGTTCTCTCGTTCATCTTCGGCCTGATGTTGAAGATGCAGCACGTGAATAAGGCACTCGATGCAGAAGTCCTCAATCTCTCGGAAGCGGCGGCGCTCGCGGAGAAATCCGGAGAGAAGATAATCATCGAAAGCTTCACGTCGGCCGAGCCCACGCTGCGCGACGTCCTGGGAATACCGGCTGCCGCTCTCCTCAAGATGGATCGAGACAAGGGCGTGATGATACCGACGGCTCAATACGGGCTGACGAGGCTGAATCCTCACAACAAGCTGACGATCAAGGTCACGGGAGACCTTACCAGTCTGCTCATCGGGCTCGACGGGGTCATGGTCGACAACCTCGGGAGCCATCCTCTGAGTGTGTTGGTGCCCAAGGCTCAACTATCCCTCTATCACGCTCTCGTCGTTCCGTTGATCTCCAAGGGAGACACGGTAGGCGCCCTGTGCCTGTTCCGGACCCGTGCCGAGCAGTTCCGCACCGAGGAGCACGAGCTGCTGCAGGCGGTTTCGTCCGAGTTCGGTGCTATCTGGTATAACGCCGCCCTCTACGCACGGCTCACCGAGAAGAGCACGAATCCGCTCGCGTCTTTCACCTACAAGAACCAGGAGCGGCGGATTCAGACCCTCAACGTCTTGAGCGACGCCGTCCTCAGCGAAAAGTCACTCATGGGTTCGATCATGGACAGCATCGCCGACGGCGTCATCGTTACCGATGTGCTTGGCACCATCCAGATCCTCAATCCGAAGGCGAAGGAAATTCTGGGTCTCTATGCCGAGAGCGCCGTCGGGCAGAGCGCGGTCGAGTTCATCCGTCGTTTCCGAGGACGTACCTCACGAACTGATGCACGAGCGGTTCAAGAAGATCGTCGAGCGCGGTGAGACCTTCTCGTCCGACATCAAGCTCTCGATGCCGACGACGCGCTTCTACACATTACAGCTCGGCCCCGTCAGGTCACGAGAAGGCCTGGTGCAGGGAATCGTGGCGGTCCTGTCCGACATTACCCAGCTCAAAGAAATGGACCAGATGAAGACGGATCTCATGTCGATGGTGACTCACGAGATCCGTACTCCGCTCGCGACGGTTCGCGGTTTCGCCCAGATTCTGCTGAAGGGCGGCATCGGGAACGACAAGTCGTCCGAGTTCCTGGAGATCATCAACCGCCAATCCAACCGGCTCGTGAACCTGGTCAACGACTTCCTCGACATCACCCGTATCGAGTCGGGACGCCAGGTCGTCACGAAGGGACCTGTCGATCTCGACAAGCTGATTCAGAACGCGGTCGCGGACTTGAGGCCGCTGGCGGACGAAAAGACCATCACCATCCAATACGTCGCCCCGAGTGGTCCCATTCCGGAGATCTTCGGCGACCGGAATCTCATCGAGCAGGTGCTCATCAACTTGCTCTCGAACGCGATCAAATACAGTCCCAAGGGAGCCTGGACGCGTATTGCGGTCTCGCAGCTCAGCGGTCTCCTGTCGGTCTCGGTGCAAGACAACGGCTTGGGCATTCCGAAGGACGCCGTGCCGCGACTGTTCGAGAAATTCTATCGAGTTCGTTGCGACGATCGTAAGGACATCATCGGAACCGGGCTCGGGCTGTCGCTGGTGAAGCAAATCATCGAAGTCCATGGCGGCACCATCAAAGTGGAGAGCGAGCACGGTCAGGGCTCGACGTTTACCCTCACCTTGCCCGTGCCCACCGAAGGCACGCAAGCAACAAAGTCAGCGACGGCCGACGTCTTGGAATCGGTCACGGCAGTCACCAACTGAAGGAATTCATGGCGAAAGAACTGGTCCTGATGGTCGACGACGAGCTCGATAATCGGGTAATGATGCGCTATTTCCTCGAATCCTGGGGGTATGAGGTCGAGCTCGCCGGCAACGGTAAAGAGGCGCTCGACAAGGTGGCGGAACGGCGACCGGCCCTCGTCCTGCTCGATCTCGAGATGCCCGTCATGGACGGCTTCGAGACGTGCCACCGGCTCAAAGAGAGTCCCGACACCGAGGACATTCCGGTCATCATGTTCACTGGTTTGGAGGCCACTTCCGACAAAGTGAAGGGCATTCGCCGCGGCGCGGACGATTACGTCGTCAAGACGGTCGACCCCGAGGAGATCCAGGCTCGAGTCGAGATGATTCTCCGACGGAGCAAGCGCTATGAAGCGAAGGCCTCGTCCGACAAGGGCTCGAGCTCGTCGGATGCGGTTCTGAGTGGCTCGCTGCAAGACAAGAACTTCCCGGAAGCTTTCCAACTCGCCATGGCCTACGGCAAGAGCGGTAGTCTGGTGTTGAAAGACGGCGAGCGCGAGGGCCGTGTCTACCTCAACGACGGCAACGTTGTGCACGCGACCTACGGCGAGCTGGAGGGGGAAGAGGCCTTCTTCGAGCTCTCCGTCTGGAACGAGGGGCAGTTCAGCTACGTTGTTGGAGAGCCGCTACCCACGTCGACGATAAAAACCTCGGGGACGAGCTTGCTGATGGAAGCGACGCGGCGCATGGACGAGTGGAATCTCATTTCCTCGAAGATTCCGAACTTCGACGTCGTGCCCCATAGAGTTTCGACGACCGCGAGTGAATCGATCCGACTGACGAAGTCCGACTGGAAAGTGCTGAGCCGAGTCGATGGCAAGCGGAGTATTCGAGCCGTCGCCGAGGCGATAGGCCTCGATCACTTCGATTGCGGCCGCACCGTATTCGGCCTCATGACCCTCGGGGTTTTGTCTCTCGCGCCTGACAAGACGGAGCGGGACACCTTCTACGATGCGGTGCCAGAACTGCGCAACGAGCCAGCCGGTCAGGAGCCCTATGAGCTCTCGGCAACGCACTGGAAGATTCTCGCCTGCATCGACGGCAAGAGGGACCTCGGCGTTCTCACGCACTTGGCTGGCGTGTCCCCCCGAAAAATGGCGGAGTTTCTCAAAGACCTTGCAGACAGGGGTTTCGTTCGCGTCAACAAGCCACGCGAAGCGAGCGCCCTCAGGGCGGCTCCAGCGACTTCGAACAGGGTCGTAGCGGCCGAGGCCAGTTCCGGCAACAAGGTCGAGGCTTTTACGCCGCGCATCCGCGCGATTGGCTTCGATTGAGATCGAGATGTACCGACGATTAGAAGAGTTTACACAGGCTTCCTCAACCAAACGGTGGGCTCTCCGTTCCGGCGGGCTCACATCGTTTCCAAACAAGGAGGGTGAACACGATGAACAGTAAGACATGGATGAAGGTTTTGACCTTCGCATTCGCCATGTCCATCGCGGTGAACCTCGCTGCATTTGACGGGGGGCGTTCCGAGGAGCAGGAGAAGAAAATAACACCTGCCACCCAGATCGACTCTCCCAAAGAGCTCGCGGCTTCGGCCCAAAGCTCCGGCGAGGACTACGTGGTGGTCATGACCGACAAGGACACGACACCTCTCAGCGTTTACCAGAAATATCTGGAGAGCGCTGACTTCTGGAGACAACTCACAGAGCATAACCTGCTACAGAAGGGTATCGAGGTTAAGGTCCCTGAAAGCATGCTCAAGAGCGGCCAGATTCCTGCCAAGGTCACGAACTTTGGCATTTTTTTGAATCGCGCGTATTACTTCTTTGGAATCAGATTGTTGTAGGTGCTTGTTTTGACACACTCCGGAATTTGCATTTTCCTTGGGTTTTCGGCCCTTCAGAACATGCACATTCTGGACACACTTTTCTAAACGGTACTTTTTCACCCAAAACAGTTTTCGATAAGTGCGTCTCCAAGACGCACCGAGCGGCACACGAGCGGGCAAGTGCGCTTGAAGGAGGCCGGCTCGCCGATCTTCAAAAGCGGAGTGGAGCAGCGGCTAGCTCGCCGGGGCTCATACACCCGGAGGTCCCCGGTTCGAATCCGGGCTCCGCCACCAATCCGACCGTCAGGGAAGTCGCCTCGTGATCTTCAAAAAGTGCGGTTGCGCGAAGTGCCGAGCGGCGCGAGGGGGACAACGCCCTCCGACCAAGGGCTCGGGAGATGTCGAGTCGAAGGGCTCAGAAAAGGAGAGAGCCGGGCAAGCACCCGGCTCTCTGTCTCCCCACTAACGAACCAATGAAAGAAAGGAGTAACCGATGCCCATTCTAAGCACGAACGAACCCACCGTCAAGGGTTTTCGTCCAGCGTGGATCTACGACAATGGCGGACGCGACGAGGCAGGATTCCGCGGCGTAACCGGCGACTGTGTCACTCGGGCGATAGCCATAGCTACCGGGATGTCCTACCGCGAATCCTACGGTCTTGTGAACCAGTACGGCGCCGCCGAACGCATTACGAAGCGACGGACCAAGAAAGGGTCTGCCCGCACCGGCATCCGCAGGCCGACGACCCGCCGCCTCATGGCGGGCCTCGGCTGGCTCTGGACGCCGACCATGTTCATCGGTTCGGGCTGCCGAGTGCATCTGCGCGGCGACGAGCTGCCATCGGGACGCCTCGTGGTAGCGGTGTCGAAGCATGTGTGCGCCGTCATCGACGGCGTGATTCACGACACCTACGACCCGACGCGCGACGGTACCCGCTGCGTCTATGGCTACTGGAGGGCGGCATGAGCGGAGCTCTAAGCACGAACGAACCCACCGTCAAGAACCTTCTGGACGAGGGCGACGGACAGCCACGGTACAAGGCCCTCTGTCGCGCCTCCGGCTGTGATTGGAGTTACGAGCACGAAAAGGGCCACTTCGCATTGGCGAGAGGCAAGGCCCACTGCAGCAAGACCCAACACGCCGTGGATCTGCGGCTCGACATTCTCGATCTCTTCATCGGCCGGATTGACCCGACGGTCAAATCGGAGGCTACCGGTCAAGCGCCGACTGTCAGCAGGCGAGTTATCGCCGAAGTCGAAAGGGAGATGGAGAGAGGCTGCCAGCAAATGATGTCTCCCGACCCTCACTCGACGGATAGCTGTTCGGCTCCGGTGCTCTGCATCACGTGCGCGTCATGTGACGAGCATTGCGGCTGCGCCGAGCCTCTGACGCTCGAAGAGCTCACCACCACTACCGAAAATGAAAGGAGAGCTGACCGATGAGTACCCCCGAAGCTAGAGATATGGAAGTCGTAGACATAAACGACGATCCCAAGCTCGCCGCTCCAACCGCTCTAGCGCGACAAAGCGAAGAGCGCAGCGTCGAAGAAGTCGTTGCCCAAATGGAAAAGGTTCAGCAGCTCATGAAGAGCGCGCTCACCGAGGACGAGCACTACGGCGTCATCCCCGGCACGAACACGGGCAAGAGCAAGCCGAAGCCGACGCTTCTCCAGCCGGGCGCGCAAAAGCTGTGCTTCATGTTCCGGCTCGTGCCGCGCTTTCACGTCAAGCGCATCGACCTTCCGGGCGACCATCGCGAGTACACCGTCTGTTGCGAGCTCGAGAACTCGGGCGTCCACGTCGGCGAAGGCGTCGGGCTTTGCTCGACGATGGAATCGAAGTACCGCTGGCGGAAGGCCGAGCGGCTGTGTCCCAAATGCAGCGGTGACTTTATCAAGCGGAGCAAGACCGGCGACAAGGGCTGGTATTGCTTCGCCAAGATCGGAGGCTGCGGTGAGAATTTCGCCGCTGGCGACCACCGCATTGTCGGCCAGGAAGTGGGGCGCAAGGAGAACCCCGACATCGCTGACACCTACAACACCGTGCTCAAGATGGCGAAGAAGCGGGCCTTCGTGGACGCCACTCTGACGGCAACCGCTGCGAGCGACAGCTTCACCCAAGACGTGGAGGATATGGACATCGGCACCGGTAGAGGCGGCCATCCCAACACGCGAAACGGTGGAGCGTCTGGCCGCACCGCGCAACCAGCAGGGCCGAGCACCATCACGGGAGACCAGGGCAAACGACTGTGGGAGTACGCGCTGGCGCGCGCCGAAAAGACGGGTTCCACCCGAGATCAAATCATGCGAGACGTGCTCAGGTCCCTCGGTTTCGAGGAGACCAAGGAGATTCCATCGGGAGATTTCGGGCGGGTGCGCGGCGTGATCGAGCAATGGGAACCCGTAATGGACCTCGCCACGGAGCCCGAAAAGGACTCCGGCAAAGAGGAGCCGGGGGCGGATGGCTGAGATGAAAACTCACGACGTTCTGAGGAGGGCCGCCGACCTCGTGGACAAAGGTTGGACGCAAGGCGCGTTAGCTCGCTTGGCCGATGGCACTAGAACCTCGTTCCGCGACCCCGACGCCGCCTCGTTCTGCATTATTGGAGCGGTCTACGCCGAAGGAAAAAGAAGAGGTTTGTCATCCCTCGATGTGCTGTGCGACCTCCTCAAAAATCGAGGCTCCGAGGTATCCCCCTTCGGCGAAATCAATCTCGCCACCTGGAACGACAACCCAGCCCGAAAAAAGCGGGAGGTTGTTGATCTTCTCCTTGAGGCTGCGCGGGCGGCGGAGGAAGAGTCGGATGGCTGAGCTCAGGCGGCTTGAGGTGCCGGGTAAAGGCCGGCACTACAAGCACTCGACCACCGGACGCGAGATGCCGTCGGTGACCAACGTGCTCGGCGTGCTGAGCAAGCCCGCGTTGATTCCTTGGGCGGCGAAGATGGAACGCGAACTGTGCGTCGAGACGGCGAACACCGTCTACGAAAGCCTGAGTGGCGAGGCGGTGGGCGCGGATGAGTTTCGCAGCCGCCTCGACCTTGCTCTCCCAACGACGAAAGCCCACAAGCGCGTCTCGCAAGACGCTATCAGCGTCGGGAACGAAGCGCATGGGTATATCGAGTGGCGTCTTCTTGGCGAGCTCGGTCTGCCTCGCGGCGACGAGCCCGAGACATCGGAGCCGGCGCGCTGGGCTGTCGCCGCGTTTGAAGACTGGCGCCGGGAAGTTCAGCTCAAGGCGACACACGCCGAGGAGCGTCTGTATAGCGAGGAGCTTGACGCGGCGGGCTCGACGGATGCGATCTGCTGTGAGCTCGATATCTACGTGCTCGTGCCGAAGAAGCGCCGCGTTGCCGCAGTCACGGATTGGAAGAGCTCAAAAGCCTTGTATCCCGAGCACGACATCCAGGTGGCCACCTACCGCCACATGGCGATCGAGCGCGGCCTGCTCGATGAAAACGCCTGGGGGCTGATTCTCCGGCTGCCCAAGACACTCAAAGACAAGCTCGAGGCGCGGCCGATTCCGCCGTCTCGGTGCCGCGCGCTCGTGGAGGTCTTCCGTGCGGCGCGGCGTATCTGGCAGTGGCGTTTCATGGACAAGGAGACGCGATCGCGATGACACCGATCTTCACCGCCACCGTGACGGAAGCCGGGAGCTTGCGGCTCGACTCGCCACTGACGTTTCAACGCCACTTGGCGAGGTTCAAGAGCAAGCCTGTCGAAGTCGTCGTCCGGCGCGTACGGACGCAGCGCTCCAATCAAGCCAATCGGTACTACTGGGGCGTCGTTGTTGCGTTGCTCGCCGAGGAATTCGGCTACGAGAAAGAAGAGATGCACGAGGTCTTGGCGATGAAGTTCCTGCGCATCGTCGACGACTGCCCTATCACGGACTCGCCGAGACGGAAGCGCACACCCGATTGCGGCACTGCCCAGTTCGCCGCTTACGTCGATTCGTGTATCCGGCTCGGGGTCGAGCACGGCGTCGTCATCCCGTCGCCTAACGAAGCCGAGGTGTCCGCATGAAACGAAACGCAAAAGGAAAACAGAGGAGGGGGTAAATGGCTTTCGAGGTGTTCGAAGGGAAGCGCCACAGGGGCTTCAGGGGCTACAAGGGCGGAATGTATCCAGCCTGCTCGCTTGTGATGGGAAGAACGATCACCATGAACCGAGCAGCTTACGAAGCGTTGACCAATGGTGACGACTCGGTACACGTGGAGCTTCTCTTTGATCGAGAGTCCCACACAGTCGGCATACGCCGGACGGAGCCGGGGCCGCGCACGTATCCCGTCTGTGTTTCCAAGAGCAAGGCTTATGTTGTCGCCGCGGCGGCATTCATCAAGTTTTACGGATTGCCGACGGTCAGCACGGGAAGGATTGACGCCACGATGAGCGACGGGATTCTCTCCTTTCCGGCACCCATTGAACCCAACGAGTAAATAAAGAAAGGAGAAAAACGAATGTCAATAGCAGAAAAAGATACTCCGATTCTTGTCACCACCGAGCATCGCGGCGTGTTCTTTGGATATTTCGACTCCTCCGAATCAGCAGGGGAGATCGTCACGCTGACGAAAGCACGGAATGTCCTTTACTGGTCCGAAGACACGAAAGGTTTCATGGGTCTCGCATCGATGGGGCCAATGCCCGGAAGTCGGGTAGGGCCGAGCGTGGAGAGTATGCGCCTGCACGGCGTGACGGCGGTCCTGCGGGTCAGTGACGAAGCGGTGAAGTGTTGGGAGTCGGCACCGTGGAGCTAGAAGAGCCCACGATCACCCAAGAGATGCTAGAGCAGGCGCGGTTCCATGGAGCCTGCGCGGAGCGCCTCTCCCGCTACACGGTCGGTATGCCGTTGGTTGCGGTCAAGCAGGACGATTTGATGTGGGTGGAGCAAAACGCACCGTATCTCGCACGGCAGTTGGAAGCCAAGATCGAGCCGCTGGAGTCTTTGATCTTCGGCAAGCTCAGGCTCTCCGATATCAGCACGGCTAAAGGCGACGGCTACGGCTACGGCGACGGCTACGGCTACGGCTACGGCTACGGCGACGGCGACGGCTACGGCGACGGCTACGGCGACGGCTACGTTCCCGACTGAAAAGGCGAATGGGTGCCACCGATCTCTTTGATGGGGTGAGTGAGAGCCAGTGAGGACACGCGACGATCGCCGGACCCTCGACAGCTTCGGCGTCTTTGTTTTGACGCTGAACGTGGTGGGCTGGGCAACGCTGCTTATCGTCGTCTGGATGTGGTGGTGGCGATGACGATACAGCGAAGGCTCGATTTCTCGGGCGAGACCTCGACAGAACAGCCTGTAGTACGCGTACCTTTGGCTTCTCAGGGGTCTTTGACAGGCGAGACGGCATCTGCGCCCTGTGGCTATTGCGGAAGGCTTATACGCCGTCTAGGTCGCCCAAAGCGTAAACAGAAGTATTGCTCCGACGTGTGCCGGGTCGCGTCGTGGAAGGCGAAAGCCGAAGACGCGGAAGCGGAAAAGAAACGTCTTAAGGCGCTGGCCGCCGAAAAATGCCGCGAAGAGATCAAGATCGCGCGTTGGGCCGCGCTGAGGGTTCTCGGGCGGTACGGGGTCTGTACCGTCTCGCACGTGCGCGAGTACTTGGAGGAGCGGGGGATCCATCTCTCATGGGCTCTCAACTGGCCCGGGTCGCTGTTCCAGGCCTCGCCGTGGTTCGAGCCGACGGGTGCGCGACGGACGACGTTTCACGCGGAGGCCAACTTCCGAAAGGTCAACGAGTACCGGCTTAGCGCTCTCGGGCGCGACGCCTTGGAGTCGATTCGGGAGGCGATGGGCCCGTGAGCGCCATCGTGGTGTCGCACCCCGGCCGAAAGGAGGAAACGCGCGTGTTTTTACCGGAAGGATGGATCTGTCTCCACCGCCGCATCCAGCAGAATCCGCTCTGGTACAGGGAGCGGTTTACTCCCGGCCAGGCATGGGTCGACCTGCTTCTGTCCGCGGCGTACAAGCGTCACACGGTGCAACTGAAACGTTCGAGCGCGGTGCTTGTCATCGAAAGAGGACAGATCCTGACCTCCCAAGCGAGGCTTGCCGAGCTCTGGCAGTGGGATCGGAAGACGATTCGCGGGTTTTTGCGTGGTCTCGAACGTGCCCGCATGCTCCTCATCCAAACGACCAAGGCCGGTCCCAATGGCTATACATTATTAAGTGTCCTGAACTACGACGCTTATCAGAGCGTCACCGGAAACCCTCCCCTATCAGATTCCACGTCTGGCCCCCATTACGATTCCCCTATTACTCCCCAATTACTCCCCATAACTAACAAAGAGAACAAAGAAAACAAGAAAGATCTCTCTAAGAAACACTGTGCTGGTAATACAGATCTAGCTACTAAGAAGCATGCGGACGAGCGTTTCGCTCGCCCGCCAGCTCACCCCGAGAAACGTTCAGGGCCGAGACGTCGACCGAAACCGCACGTGTACTGGGATCCCAAGCCGAAGTGGGTGAAGAAGCACCCGAGCCTCAAGACTGCGCAAATACGAATCGACCCGCAGCTTCTCTCGCAGTTAGAAGCGGACTACTCACGGGTCGACGTGCCCCAAGAGCTTCGGCGGATGAAGCAACACGCCCTCGCGAATCCGACTTGGGCGAGGACGAAGAAAGACTGGCGTCGCACATTCGGGAATTGGCTCCGCACAGCAGACGGCCGTTTCGACGACGAACGGTTCCGAGCGGCAGCGGCAGCGACTCGGGGGCGTCGGTCCGTCGTCGACACGGTCTACGAAACGCCTAAGGAGCGGTCAAAGCGAGAAGCCGAAGACCGCGAACGAATTACGGCGTGCCGCATAGACCACGAGAGAGACGGCGTCAAAGGGCGGGGGTGGTTCTATTGCCCCGATGCGTGCGGATGGAAACGCCTGATTCGGGAGAGAGAGCCGACGTGAGCGACTGGAGGTGCCGAAGGTGTAAGGGTTCGGGCATGTATCTTACCGACGATCGGATGGTCGTCTGCGAGTGTCTGGCCGGGCAGCGGCGCCGGGAGTACCTGGCGCTCACACCCGAGGAGCGGCGACAGAAGCTGCTGGCGGAACGGCGCAAGGCCCGTAAGCAGCATAAGCAAAAACGCAAGAACGAAAGCGAACCCAAACCCGAACGAGAGCAGGAGGAGATCCCGTTTTGATTTTCATCGGGATTGACCCCGGCTTGAAGGGCGCGCTCGCGTCGATTCGAACCGTCTCCACCGGCATCGGCAGCCAGGGATTGGATTGCGGCGCGTGGCCCGTCCCGCTGGTTCCGTCAGCGAAAGGTAAGAACCAGTACGACCTGCCCGCGCTCCGTGAGTGGCTTTTCGAGCAAGGCCCGCTCGCCGCGCTGTTCGCCACGGTGGAACAGTCGGGTCCGCTCCCGCCTAACGTGAAAGCGGGCTCGCTGGCGCAATACAACCGTGGCATCTCGGAAGGCTGGCTCTGGATGCTGACGGCTCTACGTATCGCGCACCAAGGCGTTCGCCCTAGAACGTGGCAGAAAGTCATGCACGCGGGAACCACGGGCGCGGACACGAAGCAAAAGTCGATCGTCGCCGCCAAGCGGTTGTTTCCTAACGCGAGCCTGAAGCGTACCGAGCGCTCGCGGAAGGATGACGACGGCATGGCCGAAGCACTTTTACTAGCCGAATACGGAAGGAGGACCTATGAGTAGGCAATACGAAAAACAACTACCGGTGAAGCTCGATAGGGAGCAAGTCGTCGAGCATGGCCAGGAGATGGCCGCCAGCGCTCTCCTCGCCGCCCGCGTCGAGCTTGAGATCGACGAGGTGAAGGACGAGGCGCGGGGGAAGCTCAAAGAGATGAAAGAGGGCCTGGTAGAGATACGGGGGCGGCTGAAAAAGCTGGCTTTCGAGGTTCGCAAGGGCGAGGCCGTCCAGAGCGTACTCGTGGAGGCCCGATTCGCCTCGGACAACTCGTGCGTGGAGATCGTGAGACTCGACACCGGAGAAATCGTCGAAACCCGCCCACTCACGGAGGAGGACCGTCAGATGGAAATCGACGAAGTCCTCGACCGAATCGAGGAGGACTCCAAGTCGTCTGATGCTGAGCCGAGCACCGAAACGGAATCAGAGCCGGGCGAGTCGGATGAGCTCGGAGATGACGGTGAGAACGGGTGAGCTAAAGAAAAAAACGAGGTCATGAAGTGAGCAGCCGACAAGGCCAATTCGCCCTGAAGACCGACGTCCCCGTGTCACGCACGAAGGTCCATCTCGAACAGCTCGTCCGGCAGAAGTACGGCGCGAGTCGTTTCGGCATCCTCGAAGGCGACGACCAGGTGCAGGTCGTCTTCTCCATCGACAAGCCGCCCCGAACAGTTCGTTTTTTCGTCAAGCTACCGTCGAAATTGGACCGACACGGCTACGCTCGGGTACAGCGCGAGGTCGAGCAAGAGACACGGTCGACGTGGCGGGCGCTGCTGTTGCTCGTCAAAGGCAAGCTCGAGGGTGTCGCGCGTGGGGTGGTCGAGTTCGACGAAGAGTTTTTCGCGCACATCGTCACTGAAAACGGCGCTACGGTTTTCGAGCGCTTCCAGGCGGGCGAGCTGCCTTTCGCTCAGGGACCGCCCATGCTCACGGCCGGTGCGCCCCAAGAGCAAGAGGAAGCGGAAGCGGAAGACGTAATCGATGCGGAGGAGGTGTCGCCGTGAAGACCGTCCGCATCGAGCTGTCGACCGTCATCCTGGCCGGGCTCTTTGTGTTCGTGCTCGGGATGTTCGCCGGCGTGTCCATCCGGTTCGAGCAGTCGGCGAGGACGGTCGAGAGCTACTTGGAGAGTCTCGGGCGAACGGCGGAGGAATTCCGGTAGAGGTTCCTATTAGGGCAGGTGTTTTTTTCAAAGAAAGTGAGGGACAGAAATGGAACGAATGTACCAGCAAGGCGATGTACTTCTGAAGCGGCGGGAGTCCCTGCCGAGCCACACCAAAAAGCTCAAGCCGAAAGCGCGGGGATGGGTAGTGGCGGAAGGCGAGGCAACGGGACACGCCCACGTGCTCGAGGTCCCGGGCGTCGAGCTGCGCGAAGACGACAACGGGGTCGTATGGGTGAACGTGAGCGAGGCTGCCGAGCTTCGTCACGAAGAGCACCACGCCCAGACGATTGCCCCCGGCGTCTACGAGGTGGGCATCGTGCGCGAAGTGGACCCGTTCACCGAGGAGATCCGCGAGGTGATGGATTGACGGCTCGTATCGAGCGCCTCACGGAAGCGCAGACGGCCCGGCTTGCGGAATACGCGGAGCGGTGGACGAAAATCGGCCTGTGTACCGAGCCAATGGACCGGGAGCGAGCGAGGCTGGCGGTTCGTGCGATGTACGCGAGCGCGGGCTTGACTGAGCCAAGGATCATTTTCTGCGGCTCGCCGCTGGGAAACGCGCTTGCCAGAAGCAAGGCCGTGAACCCAGTTGCGGGTTCGGTCTTGGGCTCGGTCGGGGCCTCGGTCGGGAACTCGGCCATGGCCTCGGTCTGGGCCTCGGTCGGGAACTCGGTCTGGGCCTCGGTTGTGGCCTCGGTCTGGGGCTCGGTCTGGGCCTCGGTCAGGGTCTCGGTCTGGGGCTCGGTCGGGGCCTCGGTCTGGGGCTCGGTCGGGGACTCGGTCGGGGCCTCGGTCTGGGGCTCAACTTACGGGCAGCACGACGCGGGCTGGGTTTCTTTCTATGCGTACTTCCGAGAAGTCTGCGGCCTGGTCGAACAGACGGAACCCCTTATCGGCCTGTTCGAGCTGGCGAAGAGCGCCGGCTGGGCACTTCCGTGCGAGCGCATCTGCTGGGTGTCCGAGCGGCACGACATTGTTCAACTGAACGCGGAAGGTCGTCTTCATTGCAACGATGGCCCGGCCATCCACTACCCCGATGGCTGGTCCATCTATGCCCTGAATGGCGTCGGTGTTCCCGAGTGGCTGGTAGAAACCCCAGTAACCGATCTCGACGCCCGGAAATTCGCCGAGCTCGATAACGCCGAGGTACGGCGGGAATTCGTCCGCAAGGTGGGTATCGAGCGCATCGCGACGGAGCTCGGCGCCGAAGTACTGGATCGGCGCGGGGAGTACGAGTTGCTATCCGTCGACCTCGGTGGCCAGACCGGGAAGTGGCCCTATCTCAAGATGCGCAATCCCAGCATCGGTGTCTGGCATCTGGAAGCCGTGGCCAAAGAATGCGCCACCGTGGAGCAAGCGTTGAACTGGCGCAATGGCGGCGCCGCGTTCGAGCACGTTGCTCCCATGACGTGAGCAGAGATGCGTGAAACGGAAATGATTGGAGTGAGCCCATGAAAGAAATATGTCCCTGTACGTCCCAATACTGTGTTGGTCGTCACAAGATCAAAGGCGAATGTAACCGTGACGTCACAGTGGAGCTGTGGGCAGATCCTGACGGTCCGCCCGCGCTTTCATGTGAGCCGTGCTCGCGGGACGCCATAGAGATGGGGTTTGAGATTCGATTGTTCCCCTCTCACGAACGCAACGAGTATCTACACCGTCGGGCGACGATGGTGAAGGACGAGATGCGCGCCACGGAGAGGGAGAGGGGCTGATTGCGTGGGCTGGCTCTATTCGTGGCGGCGAAAGCATTCCTCGCTCTTGCGGAGCGTGCTCTGAGATGAGCTCGAAGATTCTAGTTGGCGACGCGCTAGAGAAGTTGCGGGAGATCCCAAACGAGTCGGTGCAGTGCGTTGTCACGAGCCCGCCCTATTGGGGCCTCCGGGACTACGGAGTCGACGGAGCCTACGGCCTCGAACCAACGCTAGACGAGTACATCGAGCGCATGGTCGAGGTGTTCAGCGAGGTGCGGCGTGTGCTACGGAAGGATGGGACGCTGTGGCTTAACCTCGGAGATGCTTATGCAGGTTCCGGTAAGGGGCTGAACGGTGACGGCAGCCATTCGGTGGGGGGCAAGCAGGATACCAATATCGGCGCATTGACCGCGCCGCGCCCAGGGAGTACTGGGCTAAAGCCCAAAGACCTAATCGGCCTGCCGTGGCGCGTGGCGTTCGCCTTGCAAGCCGATGGCTGGTGGCTTCGCAGCGACATCATCTGGTCCAAGCCCAATCCGATGCCCGAGAGCGTCAGGGATAGGCCCACGCGGGCCCATGAGTACGTGTTTCTTCTGACCAAATCGGCGCGCTACTACTACGACGCAGACGCGATTCGGACGCCACCGGTGGAGAGCAGCATCAAGAGATGGTCACAGAACATCGACGCGCAGGCTGGCTCCTGCCGGGCGCACGGCGGCACCAAGGCAAATGGTCCGATGAAAGCCGCCGGCGGCCCTCGCCGTGCGCGTAAGACAGACAAGCAGCGCGGCCACGGACGCCGACACGCGGGCTTCAACGCTCGCGGGGACGCCATGTC